>CAVXZZ010000001.1:0-377500 GCA_963766255.1 uncultured delta proteobacterium
GGCTCATTTTTCAGCCATAGAAGTGGGGTTCAGTTGTGGTTGCTCAGGGCGCGGCCTATGGCAGCCAGTGCCCGATTGTCCTCTCGGCTCACTCTGGTTTTTCTCCCACGTCGTCATCAACGGGCCGGTGTGCCGGTTGTGCCTTGCTCTTCTTTAATCGATCACTCTGGATAGCATATAACCAAGGATCAAAGTAAATCCAAGGTGCGGGTAGTCGGGGACATCGCCTTGCAACAGCCAACAATGACAGATGAGCAGTTTCTTTTCTTTGCTTCCCCAAACGCATATTCGACAAGCATCGCGGCGATCCCTTGTTTCCGCTTTTCCGGGATGACATAGAAATCTTCAAACACACCCATATCTCTGCCGCCATCAAAAGTCGAAAAAGCCGTGCTGAAAGAACAGATCCTACAGGTGTTTCTCTTTCTTCAGCGAAAAGAACGAAATCCTGCCGTTGCGGATGGCCTCTAGGAACGGTTTGTACCGTCCTCGTCCTGTGGCGCTTCGCCTACCTCTTGCTTGAACGCATTCAATAGGGGCAGGATCCGCTCAAAGTGTCCTGGCTCCAATTCACGTATCAATCATTTCTTCTACCGCAGAATCATTCACGTGTCTTTCACCTCTTCTGGTGCCTACGGGTGAAACATTTCTCATCAACAACACTTTACAGGGGGACTATCTGGCGAACCCTTTTCATCATCCTGCTCTTCTTTTTGCAAATGGTGGCTCGTTGCATTCCAGAATCTGCTCGCAAAGAAAAAACGATATTCTCTTTGCACCTGTCGGACGGCCATACACAAAAGACAGCCGACCATTTCTCGGTCTTATCCAGGACTGAGGGTCGGCTGCGCAGTGCGTCTTTCACGTGCTCCCCGTCTAGTTGGCCGGTACGATGAGGGCCACAATGTAAGCTACTCTGATTTGTGCATATGATACTATAGATCGGAAAACGGTACAAAGACGGCACGTCGCGGATCGATCTGGCGGCGCTGCACGATCGGTATGTCCGTTGAGGGGAATGTAGGTATCCTCTCCCCGCTGTCGTCAAAGCGACTTTTGTCATATACAAACAGCATCCAGGATGGTATACTAATTCTCGGAACAGCGTACTAAAAAGAGCAAAGTATAGAGGAAACCTATGAACAGCAAAGAACAAGGGAAAGCGATTGCCGCTGCAGAGAGGGCTGTCAGGGACAACCCGACGGACTACGGACGCCTCGACAAGTTGGGCTGGGCATACTTTTATGCGAGGCGGTATAACGATGCGATAGCAATTTTTCAGCGCGCCATCGGTCTCTGTCCCGATGACGCGCGCGGCGACCAAGCGATCGGCCGGGCGTACCTGGACAACGGGCAAACCGAAAAGGCGCTCGAGCACTGCAACGCGCGGTCGCCCTGTATCCAGCCTACGTCGAGCCGCACGCCAGCCTGGGGACACTCTATTCGTGGCGGCTGGGTGACTATGAGGCCGCGCTCGACGCGTTTCAGCGCGGCGGTGGCGCTCGATCCGGAACATCCCTTTGCGCGCGCGCAGCTTGGCTGGGTCTATGCGTGCCGAGGACGGATGGACGAGGCGGAGGCCACCCTGGTCGAGACCGTGCGCCGCCAGCCCGACAATGAAAGCGCGCTTGAGGTGCTGAGCATGGCCTATCTGTCGATGCCAGCGATGAGGAATCTATCGCCACCCGCCGCCACTATATCGAGGTAAACGAAGAGGATGACACCCCACATCGCATGTTGGGCTATGCCTTGAGCCACGCGGGCCGCCACGAAGAGGCGATCGCCGAGCTCGAGCGCGCGGTGGCCCTGGCACCAAAGGTCTACGAGATACGGGGTGCCCTATCCAGGGTCTTGCGCGCCGTCGGGTGCCAGGAGGAAGCCGAGAAAACTATGCGCTTGCCGCAGAGATGGCATCGGCGGATGACGACTTTGGGTCAGGCGAGCTTTGCCGCGGTCACCGGCGATACAGATTGGGCCTTGGCCCTGCTAAAGGTCGCGTTGGCAAAGGGGCAGTAACCAATCTAGGCTGGCTCCGTGTAGACCCCGACCTGGAGCTGATCAGGGAAGATTCACGTCTCAAGGCGTTGATCGGGGACCAGATAGGATAGTGACGCCCAGCGTGCAAATCTGCGGGCGCCAGGCTCTGGGAACCGGAGACGGATGGATATTCAGACCTATCTGCAGCGCATAGACTACGATGGTTCGACCCTCCCAACAGTAGCAACCTTGCGCGGTATCCATCTTGCCCATTTGCAGCGCGTGCCGTTTGAGAACCTTGATGTTCACCTTGGGGTGCCATTGATCTTGCCTTGGACGCTCTGTTTGAAAAGATCGTGATGCGACGCCGAGGTGGTTTTTGCTACGAGTTGAATGGGCTGTTTGCGTGGCTTCTGAGGGAATTGGGCTTCCAGGTGATTTTGCTGTCGGCCAGCGATGCATACGAGAGTGGGGACTTGGGCCGGAATACGACCATCTAGCCCTCCAGGTTGCGTGTCCGGCTGACCCAAATATACCTTCAGTCCCTTGGCTGGCGGATGTGGGGTGGGGAGACACCTTCTGTGAACCTCTACGACTCGATAGGCCAAGTGTCGAGCACCATCACGGTCCTCAACCCTGACGGCTCGGTGGATGCCGTCTACACCGGACCAGCGCTGGATCCCTCGGGGGTCGCCCGTGCCGTGGGCTAATCCCGCCAACATCGCTTTCAACGACCAGGAAGGGACGCTTCTGGTGACCAACCACGCCAGTCTCGGTGGAGCCCCGGAATCCGGCCCTGTTCTTGGTGTTTGACGTCTTTGTCGACGACAAGGGCACGCCGCTGCCCTAGTCGTGGCGATACTCACGATTTCCAAAATGAGGAAGAGCCGTCCAGCAAGGGGCTGCAGCCGACCAAGCTCATCGCAGCGCCAAACAAAGGCTATGTGATTGTGTGCAATGCCTTCTAGCCAAGACTCTGTGGTAACCCGCCTGGCGGCTCAACCTCAGGCCGTTACACGGACGCTGCACTGCGTTACGCTGGCGTCCGTGTAACGACCCGGCGGATTTCGTCCGCATTCCTGCCCCCCATCCCGTCGGTGACGGTCCCCGTCGTAACGTCCCACCTGGCTGGGTCTGGCGCACCAGAAACTAGAATGAAGAGGAGTCGAGGAAGAGTTTATACGTGAAGGTTATTGGAGCAGGACTTCCCCGTACTGGGACAATGTCGATGCGGGCTGCGCCGCCAACCAACTTGGCTACCCATGTTACCACATGGAAGTTGTCAGCCGTGAGCCTAGTCATCTGCAAGTATGGGATGACCTGGTCTCAGGGCGTGCTGCTATGGATTGGCAAATGTTCTTTTGGGAATATGAGGCGACCGTGGATGCGCCAGCCTGTTTCTATTTCAAAGAACTTGTGCAAGAGTTTCCTACAGCCAAAGTCATATTGACCGTTCGTGATGCCGAGCGCTGGTATGAGAGCATTATGACGTTGATTCTCCTATCAAGCCGCGTGCGTCCATTGGGAACTATCATCCCCAAATTGGGCCGCTATCTGGACTTGACCTTTGCTATACTGGATAAATTCATCCCTGGCTATGAGACACGCGACAAAATTCGTTCCTTCAGACGTTCAACGAGCATAACGCCACTGTGAAACGGATGGTGCCTCAGGATCGCCTACTGGTCTTTCAGGTGAACGACGGCTGGGAACCGCTGTGTACCTTTCTCGGCTGTGAGATTCCCCAGGATATTCCCTTCCCACACCTGAACGCAGGTGACGCCACACTCAAAGCCAAAATGCACGAGATATTTTCGGTTAACAAGGTTCTGGGGAGTCTCATTGTCGCGAGTGTGCTGGGGCTTGGTTTCTTGGTATGGTATGTTTTTTTTCGGTAGTGAGACATACAGTCCGCCAGGTGAACGTTTTGCCTCCGTGATGGTCCACCACAGCCGATCGCGAGGGGAGCACGCTGGTGCCCAGCTATGCAAGTTGTGGATTGGCTCTCCTACGTGGGCTGTTTTTTGTGGCGATGGACGCGAATGCGGTCATTGGCACGGTCATGGCTGGATATGACGGCCACCGTGGGTGGATATATTCCATGGCGGTACGGCCCGAATATCGGAAACAAGGCCTCGGTTCCAAATTGCTCTTTTTTGTGGAAGAAAAACTTGCCGAACGCGGATGTATGAAGATCAATCTTCAAATTATGGAAGGCAATGAAGCCGTAGAACGTTTTTACGCCTCCAACGGCTACCTGACCGAAGAAAGAATCAGTATGGGCAAACAGGTGCGGCAGAACATCCCTTAAACAGGACACGCCATCCTCTGATGATCAAAAAGATTTATACCGAATCATTCGCTACCATCCACACGGCCAGATATTGTATCCTGTGTGTAATATTGATCTATATCTGCGCAATCGTCATCGGGTGGCTGTTCTCGGACAACTTTCCTTTTATTGAGAAACAGGTCCGCGAATTAACCAAAGGCTTTGTCGATAAAAGCGCAGTCGTTTTCATTCTAAAGATTTTTCTCCGCAACCTGGTGGCATCGTATATTGTTACATGCGCCTTTTCATTGTGGGGCTTGTTCTCCGCATTCGCGGCAACCGCCAATGGTCTTCTTCTGGGCTGGGTGATCGCATCGGCAGCCGGGACTACCGCGTTCAAACTTGCGTTTCTGCTGATTCCCCACGGCGTTTTCGAATGGCCGGCCATGTTTATCGGCTGGGGCACCGGCATCTGGAAAGGCCTGGGCTATCGATTTACCTCCGGGGAATTGACTTATTACGAACGGTTCAAGAAAGCCAACATAGTCTATTTTACGTTCGTTTTTCCATTGCTCATGGTGGCTGCCGTCATTGAAGGCCGTTATCATATTATTAAAGAATTCTTCGGATAATTAGGCCAATATACCGCCATCAACGGGGTCGAAGATAATGAATTTGTCCAGGACGCTTGAGGCGTGCGATTTTATTTTGGCCGAGGCGGCTATTGTCGAAGCGGTCAGTAGATCCGGTCGCGTCAGTTTGCACCCGCGCCTCCAACACGCCCTTTTGATATATGACCAGATTGGCAAGACGGTGTTATCCGAGCTTTACAATGGATACATTTCAGTTGCCCAGGCAGATGATATCCCCATCACGATTTCCACACCGACCTGGCGTGCGAATCAAGAACGATTATCAGAGGCAGGTATCCTCAGTGACGTTAATGCCGACGCGGTTAGCTTTCTAAATGATGTAAAGGCCCAATGGGGTCCGTGGGAAAAAAAAATCGCGATCGGCGGGCTCATCGGCTGTAAAAATGATGCTTATAGTCCAAATGAGGGGCTTTCAAAAGCCGATTCGGAAAAATTTCATTGCTGGCAAATCGAAAAGTTGTTCGACGCGGGTCCGGATTTTCTTATTGCGGCAACGCTACCGGCAGTTCCTGAAGCGGCCGGCATTGCCCAGGCCATGGAAAAAACCGCCCTGCCATATATCATCAGCTTTGTCATCAATCGGCAGGGGCGCATTCTTGATGGAACGCCTCTGGATATCGCTTTTTCTGAGATCGACTCAAGTTGCAGCCGTCCTCCGTTGGGATACATGATCAATTGCGCCTACCCCGCATTTCTCAGTCCACAGTCCCAGCCTAAGGCTGTTTTGTCTCGATTGATCGGTTATCAGGCTAACGCATCCTCACAAGACCATTCCGATCTGGATGGGGCCGAGAATCTGCAGGCCGACGACATCGATGATTGGGGTGACCGTATGATTGAATTGAACAAAAGGTATGGCGTTCAAATTCTAGGCGGATGCTGCGGGACGAGCGCGGAACACCTGGAATCTATGGTCCAAAAATTTACAGGGAAAAAGCGGGGTCATAACGGACAGACATTGCGCCAGCAGATCAGAGCGCTACTGGAAGAACAAGCGATGGGTGCGCACGAGCTTTCAAGCGCACTGAGTGTGAGGGAAAAGGAAGTGTATGCGCATCTGGTCCACGTCGAGCGGACGGTTGCCACTGACAAACGCCGCTTCGTCATACATCCCAGCCGTTGCATCAGCTGCGGTTTCGAATTCGCAAAGCGCAAGCGGCTGACCCGCCCGAGCCGGTGCCCAAAGTGCAAAAGCTCAAGGCTCAGTCAGCCGCTTTATCAAATCCGCTAGCCGCGCCTATTTTTGATACCACTTGCCGTCGGCGTTCTGCAGCCACTCCCCAGGGTTGGCCCGCTCCGCGATCTGCAGCGCCCGGCGCTGCCCGACGACTTGTGCGGAAACCCCTTGTTTGGCGGCAATCGCCTTGTAGATTTCGCCGCGATCGGCGTTTTCGGCATTTACCAGTGCTTGCTTATCACCCGCATCTTTACGAAATTTAAGAAAACCGTCTTTGTCTTCGCCGATAACGCCGTCGGTTTTGAGCGCCTGAATTTCAGGCAGTCGTTCCAGCATGCGGTCTTTGATGTCACCCGCACCTGCCAGGGTCGCCGCAGAGATTAAAAGGGCAACCGTCACCAGAATAAATACGATTCGAATTTTTGAATTCATTTGTTCGTCTCCTTTTAGCAGAACTATTTGCAGCACAAATTTGGTGTGATTGCCTATTTGATTTCCTCTTTGGCGGCATCTATATCACCGAAATAATCGTCCAGGGCCCGATCCACTTTGACATTGACATCAATGGTGATGTGGATGGGCTTGACCTCCACCGGAGCGACTTCCACCTTGTGCTGGGTGCAACCGATGGCTGTCGTGAGAATAAACGCGGCAGCGATAGTCCAGATCACTTTTCCCATCATTTGTCTCCTTCTCGCGCATCATTTTTTGCGCATCATTTGGATAATGGACTTATATTGCAGTATCTTGTTCAATGGCAGTCTGAAATTGACATCCAGACGGATTCCCTGAAAAGTCGATCCCTTGGCCTGGGCATCGACGCGGGCGAAACTGCCGATGTCCTTACTAAAAGCAAAGGGGAGGGTCTTGGCCGGTTTGCCGTCCAATTGAAGCTTCAGCAGCATGTCCTCACCCTCGGTGCTGACCGTTAACTTGGCCCAGTCAAAATTATAGTCTTTCAAAGCCTCGCGTGCAATTTCCAGCTGCATGTACTGGGGGCTGTTTTTGGGGATCCCGGCAGTCAGGATCTCGGTTCCCTGAACGCGGATTTGACCGCCCTCGCCCGGTGATGAAAATAGAAACCCGTCGGCAACGCTCCATTTTTGATTCTGGTAGCGGATCGGTATTTTCCCCGAGACGGTGCCGGTGCCCTCTGCATCGGCTGCTCCGAATTGCTCCAGCAGGCGGGCAAGATTCAGCCGGTCGCAAAAAAGCGTCAGCTCATAATCTTCCTTATCGAGAAAAATTCGGGTCGAGTGCATATCGACCCGACCTTCGCTCCAGTCGAACTGCCCCTTTTCGAGGAGCACCGCCGGGGCGGATTCAAGCTGGAAAGAGATGAGACCGTTGTGGATCTGAATATCTCCCAAAATGGCGTTGGCAAAGCGCAATTGTTGCCCGGGGGCACTGCGTAACACCGGTATTCCAGGCATCTCGAGCCCCAGCTGGATGCCGCTGACCTTAAAATTTTCTTTGGATGCCTGCAGCAAACCATCCGTTAATTTGAGGCTGGATTGGCCATTCACTCCACCGGCATCCACTCGCAAATCGGCACTGGCTTCCAGAAGGCCGCTGAACACCATCCCCTTGCCGCCTGGCAGCAGGGTGCCTAAGTCAATTGCGGCCGCGCTTTTTGGGCGACCGGCATTTACGCTTAGGTCGACTACCGGCGCTCCGTGTCCGACCAATCGGCTTTTCGCGCTGAAATTAAGTCCCAAACCGGGGACAATGGCATCTTTGTGGCTGCCTTGCACATCAAAGCCGTGGCTGGTCTGGTTAATGACTCCGGAAATGTTCGCTAATTTCCATTTCTGGAACCGAGCCGATCCAATTTTGAATTGCCCGGCTTTTCCGGTCTTTTTGGGCGGCGGCCAGCTTAGCGGCAGCATACCGCTGGCGTTCTGGACTTCGGCCGTTGTTTCAACCGCCGTTAATTTTGCGGCCGAAAAGCGGGCCGTACCGTATATTTGCGGACCAGCGGGTTCTCGTGTGTGCAGGGTCCCCTGGAAACCGGCTTTGGCACCGCTGAACTTAACTTTATCGGTACTCCCCGAGGCGTTCGTCAGGGAAAGAGTTACCTCGGTCCGTTGATCGCTTGGCGATGCCATGGGCAGAGTCGTCTTGCCATTTAAAGTAAGCACTGATGCACTGCCGGTCATCGTATCACTGCGAAGCCTCAAACTGTCCAGCGTGGCCTTATATTGAGCAGCCAATTGTTCAGAATTGCCACTGGCTGAAATGTGCAGGGGCCCCATCCGTGCTCTCAACTGCCGTGCGCTGACTTCAAGCTGGATCTGTCGCTGGGTCGGTGTACCTTCAAAGCTGAACGTCCAGCCGCTTGTCCGGTTGATGGACGCTTTGAAGCTGCCGTCAATTCTAGGGCTTTTGGTCAGATTGAGCGACCGGGCCGGCAGCCCGGTGATATTCAGCAGCAGTGGTTCGGTTGTGAGTCCTCCTGTGATCTCCAAACCCGAGGCGGAGGGCAGGACCGCTGCCTCCAATCCGCTTATGTGCACCGCTGCTTGCGACTCGACCACAAGCGGATCTGCGCGCAGATCCCATCTGTGGCCGTCTGCGGTCGCGACTTTCATCTGCCAAATGGGCTTATTCGCCGCATCGGGCAGGGATGGCCGCATGCTCATGTTTCGATACTGGATCTGTCCCCCGAACCAATTGATGGTTGCATCGGCGCTCGATATTTTAAATGGTTTCAAGGCCAGATCCGCGCTGCCGCCTATCTTTGCAGTACCGCCCATGCGCAAACCGGTGATCGGTTCGGCAAGATCAGCAAAAGCATTTAGCTGCACAGCCTCCGCCAGCATCTGAATGCGGGCGCTGCCTGATTCGAGATCGGTTTTCATGATTACCTCGATGCGCTGATCCCGCGGCCATAAGACGGTTTCAACCGTCATCGAATCGATGGAACCCTCATCCGGCACTAAATCGAGCTCGAAGGGTATGGTAAAGACCTTCCCGCCGGCATTAAGTCGCAGGCGGGCATGACGAAGCGCCAGGTGCTTGAACGGCAGGACCACAGGCGACTCAACTTTTGAGTCTGCAACGAGCGGCTTTGATTTTAGGGCGGTGTTGAGGCCTTCGTCTATTTTCAAACGCCCGTCGTGATATTCTAAATTGAGCTCGACGCCCCTGATAACCACCCCGCGGATGGTTTTGTTCATCAGATCGCCGGGCGTATAGTCTATTTGAACACTATCGATTATCAGGCCGCTTTCCGACTCTTTTCCGATCCGGATCTGGGCCAGGTCGGCGCCGAACAGGCCCACGCGCCGCACCTGCAGGTCAAATTCGGTCAAACCGGCATCGGCAGCCAGCTTTGGGATCACCCGGTTTTCGAGATACGCCGGAAGACTGGCATACACCAGCGCCAGGCCGACACCGATCAGAATCAGTAAGGCCATCAGAGCGATGACGATATATGATGGTTTAAAAAAACGGGCCATAGTCAGTGATCACTACCTGTCGACATATGCGAATTTTATTACAGATACTAACTCATAATACTGATTTTCACAAATTTTCATAATAAATTCAGGATATAGATAGTGCTTAGGGCCACTTTTCAGTGACACATATAAGACGATCATATCGAATTTTTAGTCGACACCCATAATTTAAATCCGAAATTTAACCGACAATGCTTGCAGTTAATAAACGTTGTCTACTTAGGTATTTTTTTCCAAGATGGATAAGGTTCAAAACGAGAGATCGGCGTACCCTACCGTCTGCGCAAAAAGGAACTGCGGGTCATTCCGGCGCCGACAGAATCGTAGAGGATCAGGCGGCTGTCTTTAAGACGATGGACGTTGCGATTGACGGCCAGTCCCTGGATAGTGTCCGGCTCGAGGGCGTCCCGCGCCAGATCATAGGGCAGGCGTTGCATACAGACCACCGAGCAGTTGCCGCGCAAATGGACGTTGGTGACCATTTTGTTGGCTAGAAAATCAGCCGCTTGCTGCTTGACATCCGGTTTGTCGGGGCCGAATCATCTGCTCGAGGGTCAGGGGAATCATAGCGAAATTGGCCTGGTGCTCAATCATCAGTTCAATATCGTCGAGCGTCAGATCGTTGCGATCCAGCAGGGTTTCGGTATGGTATCGAGCACCTCGGGTGGCGTGCAAAAAAACACCTTTCCCGTCGATGAGACCATACAGTTCGTCTTCTTCGCGGATGGCTTCGATAAACGAGGCAAAACAGCCGTGGGTCCGAGTCAATGTGTCGATGATGCCGCGGCGGGGCCTTGCCAGAGGTTTCCCGGTGCCGCTTTTGATCGACAACACGCCGGTGCGGTCCGGCCCCAGGTAGATCGCAGCAACCCGCCGGTATTTACCGGAAGCCGCATAGGCAGCCGCCAGCTGTTGTACCTGCTTGGGGTTGTTGTCCAGGGTCATGACGTCAAAAGCAAACCCCTTGACCCGGCGGTCGTAGAATTCAAGCGCATTTCGGAAATTGCGGAAAGTGCCCTTGGCGGCCTCCCGGGGATGCATGCGTTCGACCAGCGCATGCTGAATACGTGCAGCACTTGCGGGCACCCGGTATTCGAGCAGGCCCAGCTGGTTGTCGAGGATGATGGCATCCAAGGGTTCCTGCAGACCCTGGGCGGCCAGAAGATCGGCGATTTCGGCTATGATGTCAGTCTCTGCTGAGAAACTGATTTGTTCGCCGTCATCAACGGGCACCGGATGGTCAGCGTTGCCGAGTGTTTCAAGAGCCGTCGCCATTGCATCGTCACCGAAGATGATATTGGCGGTATCCAGGGGTTTGAATGCTTCGGCACGATGGATGTTCTCAGCGCCAACGATAATCGACAGGTCGCCGGGGGATAAATGGCCTGACAGCGACAGCATAAAGATGCTCTCCACCGCGGCATTGAATCCGGGGCATCCGGCATACAAGTCGAAGGCAAAAGCGTGGGGGGCAACGTTTCGGATTTCTTTGAATGGAAATCGGACGAAGGGCCCGGGGTCAACCTTGTCCTCGCCGATGTTTGTGGCGCTGATAATCAGCTTGATCCGGGCCGGATCGATATCTGAGCGCGCCAGCAAATCTTGAAATGCTATTACGCCAATGCGCTCATCGGCCGGGGCCGAAATACGCGTCCGCACGCCGACTCGAGCCTCGATGGTCTCGGGCGTTACCGGGATTCCGCCTTTGAATTGCATGCCCTTGTTTTCGTAGGCGGAGTTGTCAACCGGGACCCCTCCACTCCAGGCGCCTTGAGCCACAATATCGAGGATACAATCAGCGGCCATAATTTTTTACCCAGTCATCAGGAATTGGATATTAGGCTTTTGTCATTGCCCCGTCGGGGGCGTCATACATTGAATCGGATTTCCATGATGTCGCCGTCGGCCACGGTGTAGGTCTTGCCCTCCAGGCGCACTAACCCCTTTTTGCGGGCCTCTGGGTAGGAGCCGGTGCTCTCAAGGTCGTCATAGGCCAGCACTTCCGCCCGAATAAAGCCCTTTTGCATGTCCGAATGAATCGAGCCGGCCGCCTCTGCGGCTGCTGTATCTTGCGGGATTGTCCAGGCCCTGACCTCGTCCTTGCCGACGGTAAAAAAGGAGATCAGCCCCAGCAGTTGGTAAGAGCGCCGGATAATTCGCTGGCGGGCGGTTTTTTCGATATGGAATTCCTGCAAAAATTCGGCGGCCTCATCAGTGGTCATCTGAGCCAGTTCCTGCTCGAGTTTCCCCCGAATGCACATGCAGTTTTCCGCGGCGTCGGCCCCTTCAAGCGCGGGGATGTCTTCATCATCGTCATCGTTGTTAAAGAGGACCAGCATCGGTTTTGCCGTAAGCAGGGCAAACCCTCGCAACGTTTTGGCCGATGCCAGCTCGGGATTGTCACGTATCGGCGTCTCACTGTCGAGCATCTGGCGGCATTGTTCCAGCAGGGCCTGCTCTTGCGGATCCATTTTTTTCCCGCGGCGGTGGTCGATTGCGATGCGCTCGATCCGTTTTTCCACCACCATCAAATCCGATATCATCAGCTCCTGGTCGAGTTTGGTGAAATCGGCCTGCGGTGTTTTGCGGTCGGCCCCCAGTCCGCTGTGGTTGCCGACCACATGCAGCAACGCGTCGCAATCCCTGAGCGCCGGCCGGACCAGTGGCTGATCGCTGCCCTCCATCTTTGCGCCGGTCTCGGCCGGAAGAATGTATTCAACCTGGGCATAGATAGTTTTCTGGGGTGCGTACCTTTCTCTGAGCGCAGCGACCCTTTCATCGGGTACACCGATGGTGGCGATGCGATCTTCATCGCGGCGACCGGTTTCCAGTGCGGTTTGGGTCAGCGCTTCGAATATGGTTTTGCGGCCGGCGCCGGGCAGGCCGATGATCCCGAATCGCATACGGCTATGAACTCTTGCGAGGGGTTATATCCTCCAGCGTCATCTTGCCTTCGGATTTGAATGGCAGCATCGGCACCAGCATGGACTCATCGTTGAGCCGCAGTTTCCCTTTCAGGCGGTAGGACAATTGTTGATGTTGCTGCAGGCTCATCATGCTGCGGACCATGCTCAGGACTGTGGAGTAGACTGTGACGGAAACCAGTTCGGAGCCGTAGGATGGGATGGTAACGGCCGTTTTGGACACACCGGTGGCAAAGCGCGAATCGTTTAAATCCAGGTCGCATTCGATTCCGGTGACCTGCAGGTCTTTTTCATTGGTATTGAAAACCCGCAGCTGAACCAGGAACGCGGTTTCGAGACCGGTCATCTCCTCGACCCGGATATTGGCCAGATTGATGCGCGGCGGTTCAAGGGTCTTACCGATACCGGCACATCCGGCTAGCATCATCAGTGCTAACAAAAAAGCCGCCGCACTGGCTGTCCACCGGCTGAGCGTCCCCTCATTCATCTCAAATTCTCCTCAAGCCTCGCCTTAATCGCTTTTGAATAGTCCCTTGACCAGGCCCTTGGCCTTGTCTTCGCTGCTCTCACTTTTGGCCTTTTCACCGCCCTCGGTCTTGGTTTCTTCAGCGCTTTTTTGATCGGTTTTTTTGCCCTGTCCCAGCAGGCCTTTTACGGCTTCAGCTTTGTCGCCGAGCACGTCATCTGCTTTCTTATCCAGCGTTTCTCTGGCTTTGGCTTCCAGCTCCTTCTTGTCAATGTTCAAGTTAGCCTTCGCCAGAGCTTCCAGATCAGGTCGAAACTTGGGTGCACTGAAAGTGCCCGTGATAATGACCGGCACCAACAACCCGGTGCGCTGCTGCTCATCGCCCTGACCCTTTAAGGAGGCGACCACTTTGGGATCCACTCGAAAATCCAGTGATTCCTGAACCAGGTGGGCATCACCCTTGGCTTCCAGGCGGATCAGTGGTGACTTAAGCGCCGTCATGGGTGTGTTGAACAGGCCGTTTTCGAGCGTGAAGGGCATGCTGAGTTCGGCAAAATCGGTTTTCGGTCTTTGGGCGGGTTTCTGTTCCAGACCAAAGGCGGCCTTAGTATTGCGCGCCATGGCAGCCAGGTCAAACCCTTTTATGGCGCCGTCGTTAAAGGTCAGTTGCCCTTTGCCGGTGAGGGTGCGCTTGATGGCGGCGGCATCGGCGCCGGCCATGCTGAGGTCGATCTGGGCCGTAGTGGTCCCTTCAAGAATGTCTTTGGCCATGACATCCTGCATCAGCGGGTTGACCTGCACCCCATTCACCGTTGCCGAAACATTGGTTGCCGGCGTATCGGTGCGGACATCAACGACGGTTTTGCCGGCGAAATTGCCATCGTACAAGGCCATTTTGATCGGATCCAGATTGATGATACCGTCTTTTGCTTTGACTTTGAGCAGGACCGAATTGAGTTTGGCTTTGCTGACGGTGAGTTTACCGATTTTTACCGTGCCGTCGACGATCATTTTTCGCAGGGGTTTGAAATTGGGTTTAGAAGCCGGTTTGGCTGCAGCGCCGCCTTTTTCGGCGGCGGCCTTCTCGCTTTTAGGCGGCAGGTAGCGGTCCAGATCGATCTGGTCTAAATTCATATCGAAAGTCAGATTGGGTCGACTGAAATCGGATGCTTTCAGGCTGAAGGCCAGTTTGGAGTCGTCCAGATCGAGATTGGCATTGGATATCGCCGCCGCTTTGGCGCTGGCGTTGACATCGGCTGTCAACGCCACCCGGTTGAGTGCATTCGAGTCGGCGGTCTGCACCGGCAGGGCCATACCGAGCGCTTCCATCAGCCGGCGGGGAGAAAATTCGTTCATGACCACAGCCAGTTTGACAGTGGGATTGGCCAGAGGATTTTCCAGCACGCCCTTTAGGGTCATTTTGAGCTCTTTGAGCGCATCGATGGTCAAATCGAGAGCAATGGGTTGCTGCCCGATGACTTTACCGACCGGTCCGGCAGTTCCCGTCACCTTAAGCGATTTGTTGTCGTACAGCGCGCTCAAGGCCAATTTTATCGGATTTTCCAGCGAAACATCGGTCAATGCAGCGTTGATATCGGTCACTTCATGACGGGCGCCACTGGCATGATCGATCATCACAAGCGAGCCGTTATCAATGGCAAACTCGCCGACATAGAGCGCCTTGATCGGAAGGGCCAGATCTCCCGCCGGCCCCTTTTTATCCTTCTTTTCGGTCTCGGCGCTTTTGGGTTGAACCCAGTTAACCCGACCGTCCTTATTCTTAATCATCGTGATTTTGGGTTCATGGATGACAAATCGTTTCAGCTGAATTTTGCGGGACAGCAGCGGTATCAGTTTGACCCTGGCGTCGAAGGCGCTGATGGATACGAATTCTTTTTCTTCGAAGCCTTTGGTGTTGCCGAGCGTCAGGTCGGAAAAAGAGACGCCCAACCAGGGAAATACCGAAAGCTTGACATCCCCTGCCACTGACATGGGACGGCCGGTTGCTTCTGAGACTTTACTTTCCAGCCATGGCTTGTACTTCTGTACATCAACCACCCGGGGCAAAATAAGAATCGCCGCGATTATAACAAGCACGAAGACACCAAAGAAGATGCCGACCCATTTAAGTACCCGTTTCATGATGCTCTCCTTCACAGACAGTTAAATCAATTTATGACAACGGGCATAAACTAGACACCTGACCTGTGGATGTCAAGCAATTCCCAATCAGCGCGGGGGGTGTTCTTTTTTGGTTTTATTCTTTGCCTTTAGACAGTGCCTGCTGCAGCTTTTCTCCCAGGGCGCCCATAGCAGATGGTGAGGGTTTTGAAAACTGCTGCCAGTTTTGCTCATTGTCGGCGTCGCCGGGCATCAGCGTCATTTTATGCTCCGTGGGATTAATCGCTTCAATGACAACGGTGATGGTATCGCCTTCGCGGGTTTTCTCGATGCGATTTGCTTCAGGGCTTCTTGAGATCAGGGACTTGGGCAGCAGCCCGGTGATTCCCGGAGCCAAATTGACGAAATAGCCGAAGGCTTCTTTTTTCTCAAGGCGTCCTTGAACCGCCTGGCCGATGGTGAACTGGTCGTTGACATTGATCCACGGATCACCCTCAGCGTCGCGGACGCTCAATGACAGTCGTCGTTTTTCCGGATCGATTTCCTTGACGACCACAGATACCTTTTCGCCGACAGTGACGATATCAGCCGGGTCGTTGACCCGCCGGGTATAGCTCAACTCGCTGATGTGGGCTAACCCCTCGATGCCGGGGGCGAGTTCGACAAATGCACCGAATTTGGCACAACGGGTGACGGTTCCGATCACTTTTTGACCGACTTGAAAAAGTCTGCTGACGTCCAGCCAGGGGTCTGCGCTGATCTGTTTGACCGATAAGGAAATCTTTAGCTTACGGGAGTCTTCGTTTTGCTCGATTCCGAGCACTTTTACCGTTATCCGGTCCCCGGCGCGGACCGTATCCTCGACGCCGGCGCTGCGTGACCAGCCCAATTCCGATATGTGGACCAGACCCTCGACGCCGGGCACCAGCTCCACAAATGCGCCAAAAGGCTGGATGCGGGTGACCCGCCCCTCCAACACCTGATCTACGGCCAGGGTTTCCAAAAATGCCTTGCGGGTTACGGCCAGCTCGCGTTCCAGCAGCTGTCGTCGCGACACCACGATATTGCGGCCGCCGGCCTCAATGCGGGAGATCAAAAATTCAAACTTTTCCCCGACATAGGGTTCGGGATCTTCGACGTAAATCCGATCAATCTGGCTGATAGGGCAAAATGCCCTCCGCTGCATCAGTTCGATATGGAAGCCGCCTTTGCAGGTGGCCTGCACTCGGCCTTCCACGGGGATGTCCTGGGCCTGCGCTTCCTGCAGAAGTTCAAGGCCACCGACACCGGTAATTGCCTTTGACAAGCGGACTTCACTTTCAGTAGCGGCGACCACATAAAGGGTCACTGTATCGCCGACGGAATAAGGCAGCTCTCCGTTTTCATCGAGCAGGTCCACCTTCTCGACGCTGGCATCGATCTTGGTGTTCGTATCGACAAACACGGTGTCGCCGCTGATGGATATGATTTCTCCTTCTATTTTGTCACCGACCCTTAGCTCGGCGCCGGTCTCCGGGCTGTATTGATCTAGCAGTGCTGCAAAGCTCTCCTCACCGTTTTCAGCCCCGGTGGGTGTATCTGACGAATCACTCATTTTCTTGACCTCTCTAACGCTTCAAAAGCGGGTGTCATGCCGTTTAATGTTTTCGGTTATAGCGGTTGTCACCCAATACATATGATGTCAAATGGCATCACGCCAGCGCGACACCAGACAAAGGCTCCTGCAAACGGAATATATTGATGACAACCGCTATATAACCCTGACCCTTTCAATCCTTATTTAAAAATTAACAAGCGGGGGGCAATTTTACAAGAATATAATGCGGGTCGTGTGAGGTACGCGGGCCAGGCGTTTTAGAGATTGGAAGCGCAGCGTACTTATTGTACGTGAGCATTTCAATCGAGAAAACCTTCGCCGCCCCCGGGCCTGACCCGGCGGCATGAAAGCAGTTTCGGGAAAAAACGTTGCTGAGGGGTCGTGTGAGGTACGCGGGCCAGGCGTTTTAGAGATTGGAAGCGCAGCGTACTTATTGTACGTGAGCATTTCAATCGAGAAAACAACGCCGCCCCCGGGCCTCACACGGCCCCTCAGCAACGTTTTTAAGATAATCTAAGGAGGCGGTTCAGATACTGGAAGTATTTGTCGGACTGGCCGTGAGTTCGAAGGGTCCAGAGGACATACTGTTTACTGTAAGGCATTGAATAGGTATCGGCATAACCGACCGGATACAAAAGCACGGGCATTGCCGGCTGGTGGAATCGGGCTCTCAAAGCGGACAAAACTTCGTATATTCGCTCCGGTGAGACGGATGCCTGATCCAGGATGAACACTTTGATGCAATTGGTCAGGTCGGAAAGGTTCAGCCCGATATCAGAGACAGTCACCATGAAAAATGCCCTCAGGATGCCGTTGTGATGCAGGCTGAAATGATGCTTTTTGCGTGTGAAGCCATGACTGCTGTATTCATCCGTAAGCGCTGCCGAATTCCAGGTGCCCACCTCTAGATCCAATGCACGCAATGCCAGCCCGCCGGATGCCTGGTCGTAGAAATCGGTTATTTCCTCGAGATCATCCAGATTGCTTGGCGACAAGCTCCAGGCGGGAGGCAGCGGCCGCAACGGTCCCTTGGGCCGGTCAACCTGCAAAAAGGCAAAGGGGTCCAATGAGCACCCGCGCGGATTATTGATATGCGCTGATAGGCCGCCGAAAACGCGGCTTGGAAACTTATTGTCCGGCCGGTAGTAGCAGATCAGGTAATTCATGTGCATCGAATTCAGCCGGTAGGCATCGTAGGAAAATCGTCCGATTTGATCCAGCACAACCAGGCCGGCCTTGTTCAGAGCATGACGTCGGGCGGCATGGTGGTGAATCAGCCAGGCATCTTCATAAAACCGGACCATGGCCATGTGCCCCAGGATAACTCCTTTGTCCTGGTAGATGAAATGTCGCGCGATGTTCGGGCTCTGACTGTACAGGCGATGATAGGTATCTTTTATCTGGTGCTTGTTCTGCTCGATGAAGGTGTACTTGCTGGGGTAAATGAAACCGGTTTCAAAGAAAAAATCCCACAGCGCGTTCAGGTCCACGGTGTTGCAGATATAGGCATTTTCGTCTCTGACCTGGTGCAGAAGTCCGATCAGGTTTACATGGTCCGCAGGGGCGATGTCCAGTAAGGTCAGGCCACAACGGACGCTCTGAGCCTGGCTGCCGCTGCCCTCCAGCACTCGCCGGAAAACCACCTGGGCGCTGCAATTGATCCGCAGGCTGTTGGCGAAACTCAGCTCAACCTTGGGCAAAATCAGCCCCGGCAGCAGCAAAGCACAGGCTTGATCTTCTTCAACCGAGAAGCCGGAGCCGGACAGGTCGCTGATTTTCAGATTTACGCGGCTGCCGGTTAACGGATGAAGAAAGATCAGGTTGGGCGAAGGCGTCAGGTGATGCCGCGGACTGCGGTACTCGGTTTTACGGTATCGCTGTATTTCTTCCCGTAGAGGCGCCATAATGTAATGCCGCTGTTGGAGCCCCCTAGTTGATCTGACAACGCGGCACTCGCCTGAATACAAAGTCCGCTGATGGGATGTGAAAATAATCGTTGCCGGCTTATGACGGTCGATCCATTCAAAGGACTGCGGCGGCGCAATCGTCAGACTGATTTTAAAAGAGCGCGCATTGAAGTCCAGCAGTTTTCCTGAAAACACAAAGCGGTTTTGAATCAGCTGCGCGGTGATATCTTCACAGTGATGCCGCCGGACACTCCGGTCGCTGACCTCCTCAGCGGATTCTGGCAAATTGACGCAAAGCCCTTCCGGGCCAATCTGCAAAACCTCCGGTACGATTTTGATCATCTGCTGGCTTTTGGTTAACAGCAAACTCTCGAATATGTGCGTCTCAAAGATTTTAGAATTGACCCCCTCTGCCCAGCGACATTCGAGGCGACTTCCCAGACAAGGCAAGGGGTAGGCCTCAAGGCTGCTGGTTTCGCCATAAACCGGGTGCTTGAAATTGACTTGGAGGCTGCCATTGATGAAGTTGAGGTAATTGAGCTTGTTGATAAGCTTAATCTGAGGAATGTTCTTTTTAAGTGGCGGCGGGGCGGGCGATTCCTTGACCAGCAGTTGCTTTTCTTCAGGGCCTACACCCGCGATAGAACCGGATGCGGCTTTCTTCGAATCTGTCTCGTCAGGGCGAGAAGATTTTTTGGGCCTTATGACTCTAAGATTCTTTTTCAGCTGTTCCATCGCAGCGGCCGGCGTCGGAGGATTCTCGGAAATTACCATCACGATACGAAAACTTGCCCGAATAGTCGCTTCTATAAGCAGCCGTATTTATGATGAGGAAAAATTCGAATGGTGGCCAAGCGGCAGGAGCCTCCCGCGAAATATAATAGAAATATCTGTAGCATAGAAAAAGTGTGGAAACAACCGAAACGGTTAAATATTTTCAATTTTTTACTCTTTTTTACTCTGGGCCCGATTTGGGGCCTCCGCTCCAAGACAAGTTTACACATTGCGTGCGAGTCTTCGGGTGGTTATTGTAGGAAAAAATTAATTTGTTGTGAAGTCGCGATCCCAAAGTACTTGGATCGGTAAATAAAAGGGGAAGTATTTGGAAGGAGGAAATTGAATGGGAAACAGGATCAGGACGACGCTGTTGCTGGCAGCGATGACAGCTCTGATTATCATGATCGGGAATTTTTTTGGCGGTCGCCAGGGAATGGTGATCGCACTCATCCTGGCCGCCGGGATGAATTTTTTCAGTTATTGGTTTTCGGATAAAATTGTATTGCGCATGTATCGCGCTCAGGAAGTGACTCCCGAGCAGGCGCCTGACCTTTATGGTATGGTTCAGACCCTGAGCCAGCGATCCGGTCTGCCGATGCCAAAAGTCTGCTTGATACCCAAGGAGGCCCCCAATGCCTTCGCCACCGGCCGCAACCCCGAGCATGCCGTTGTTGCGGTTACACAGGGTTTGTTGCAGCTGATGGACCGCGACGAGGTTATGGGCGTGCTGGCGCATGAAATGGCCCATGTGAAAAATCGCGATATCCTAATCGGCAGTATCGCAGCCACTTTGGGCGGGGCAATTATGATGCTGGCGACCATGGCGCGTTACACAGCCTTTTTCGGCGGCGGCAGCCACCGTGACGATGAAGGCGGAGGAGGTATTATCGGCTTGCTGGCGATGAGCATACTGGCCCCGTTTGCCGCCATGGTGATTCAGATGGCCATTTCCCGTTCGCGTGAATATCTGGCTGACGCCACCGGTGCCCAGTTTGCCGGAACGCCTGAAGGGCTGGCTCGTGCGTTGGAAAAACTGGGGGCATATTCGGGCCGGCTGCCGATGGATGCCAACCCATCGACGGCCCACATGTTTATCGTTAACCCGCTGTCCGGTCGCAGCCTGATGCATCTTTTCTCCACCCATCCTCCGCTGGAAGAGCGCATCGCCCGTCTGCGCGGCTTTCAGGCACCGGCTTAGTGTCTGCTGGGCATTGCGCTTATGGCATTTTGCAAGTAGCATGTGGCGTGTGATTAAAACCGAATAGGAAAATGCAAAAGCGGCGTTTAGGGGCCGTCTGAAGCCCGATGCCGGCGTTATTTTGCGAATTGAAATGCTCACGTACCATAAAGTACGCTCCGCTTCCAATTCGCAAAATGCCTTGCCATCGAACCCCAGTCAACCCCTAAACGCCGCTTTTCAGCAGCAGTCGCTGCTGATATATTTCGACAGCCGTGAATCCTTCAGCCAGTCTTTGATAATATAACTGGCACATCCCACACCGGGTTGTACCCGGATTGCCTGGGTGGGACAATTGAGGGCACAGGCGCCGCATTCCATGCATCCGTTCAAATCCACGATATGGGCTTTGCGCTGATTGAGTTGCACAACACCGTGGGGGCAGACTGTTTCGCAAAGTCCGCAACCCACGCAGGCCTCCTCATCCAGTCTCAAACTGGTCACTGAGGAAATGTACCTTAATTGCTTCATGGTTTCCCTCCCGATCAGCCCAAAAAGCCGGCGGTTGTCCACAATACGATTGTGATAATCGCCGCGGCCACCTGCAGCGGGATAGCTTTGCGCATTTCTTTTTCCACCCCTGATGGTGATGTATACGGTGTGGCGCCGGTAAAATTCATTGCCACATACGAACTCACGCTCATTGACAATAACAGCATCGCCGTCAGGCCTACAATGTGCGAATCATTCCAATGCAGGGCCATGACCGCCGCGCCGATCAATAATCCTGCCATCGCGCCCTTTATCGCGAACGGGCGAGCGGGTATCCATGGCAAAAGCAGTGGAGTGACTACAGCACCGGACACAAGCCCGCCTAAATAGGCGGTAAATGCGATGGTGCCGCGTTGCCAGCCGGCCTGCAATGAAAAAATATCAGTGCCGACTCCCGAAAGCAGTAAAATCGCAATCAAAAATCCGAGGGTCGGTTTAATCGCTTGCGAAATCTCCACCGGAATCAGTACGACGCGCTCCAATATTGAAAAGGTGACCCGCCGCATCTTGGTGGTGGCCTGATTGTCTTGAATCAGAAAGTCGCCAATATCCTCTGCGCGGACAGGTCCCCAGATAACTTCAAAACCGACGCCTTTTTTTACTTTTTGAGCGGATACTCCGGTGGCTGACAGCTGCGGAAGGATCAGCCGCCGATGGGAGACTATTTTTTCCAACCGGGTGGCGCGTACCCGGTGCATCAACTCGTCGGTTGAAAATAACTGTTTCCCGGCAGCGCACCACACATTGATTCCGCGCGTGTCGAGGACCAGAATCCAGATGTCCTGCCTTGCGAGTGATTTTCTAAGTATGTCAAAAGACAGCTTGTAATTGGAAGACACCAATACCGGTGCGGCTGCATCCGGCCGGCCGACGGCGTAAATTCCCGGCGCGATCTTGTATTCGTCGCGCCGGATGCCGAGGCGAACCATCAACGAACCCATGCGGTCGGTGCTGTCCAAACCGGTTTTCACCTGGGGTACCGGACCAGCCGTGGTGTCCATGAATCCGGTCACGTATTTCTGCAGCTGGTATCCCGGTTTTTCCATGAGGCTGCTTGGGGGCGCCGGCGGTTTACCGCAGCAGACTTCAACGTTTTGCGGGTCCGCCTGCATCGGGAAGCCGGGCGTCAGGGGCGCGTTCGGTCCGTTGGGTGTTGTCTGTTCACAACAGGATGCCGTCAGTTTTGTTTTGGTTTCCATTCAGGCAGTTTTTTCCCTCTTTATGCCGGTGTCAGGCTCAAGCCTGCAATTGTGGTTGCGGCACAAAGCGCACCGGTCTTCGCCGCATTGCTGGCAACAAAAGCAGTCGGTGCAGTGATATTTTTTGGTTTTGCTCCCGGTTGGTTCAGGGGTATACACCTTACCTGGCAGGCCGGGAACCGATTCGAATGCCATGTCGTTTGGTTTTATCGTGGTTGTCAAAAAAACGTTCCGATGGTGGTGCGTTTTTTGCGACAACACTTGTGCCGCCATCCTTTTTTTCAAAATAGTATTATGATAAGCGGTATAACGCCATGCGCACCGCTCTTTGCGCTATGCACTTATGATAATGCCGATATGTGCCCTCGCAACCGATGTCGATCAGGGGGACTCGGATTTGAACCTCTGGATGGCTTCCTTTAAGAGGTCTCCGATAACGATACACTCGAGACCAAATGGCAGGTAGCCTGCGAATCCGAGGATGGGCATCTCAAATATCTGATAGTGTTGGACCAGTGGGATGCTGTATTTCCATTTTGCCAGGCTGTGTAGATTCCACATCTCCCAGAAAAATCCGCAGATCAATGCCGCGGCGGCCCCCGCTATTGCACGTTGCCAGTCGCCGGCCGCTATTTCCGTGAAAATATTGGACTGTCGGGCGAATGTCTGCAGGGACGCGATGATCATCAGCGGCGACAGCCAGAGCAGCGGATAAAGGAAATTGGGCCACACCCCGATGAAAGCTAAACCGGCTCCGGCAACGATTAGCGCAATGGTGGCAAAAGCTTTGTGGGCCCCAAGCGATACCGATGGCAGGCCGGTAAACGCTTTTTGGATCCAAATCGAGCGTTCGAGCCAATAGCTGGTGCTTAAAACTGCCGGCAGGACAGTCGAGAATGGCAAGGTCGCAAACCAAAAATAAGACCAAGGGCTGAAGTCGGGGCCGGTGTAGTACCAATTTTGAACGAAGCGGTTCAAGTATTCAAAGAACCACCAGAAAATTGCGCTGATCGGAAACAAGAGAACAAAATTTAACGGCTTTGCCAGCATCAGGCAACTCCCGGTGTGCTTCTGGCAAAAGGCATTAATCACCACAATGTAGGCGACCCACAGTGGTGTGAACGTGTGCGCCTGCAGCGATTGCAGCCAGTTAAACCGGCTCCAGGCCAACATCCAGGCGACCAGCAGCACGACCAGAGCCAACCATCCCCACCAGGACATGGGACTTTGTGCCCGGACGGCACTTAACCTCCGTATGCTGGGTCGGCATTGCCAGGCCCTCATGGCAAGCGGGCCGATGGTCGCTATGATTATTGCCGTCAGGCCGAAAAACGCCCAACCCGAGAATGGGGCGTGTTTGACATAGCGGGTAGCCGGCGGAAATTCCAGGTAGGGACCCAACTCTTTTCCGGAAAAATAGACCCCCAGCAGCGGAAGCCCGACCATCACGGTCGCTGCAAAGGCCAGCTTACCCAAAAGTCGGAGGCGCTTTTCGCCCATGACGTTCAAAATTGAGACGGTTTCAGAGCGTGATTATTAAGATTTCAGATCCTCAGGCAGTTCACAAGCTTCTGCAGCTTTTCGGGTTTCCACGTAATGGGCTGCCGCCAGCGCTGCAGTACAACCATCAGCGGCCGACAGCACGATCTGGCGGGCGTATTTCTCCCGAAGGTCTCCGATTACATAGATGCCGGGTATGTTGATCTGGCAGGTGTGATCGGTCACTACATAGCCGTCGGCGTTCATACGCGCGCCAGCCGGCACCAATTTATTGTTGGGGTCGAATCCGATGAAAATAAAAACGCCGTCAGCCGCCAGTTTGCTTTCGGCGCCGTTCTGGGTATCGCGCAAGCTCACCGCCTGGACACCGTCCGTTCCCGCTTCGATTTCGGAAACAATGCTGTTCCAGAGGATTTCGATTTTGCACTCAGCTTTGACGCGTTGCTGCAAAAGAGCGCCGGCGCGCAGCTCGTCCCGCCGGTGGACTATGTATACTTGTTTGGCCAATTTTGCCAGGTAGAGCGATTCCTCGGCGGCCGTGTCGCCGCCGCCGATCACCACAACGGTCTTATCCCGAAAAAAGAAGCCGTCACAGACAGCGCAATAGGACACGCCCTGGCCGTAATATTCCCCTTCACCGGGTATGCCTAGTTTCCGGGGGCTGCCGCCGGTAGCCAGGATTACCGAATGGCCGCTGACGCTGTTCCCATCGGCCAGCCGGACGGTGTGATGTTCCAACCCGGGCTCCAACGCCACGATTTCTTCCTGTCGGATTTCCAATCCGTATGACTGGGCGTGCTGGGCAAATCGCATGCCCAGTTCGGCGCCGCCCACGTGCACATCTCCCGGCCAGTTTTCAACCGAGTCTGAATTATTGACCTGGCCGCCGGGCGCCGCCATCTCGAAAATGACCGTTTTCAGAGCCGCCCGCATTCCATAGATTGCAGCGGTCAAGCCTCCCGGCCCCCCGCCGATGATGATTAGATCGTAAAATTCACTTTCGGCCATTACCGTCTCCTCATAGTCGTGTTTTAATTTTGCGGGTGTATCTGGTCATATCTTGCTGCCAGCCGCTTCGTGTGCGCTTTGAATACCGACATCATTTTACGGGTGCGTTCGCCGGGCTGGCCGTTGCCGATAACCGTATCGTCGACTTTGACAACCGGTACGACCCCTTTATTGGTTGATGTGATAAATGCTTCAGAGGCCGACAGTAGCTCGCTCCGGTGGATTTGACATACTTGCAGGTCGTAGAGCTCGCTTGCCAGGGCCATTATGTTTTTCCGGGTGACGCCGCTGAGAATGCCCTTGTCGGGTGTTGTCAGCTGATCGTCGTAAAACGCAAAAATGTTGCTGGTTGTACCTTCCAGTACTTGGTCGGATTCATCCAGATAAACCGCTTCAACCGCTTTTTTTTGGCGTGCGGCCCTGAGGGCAACTGTTGCCGGTATATAATCGATGCTCTTGGCGCCGGGAAAACTGCGCAAGGCGTAGAGTGTAATAATCTTTACACCGTGGGTGTACCAGTGCTCAGGTGTCTGCATCAAAGCGGTAACCAGTATCAGCAAGCGGGGTTTGCCCGAAGGGGTTATGAAATCGGGGCTGGACCCGCCGGTGGCGACGATTCGAATATTGGCTTCCGAGTGCGAGTTGCGAGCGAGAGTTTTTACGACCAGTGCGATGATCTCATCCTGTGTCCAGGGCAGCACCAACCCTATCTGCGACGCAGAGTGCTGCAGGCGGGCGACGTGGTCAGCGAGAAAAACCGGCTTGCCGCCATAGGTCCGCAGAAAATCAAATACGCCATAGCCGCGCAGAATCGCCAAGTCATCCACTGGTATTTTTGCCTGATCGGCGGCGATGAATTCGCCATCGATGTAGTAAGTGTCGGTCATTTAATGGCTTTCCGTTTTTTGATATTCTTTTCCGGTGGTGTGCCCGTTTCAAGGCATTATACCGATTGGCCAATTAAGTGGCAAGGGAGATCTTACCTGCGGTTGGCTTGTATTATTGTCTTTTTTGACGTATCAGTGTGGAGCGGTACATGCATCGCATGTAGCCGGAGATCTGATATGCCCCAGGACGATACTTTTAAAGACGATTACGAAACCGAAGTGACCCGGGTGGTCATCAATTCCCGGCGATACTCGGTGCTGATTCCCAGCCGGCTGGATCCGTTTGTCAATCCGCTGGATCCGATGGCACAGTTCCCGCTGTGGGCCAAAGTCTGGCCGGCCTCCATTATTCTATCCGAGTGGGTGGCGCGGCTTAAACCCGATCCCCAAAGAACCTTGCTGGAAATCGGCGGCGGTCTTGGCCTGACGAGTATTGTCGCCGCCAGCTACGGTCATCGGATTACCTTCTCGGAGGGCAATGCCGATGCACTTCGCTTCGCTCAAGCCAGCGCCGGATTGAATCCAGGCGGCCATTTTCCAGTGGTGGCTCATGACTGGAACCATCCCGCCGCCATCGGGCGCTTCGATATGTTGCTGGGTTCTGAAGTCGTCTATCGTGAGGCCGATATCCCGCTTTTGGCCAAAGTTATCGACGGCTGTCTGGCACCCGCTGGTCAGGTCGTGCTGGCCGGCGAGATTAGACGCACCACCGATTTATTTTTCGGACGGATGTCGAAAACCTACGATATCAGCGCTCAACGCAAACAACTTAAATCCGCTGACGAGACCCACACTGTGGGTTTGTTTCGGATGCGCCGCAAATAAAGCGCCTATCTAATTCCTGTTATTCCCACCCTAAAGTTTTTCCAGCGACGGTCGATATCACCATTACCCGGCATAACCGGTTGCCAGGCGGATTCTAATGCCGGGCTCTCAAATTCTGGGATGCCCTCTATTTGCCCAGCGGTGTCATATTGTTCACAGGACCAGCCAGGAAATTCGCAAGCTTAGTATCGAAACCTCAGGTCTGGTTACACTGATGGAAGATGGAATAATGAAGGCTGCATCCGGAATCACGACTATAGACGAACTGATGCGCTGCCTGCCACGGGTACAGAAACCCAGACCGTTGCCGGAGGTGCGGCGCTTGCTGGAGGGAACTTTATGAAGCCGACCGAATCTTTTATCGACATCATCGACAACTTAATCGCCACAAGTAAAGTACGCCTGCCGGTCTTCGATACCACTGCCGCCCGCATCCAGCAGGAAACCGGCAAAGAAGAACCGAATGTGAATCTGATCGAAAAGCTGATAACCAGCGACCAGGCGCTGACCGCTCAGGTTTTGAGCGTTTCGAATTCGTCTTTTTATAAGGGTCTGACTCAGGTTTCCACAGTCCGCAATGCGATTGTACGGTTGGGCATCAATGAAGTTTCCAATATTGTGGTCATGGTTACCCATGAAAACAATTTTCAGTCAAAAAATCCGTTTGTTAATGATATTATGCGCCAACTCTGGCGGCATTCGCTCGGTTGCGCGTTGGCCTCCCACTGGCTCGCCAAACACTGCGGTTTGACCGGTATTGCCCATGAGACTTTTTTTGCCGGCCTGCTGCACGATGTCGGTAAACTCTTTATCCTGACCGTCATCGATGATCTGGTTCATAGCGGCAAACTCACTGTCGATCCTTCCCCGGCCCTGATGATGGAAGCGATGGACACCCTGCACACCGGACACGGTTATACCCTCATGTCCCACTGGAATATCCCCGAGAAATATTCAACAGTCGCCCGCGATCACCACAACGGGGAATTTGACCAGGACAACTATCTCGATTGTATCGTTCGCCTGGCCGACAAAACGTGCAACAAAATGGAGATTGGTTTGAAGGTTGATCCAGAGCTTGTGCTGGTGGCCACTGATGAGGCCGCTGCCTTGCGGTTGTCCGATGTGGATATCGCTAAAATGCAGATCCACCTGGAGGATTCAAGCGTCTATCAGGCACCTAAATCAGAAGACCTCCCGAAAACTGCCTGATCATGTTACAGCGGTTGTCACCTGGGCATATGATGTCAAAATGACCTTACGCCAGCGCGACACCCAGCAAAGGGTCCTGCAAACGGAACATATTTATGCAACCGCTATATTCTGTGCGAAACATGGATTCGACCGGAGAGAGATGGTGTTTCCGGAGGTGGCGCCGATTGCTCTGTACCCGCCCAAGGCACGTTGAACCCGGTAACCGACGCCACCATCCGGAAATTCGGATGATCAGAGTACTGGATTTGTAGGTTCACTAAAGCAAACTGTTTGCCAAAATGTCATGCCGCAAGGAAAAGCTATAACATATTGAATATTAATATAAAAAACATAATCGACCGAGTGGCCCATACGCCTGAGGCGTGTCCGGCCTGGGGGATATGGCTCGGTTTTTTCATAGTCCGTGTTCATTTGCCCCGGACAGGGGATGGATCGATCGGATTGGTTGGGCACCAGGGTGCTATTTCGCGTATATCCGAATCCGGGGTCAAGCATTTAACTGAAAGGCCGATATATAAATGGTAACCCATTTAGAGCGTTTGTCAGACTACGGAATAGTTTTATGACAACCGCTATTTCGAAGGCGTTTTTTTAATTCACAAAAAGGAGCCGGATAGGTGAGATCGATTTTTCATGCCACTGTGGACCGCACCGACGATGAATCCATTTGGGTTATCGCCGGCGGGCGCTTGATCGATATCGAGCTGAGCGCATTTGATCCGGCGGCCGATAAAGGTCGGGCGAAAGAGTATCGCATATCTGAATTGGGGCGATATCTATTGAACCCCAATCCAATAGAAGTAAAGAAGCGACTGGTGGGCGGTGAAATTCACTATCGCAAAAGCCGCCTGCAGAAACTGATCGGGCCTTTTCGACCGAGCCCCAAAAATGGCGACGTTGTCGCCGGCAAAAAGGGCCCCAATGATGGAGATATAATCGTATCGCGCTTCAAGCTCTGCATTCCGAAGATGAAAGATCCTGACTTGCAGGCCCATCTGCAGATGATCACCGATGAGCTCAAAGGCTATGATTCGTTTTCCAGACGTCTGGCCCAGCTGGAACAAGCGCGCATTTCTCATGTCATCGGCATCTGCGAGGATCTAGGCGGCAATTTTTCGTATCTGAAGCTCCAGGGTACAACCGAAGAAAAATTAAACTATCTGACCAACTCAATTACAAATGATGTCGGGGTCATCTTGAATCGATCCTATGTAGCGGAAGGTTTATTTGAATTGCGCGGCTTTAATTTCAGCACTTTCCGGTCTGATAATTCGCAGCGGCTGCTGACATATTCCAAAGACGGCCAGTTGGCGGCGTGCGTGCTGACCCCCAATGATGCGGTTGAATTTTTCATTTCCGACCCGTCCCTGTTAAAATGTGTGCACCTGTTGGAACAATGCCTGCACGCCGATTCCCTGTTTAATGAGACCCTGCGGCGCTGCCTGCGCGGGGAATTTCGTCCGGTTAAATTATTTTTCAACAACCAGCTGGAAATTGATTATGCCAAGGCCAATTTTCCCGCCATCTACCGGGAAGTGTTCCGGGAGAACCAAGTGGATTTGCGCCAGAGAAATCTGGTTAAGCCGGTTTTGAACCATCTTCAAACCGGTATATCCCTGAGTTTTCTGCCGGCCGCCGCATCGGCCGACGAGCGCCTGTTCTCCCATATTACGGTATTGCATGATTTCCGCGCCCTGGACTCCCTGAAGAAAAATCTACCGTCTGTTTATTCAGAGATCGGTAAACGCCTGTCTGTGTCTGAGGCCGGCCGATTCTACTTGTTGGATTCGATAAAAGGTTACAGCAATGTCTAACCACTACAACGAAAATGACTATGCGTGGATTAAAGAGCTCCTTGATTACCCCAAACTATTGGAGACACGGTTAGACTTTTTCAAAGACACCTCCCAGATAGCGATTCCGGAAGACCCGATCGACAAGGTCGTTTTTCAAAAACGCGCCAAATTGGCCATTCGCAAAATCGCCCAAAATCGTGGTCATATCTTGATGGTCGGTAGACCGGGAACCGGCAAATCTATGCTCGCCAATATGTTCAAGGATGTCCTGGACAAATCTCTGGGAGATTATTTGCGCCCCAAAGAGTCGATTATTGCCTACCCGGGCAAGGACAAAAATCATATCCGCATCGCTTATGAGCAGCCTGAAAAAATAGATAAAACCCTCCGGGACCTCAATCAGGCCATCGATATCGCCCGGGAAAGTTCCGATGAATTCAGCCTGGCCGAGCAAATCCGATCGGTGCGCCAGGTCAAATGGGGGCTGCTGGTCGCCGCCGTGGTTTCGGCGGGAGCCGGTCTGTTTTTTTCTCCCGCATTTATTCTGGCCGGCCTCACGGGGATGGGCAGCATTTTCTTGTTCATGCAGGAAAATAATCACAAAGTGCAGGAAAAGGTCCAACGCGAGACGGCGGCCAACGCCGGGTCGGACGTCAAACACCTCTATGACATGGTGCCTGAAATACTTTACGACCCCCGGATCGATCAGGATCTGATGGCCAGGGTGGCCGAGCCCAGCGCGCGCAATATGAAAGGCGGTTTTCGCCACGACCCATACCAGTCAGGCAACTTGCATACCCCCTGCCACAAGCGTGCCTATTTGGGGGCCCATGCCACCGCCCCGGTGATTTATATCGATGAGCTGAAAACACTGATCAAAGTGGGTTATATGGCCGATTTGCTGGAGATTATCCAGAACAAGCGCTATGTTCTCGAAGGCGGTAAGAATACGGGCAGCGGCGCCGCCGATCGATCAGAGAACTATCTGCGTGCCGAAAACCTCATCGTCGCCTGCTGCAATCACGATACCCTAAATTATTTGCAGGAGGAAGGCGACGGCGCTTTTCTGAGCCGCATCGAGGACAAAGGCGAAATTATTCACATGGACAGCGCGGTAACTGAAAATGAGGAGACCATCACCGAAGTGGCCCAATACGTGCGCCAGGAGGTCATCCATCTGGGCGTCGAGTTAAGGGAAGCCTGGGGGGATATCATCGCCAAAGAAGGGTATGATAGCGTACGCAAGCGCACCGAATTGATTTTCGGCAAGTCCCTGCCGCCGGGTTTCATTTTAAAGGAAAGAAATTTTTCACGCAATGCGGTGATGGAGATCATCAAAGAAATGCGCTGTCGCTCCTCCGATCGAAAACTGAGCGCCATTCTCAGGCCGATTAACGGCATCATCAAAGCGGCTGAATTCGCCGCTATATTGGAAAATGCCGCTTTGGTGGAACCAGAGCATGTACGGACGGCTCTCAAAGAGCACCTCAGCTTAGAGGGCGGGCTCTCGCGGGAGATCGGCGAGCATAAGAAGTATTTAAAAAAATATATCGACTCGATGACCGACAGCATTGGCTACGTGGTTGGACTGGCGGTCATAAATTCCCAGGCCAGCGGGCAAATGTACGGGCAACCCCTGCCGATTCATTGCCAAATCGATGTCAGCGGTGCCGACCGCGTTGTGGCCCCGGGCAAGATCGGCGACATCGCCAAAGCCGCCGCCCAGAATGTGCGCGCGTCTATCAAAAAGGTGTTGAAAAACCTCGGCGCGCCCAATGTCGGTTATGAAATGCACGTCGAGTACATCCAGGCCCATGGTGGGGTAGAGGGAGACAGCGCCTCGGTGGCCATGGATGTTGCGCTGTTGTCGGACTTCATCAAGCAGCCGGCCAACCAGCGATATGGAATAACCGGGTCGCTGACCGGAGACATTATCCTGGCAGTCGGTGGGGTGACCGAGAAAATCCGCTGCATTATGGATTCGGAGCTGGGCATGGAAGGCGCCTGCATCCCCTGGTTGAACAAACTGGACATCGAGCCGCTGCTGGTGAATGCTGAATCCGAATTCATCCTGTCAGAGCATATCCCCGGCATCCGGATCTGGCGTCAGCCGGATCATAAGGAGCCCTTTGACATATATTTCTGTAAGACCAAATACGATGTCTATCATATCGTGATGGGCCTCGGCAAAGACGACGTGGAGTCGCGCATGGTCGAGCGCGCACGCAACGATCTGGCCTTTATGCGACAAATGTCATCAGACAGCGCCGCAGAAGTACCCAAGGATAAGGAACAGCTGGCGAAAGCATAGGTATCCACCTATATAGAAATTAAGCATAAATTGAGCGCAGCGCTCCTTGAAGATTTTGATGACCGGCTGCCTATCCGGGATATTATTAAAAACGCTTGGTTCAGTGTGTTTAGCTATATATCCAGCAATCTGGATAATTATGAATATATTGAGCAGTTTGCCAATTCTCCCTACATTTCACTGATTGATAGGGATACGCTGGAAAAGGAATATAATCCCATTATCGATGTGTTTCAGAAAGGGATTGACCAGAAGATAATAAAAAATGTCGATATGAATTTTCTGGCGGCTTTTATTTTTTATCCGATTTCCCGTCTTGCAAATCCACGTTTGTGTCACGGTCTGGAATTAGATCAAGAAGGCCTTGCATCAGCGTTTACAATGGCGTGGGATGCTATAAAACGTTAAGAGGTCTCAAAAAAATATTGAACTCAATAACGAACATTCGGTTATCCTTACCAAGATTGCAAGGGAAGTGACAATGCTTTATCGAGAAGTTCCCAAAAACGGGGATAAACTTTCGGTGCTTGGATATGGATTGATGCGGCTCCCGGTGAGAATGGGATCCATTAACGAGAAACTTGCTGAAAAGCAGATCCTGTAGCGCGATGGACCACGGGGTGAATTATTTTGATACGGCAGCCCCCTATCACAATGGAAAAAGCGAACCGTTTTTTGGCAAAGTGTTGTCCAAAAATGGATGTCGGGATAAGTTAAAGCTCGCCACCAAGTTTCCCCACTGGAGCGCCAATTCCAAAGAGGATATGGACAAGATCCTTGATGAGTCAGCTTTCAAAATTGAAGACCGACCGCATTGATTACTACCTGATCCATGCTCTGAGCGGTGAGCTCTGGGAAAACGGCAAAACAAAACGGTGTCGTCGAGTTTTTAGAAGATGCTCTCAAAAGGGGCAAAATCATCAACGCCGGTTTCTCATTCCATGGATTGGCGGAAGACTTTAAGGGAATCGTGGACGATTATGACTGGACCTTTTGCCAGATTCAGTACAATTATCTGGACACGAAAAACCAGGCCGGGACCGCCGGATTGAAATATGCCGCCTCTAAAGACATGGCGGTGATGATCATGGAACCATTGCGGGGTGGGAACCTGGCAAAAACGCCGCCGCCATCCGTACAAGAGATCTGGGCAAAGGCCGATCAAATGAAAACCCCTGTTGCCTGGTCCCTGGGCTGGATCTGGGATCATCCGGAGGTCACCGTGATACTTTCCGGGATGAACAACGATGACCACATCAAAGAAAATCTGGCCCTTGCCGACAAAGCCCAGCCAAAATCGTTTTCTGAAAAAGAAAGAAATATTGGTCGAGGGAAGCGGCCGCTGAATTCAGAAAAGTAATGAAAGTCGGATGCACGGCATGTCAATATTGCATGCCCTGCCCCGAGGGCGTGAATATTCCAAGCTGTTTCGAATGCTATAATTCCAAGCATGCGTTCAAGGATAAAGGCGCCAAAATGATGTATCTTTTCCAGAACGGCGGAATGGTTACGGATAAGCCGACCTTGGCATCCTTGTGCGTGCAATGTGGCGAATGCCTGGAAAAATGCCCCCAGCAACTTCCCATCCCGGATCTGCTAAAGGACGTAAAGGAAGATATGGAGGGCTTTATGACGAAACCGATAGTCTGGCTGGGCAGGCGAATCATGAAAGTCCGAAAAAATAAAAGATAATTTTGCGGATGACTCTACCAAAGTGGAGGTGGCATTCGGAGAGGACGTCTGGCAGAAAACGGACCTAGCCCGGATATTTCACGAGTCGGAGGCTTTCATAGGCAAGGCATTCAAGGACGCAGCTGTACTCAGGTACCGCAAGTCCTTGATAACGAAGCATATGGAAGCCTCCGGCTCGCCCAAAGGGTGGATATTTTTTAGCGCCTTTTACGGATGACCCTGGTTACAGTTTGTACCCACGTCTTTTATATCATTTTTTGGTGTAACCTGAAGATATCATGATTTTTTCCGCTTGCTAAAAAATATTCATGAAATGTTCGGGCTAGCGGTCCTTTCGGTCCAGTCGCTGAAGTAATTTATGGATACCCCCAGCGGGATAAACACCGGTAGGGCAGACACGGCTGCACAATAACGCCCGCTGGCAGCCTTTGGCGCCGTCAGGGCCGGCGGCCTGTTCAAGCAAATCCGGCGCGTTGTGCGGATTGTTCACCATTTCGCGCTCCAGGGCCGCTAAGGCGGCCGGGCCGCGAAAAGAATGTTCCGGCCCGGCTGCGGGGCAGGCCGAAACGCAGGCGCCGCATTCGATACAGTCCTCAAAGCGCCACCGTGGCTCCGTGTCATCGCTGTCGCTGTCGCCCGGCTGATCGTCAATTGTGCGCACATAGCCCCAATTCTCAGAAAGGTTTTGAAACAGTGGACCGATATCCACCACCAAATCGCCCAGCCGTTCGAACCCCTGCAACGGTTCCAATCTGATCTCCGTGCCGCCCGCTTCCCCCACAGATGTGATGCACGCCAGCGCTTCCCGGCCATTTATTCGGATTGCGCAGGTTCCACAGGAGCTGTGGTGACAGGATCGGCGATACAAAAGGGAAGCGTCCTGCTCCAGCCGAATTTTCTCCAGCGCTTCGAGAATTGTAGTCGTTTCCGATGCCTCGACCTCATATGTTTCAAAGCGCGGCGGGTCGATGTGGCCCGGGAGATATCTAGAAATCCGCAGATTGATCTTCATTTTTGCCTATCCGGATTGTTCAATGATAGTAGGCCCGATGCGATAAAAGGGGCGTACTTTCGGTGCTGCAGGTTGCAGTATGGCCCAGTTTTTGGCAGATCAAGTCGGCGCCGGCTTCGGCCATGGCCCGCAATGTTGTGGCCTTGCCACCGATAATTGAAACCAGCCCCTGAATTCCGTCGCGATCAAAATGATCGATACATAGAAGGCGGCGGCTGATTTTCTGCGGCCCGTCTGCGGTTTTCTGCGCCAAGAGCGGTCGCGCCGCCCACCAGATTGCTTTAACTGCCGCCGTAGCGGCAGCCGGTACCATCTCGGCCCCCATGTTTATCATCCGGCCTGCTTGCCCAAATTCAATCCCGGTCGGTTCGGGGTCATCGGTCAATTCTATGGATGTCCCCAGGATGGTCAGCTGTCGCTGGGGGACGATAATATCCCCATCACCCGCCGGTCGCAATCGATTGATAACCATATTGACCAGCCGCGGCGCCACTGCCACCATTACGCCGGGTGCCGGCTGAACCGGAATTTCAATTCCAGCCCTCAAGCCCACTTTTGCGGACCAGGCACCGGTGGCCAGAACCACCATGTCGGCTTCAAGCGAGTAATGTCGCCGATGGCCCAGATCCAGCAGCCGGGCGCCGGTTACCCGGCCACCGCTCTTAATCAGACCGACGGCCTCGTGATACGGGAGCAACCTGGCGCCGTTACGGCGAGCGGTTGCGAAAAAGCACATCGGCAGCCGCCAGGCATCCATGACGGCATCCGGGACCCGGACCGCCGCCAGCAGCGCTGGATTTAGCCTCGGCTCCCATTGCAGCGCCTGCCGTGTCGTGATATCCGACGCGGGAATGCCGCAATCTTGACACGCTTTTTTGAAGTGGCTGTAATAGGCCAGATCATCCTCATCCAGCGCGATAAACAGGCCGTCATTTTCTTCAAAACAACCGGGTGCGATCTGCCTTAAAATGCGGTTTTCAACAATGCATTCCCGTGCTGCCGCCGGATCGTGGACGACATAGCGTGCGCCGCTGTGCAACAACCCATGGTGCCGTCCGGTGGTGCCACTGAGCAGTTCGCCTTTTTCGCACAGCGTGACCCGAAGGCCGCGCAGCGCCAGGTCATGCGCCAGCGCCGCGCCGGTGCCGCCGCCGCCGATGATGAGGATATGTGCTGTTTTTTTCATTGATCCTTGTATGAGGCCAATAGCGCCGTTAGAAAATCCCACACGCGGCCAATCGAAGGTATGTGCAGGCGCTCGTCGGGCGAGTGCGGATTCTCAATGGTCGGTCCGAATGAGATCATTTGCATCCCCGGATAAAGGTCACCGATAATGGCGCACTCCAGCCCGGCATGAATGGCTGTAACCTTCGGCTCGGTGCCAAAGATTTGCGGGTAGAGCGCCTCGCAACGTCGCCTCAAACCGGATTCGGTGTCTGGTTGCCAGGGGGGGTAACTGTTTTGATGATCAGCGTGAGCGCCTGCCAGGGCCGCCAGGGCTTCTATCCGTGTGGATATTTCGGTCAGTCGGGAGGCAACCGAGCTTCGTTGGCTGGTGAGGACATCGACTGTATTTGCAGTCGTCTTGATTGTAGCCAGGTTGACGGATGTTTCCACCAAATCGGCCATTTCGGTTGACATGGCTATGGGTCCATGCGGTAGCGCCACCAGCATTCTCAGACAAGCGGCCGCCGCTTGCGGCGTAAAGGCGCGGTTCGCAGCCCTTTTTACCTTGCCCTCATCCAAGCTGAGCGTCAATTCCGGCTCAACCGTTTTATGCTCGCTCTTTAAGACTTGTTCGATCCGGGTCACCTGCCTCATGAGTTCTTTTAGCTGAGAAGGCGGGCATGCAACCGCAGCGGAAGCATCCCTGGCAATGGCATTGTGTGCCGTGCCGCCCTGGATCGATAAAATGCGCAGGGTGAATTCATCTGTCAACTGATACAATACGCGGGCCAAAACCTTATTGGCATTGGCTCGCCCTTTGTGAATATCGATACCCGAATGTCCGCCGCGCAGGCCGGAAACGCTTAAAGTTGCGACCTGGAAAGATTCATCCAGAGGGCTGAATTCGATTTTGCAGCTGATGTGCGTGTCCTGCCCGCCGGCGCAACCGATGGTGAACTCCCCTTCGGTTTCCGAATCGAGGTTGAGCAGAGTCGTGCCCCCGATAAAGTCAGGGGCAATCTTCTTGGCTCCGTTGAGACCGCTTTCCTCATCCACGGTAAAGAGAAGTTCAAGCTCCGGGTGCCCAACTGTCTCATCTTCCACCAGAGCCATTGCCAGAGCGACGGCAATACCGTTGTCGGCGCCAAGGGTGGTGCCCCGGGCCTTGAGCCATTGCCCATCCGTCTCGATCTGGATCGGATCGCGGCTGAAATCATGCGGGCTGTCCGGAGTCTTTTCACAGACCATATCGAGGTGGCCCTGGATGACAATTATCGGTGCTTGCCGATATCCGGGGCTGGCCCCTGCGTTGATCAGCAAATTGCCGGCGCTGTCGCAGCGCGTTGAGAACTGGCGACCATCGGCCCACTGAATCAACCACTGTCGAATCCGATCTTCATTTTTTGAACAGCGCGGTATGGTACTGATGTCCCTGAAGCGTGCGATAATCCTGTCGGTGGGCGTCTGCATTCAAGTCTCCGGGTTTAATGTCAAATGCTTAAATTCAAATATCAAATTAATGACCAATGACCAAGGTCAAATTGACCGTCCAACCCGGCTGTTGAAATCACAGCATGAATTGCTGTCCTCCGCTCGGGCAAATTATTTTTGGCAATTGACATTTGGCAGCCATTTGGATTTTGGAATTTGTGGTTTGATATTAAACCGTGAATAACGATGAAACGGCTTTCAAGACCTTGACGAACGGTCCCATAAAAGATTACCTTCACTTTTAGACCCCTGGCAAAGGATTTCAAATGGAAGTAAATAAGAGCACCCGCATGTCCTTGGTTGAACTCACCGAATTTTTCAAGCTTTCATCCGTATTGAACTATAACCTCAGTGCAGCTTCTTTGAATCGCTACAATGTGCTGCGCTATATCATGACCGGCAGAAGCTTGAGCAGCGATGAAAGACAGGATCGCGAACAGAAGGGCATCTTGATGGAAGCGCTTGACTACCTATTCCGGGTGTATCATCAAAAACGACGTCATCTCGGACCCTTGGCGGTGTTGCACCCCCTGCGAGCCACAGCGCTTCTAACCCGGGCGCTTGACCGGATCGATCTGCTCGACATTCTGGCGACCCTTTTCCACGACATTCTGGAGGATGTCCAACCCCAAAAATTCAATCCGTCGGAATGGAAGGAAATGGAGGGACAACTCCACGGGCTGCTGGGGCGATTAGCACCTGAAGACGAAAACCGTTTGATTCAAAGGATGGTTTGCTTAACCCGCACAAGCGCAGAGTCGTACTACCAGTATATCGGCCGGATGCTGGACAATGCCCGCAGCTGCCCCGGGGTGATCCACGTCAAACTGGCCGATCGTTTAGACAACACCATGGACATGCGTATTGACTTGGAAGACCCTTTAGAGGGGGTGGATTTTTTTCAAGCCATGTTTCAACTGCTTTTTGTCAGTAATTATCCGGGTTATCAACCGGGCGTCGACCATCAGCCCGCTACGGCCATGAACGGTGCCCGGCGGCTTTATCAATTGTTCAAGAACGCCGTATTGCTCTCATTGATTCGCCAGACCGACATTACTCCTGACGGCCCCGCCCAGAATTTTCTGTTCAGTTCCATATGTCAGGCCAGTTTAATGGAAGCCCAACGGACCCTCTTGCACTTGCTGGGCTACCATTACCAGGAGGTGCAGTCTCAGCGCGAGCTGCTGCTGGAAGCCATGGCATATTGCTACAGCGGCCGCAGCGATCTGGTGACCAGGCCCGAAACCAGCCAGCTCCTGGATGGGCTGTTTTCGACCTATTTCGCTCCGACCGATAATAGAAGCCGCTCCCGGCAGCTGGATATCCTGTATCAAAACAAGCCCCTGATGATTGAAGCATCGGTGGCTTTCCTGGTAATTTTTTTGAGTTTTCTCAACGATCCGAAATTTTTTATTCAGGGTATCAGCGTCGAAGGGATCGATCCGACTTAGCCCTTTTTATTGGGTCGGGCTAAATGGCCAAATCCATAACCCATTGATGATCAATACCGGCCCGTTTCCACAACATATAGTGTCCATTTTAACCTTGACACCCTATACCCGGTGTGCTAAGGTGCCATCACTTCAATAAACGGCCCGTTCACTATCCCCCTGCCCGCTACGAAACTTCGTGCTGCTCCGAGGAGACCCATGGAACGCTTACCGGCTATCAAGCCGAATACTAGAAACCTATTATTGTGGCTATTTATCGCCGCACCTGTACTCTACCTCTTTATAGGAGCCATTTCTCATCCGCCCGTTGATGGGTATCAGGCGGCCAATAATCTGGCAATCAGCCCGTCGAAAACCAAAGTTCATGCCAACGGCGGTTTGAGGTTGCTGAACAGTGCGCCGGCGGTGTCACCCGACCTGGTCACCCGGGAAATTGTCCTGCCCCGAAAAATATTCGCGTCCCCGATATTGCTGGCGGCGCCGCTGGAAACTCCTCCAAAATCCAAGCTGGCCCTGAAACGAAAGTTCAAAAGACCGCTGATCAAGCCTGTCAATCGGCAATATCGCCATTTAATCCACCAGGCCGCCAACCGCCACGGTATCGACCCGGCCATGATCCTGGCCATCATTATGGCTGAATCCAGTTTCAATCCCAACGCAGTTTCAAGCAGAGGTGCCCAGGGTTTAATGCAACTGATGCCGCAGACAGCCGAATCGCTCGGCGTGGCGGATGCCTTCGATCCGGGCAAGAATATCGATGCCGGTGCGCGCTATTTCCGGCAGCTGTTGAATCATTGCAGGGGGGATGTCCAATTGGCTTTAGCCGCTTACAACGCCGGCCTTCAGAACGTCAAAAACCATAACGGCGTCCCGCCATTCAAAACGACCATACGCTATGTCCAAAAGGTGCTGACTTATTACGAGCATTACAAGCGCATGCTCACCGGATAATCGCAGCTTTTCACACCTATGATTCAAACCCCAGAACCCCAGAGGCACAAAGTTCACAACGAATGATTTTGTTTTTGTGTTAAACGATATGGCTTGACTGCATCCGAACACTGTTCAGATGACGAATTATTTCGGCGTCTTGGTCGCATGCTTCTGCATCCTGCCCAGTGAGAATTGAATCCCGACCGCAGTAAGCGCTGCTGCAATACGGATCGATATGCAGCGCGCTATCAAAATCGCGGTAGGCCTTGGCAAAATCCCCTTGCTTTTCATGGACCAGAGCCCGGAGGTGATGGGCCAGGGCAAAATCAGGGTCCAGTTGGATGGCCCTGTCGAAATCAGCCATTGCCGCAGTGAGTCGACCGCTTTTCAGATACGCCGACCCGCGGTAGACATATCCGGGAGCGAATTTGGGGTCTGTTTTTATGGCGCGGCTGAAAAGAGACGCGCTTTTCTTGAAATCCTGCCGCATATACGCAGCCGCTCCCAGCTCAAAATGCCTGCGGGCGTTGAAATCGATTGTCATGATATCTTCCCTTTAGTTTTTTAAATCGCTATTCATTAATATGAACGCCGTCAATGAATAGCGGTCATAACGCCGAATTAGTATTTTATTTGGGATTAACCTATGGATCCGTTCGGACGTTGTCAACTATGGGCCCGCGGGGGCACAATGTCGGACTCAGATACTCAAAATGGGCCCGGGTCGATGCTGGCCGGCCACAATAACTCTGACTTTGGCGTGCGCGATGGCCGCCGCAACTTCCGAGTAGGCTTTTTCTGCGGTGTTGTTGGTTTCGCTCAGGTGGGCCAAAATGACATATTTCAGATCCCGGTGGTGGATTTGCGCCAGGAGGTTTTTGGATTCCAGGTTTGAAAGGTGCCCGATGCGGCTGCGAATCCGTTGCTTCAAATGCCATGGGTAGGGACCTTGCTCCAACATTGTCGGGTCATGGTTGGCTTCGAGCACGATCATTGCGCAACCGCTGAGATGATCGTTCACCATGGCGGTGGTTTTGCCAAGATCAGTCGCGATTCCGATGCTTTTGCCGTTGCTCGCGATCGTAAAGCCGGCCGGGTCGGTGGCGTCGTGGCTGATGGAGAATGGATGCACATTCAGGGTTTTGACCTTAAACGGGGCGCCACATTCGAAGTGGTGGCATGCATGCAGTTTTCCAAGCCGGACAGCGGCTTTGCGGGTCGCTTGAGACAAGTAAACCGGCAATTTGAAGCGTCGGGACAATACACCGATTCCCTGGACGTGATCGCTGTGTTCGTGGGAGACGATCAAACCGTCCAATGCCTCCGGACTGAGGTGGACTGCCTGCATACGTCGCTGAATTTCAGTAGCCGACAACCCGGCATCAACCAGCAGGCGGGTTTGCCCGTCAGATATATAGATTGAATTGCCCCTGCTGCCGCTGGCCAGCGTGCATAGGCTCAGAGTGTTCGATTCGTCATTTAAATGGTCAACCATGGTGGGAGCAGCAACTTAGTTTGGGTTCAGTTTTCGAGGTCAGTGATCAGTGATCAGTCATCAGTGGTCGGTTTTCAGTGTTTCATGGGATGGGGTTGTTATCGGCATACAACCAATACACTGATCACTGATTACTTGCCCTTATCCCGTATGCCCGAAGCCGCCGTCCCCGCGCTCGGTATCATCCAAATGCTCTACGACACTGAATCGCGCTTGATAGACGCGCTGGATGACCATCTGGGCGATGCGATCACCGCGACGGATCGTATAGTCTTCGGTCCCAAGGTTGATCACTGCAACTTTGATTTCTCCCCGGTAGTCGGCATCTATCGTGCCGGGCGAATTAATAATACCGATCCCGTGTTTTACCGCCAGGCCGCTGCGCGGCCTAATCTGGGCTTCGAATCCTGCCGGCAGGGCAAGTGCGAATCCGGAAGGTATCAAGGCAATCTGGCTGCTGGCAAGCGCGATATCGCTTTGAAGGGCGGCGCAAATATCCAATCCAGCCGAAAGGGGGGTCATGTAACGGGGTAGGGGAATATCCGCATCCGTTTCCGGCCTTAGCCGGCGGATTTGGATGACCGGGTCAGTGTCCATTTAATGCCGTTTTTATATCATCCAAATGAGTAAATTAGAACTAGAAAACTGGAACCTGGCTATGACATCTCCTTCAGCATTTGCTCCAGCTGCGGCGCTTCATTTTTAACCGGGCCAAGAAGCGTCAATGCCATCAGTTCATTTTGAAACAGAAACTGCGCCAGCGAGCGAATGTCTTCAACTGTAACCTTTGCAATCTGCGCCAGTATTTCTTCGAGTTCGATTTCTTTCCTGAAATGCAGTTCATTCTGGGCCGTTCTGACCATTTGATGGTCGCTGCTTTCCGAGGCCAGCAGCAGGCTGCCCCGGGTGTATTCGATGGCGCCTTTGAGCTCCTGCTCATCCACCAGCTGGGTCTTAAGCTTGTCGATTTCTCTGAGCACCAGTTCGACGGCTTTGGTGACGTGATCGGGGTGGACCCCTAAATATACACCGACACATGCCGGTATCAACGTGCGAAGATACAAAGGAGTAAACCGAATAAGCCAGCCCGCGCTTCTCGCGGATTTGCTGAAATAATCGAGAGCTCATATTGCCGCCGAAAAGAGTGCTTAGCAGGGACAGCGCGTAGCGGCGCGGATCGGTGATGGCGATCCCCTGGGTATTCAGACAGATGTGCACTTGTTCCAGTTCCCGATGGTTCAGGCTGACCATCGAGCGTCCGGCCGGCGACACTCTTTGAGGGAATCCGAGGCTGGCTTCAATGGCCTCGAAAGGCGGCCCGATTAGATCTACAATGGCCTGGTGCTCGATGTTACCGGCTGCCGATATCACGATGCGATCAGGTTGATAGAGCCGCTGAAAGAAGCCTTTGATGGTTTTCGCGTCAAAGCCGGCAATGTTTTCGGGTCGGCCGAGAATCGAGCGCCCTAAGGGGTTGTCCCCCCAATAGTTGTATCCGGACAAGTAATGCACGTATTCGTCCGGACTGTCCTCGACCATCCCGATTTCCTGCAGGATTACCGGACGCTCGCGCTCGACTTCTTTGGCATCGAAGGTGGAATTGAGAAAAATGTCAGAGAGGATGTCCACCATGGTTTCGGTCTGGCTGTCCAGTACCTTGGCATGGTAACAGGTGTTTTCCATCGTTGTGAAGGCGTTTGTGTGGCCGCCGATGGCATCGAACTCTTTGGCGATCTGGTATGCGGATCGTCTGTCGGTGCCCTTGAAAATCATGTGCTCGATGAAATGCGAAAGCCCGTTTTCTGCGGAGTTTTCGTCTCGGGCGCCCACATCGACCCACACCCCCATGGTAACCGACCGGGTATGGGCCATCTTTCGGGTGACAATCCGAATGCCGTTTTTAAGAACGGTCTTAACGTTTGGAGCGTCCATCGTTTCCTTCTAGAAGCACTTTATGGCTCAACCGGATTTTACCGTCACGACCGATTTCCAGCACTTTGACCTTCAACGGGTCTCCCTCTTTGACGATATCGGAAACCTTGGTGACCCTTTTGTTGGCCAGCTGTGAGATATGGACCAATCCGTCGACACCCCGGCAGTATCTGTACAAAAGCACCGAAGTCCGTAATTTTTACCACCGTGCCCTCATAAATGGCTCCGACCTCCGGTTCCATGGTGAGGTTTTTGACCTGTTCCAAACAGGCATCGGCTTCTTCGACGGTGAAGGCGGCGATTTTTACCAAACCGGAATCATCGATTTCGATGCTGGTGTTGGTTTCGGCCTGAATCGCTCGAATCACTTTGCCCCCCGGGCCGATGACGTCGCGGATTCGATCCGGATTAATTTTGATGGTGACAATCCGAGGCGCATAAGGCGACAGTTCGGCGCGCGGCACATCGATGGCTTGCAGCATTTTGTCGAGGATATGCAGGCGTCCTTTGCGGGCCTGGGCCAGCGCTCTTTCCATAATGTCTTTGGATAGCTCATGGATTTTTATGTCCATTTGCAGCGCCGTAATTCCGTCACTGGTGCCGGCTACTTTGAAATCCATGTCGCCGGTATGGTCTTCGTCTCCCAGAATATCGGATAGGATGACAGTTTGATCGTCCTCTTTTACCAGCCCCATGGCGATGCCGGCCACAGGCGCCTTGATCGGCACACCGCCATCCATCAGGGCCATGATACACGAACATACCGTTCCCATCGAGGAAGAGCCGTTGGATTCGAACACCTCGGAGACCAGACGAATGGTGTAATCAAATTCTTCTTTTGTCGGGAGCACGCGCTCGATCGCTCTGGTGGACAATCCGCCATGACCGATATCGCGCCGGCTGGGTCCGCCGATTCGTTTGACCTCGCCGACGGAATATGGCGGAAAATTGTAGTGCAGCATAAACGGCCGGAATTCGGAGCCGCTGAGGGTTTCAACCCGTTGTTCATCCTGACCTGAGCCAAGTGTCAATACGCCCAGCACCTGGGTTTCTCCGCGGGTAAACAGGGCGCTGCCGTGCGGCCGGGCCAGAACATTGGTTTCGCAGGTAATTGGGCGAATTTCATCAAACTTGCGCCCGTCGATCCGACGCCCTTCTTTTAAAATCACGTCGCGGCTGGTCTGTTTCTTCAGATCGTTGAATATTTCATAGACTTCGTCTTTGCGCTCTTGATATTCTTCGCCCAACGACTCCAGAATTTCCATTTTAAGGGCGCGCAGGCCGTCGTTACGCTCCATCTTATCGGCTACCAACATGCCCGTGTGCAGACGATCGCCGACCCGGGCAGTAACCAATTCAACCAGCTGCGAGTCTTTTTCTGGGGGGGCAAAGTCTCTTTTGGCGACTCCGTTGGTCTCGCGCAGTCTTTCCTGCATTGCGATCAGGGGCTGCATACTCTGGTGACCGAAGAAAATGGCTTCCAGCATGTCAGCTTCGCTGACAATGTCGGCACCGCCTTCGACCATCACCACCCCGGTTTTTGAACCGGCCACGATGATGTTGATGTCACACTGCTCCCATTTTTCAATGGTGGGGTTGATCTCCAGCTGTCCATCGATGCGTCCGACGCGGACACTGGCAATCGGTCCGGCGAAGGGGATATCGGAAATATGCAAAGCGGCCGAAGCACCGATCATCGCCAGGGTATCCGGATCATTTTCCTGGTCCATCGACAGCACCGTTGCGATGACCTGGGTTTCGAATCGGTATTTATTGGGGAAAAGCGGCCGAATGGGCCGGTCGATCAGGCGGGCGGTCAAGGTTTCTTTTTCGCTGGGGCGGCCGACTTCACGGCGGAAATAGTTTCCTGGAATTCGTCCGGCGGCGTAAATTTTTTCCTGGTATTCAACCGACAGCGGTAGAAAATCCATCGGTCGTTCGTTTTTGGCCGATACGACCGTAACCAATACGATGGTATCGCCGTGTTGCACCACCACCGATCCAGACGCCTGCTTGGCTACCTTGCCGGTTTGGATACTAAGGGGTTTGCCCCCGATTTCTTCTTTCAATGTCATTTCCATAAAATTCTCCTAGTCGGACAGGACGCTCGCCCTCTGCCGAGGCGTCCGTGCGCGTGTTTGACGCGGATAGGGTTTCCAATCGGTATTGAGCTACCGGTTGATGTGGATCAAAGAGGGAACGTATTACCCCCATGGTCAGCCGGCATGTTTGGCAACGGCTGGGTTTTAAAGATATTGGGGGAAATGAGGTTATGTGTGGCTGGTGACCTATTTTTTCAATCCTAGCGATTCAATGATTGCGCGGTAACGGTTGATGTCCTTGTACTTAACATAATTGAGCAAACGGCGACGTCTGCCGACCAGCATCAACAAGCCCCGACGGGAGTGGTGATCCTTTTTATGGATCTTCAGATGTTCGGTCAGATATAGGATTCGTTCGGTCAACAATCCCACTTGAACTTCAGGTGATCCGGTATCCGAATCGTGAAGTTTCATCCTGTCAATCAGCTTTTTCTTAATCTCTGCTGTGAAAGCCACTTCCTTTAAACCTCCTGTAGTTAAATCGGTCGTAATCTGCCTTGAATTAAGGTCTCGGATCATATCCCTTAATTGGGAAATACACAACAATATTCGAGCCGATGGCTGTCGCTGCTTCGCTTCAGCACCGATACCAATTTGCGGTCGACATCGACGACTTTGACCGGTCCTTCTAAGGCGTTCGTTTGCCTGGCGCCATTGACCGACAAGTAATCATTTTCGGTCAATGGCTGTCCTTGTCTGATTTTTTCAGCTGTGGCGGCATCAACCTCCCATTCAGGCATCTGAGGTAAAGCAGCCGCCATCGGTACGATCTGTTTTGATACGGTGCCTGATTGGACTCTTCCGCCAATTCGGTCCAGCGTCAAGGCCTGATCAAGAGAAAAGCCACTGGAATCGGTCCTTCGCAAGGATTGCAGAAATCCGCCGCATCCCAGCAAATCGCCGATATCGTGGCAGAGCGTGCGAATATAAGTGCCGGCTGAACACACCACCGTAAAGGACACCAAGGGTAGCTGAATGCTGCCGATATCCAGGGCGTAAATGTGTACACGCCGGGGCGGTTTTTGAACCGGCTGCCCGGAGCGCGCCAGTTTATACAGTGGTGTGCCTTTGTGCTTCAAAGCCGAATAGACCGGTGGGTGCTGGTCGATTGCACCTTTGAATCGCTCAAATGCACTCAGCAACTGCTGCTCGGAGATCTCTACGCTTGCGGGCTGTCCGATAATTTTCCCGGTGACATCCTGGGTATCGGTGCTCGCTCCGAGCTTCAATACCGCCTCGTAGCTCTTGGTTCCCTGCAATAGAAAGCGGGCCAGCTTGGTCGCCTGGTTCAGGCAGCATACCAGAACCCCGCTGGCAAACGGATCCAGTGTGCCGGTGTGACCGACTTTGCGGGTCTGAAGTAATCCTTTGACCTTGGCCACCACCCGTGCCGACGACATCCCCGTTGGTTTGTCGATTATAATGATGCCATTGGTTCGATCGCCATTCATTAGCCCGGCTCCGCCCGGAGTGCCTGTGGCGTCCGCCACAAACGTCATCGCTCGACCTGCAAAAATTGCTATTCCATATATATATTTGCAGGGCGTTAGCCCGCTTATTAAACGAGTCGCATTTGTTCAGTGGCAAGGCACTCAAGGGCGCCGCCGTACTCCCTGTACTGCAAGCCCTTGATAACGCCGCCAGTGGACAAATGCGTCCGCCCGCAGGGTGAAAATTCAGCAACTCTGAATTTTTTCAAAATAAAAAAATAATCAGGGCGATAGCCCGCTTATTAAACGAGTCGCATTTGTTCAGTGGCAAGGCACTCAAGGGTGCCGCCGTACTCCCTGTACTGCAAGCCCTTGATAACGCCGCCAGTGGACAAATGCGTCCGCCCGCAGGGTGAAAATTCAGCAACTCTGAATTTTCATTTAATAAGCGGGCTAAAATTGTTCCGACAGTGTAATGATTTCCGATTTCAAATCGAACAAGGTCGTTTCAATTTGAAATCCAGCGGCACTGAAGTGACCGCCGCCGCCGAACGAACTGGCGATTGCTGCAACATCCACGCTGCCGTCGGATCGCAGGCTGACGTGAAATTTACGGCGATCCTTTGGTTGGCAGATACCGTTTTTGGGCTCCTGAATCAGGGCGGCGACCCTTACATCCCGAATCCGGCGGGCATAATTAATCAACCCGTCGACATCTTCAGGTTGGGTGCCGGTCGAATCCAGCATATGTTTTGTCACCGTCATGATTGACAGCTTTCCGTTACCGGATATTTCAATCGAATTCAGGGCCAGGTTCAACAGTTTGATGCGCCCAAGAGAATAGGTCCCAAAAACATGTTGGGCGACAGCATAGGGATCGACGCCGAGTTCAGCCATTTCACGGGCGATCGCAAAAGCCGCCTGGTTGGTATTGGAGAACCTGAATGAGCCTGTGTCGGTTAAAATGCCGGTATATATACAGGTGGCAATCTGCCGATCGATGTCCGCACCGAATTCTGTAACCAAGCGGTAGATTATTTCAGTTGTGGCGCAGGCTTCGGTGTCGACATATTGAATATCGCCAAATCCAGTGTTTGAAATATGGTGGTCTATATTGATAATGCAAGCAATCTTTCCGATGGTCTCATACTCGGAACCCAGCCGGTGGATGTCACCGCAATCGAGTATAATGGCCGTATCATAGCAACTCGGTTTTTTTACATGATGAACAATGCGTTCAACCGAGGGCAGAAAGCGATAGACTGCCGGAATAGAGCTTTCGTTGTAGAGCGTCGTTTTTTTCCCAATTTTGGACAACGCCAGGCCCATGGCCAGCAGCGACCCGAGCGCATCACCGTCCGGATCGCGATGAGATGCGACCAAAATATGGCTGCTACGCTTAACTTGATGAGTGATCGGTATCATTTTCCGTCTTAATTTTATTAAGCAATTGGTCGATATGCTGGCCGTAATCGATAGACTCGTCATAGTAGAACTGCAAATCCGGCATGTATTTCAATTTGAGTCCCTGGGCCATTTGCCGCTTGAGAAAACCAATCGCACTCTGAAAACCTTTCCCGGCCTGCTGGGCGCTGTCGGGGCCTTCATTGGTTGCAAAATAGATTCGGGCAATGCGTAGGTCGGCCGACATTTTTACGCCCGTGATGGTCGCACTTGCCAATCTCGGGTCTCGAATGGAGCGTCGCAATAAATCCGACACAATTTTTTGAACTTGGCCCGCAACCCTTTCAGCTCTTGAATTAACCATCATAGGTGGATGATTTCCATTTCCGAATCAATTATTTCGGCCAGCCCCAGGTCTTCCGCCATGTTGACCAGTTTGTCCATTTTCGAATTGATGACCGGGACCTGATTGCCTGCCATCGCAAATCCGATGATGGCCTTTTGATATACGTCATTGGCATCGACTTCGGCCACTGACGCATTGAAATGATTGCGCAACTGCGCCACGATTTTCTTGACGATCCGGCGCTTGCCTTTCAAAGAATGGCAGTCATGCAATCGAAATGTGATCGTACCGATACCCACTACCATTTTTATAGCTTGCGAAAAATTTTCACAAAATAAGTATGCTAGTCTAATTCAGGCTTTATCTCTTCCAGATAGAAAAATTCGATGACATCCCCCACCTTGATGTCGTTGTAATTTTCGATGCCGATACCGCATTCATATCCGCTTTGAACTTCCTTGACATCGTCTTTGAACCGTCGCAGGGACGAATTTTTGCCTTCGAATACGACTGTACCTTCACGTACCAGCCGCAATTTACTGCTGCGCTCCAGCTTGCCGTCGGTGACATAACAACCGGCCACCGCGCCGATCTTGGGAATGTGGAACATCTCGCGCACTTCGGCCGAACCCAGGATGTGCTCTTTGTAGGTGGATTTCATCAATCCGACCATGGCATTTTTAACATCTTTGATAACATCGTAGATGACTTTGTAAAAGCGCATGTCGATGCCTTCTTCGTTGGCGAGCGCTTGAACTTTTGTCGACGGCCGGACATTGAAACCTAAGATGATCGCATTGGAGACCGCAGCGAGCGGAATGTCTGATTCGGTGATGGTGCCGGTGGCTGAATGAACGATGTTAACTTTAACTTCGTCGTTGGACAGTTTGGTCAGTGCGTCGCCCAGGGCTTCGATGGAACCATGCACGTCGGCTTTTAGAATCAAATTCAAGTCATTGACGCTGCCGGCCTGCAGCTGCTCGTATAGTTTGTCGAGGCTCAACCTGCTGGACGATGCCAGGTCTTTGGATCGCTGCTTCTGCATGCGGTGTTCGCTGATCTGTTTGGCTGTCTTCTCATCGGCCAAGGCGATGAATTCGTCTCCGGCCATGGGAACACCGGAAAGGCCGAGAATTTCGGCAGGGATCGAGGGCCCTGCGGAATCAACCTGTTTGCCGCGATCGTTCAACATTGCGCGAATGCGGCCAAAATGTGCGCCGCAGACAATGGCATCGCCGGTTTTCAGGGTTCCCTCCCGAACCAGGACGGTGGCAACCGCACCCCTGCCGGAGTCAATCTGCGATTCCACTACATGACCGCGCGCCAATTTATCGGGGTTGGCTTTGAGCTCCATCACTTCGGCTTGCAGCAAGATCATCTCCAACAGCTGGTCTATACCGGTATTCTCTTTGGCGGAGACATGCACGAAGATGGTCTCGCCACCCCATTCTTCAGGCGATAATCCCTGCTCGGCCAGTTCGCGCTTGACGCGATCAGGATCGGCCTCGGCTTTGTCGATTTTATTGACGGCCACGATGATCGGCACAGCGGCGGCTTTGGAATGGTTAATGGCCTCAATGGTCTGGGGCATGACACCGTCATCCGCCGCAACAACCAGTACGACGATATCAGTCACCTTGGCGCCCCTGGCTCGCATGGCAGTAAAGGCCTCATGGCCGGGGGTGTCAAGGAATGCGATCTGTCCCCGGTCTGTTTCAACATAATACGCGCCGATGTGTTGGGTGATGCCGCCGGCTTCAGCTTCGGTGATGCGGGTTTTGCGGATGACATCCAGCAATGAGGTTTTACCATGGTCGACATGCCCCATGATGGTCACCACCGGCGCTCGCTCCTTGAGGTTGGCCGGGTCGTCGATTTCTTCTTTCAATATTACTTCTTCTTCAAAGGTGGCCCTTTCGACTTCATAGTCGAACTCGGCTGCCACCAGGGTTGCCGTTTCATAATCCAGGGTCTGATTTACGGTGGCCATGACGCCCATGCCCATCAGCTTGGCGATCATTTCATTGGCCTTGATTCCCATGCGTTTGCCCAGTTCCGAGAGGGCGATGGCCTCATCGATTTTGACGCGGCGCTTGATGGCCTTGGCCACTGTAATCTGGGGCTTCTGGCCGGAATCGATCTTGCGGCCTTTAGCGCCTTTGCGCGTTTTGCGTCCCCGTCGGGTACGGTCATAAAGATCGCTGCCCTCGACGACCGCTTTTTTGCGGAAAGAAATCTTTTTCTTTAAAAATTTCTTATCGACGTCTGCTTCTTCGTCCCCATGGCGCTTTTTCTTTTTCTTTTTGGAATCTTTTCCCGGAACGCCTTTCGGCGGCGGGCCTGCGGATGGGTCTTCCACTATTACCGCTCGCGATTTTCTAACCGCGGGTCTACCCGGTGAACCAGCAGATTTTCTCGGTTTTTTAGGCAATTCCACTGGACCCGTGCCCAGGCTGATGATTTTTGCCGGTTGATCGCCGCGTTTTTTTACGTCTTTTTTCGCTTTGGCCGCCGTTTCAAGCTCTGGTTCCAGAGCGGGTGCTTCCGGCGCGGCGGCCTCCAGTTCAGGCGCCTGCACAGCAGGCGTTTCGGATTCAGTGGTTTCGGCCGTCGGCTCTGGCTCGGCCGCCGGCTTCGTTTCGATTTCCAGCTCAACTGCGCTTTCCGGTTCTGCAGCGGCCTCTTCTTTGGCAGCAGGCCCGGTTTCGGGTTCGGCCTGCTCGAGCGTTTCAGCCTCGCTGGATTGCAGTTCGGGGGCGGCTTCCTGATCACCAGCCGTTTCTTCGGCAGCGATCTCCGGGGCGGCTTCGGCCTTAACCACTTTTTTGCGGCGCCGAATGACCGTCGGTCTAATACGTGTTTCTTCGACTGAGGCCGGCTTTTGCCCGAAAAGAGCCGCTCTGATCTTTACGACGGTCTCCTCGTCAAGGGCGCTCATATGGCTCTTGACGGCAATATCCATTGCGTCCAATTTTTCCAAAAGGATCTTATTGGTCGTATTCAGGTCTCTGGCGAGTTCATATACTCGGATATTGGACATTACTTCCCCCGGAATTGAAAATTTCCAGTTTTGAGACTGCTTTTAATCGGCTATTGGGTCAGTTTCCTGCTCAGAAACCGGTTGATCGTTGTTTTCATCTTCTTTTGTGCTGTCTTCTTCCGCTGACGGGTCTTGCGCCGGATCTGGCTCATCGGCCTTCTGATCTGTCGTCTTCGGAGGCGCTTCAGCGATCGGTTCTGCTTTCGGGCTCATCTCCGAATCGTTTTCAAGCATTTGTCCGGCGGCTTCGAGGAGGCCGGCCGCTTTTTCAGCGCCAATGCCCCTGATCTGCACCAGGTCGTCGACGGTGGCTTTGCTGATTTCCTCCGCGGAATAAAAACCGCGTTCGTAGAGTGCGTCCGCCAGGCTTACCCCGACCCCTGGCAGCGAAACCAGGGAATCGTATCCAACCTGCATGTCCTGACTGTACTGACTTTCGCTTTTGACATCCAGATGCCACCCGGTCAATTTGGAGGCCAGCCGGACATTTTGCCCTTTTTTGCCAATGGCGATGGACAGAAAATCGTCCGGAACAATTACTTCCATGGCCCGATTGTCCTCGTCGATAATCACCCTTGAAATTTCGGCTGGCGCCAATGCGTTACAGACGAATTTGGCCGGGTCGACGTGCCATGGGATAATATCTATTTTTTCGCCTCTGAGCTCCTGGACCACATTCTGCACCCGACTGCCTTTCATCCCCACACAAGCCCCGACCGGATCGATGTCCGAGTTGTTCGAGGCGACAGCGATCTTGGCACGAATGCCGGGTTCTCTGGCGGCGGCCATAATGGTTACGATGCTTTCACTGATCTCCGGAACCTCGGTGCGAAAGAGGTTTATCAAAAAGTTCGGGTGGGTCCGTGACAGCAGGACCTGGGGACCGCGCGATTCGTGTAAAACATCCAGAATAAGGGCCCGAATTCGATCACCGCGCCGATAACTCTCCTTGGGAACCTGTTCGCGGACGGTGACCACTGCTTCGGTATGGCCAAGGTTCACAATGATGTCGCCACGGTCAATCCGTTGAACGATACCATTTAATACTTCTCCCTTGCGGTCGACAAAATTGGAGAAGATGGCATCCTTCTCGGCGTCTTTCATTTTCTGGATAATGACCTGTTTGGCGGATTGCGCGGCAATACGCCCGAATGCCATCGTGTCCATTTTGGTGCCGAGGCTGTCGCCGATTTCGCAGTCAGGGTCAAGCTGGCGGCCTTCTTCCAAACTGATTTGGAGGGCCGGTTCAGTGACGATATCGGTGACATCTTTAAATTGGAACACCTCAATTTCGCCGGACACGTCATTGTATTGAACTTCGATATCGACCTTGCTGCCGTATTTCTTGCGGGCGGCTGACTTCAATGCCTCTTCGAGCGCTTTGATCAGAACGTTGCGGTCAATTCCCTTATCACGACTGACCTGTTCGACGACGCGTTTGATGTCGGAAATTTGCATCAGACTTCTCCATTCTGAGCCTTGAGATTCGGCCTTCTGAATACTTTCAAAAGGGAAAAGGACCATCTGGTCACCCACTGACAGCTTGACACTGTCGTCCGTAATCCCCATCAGCACGCCGCTGAAATTGCGCCGGCCGTCCCGGGGGCGAATCGTCTTCAATTTAATCGGATGTCCTTTAAACCGTTCAAAATCCTGTCTTTTCGAAATCGGGCGATTGAGCCCCGGTGACGACACCTCCAGTCGATATTGTCCGATATCGTCCAGATTGACGTCGAGCAGATCACCCAGCGAACGGCTGAGCTGGATACAATCGTCCAAAGTGACCCCTCCGGGCTTATCAATGTACAATCGCAGTATTTTGCCGCCCGGCTCCCCTTGTAATTCGACGTGGACCAGTTCGAGCCCGTCAAATTGGCATTGCGGTTCGACCAGTTCGAAAATTTGTTTTACCATCCCTGGCGGCGATGCCGGAGCCATGCCAGGCGCCCGCCGCTTCTTTTTTGCTGAGCTTTTCACCGCTGCAATCCAGTCTATAAAAAACACAAAAACGGGCTTTCGCCCGTTTCCTCTGGTCAGTTAGAACTCGTCAAGTACAGCGCTGCTGCTTATCTGTTCATAGCATTACCCATAAGGAATACGATTGGCTTCATTTCCTACAAGCACTATCCTAACCAACGAGCTAACCCAAAGGAGCGAAAATAGGTGGAGCGGGCAACGAGACTCGAACTCGCGACACCAAGCTTGGGAAGCTTGTACTCTACCAACTGAGCTATGCCCGCTTACCCACTAGAAACATTTAGGACAATTAAACCTAAATGTCAAATCATTTCTTGCCTTTTACGCCGTTTGCCATGCACACGCTGGCAAACGCAACGCTAGGGGAATATTCCCCTTATTCGTCCAGCAGGTCTCGAATCTGCTGCAACTCCGTGCGCAGTTCGCTGAGGGCTTTGTGGTCGACAGTGGATTTGCTTTTTAGGGCGGCGCCCAGGTGCTGCCGAGCGCCTTCAATGGTAAACCGCTCGTCGTAGAGAAGGTTTTTGACTTTAAGCAGCATGCGAATGTCCCGCTGGGTGTAAAGACGTTGGCCGGTGGGGGTGCGCTTGGGGCGAATTTTATTAAATTCAGTTTCCCAAAATCGCAGCACATGGGTGGGCACGGAGACGATTTTACTGACCTCTCCGATGCGGAAATACAGCTTGTCCGGAATCTCTATCTGTTCGGGAGTCATAGTTTGCATGCGTCTGGCAGCCAAATCCATCATTTTGGGGATGGATACGAGTTGCTTATCGGCCCGTGTTGAACCTAACAGGCGCCTTGCCCTGGTTTAAGCCGGCAAGTCGGCAGCGAAATTTTTTATCAAAACGGAGCTAATGGTTTTGTGCAGCCGATTGACCTCGTCGTCTGAAAGCGTTCGGTCGGTCGATCGATAGATCAGACGAAAGGAAACGCTCTTTTTGCCTTCAGGTATCGGCGAACCTGAGAACACATCGAACAGGTGCGCGCTTTCCACTAATGGCTCATCCATGGCGGCCACTGCGTCCAACAGGCCCTGGGCCTCCACCGGCTCGCCGACGATCAGCGTGATGTCGCGGGATACAGATGGAAATCGCGGCAGGGGCCGGGCCTCGATTTGAGCAGGAATCATCTTTGCCAGTTCATCCAGGTGGATCTCGAAAAAGAAAGCCGTCTGTTTCAAATTGAAGTTGGCAAGCACCTGCGGATGGATTTCCCCGATTGTTCCGATGGCTTTTTTCCCAGCAATAATTTCTGCGCTATAGCCGGCCCTGGTGTAGCGGCACTTGTCGGCGTCAGTGGCGGTATACTGGAGGCCGGAAATTTTCAGTTCCAGCTGCAAGGCTTCCGCCACCCCTTTGATATCATAAAAATCACAGGGTGTCTCTTTATTTTCCCAGTTGGCAGGTGTCCGCGGGCCGCTCCAAATGGCAATCAGGGTCTCAATTTCCCGGGGCAGCTCAGACGGCTGGTTCGCAATGAAGGCCTTGCCGATTTCAAAAATCTTTATATGCCGTGTGCCCTGGGCGATATTGTAGCCCGTCGTTGTCAGCATCCCGGGCAATAACGAGGTGCGCATTACCGCCTGGTCCTCGGTCAGCGGATTGAGGATTGAAACCGCCCGGCGTCGTTCGTCGTCTTCATCCAAGCACAGTTGATCTGTGAAATGTTTGCTGATGAAACTGTAAGTCACCGCTTCTGTAAATCCGCAACCGCCCATAAATTGCTTGATCCGATTGCGCAGCTGCAATGCCGGCACAGTGGTTGTCCCCTCGGCCGGTATGGTCGGAAAGGTCGTGTTTATTTTATCATATCCATACAGGCGGGCGACTTCCTCAATCAAGTCTTCCGAACGTGAAACATCCACCCGGAAGGAGGGGGCCGTCACTTTCAAAGTCTCCTGATTGTTGCCCGGCGCGACTTCAAATTCCACCGACCGCAAAAGATCCGCAATTTGTTCGCGCTCCAAACCGGTTCCAAGGAGCCGGTTGGTGTGTGATGTGCTCAGCTCAACCACCGTGCGGGCCTGCTTGCCCGGGTATTCGTCGATGATGCCTCCGACAAGCGTGCCGCCTGTAATTTCCACCATCAGCTGAGCGGCCCGGTTTACGGCTGAAATTACCCCATCCGGATCGGCGCCGCGCTCAAACCGATAAGAGGCATCTGTGGACAACCCCAATTTTTTGGAAGTTTTGCGGATGCTCCGAGGGCTGAAGTAAGCGCTCTCTATCAATACCCGCTCGGTGGTGGGTTCGATCTCCGAGTTTAATCCACCCATAACGCCGGCCACCGCCACCGGTTTTTTACCATCGCAGATCATTAGCATGTCGGCGTCGAGGCTGCGTTCGTTATTATCAAGGGTGACAAAGGTCTCCCCCTGACGGGCAGTGCGAACAACAATTCGGTTTTCCTCCAAATGATCGAAATCGAAGGCATGCAGCGGCTGTCCGGTTTCCAGCAGGACAAAATTGGTGATGTCGACGATATTGTTGATCGGCCGCAGCCCTACCGATATCAGTCGGTCCTGCAGCCAGAAAGGAGATGGGGCGATCGCTACATCGGTCACCAGTCTGGCGGCATAGCGGGGGCAATGATCCGGTGAATCGATTTTTACCGATGTTTGCGCCGCGATGGAATTGTCCGAAGCGACCACGGTGGTGTCCGGGTAAGTCAGTTTGCACTTTTGAACAGCGGCGATTTCCCGGGCAATTCCGATGACACTGAGACAATCGGGTCGATTGGGGGTCAGGTCGATTTCTATGACGGCATCCGATAGTGACAAGGCCTCCGAGATTGGTGTGCCGGGCGTCATGGTTTCTTCCAGAGACAGAATGCCGCTTCGATCCAACCCCAATGCCAGTTCGGCCTCACTGCATAGCATGCCTTCGGATGCCTCGCCGCGAATCACGCTTTTTTCGATTACGGTGCCATCTGGCAACTCGGTTCCAGGCATTGCCCAGGGCACCCGCATTTCGGTTCGAATATTGGTTGCTCCACAGACGACCCGTGCGCTGCCGGTCCCGGAGTCGATCCGGACGATTTTCAGTTTATCGGCGTTGGGATGCGGCTCGATCGCTTCGATGCGAGCCACTCGGACCGTATCCAGGAAGCCATAGCGATCCTGAACCGAGTCAACCTCCAGGCCGGCCATTGTCAGGGCTTCGGCCAAATCGGCGGCGTCCAGTTCGATGGGAACATAGTTTTTCAGCCAGCTGATGCTAACTTTCATGGTCATCCTGTTAGGAATATTATTCTAAAGTTTCTAATGATGCGAAATGAAAATCCGAATTCGGATTTCGGATTTTTAATACATTTTCCCTCATTCGGGTTAGAACTGCTGCAAAAACCGCAGGTCATTTTCAAAAAATTTGCGGATATCGTCAATTCCATATTTCAGCATGGCAATCCGGTCGACGCCCATGCCGAAGGCAAACCCGGAGATCCGGCTGGTGTCGTAACCGACATTTTCCAAAACTGCCGGATGCACCATGCCGGAACCAAGGATTTCCAACCATCCGGTGTGTGAACAAACCCGGCAGCCGTTTCCGCGGCACATGACGCAGAGGATATCAACTTCTGCGCTGGGTTCGGTGAAGGGGAAGAAGCTGGGTCGGAAGCGCAGGCTGGTGCGATCGTCGAACATCTGGTGCACAAAAGCGGTCAATGTGCCTTTGAGATCGCCCAGAGAGATGTTTTCATCTACCAAAAGCCCCTCCACCTGGTGAAACATGGGCGTGTGGGTTACATCGGAATCGCAACGAAATACTTTGCCCGGGGCGATAACCCTGACGGGCGGCTGCTTGTTTCTCCATCACGCGAACCTGAAGGGGGGAGGTGTGGGTTCTTAATACAATGTCATCGGAGACAAAGAAGGTGTCCTGCATGTCCCTGGCGGGATGATTCTTGGGGAAATTCAGTGCAGTGAAATTGTAATAGTCTTCCTCAATCTCAGGTCCCTCGGCGATATTGAAACCCATGCGTTCGAAGATTTCGCAAATTTGCTGATTGATCTGGGTGATCGGATGCAGGCCGCCTGTGGATACACGGCGCCCGGGCAATGACACATCAATTTGGTCCCCAGGCCCCTGGTGTGCATCTCTCAGACGTTTGAGGGCGTCCTCGAAGCGTGACTCCAGCTTTTTTTTCAGCGCGTTGGCTTTTTGACCGGCCGCCGGGCGCTCTTGCGCCGGCAGCTGAGAGATGTTGCGCAAAAATAGCGTGATGACGCCCTTGCGGCCGAGGTACTTGACGCTCAAATCGTGGATGGACTGTTCGTCGGCCGCCCCTTGCACGTCTTCAAGGGCCCGGGCGTAAATTTGATCTAAATCGTTACTCACCCTAGAGCTGCTCCGCGGCCAGTTGTGCCACTTTTGCAAAAGCGGTCGGGTCCGAGACGGCCAATTCAGCCAGTACCTTACGATCCAGTTCAATGTTGGCCCGCTTCAAACCGTTGATCAATCTGCTGTAAGAGAGCGCATTCATCCGTGCCCCGGCATTGATTCTTGCGATCCACAGTCGGCGGAAATCCCGCTTTCTGGCTTTGCGATCCCGGTACGCATACATCAGCGCTTTGTCTAACGAGTCGGCCGCTGTGCGAAAGAGCTTACTTCTTCCGCCTCGGAACCCGCGAGCCAGTTTTAATACCTTTTTACGCCTTCTTCTTGCTTTGAATCCTCGTTTGATTCTCATTTTCTACACCTCTTCTTGTAACTGCTGTCAGTCCCTATAAAAAAACAAGCGGACAGCAGTCTAAAAATCGAATTATCCGTTTGGCAGCATTCGTTTTAAACTGCGGATGTTGGTACTATCCACCAGTCGGGACTGTCGCAGGGAGCGTTTTCTTTTGCGGGTCTTCTTGGTCAGGATGTGACTCCCATGAGATTTGTTATACACAAATTTACCGCTTCCGGTTTTCTTGAAGCGTTTTGCCGCCGCTCGATTTGTTTTTATTTTTGGCATATCCATCCTCCCTTATCGGGTTATTATAGAAGTGATCTTAAAAACCTGATCCGAGGGTTTTAAACCGCTTCCAGTGCGATATCCGGCCCAGAGAACTCGTCGATATCGAAAAACATAAAAGGCGTGAGCAAAACAAATAACGGCCCACGCCACCATTGCACCCAACTTATATTCGCTTAGAACCCGCGCGTGTCTGCTGCCCAGCGCGAAGGAACTACTTGCTTCTTAGAAGAAAACCCGTCTTTTGTATTTGAGCCGATTCAAGAAGCGACTGCCGATCGATCAGGCGCCGGTCTATTTTGGCGCCAGTAACATCACCAGAGTACGGCCTTCAAATTTCGGCATTTGTTCGACAGCCGCAATTTCTTCGGTTTCTTCCGCAACCCTTTTTAATAGCTCTCGGCCTCGTTCTGACAGCGTGATTTCCCGCCCGCGGAAAATGACCGTGACCTTGACCTTGTCTTTCTTGTCGATAAATTTTTTGATGTGGCCGATTTTTGTCATCAGGTCATGGTCGCCTGTTTTCGGCCGGACCTTGATTTCCTTTATCTGAAAAGAAGACTGCTTTTTTTTGGCTTCCTGTTTTTTTTTGGTCTGCTCGTATCGATAACGGCCGTAGTCCATAATTTTACAGACTGGCGGATCGGCGTTAGGCGAAACCTCAACGAGATCCAGTCCAAATTCTGCAGCCGTTTCCAATGCTTGGGTTGTCGGTACGACACCTAACTGCTCTCCATCTGGATCAATCAATCGAACCTCTCTGGTCCTGATGTCCTGGTTGATCCGGGTCCGATTACCCTGACTCGGGCGACTAAAACGTTTTGAGATAGCTATCTTTGTTACCTCCTGTGGCAGATTGTTGGCTCGATTTGTGCTGCGGTCCTCACATCAGCCGTAAGCCGCTGGAACCGTTTTGGATTGATATAAAATAAGATTAAGAAATGCAAGCAAAAAATGCAAACAAAAAAATGCGCGACACCCCGTCAATGTTCAATTTAGGTGGTGTTGCTGTTTTGAATACAGCCCGCCCGGTGTCCGGTTACTGCTGCAGGGTATAGCGTGCCAGCAGGCTTCCCCGCCAATATTGGTTTTCCGGTTTGATGAAAAATGATTTGAACAATTCCAGGCTGTTAGCGCGCATCACGTGGGCTTTGACCGACAACTGAATGTCTCTGTACAGCGGCCCCAGTTCAGACAGGGGGCAGTTGGTCGCGCCTCCCATGACATCCTCATATGCGTATACAATTTCAGTGACATTGTTGAGCAAAAGGGCACCGAGACACATCAAACAAGGCTCCATGGTAGAAAATACCGTCACGGGGACTGGGGCGGATTCCGGGTAGCGGGCGCTAAGTTGCCGCAGTGCAGCTATCTCGGCATGGTCGAGTTCGTTTTTACCGTCACCGGCTGTTCCGACCCGTGATCCAGTGGCGATGATTTGATTGCCGCTGACCAGAACACAGCCGACCGGAAATTCACCGGCCGCCAACGCTATTTCGGCTTCGGCCAGCGCTGCGCTCATGAAATGTTCGTAGTCCATTCAATCCCTTCCGATTCTCAGGCCGCAGTCAAATATTTTGGGTTCATTTGCTATGTTTTCGGAGGTACCCGCTTATACAAGCCCTATAAAAGACAGATGGAGTCATCGCATGGACACGCCCCATCGACTTCGTAGCAGTAGGCGATGCGGGATTCCATTTCTGCCCGTTCCGGCGAAATCTGCGTCCACACATGCGCATTGAGGCTGTCGATCAATTCAACCCGCGATGGTATCGCTTTCAAGCCCGAGCGGGTCACCTTGCCCGTAGCGCCATCTAATATTTCGGCACCCTCTCCGTTGGTGACCACAACGACAGGTATCTGGTAACGCGTCAGGAGGCGTGAGGCCGCTAACGAGGGGCGGCGGCGCGTGACCATCGAGCCGGGGCCATATTTTATTAACATGGCCGGATCGTCGGACAGGCGGACGAGAAAATCAACTTTGACCAGCGCCCGCCTGCCATCTGCCTTCAGGAGCAGATCCAGCCGCGACCGAATTTCGGTATGGCGGTATCCCTTTTCATCCAGCAGCAGGCCTGCAATTTTCTGCCGGTAGCGTTCATCGTGGGTATCCGGCAGCTTCCGGCCGGTTACTCGATCGACCAATTCGCCGAGAATGAGATGGTGACCGCCCATGTTTTCCAATTCTGTCGCCTAAAAAGGTTGCCTTCCATCGAGCCGCCGGCATTTTCTCTTGAGTGCTGAAGCCGCAACGCCCGGAAATTTGGGCTTTACAAAATAAGTCCGACCCCTTAACATAATTTGCTAAACTGACGTCGCCGCAAACGACGACTCTATACTAATGCAGGCATCTTGTCCGGGTCAAGAGTGGCTTTCAGCCATAAGAACCGATAACTGATGCTTGCGATAGATGACGGCCATTTTTCTTATGACTGCGTCGATACGCGAAGCCTTTGAGTGTCGCGAAAGAAATTTTATTGCACCTTTTGGGTGTCTGAGCGCCGAGTCCAAGGGCCGTAAAATCACTGAGGAGCCGTGCCCGGTGCGCACTGCATACCAATTGGATCGCGATCGGATCGTTTATTCCAACGCGTTTCGGCGTTTGAAACACAAAACCCAGGTGTTCCTGTCGCCTCTGGGAGATGACTACCGCACCCGCTTGACCCACACTCTGGAAGTGGCGCAGATTGCCCGCAACATTGCCCGTTCGCTTCTTTTGAACGAAGACCTGACCGAGGCTATCGCTCTCGGGCATGACCTGGGGCACACGCCCTTCGGGCATAGCGGGGAAACCGTACTAAAAGAAATTTATTCACCCGATTTTGCCCATAGTGAACAAAGCCTGCGGGTTGTCGATGTGCTTGAAAATAAAGGTCAGGGCTTGAATCTGACCCATGAGGTTCGTGAAGGCATCGTTCGGCACTCCAAAGGTTTCGGCATCATCATGCCCGAAAACCCCGATGAAAAGATCGGCACCAAGGAGGCCCAGGTCGTGCGACTGGCCGATCTGATGGCATACTTAAATCATGATCTGGATGATGCTATCCGCAGCGGTGTTATTGGGCGCGGCCAGGTTCCGACCGACTGTTTCGAGATCATCGGCCAGACGCATTCTGAACGGGCATCTAATATGATAAAGGACTTGATTTCCACTAGCCATGTGACCGACCATGATCTTGAACTAAAATTGAGCCAGATGATGCTTACCGCTATGTATAAATTACGTAAGTTCCTGTACAATAATGTCTACCGCTCGCCGCAGGTTCATGGAGAGTTTGAGAAAGCCAAAAAAATTCTCTCTGAATTGTTTGCCTATTTCCTGGATCACCCGGACAAACTGGCCAAACGCCTGGCAGAACTTCAAATGGCCGATGGCGATCATGACGGCCCGTCCCGTGAAAGAACCGTTTGTGATTTTATTGCCTCCATGACCGACCGGTACGCGATGAACCTGTATTCAAACCTGTTTTTCCCGACTCCGCTGCAGCAACTCGTTAATTGAGCAGGCTCCCGTATGCATCCGCCACCGCCCCCGCAAGGGGTTCTTTCAGACTTCATTGAACAGACCCGGCGCCTCTACACCGACATGGACCGCGATTACCGCCTGTCGGCTGACGCTTGCGGGTTTGTTTGCAATGGTTGTGAGGACAACTGCTGCCGGACACTGTTTTACCACCACACCTTCTTGGAATATATCACTGTGCGCTGCGGTTTTGCAAAGCTTACCAGGGACCTGCGGAAACTGACGCAGGAGCGCGCAGCTGATTATTTGCGTGCCGTCGCGGCCGGCGGCGGCCGCATCGGCCCACGGCCCATTTGCCCGCTCAACGAGGCCGGTCGCTGCATTTTGTACGCTGAGCGACCCATGATATGCCGCTTGCATGGGATTGAACACGAATTCACGCCACCCGGCCAACCGCAGCGTTTAGGTCCTGGGTGCAAGGATTTTTATCGTCAATGCAATCCTGCGGCGCGCCACCGCTTGGATCGCACCTCCCACTATCTTAAACTGGCCAAGCTGGAGAAACAGTTCAAACAGGTGCTTGGCATTCATCGGAAACTTAAAATGACCCTGGCAGATATGCTGCTAAACGATCTATTCGAGCGACGCGATGACGATACCGCCTTGCCGACACCAAATGATATTGATGGACGATTACGATGAAACCGATTGACCCCAGAGATCTCGACAAGCTGCCCGGACTGCGACTTGAGCAAGGCGACCGATTCAATTTTCGATGCCATCCCGGCGTCGGTTGTTTCAATCGCTGCTGCCGCAATTTGAATCTGTATCTCTACCCCTATGATGTTTTGCGGCTAAAAAAACAGTTGGGCATAGCCTCCGATGCTTTTCTCGACCGCCATGCCGATGTCGTGCAGCGATCCGGCAATTATTTTCCGGATGTGTTGCTGCGTATGGCCGACAACCCCGAACGCACTTGTCCGTTTTTGACGTCCGGGGGGTGTTCGGTCTATCCGGACCGCCCCGATACCTGTCGCACATTCCCAATAGAGCGGGGCCTGCTCTACGATGCCGGGACCAAACGCGACACCGATCTGTATTTTCTGCGGCCGCCTGATTTTTGCCTGGGGCCCAATGATGACAAGAGCTGGACGATTTCAACCTGGATGGATGATCAGGAGGCTGATGATCACCAGGCCATGACGCTGCGCTGGGCTAAATTCAAGCGCCTTTTCCGGAGTAACCCCTGGGGAAATGAAGGCCCCGAAGGCCCCCGGGCTAAAATGTCCTTCATGGCCACCTATAATATAGACCGCTTCCGCGAGTTTGTTTTCGACAGCAGTTTCCTGAAGCGCTACCGCATCAAGCACGAAGATTTGCGGCGGGTAAAAAATAGCGATACGGAGTTGCTCAAACTCGGGATTGATTGGGTCAAATTTTTCCTGTGGGGAATCAAGAGCAAGCGCTTTCGTTTGCGCTGAAGCGCAATCTGTATTAATCGGCATGGCCTGTATAAACGGAATATTAACCCGAAAAATACCGACTATAGGATTACGTTTTATCTATAGTTCTGAAATCATTGGCACCAGACAGCCGTGCTCCATCCCACGTGTTAATCCGGCTTCACTACGCCCTTTGGCATCGGGCCGACACCCTCCCCACCAAGCACATATCCGCCGTCCAGGCGCAGGACACTGCCGGTCATAAACGGCGCATTCTTTAAAATAAACATGATCGCCTGGGTCACATCTTCAATCCGGCCGATCCTGGGAATCAGTGTATGGGCAATCAAAGCATTGCGTTGCCGCTCGCTGAGCAGGCCCCAGCCCCTTGTTCCGGGGCCATGGCGGGTTTCGATCAGACCCAGCATGATCTCATTTACCCGGACTTCGGGTGCGCCCAACCGGGCCCAGCTCTCGGTCAGAAGCGATATGGCCCGGTTTGCGGCCGCGTAGCCGTCGTTAAAAAGGATGTCAGCCGGCCCGCAGCGGCCCACAAGGGCGGCAATGGATGAAAGGTTGATGACCGCACCATTGCCGGATGCCTTCAATCGGGGAAGGGCGGCCTCGAACACCCACCGTTTGGCCTTAAGTGTGGTTTCGATCTCCAGATCCCACTGCTCGCTCGCATACGCCCCGTGGACCACCGGCCAGCCGCCGCGCTCTATATTGTTGATCAAAATGTCAAGCCGACCGAAGCGGCGGTCGATTTTTTCGATCAGCGGCCTGATGCCGGCCGGGTCTATCAGATTGACCCGTTCGATAAAGTGGGGTGAACCGGTGGCGGCCATATCTTCTTCAAGCTCCGGCAGCGCCTCTTCCCAATCGTAATAGGTCAGGGCTGTACGAACCCCCTCTGCAGCCAGGGCCAGAGCGATGCCTTTTCCGATGCCCTTGATGGCACCCAGAACTAAGGCGACTTTGTTGTTTAATGTCATCGTTGCTCCCGGGAAGGGCCAGTGATCAGATATATAAAGGTTTATGAACCGCAGAATATCGAACCTCGGAAACAAAATGTCGAATATCGAAGGAACACTTCATCATTCTGCGGTTTTGTTTTTCGGTTCGATATTCGATATTTTCTTTTCGTCACTTGTCCTTCACCCCATGCTACATGCCACTCGCTACCTGCTGCATGCCGCTAACTCTTTGGATCAAAGAGGATAGCATTGATCCAGCGCAGACCTAACCGCAAAAGGGCTATATCGTCGGCCACGGCCGGGTCCATTTCGCCGGGTTCAATCGGTAGGCCTTCCAGACAGCCCTTGTTCACGATAACCTTGCGTAATGCGTCCAGATCATATAGCGCCATAAATACGCGGGGGCGGTCACGTTGGTCGACCGGCCCCGGTCGCAAGCGTCTCTTGCGGTTGATAAAGGTCAGCAGTTTATCATTATAGTGGTTGTATTCCGCCAATCCCTGATCGTTTATCCAGTCCGCGACCGTTTGCTGGGTCGCCTCGAAAAACCCCTTGCAATGGGGCTCCCTCAGGACCATGTAGGCTTCCTGTTTTTGAAGGGTGCCAGGATCGATTCCGACCGTGCGAATCAATGGATAGACCCGGCATGATGAGGGCCGGTGAGGATATACGCTGCATCCCTGCCTGCTTAAGAATCGACAGGTGCGCTTCACAGGCTCGGCCTCCTTAAGAATGACGATCGGAAGACCTGTCTGAGGTCCGACATGCCAGCGGGTGTGGCTTGCCAGAAATTCACCGGAGCTCAGGCCCAGATGATTTTTCAGCCGCACAATATCGTAAGGGGTCAGGAACTGATTCAAGTCCCGGCAGCAAGCGTTGAAACAACTCACTTCGGGCGAGCAGCCGAAGCGGAACGGCTCGTCCCGCCGGATTGGAGTAGGGGTGCAGGTTGTCATGGATCAGAGCGTTTGTAGGAGTTATGTTCTTCGAACCGTGGTCCGCCATTGCTTTTGAAGTTGGTCGCTGAGACCATAGATAGCCTTACCCAAACGCTCTGATAATATCGTAGCGTTTTCCAAGCCTCTATTTTTTCAAAAAGGAGTCTATATTGGGTTATCATGGATGCTCTGCCGGTGCAAATCGTTGCTGTAACCCGGTCACCGCCGACCCGATTCATGCGTCGATTTTCTTGGATTAAAAAATTTGATAGAATTAATGTGGGAAGGGTGGATTGATGCCACCGGATCACCATATGTGGTGGTCCAAAATCGGGATCGAACCACATCTTGACGAGTCTACCTGTCGGTTGCAATAACAGCCGGATTTTGAATTTTAGGCCGCCGAAAATCCTTGACAAGGTCAATGGGGAATGATAAAGTTTCTCTCTTATATCAGGCATAGATCATTGAAATCATTCGATTTTCCAATCATACTGCACTTATCGGATAGCTTTTTCAACAAGACGTTTCAGCGGAAGGCAGTGGTATAACAATGCCTGCCGAACCCGTTAGAAGAAATACGTAAGACCGCGTAAAAGAAAAAGAAAAAAGGAAAGGAAGGGAGGTGCGATTTTTTTTCGTTAAAGGTGTCAAGTGTCAAGGATAGGAGCAACTATCTGAAATCTAATAGGAGGTATAATACATGCCAAGTTTCGTAATTAGTGAAAAATGTGACGGCTGTAAAGGCGGGGACAAAACTGCCTGTATGTACATTTGTCCCAACGACTTGATGGTTCTCGACCCCAATGAGATGAAGGCTTATAACCAAGAGCCGGATCAGTGCTGGGAATGTTTCTCATGCGTCAAAATCTGCCCGACCCAGGCCATTGAAGTCCGCGGTTACGCTGACTTTGTGCCGTTGGGAAGCAGCATTATGCCGATGCTGGGAACTGAGGACGTGATGTGGACCTGCAAATTCCGCAATGGCACCATCAAACGCTTTAAATTCCCCATTCGGACCACTCCTGAAGGCGCCGCCAATGCCTATAGCGACCTGAAGGGCCAGGACCTGGAAAGCAAGACGCAACCGAACCAAGTACATGCGACAGAAGAAGTACGTATTGCTATTCAGGCGGGGGAATCCTTGGCTTATGTGCGGGATCAGCTCGGAAACCATAGCATCAGCATTACAGTTGACATCTATGGACACCTCACTCCAGGTGGAAATAAAGATGCCGTGGACCGTCTGGATGACCCAGCACCGGACGCAACCATCCGCAACCTATCCGCAACCAATAAAAAAAGGGGCAGCCAATAAATGGCTAACCCCTTGATTTTATTGGTACGCCCGGCAGGATTCGAACCTGCGGCCTACGGATTCGAAGTCCGGCGCTCTATCCAGCTGAGCTACGGGCGCAAGCTTTTTCAGATGACAGAGGTCAGATAGAAGAAGACAGATTTTGATGTCCTGAACTTATCAATCTGTGAAAAAATCCGACCAATCTATATTTGTGAAGAAAACGAATTCGGGCAGTTTTGGCTGCCCGAATTTTCTTTTTTATGGGGTGAGTGATGGGACTTGAACCCACGACAACCAGGGCCACAACCTGGGGCTCTACCAACTGAGCTACACCCACCATAGTCGATTTCGGATTTGGAATTTTGGAATGCGGATTTAGACAATACAGAATCTCAGATCCAAACAGCCTATTCCTTCAAGGATTTGTTGAATATCAAACCACAAGGCATATTTCAAGAGGAAACTTGGTGTTGACGGTTGTTGCTATCTAATATAATGACTATTTTGAATATTACCAACAGAAAGGGTAATCATTTGAATCAATTTCAGATATTTTTTATCAGAGTGATCATCGGCGCTTTTTTCGCGGTGGTTGTCACGCGGATGTTTTACGGCCGTGTGCACCCGGCCTATGTGGCCGGTTTGGCGATTATTTTGGTGGGATTGGCGTATTTTGCCGAATTCTTGCGCAAGCGGCGTAACAGATAATATTCACCAGACGCAGAGTACGCAGAGAATCATTATTTTTAATTTGCCGTTGAGAGGACGGCAAATAATAAAACTCAAGCCCTGCGGGCAATAAAAAACCTGACTTTGTGGTGGCATAGTTTTAATTACGCGGTATTTTAAACCCACTGCAAAATTTCTTAAATACTGTTATCCTTTTTTTGCCAAAGGCAGCTTGTTTTTCATTTGCCTTCCTCTCAAAGGCAAATGAAAACAAAAATAAACTCTGCGCCCTTTGCGCCTCTGCGGTGAAAAATAACAGGAGCTTAGCCCATTGAAACAGATAATTCTCGGTACGGCCGGGCATATTGACCATGGCAAAACCAGCCTGATAAAGGCGATCAGCGGAACGGATACGGACCGGCTGAAGGAGGAAAAAGAGCGCGGAATTACCATCGAATTGGGATTTGCATCCCTGGATCTGCCGGGGGGCCAACATCTGGGAATTGTTGATGTGCCCGGTCATGAAAAATTCGTTAAAAACATGGTGGCCGGGGCTACGGGTATCGACATCGTGCTCATGGTCATCGCCGCCGATGAGGGGGTGATGCCCCAGACCCGGGAGCACATGGAAATATGCACCCTGCTGGGGATTCAGCACGGCCTGATCGTTATGACCAAAACCGACATGGTGGATGAGGAATGGCTGGAGCTGGCCCTGGAAGATATCCGCGAATTCAGCCAGGGAACCTTTTTGGAGGATGCACCCATCCTGCCGGTTTCTTCGGTCACCGGCGACGGCATCCCCGAGTTGATCAGTACCATTGATGAAATCGCCGGCAGCATTCCCCAGCGGCCGCCTTCGAGTTTATTTCGCCTGCCCATTGACCGCGTGTTTACCATGAAAGGGTTCGGCACCGTCATTACCGGCACCCTTGTTTCCGGCAAGGTAAATGTGGGTGAAACCATCATGGTTTATCCCACGGGCATCACATCCAAGGTGCGCGGAATCCAGGTTCACAATCAAAGTGCCGAATCAGCAGAAGCCGGCATGCGCACGGCCATTAATTTCCAGGGACTCGATAAAACAGCCGTCAAACGCGGTGAAGTGCTGTCCACGCCCGATGCCCTGATTGCGAGCTACATGGTGGATATATCTTTTCATTATCTCGCCAGCAGTAAAAAGCCGCTTAAAAACCGGACCCTGGTAAGATTTCACACGGGCACCAGCGAGGTGATGGGCTATCTGATTCTGCTGGAGCAGGAGGAACTGCCGCCCGGTCAGACCGTTGTGGCCCAGCTACGGCTTGATTCCCCGGTGGCCATTGTCAAAGATGACCGTTTTGTGATCCGCAGCTATTCTCCCGTGCGCACCATCGGTGGTGGTCAGGTTTTAAACCCCATACCTCAAAAGCATAAACGCCTGAAGCAGGATGTGATCGACGGCCTGCAGCATCTGGCTGATGAAGATCCGGAAGCCATAATCTCCCAACAGATTCAGCAGGCAGGCTACGGCGGGGTTTCTTTTTCCCATCTGAAAATCATGACCAACCTCACCGACAAACTGCTGGACACCGCCCTGCAGCACCTGCTGTCCCAAAAGACGATCACCCAGACAGATAAGCAAAACCGTATTTACCTCCATCAAATCACCTTTGACCAATTAATTCAAAAGAGCGCCGAATACCTGGCTAACTACCACGCCGCAAATCCGCTAAAAGCCGGGATGCCCAAAGAAGAGCTGAAATCCAAATTCCCGCAGCTATCCGATCCCAAAATATTTAACATGGTCCTCAACCAGATGATCAAAAACGATCAAATCGTACAGGAAGAAAACACCGTGCGTCTCAGCGGCCATCTTGTGTCTCTGGGTGCCGATCAGGCCGATATCCGCAAAAAGATAGAGGCTATCTACCAAAAAGGCGGCCTGCAGCCGCCCTATTTTCGTGATGTACCCAATCTTTTATCGGTTGATCCGAATCACACCAAAGATGTCATGCTGCTGCTTGTGGAAGAGGGCCGGATTGTCAAAACCAAGGACGACCTGTATTTTCATGTGGATGCCATCACGGAGTTGAAAAACAGGCTGGTTGATTTTTTAAAGGCCAATGAAGACATCACCACCCCCCAGTTCAAGGAGATGACCGGCGTATCCCGCAAGTACGTGATCCCCCTGATCGAATATTTTGATGCCAGCAAGGTGACGCTCAGGGTTGGCGACAGCCGGAAACTGCGTAGAGGCTGACGCTTCCAGATCATAGTTGATAGCTTCTAGCTTGAACTTCAGCGCTAAGTGTTGGATTTCAGGTTTTAGATGTGACCCGCCTCTCCCGAGTCCGCCTCAGTCTGGCGATGGCGGGCAGGGATATGGGAGTTTGGATTCTGATTCCAGCGAAAGCCGATTTCATGCAGGTAACGGGACAAATGCTTTTTACTCAAATAATGAAACACACCTTGTTTTGCCCGTTCAAGCATTGCGTTAAACGATTCGGCGGTATTGTTGTGGGTATCACCACGAGAATATTCTTTGCCTTGATGGTTTACCCACTGATGAGAAGCATACTTTTTGCCGATCAGTTTATAGGCATGCAATTCGTCGGTTTTAAGATGCGCACGTTTATCAACAAACCGATCAATCACTGGCGACAGATTGGCAATACTGTCATTTTGAACCGGAGCAGACCGCACCGGGCCATTACGTTCAACGGCAACAAGCACTCATTGTTTGGCGGTGCCTTTGCCCCGTTTGTGCACAACGCCTTTTTGATACCGGGGTTTGCCGCCAATATATTTTTCGTCCAGTTCAACAATGCCGCTAAGCGCTGGCACAAGTTCAGATCCAGGGTCCATCATCTGTCTGATGGCATGACCCAGTTTCCAGGCACTTTTTTGAGAAATACCGACCAATTTACCCAAATAAACAGACGATATGCCTTTGCTCGAATTGACAATCAAATACATGGCCAGCAACCATTTCCACAGGGGCAACTTGGTACTGTGCATGGGCGTTTTGGTTGTAATGGTAAATTGACGTTTGCACCGGCTGCATTCGTAAACCCCTTTTCGCACACTTGCGCCCGATAAACGGTATGATTTTAAATTATAGCAGTGCGGGCAAATGCGACCGTGTTTCCATAAAATGGATTCAAAGAACAAACGACAGGCATCTTCATCCGGAAATCTGTTTTCTAAGTTGGTCAATGTTCATTTTATCGCCTCCTATGTTGTTTGGAAGCGATAATAACAGTTACCTGTGAGAAAAATTTTGATATCTGCATTTTAGGCAAAGTTTAGATAATCTCAATTAAAACGTAACAAAATGATAATTGACTCTTAGAGGTTAAGGTTCATTATCTATCTGATTTTTCTATTAAAACCAGAAAAAGGAGGCAGATATGAACCAGGATCAATTAACCAGTTTCAATCCAAGTAATCTTTACTCAAGCCCCCATCGGACTGACCTTAAAACGAAGCTATTTTTCTTCAGCCGGTTGCACCCGCAGCAAAATCTTCTGCCAGACAGCAGGTGCTTGATCGTATTTTAGACAAGATCTCTGAGCAAGATCTGCTCGGAAAGTCCTATGTTGAGCAATACCTGCGCCACAAATACCGGCGCAACTGTAAAGCCAACACCCTGAGACAAGCGGCCAAATCACTGGAGCAGTTTTTATCGTTTTTTGCCAACAGCGGCAATACGGTGCTTGAACAGCTGAGCCGCGAAGACATCGAGGCTTTTGTGGAAGCACTGCAGGACCGGGGGTTGAAGCCGACGACGGTCAATACCCGGTTGCGCAACGTTTATGCATTTATGCGCTATTTAATCCTTGAGTACACAGGCTTTGACTGGGGGTTAATGGAGCGCAAGGTAAAGCTGAAGTTGCCCGATCGGCTTCCCCGGGCCATTGACCCGCAGCATTTAAGCAGTTGCTTTCGGTAATCGATGATTGCCGGGATCGTGCGCTGATACTGCTGTTGCTTCGCACCGGCATGCGCATTGGCGAGTTGCTCAATTGCAAGCTGGAGGATATCGATTTAATCGAGCAGAAGATTTTAATCTATCAGTCGGATAAAACCTCTGTGGGCCGCGCAGTTTACTACAGTGACGATGCCCAGCAGGCGCTGTTGGCCTGGCTAAGGGTTCGAGATCCAGGCAAACAGCAGTTATTTTACGGCCAGAAAGACAAGCCGCTATGTTATGAGGCGGCGCGTTCGATATTCCAAAAGTGTTTACAAAAAGCCGGGCTGCAATACAGCGGCTACACCCTGCACTGTTTGCGGCATACCTTTGCCACCGATCTTTTAAATGCCAAAATGCCGCTGGAGTGCCTGCGGGTGCTGTTGGGCCACAGCAATTTGGAGATCACCCGGCGTTATGCGCGGCTTTCTGATAAAACCAGAGAAGAAGAATATTTTACAGCTATGGACCGCATCCTCAAAGGAGAGTGCCGATGAAAATGATCAATGTGATCGTTAACTTCAGGCGCTATATAAAACGCCGCAATTACTCGCCGCATACGGTCAAATACTATCTGAACGTGATCAGGCAATTTGTGCTGTGGCTCAATGTGCCGCTTGAGCAGGCCGGTGTTGAAAAAATTGAGGATTATATTGATTATCTTCACCAAAAGCGCCTGCAGCCGGCTTCCATCAATTTGTATTTGGCCATCATCCGGGTGTTTTACAATTACCTAAAGTATGAAGAAAAGATAAAGCTTACCAACCCGGTCAAAGCCAATTGCCGCCTGCGGGTGCCCAAACCGCTTCCACGGGCGTTGCGCGAGGATCAAGTCGATCATTCTTTGATGTCATTGAAACCAAGCGCGACTGGGCCATGTTTAGATTGATGCTGCGCTGCGGGTTGCGGGTGGAGGAAGTGGCCAATTTGAGCTTGGGCGACATTGATCTCAAGCAGCGGAGGATCATGGTGGTCGATGGCAAGGGCGGCAAGGATCGGGTGGTGTACATCAGCGATGATGCTGCCGATGGGCTGATGGCCTATCTAAAGCTAAGATCTCATCGGCGGGTTAAAAGAGTCTTTTTAGTTGAAAAAGGAGATTATAAGGGCCAGCCCATCTCGGTGCGCGGCATTCAAAAGCGCATGGAATATTATGCCAAAAAAACCGGATTGAAGATCAGCTGTCATCACCTGCGCCATACCATGGCCACCCAGTTGCTCAATGCCGATGCACAGGTTGAGAGCATCCAGGATCTATTGGGCCACAATTGGATAACCACCACGGAGCGATATTGCAAGGTGTCCAATGTGAAAGTGAAAAGAGATTACTTCAACGCCATGGAAAAGATATTGAAACGCTCTGCCCAACGCTCATCGATCCCGATTTTGGAGCCCGGATGATGAGCAAAAAGTAAAAGAGACTTGACAATACTCAAAATTTATGGCAGGTTAAACGCATATAAACATATTAATATTAATAGAAAAATTAGAATTTGTTACGTTTTATCTCAATATATCACCGGATAATGGTAATAGTGATACTTGGAAGTAGTCACAATTTTGTGAACCTTACCATATTTAATTAAGATGCGGTAAAGGAAGATAATTATGAGTAAAAAAGACAAAAAAATCATTTTAGTTGCACAATGTTTAATTAATCCCTACTGCCGTGTGCATGTTCTTGGACAGAATTTTCCTTTGTCACATGAATTAATGGATTATTTAATGAAATTACGGGTAGGTATTATCCAATATCCCTGTCCTGAAACAACAGCAATGGGATTAAAACGCAATCCCCAGGGAAGACAGCAATATGATAATATATTTTTCCGTAATCATTGTAAAGATCTTCTGCAGACTCCATTTCTTATGGTTGAGGAATTCTTGAAAAATGGCTATCGCTTAGCGGCCTATATAGGTCTACACAACAGCCCTACCTGTGGTATTCACTGGGGTAAACACAAGGTGAACAGATATAGCACAGAATCACCCATGCCGGTTGATAACCCTGATCCAAAAGAGCCGGTACTTATGGGTATTATGGCAGAGATCCTATCTGAAAAATTTTATGCCTTGAATATGGATGTTCCCTTTCTAGAATTGCCGATTCAACAGCCACCTGAATCGGAACAAAGGACCAAATTCTGGGTTGACTTAAAGCACTTGGTGGAACCACGCAATCCTGAATATATGGAGCAGAACGGAAATTGAAGAATTAAGAAGTTGAAGGGGACAGACTGAAGCAACCCCGGTTTGACGAACTCCAAGATTTCCGTTGGAACAGATTGCCAATGCTCCTATGTATGTCGAAAAAGGCCATTCCCTTAGCAGTCCTTCGATTTCGGATTTTGGATTTAGGATATCGGATTCCAAAAACGGATCGGCAGAAATTGAGGCGTGCGTTTCGATTGCCAACTGGCCTGTTCTACTGCGTGCTCGCCTCCAAACATTAATAGCGGCAGTTTTAGATGATATCCTGGCTTGTCAACATTGTGGCGATGCTGTCGTGGTAAGCCATTCCTTTAGGAGTCAGGGTGCAGTGGGTATTGGTTAATTCCAAAAGGCGATCATTTGCCAACCCGGCAATTGTGGTTTCAAACGTCTTTAAAAAGCTTATTTCAAACATCTTCTCGAAACCATCCAGATCAATGCCCCGGGTTGTTCGCAGACCCAGATAGATGGCTTCCATAATCATCTGCTCGCGGGTGAGGGTTTCTTTTTCGGCGATCGGCAATTGGCCGGCTTTGATCTGTTGGACATATTTTTCGATGCTTCGATGGTTCCAGCGGCGTTCGGGTGAAATAAAGGAATGGGCCGAGGGGCCCAGTCCGATATAGGGGGCAAAAGACCAGTATTTTTGATTGTGACGTGACCTGAAAGCTTCAGAGTGGCCTTCAGTCTGCCTGGCGAAATTTGAGATTTCATATTGCTGAAATCCGTTGTTGACCAAAAATTTAATGGTGGTATCGAAGAGCTCGCGCACCGCGCCATCTTCCGGCATCTTAATGCGACCCGCTTTTACATCCCGGCCCAAGTGTGTTTCCGGTTCAGTGGTCAGAATATAGCAGGCGATGTGCTCAACATCAGCTTCAAGGGCACGATCCAGATCACCCAGCCAGGCTTTCTTGTCCTGCCCGGGCAGGCCATAGATCAGATCCAATCCGATATTGTCAAATCCGGCCTGCAGGGCCCACTCGATGGATGATATGGCATCGCCGGCCGAATGAATCCTGCCCAGGAATTTTAAATTGTCATCGTGGAACGATTGGACACCGATATTCAGCCGATTGGCGCCGGCCAGACGGTATTTTATGAGACTCTCTCGGGAGATGGTGCCGGGGTTTACCTCCAGGGTAGTTTCAACATCGGAGTGGATATTGAAGTGTCGGTGGGTCGCTTCAATGATCCGAGAAATGGCCTCAGGCTCGAATAGGGACGGGGTTCCGCCCCCGATATAAAGGGTATCGAAGGCCTGATCCATACCGCCAATCATTTCGATCTCGCGCCCAAGGGCTTCCAAAAACAGCGGAATATTGGAGTGGTCCACGCTCGAATAAAAATCGCAATAGTGGCATTTCCGCACACAATAGGGCACATGCACATATATGCCACCGAATATGTCGGATTTTTCGTTCATAGAAGGTTTTTGGTATGTTAATACCCGTTGCGAATAAAACAGTAGTGGATTCTGGACCAAATTGACCAAGGCGGGCACCCGTCTTCGTCACGCCGAAGCATGACTTCGCCGCGCCAAGAAGAGGCCCGCCCTACTGCAGGTCAGAAAATTTTGAAACCAAACTGGTTGATAAACCGTTAGATTTTGGTCGAGGGCGAGGCCGCACAAGGATTTACGAGGAGGCGTACTATTAGTACGTCGACGAAATAAATCCGCGGAGAACGAAGCCCTCGGCCAAAATCTAACGGTTTATCAACCAGTTTTTTGCCAGCCAGCGATGATGTGCATATGCAAATGAAAAATAACCTGCCCTCCCCCTCTCTCGACATTGATAAAGATCCGATAGCCGGATTTATCAACTCCATGCTCCACTGCCATTTCCCTGGCGACCATTACCATTTCCGACAGAATGGGCTGATCGGCTGCGGTCAGATCGTTCACACTGCGGATGTGCTTTTTGGGAACGATTAAAAGATGAACAGGAGCGGCCGGATTTATATCTTTGAATACCACCAGGGTGTCGTTTTCAAACAATATTTCGGTAGGCGTTTCACCGTGTGAGATTTTGCAGAACAGGCAGTCGCTTTCCATAATCGGCTTTCCTTCCCAATTGCTAATGTGATTGGTTGTACACGAATTTTGTCATATTAAAACGCGAATTCTAATAATGTCAAGCCGGCAAAATCATCATCGTGGCCTAAACGTTCGATGATCGGTTGAACATAATTGGCTATTGGTTATTTGACGCTTCCTCCAATATCCCTATGGCACCCAATGGTTCGGGTAATTATCGCGGCAAGATGCCGCTCCCACACACTATTTGGAACCCCGGCGAATATGTGCCCAATATAAATATAGCAGGGTAAAGAGGAGTTTAGGTGGGAGAAACCGCCTCTCGATGGTCAAAAGACCACTTACCCCTCAACGTGCCGGTTAGCAAGGCTTTATCGAGTTCCTCCAGATACCGGGCTCGGGATACTTCTCTGGCGCCAAAGCGGGTTAAATGACCGGTGGTGACCTGACAATCGATCAAGGCGAAATCAAGAGAGCGCAGATGTTGGACCAGGGACACGAAGGCAACTTTGGATGCATTGGAAATCCGGGTAAACATGGATTCGCCGAAAAAACTGCGCCCCAGAGAAACACCGTAAAGTCCGCCGGCCAGGTGGTCGCCCTCCCAGGCCTCCACCGAGTGGGCGAAACCGGATTCATGCAAATCGCAGTAAGCTTTAACCATCTCATCTACAATCCAGGTGCCCTCCTGATTCTCCAAGCGCACCCGGGCGCATTCGCTGATCACCTGCTCAAAAGCACGGTCAACTGTAACTGTATATGCACCTTTTTTGATGACTTTGGAAAGCGATCTGGAAATCTTAAGCTCATCGGGGTAAAGAACAAGGCGGGGATCCGGCGACCACCACAGGATTGGCTCGTTTTCGGAATACCAGGGGAATATGCCCAGGCTGTAAGCAAGCAGCAGACGCGACCGCGTCAAATCGCCGCCAACAGCCAGCAGCCCTTCTTTGGATGCAAGGTGCGGGGATGGGAATACGAGATCTTCAGATAGCTGATAAACAGGCATGGGGCTAGTTGATTGGTTAAATAGTTGATTGGTTGAATAGTTGGTGGAACAGGTCTTCTGAATAATTCAGACACTATTTAACGAATCGACTAATTTTCTAATTAACTAATATGATAAACTTGTTTATCATCCTCTAAACGGTTTCCGCCACGGGTTTACGGGTCTGCACAGGTGTTTTTTTAACGTAATCGAAGACACATTTATCATCTTCCAGATCGATATGTACCTGACCGCCTTTTTGCATGGTGCCAAACAGAATCTGATCCGACAGGGCATCCTTGATTTCAGTTTGAATCACCCGCGCCAGCGGCCGCGCACCATATTGCGGATCGTATCCTTTTTCCGCCAGCCAGGTGCGCACCGAATCGGATATGGTCAGCGAGATTTTTTTAGCTGCCAGCTGATCGTTTAACTCCAGCATAAACTTGTCGACCACCTTTTCCATGATTTCTACATCGAGAGAATTAAAGTTGATCGTTTCATCCAGGCGGTTGCGAAATTCAGGGCTGAACATTCTTTCAACTGCAAGCTTACCCTTTGATGCGGTGTCTTTACTGACGTCGCCGAATCCAATGGTATGTTGGCTCATCTCCCGGGTACCGGCGTTTGAGGTCATCATCAGGATGACGTTTCTGAAATCCGCTTTTTTGCCGTTATTGTCCGTTAGGGTGGCGTGATCCATGACCTGCAGCAGGATATTAAACAGGTCGGGATGCGCTTTTTCGATCTCATCCAGCAATAACACGGAATGCGGATGCTTACGGACACCATCGGTCAGCAGCCCGCCCTGATCAAAGCCGATATAGCCGGGAGGGGCACCGATCAAGCGCGCCACGGCATGCTTTTCCATATACTCACTCATATCGTAGCGCATGAATTCAACGCCCAGAATTCTGGCCACCTGCCGGGTGACTTCGGTCTTGCCGACACCGGTGGGCCCGGTGAATAAAAAACAACCCACGGGGCGGTCGGGTGTACCCAGACCGGCACGCGAGCGTTTAATCGAGGTGACCAGCGCTTTGATGGCATCGTCCTGGCCGAAAACGACACGCTTGAGACCGTCTTCCAGGTTTTCCAGTTTGGTGCGATCCGAAGTCGATACACTCTGAGCGGGAATACGGGCCATTTTGGCAATGATTTTTTCGATGTCCGCCGGGTTGATTTTTCTGCGTGTCGACGCACCGGAAAGCCTGATATAGGCCCCGGCTTCGTCGATTACATCAATGGCTTTATCCGGCAGGTAGCGGTCATTTAAAAATTTGGCTGACAGCTCGGCCGCCGCTTTCAGGGCCGGCTCGGTGTAGACGATTCCGTGGTGATCTTCGTAACGCGAGCGCAAACCCTTTAAGATTTTGACGGTTTCGTTAATGGGCGGCTCGTGGATCTCCACCTTCTCGAAACGGCGTGACAGCGCCCGGTCTTTTTCAAAATGGTTCTTGTATTCCTCATAGGTGGAGGATCCGATACAGCGGATCTCACCGCTGGTCAGAACAGGCTTCAAAATGTTGGAAGCGTCCATGGAACCGCTGCTGGTAGCACCGGCACCCACAATCGTGTGGATTTCATCGATGAATAAAATAGCCTTGGGCTTTTTTTTCAGCTCGGCAATAACCCCTTTCAATCGCTGTTCGAAATCACCCCGGAATTTGGTGCCGGCCAGCATGCCGCCAAGATCAAGGGCAAAAATCTCAATATCCTGGAGCAGGTCCGGAACATCGCCTTTTTGGATCTGCTGGGCCAGGCCTTCGGCCATGGCGGTTTTGCCGACTCCCGGATCACCGACATATACCGGGTTATTCTTGCGTCGGCGGCACAGGACCTGCATGGTGCGTTCCATTTCAATTTTACGGCCGATGAGGGGATCCAGCTTGCCCTCCGAGGCCTGCTTGATCAAATTGGTGGTGTAAAGCTCCAATGGATTGGCTTTTTTCTTGCGTTTTTCTTTAGCCGGCCGGGTCAACTCGGCAGGTGAATCTTCATCCAGCGTTTTGGAAACATTGTGGGAGATGAAGTTTAGCACATCCAGCCGGGAGATCCCCTCGGCGCTGAGGAAATACTCAGCATGGGAATCCTTTTCCAGAAAAATGGAAGCCAGTATGTCACTGACGGTAACTTCCGATTTTTCAGCAGAGCGGGCGTGATTCACCGCCCGCTGAATGACGCGCTGGAAACCAATGGTTTGTTGAAGTACATATTCGCTGCCGTCCGGGATTTGTTCAATTTTTTCCTCAAAGAAATCTTCCAATGAGGTGATCAAATTTTCAACGCTTCCACCGCAGTTTTCGATGATATCCATGCCGGTGGGATCGTATAAGATGGCAAAGAGAATATGCTCGATGCTGACATATTCATGGCGCCTTTTTTTAGCTTCTCTAACGGCAAATCCAAGAGTTGCGCTGAGTTCTTTGCTGATCATATTCTACTCTCTTTCCATAATGCACTTTAATGGGAAACCGTTCTCCCGTGCCAGGTTCAGAACTGTATCCACTTTGGTTTCGGCGATTTCTAAAGGGTAGATACCGCAAACCCCGACACCGCTTCGGTGCACATTTAGCATTATTTGCGTTGCTTGCTCAGCTGACTTTTGAAATACATACACCAGGACCTCAACTACAAACTCCATGGTGGTGTAGTCATCGTTGAGAAGCATCACCTTGTACATGGGTGGTTCGTCGACCTCTTGATCGGTCTCAGAACTGACACTTTCCTCTACATCCGGATCATACTGGCCCATTGAATGTTACCCAATGATACCACGAGCCCCTCATCAACGCCGTCTCACAAAGGCCCCGCTTGGATAAGGTTTTAATTAAAGCCAAGTCTTTCTGGAACAACCTCATCGGTTGTATGAACAATTTTATTATAAGCACTTGGTTTGTCGCTTGTAAAGGGGACGGCTTCAAATTTTATAGCCGCCCCGGGTCTATTTACCGCAGCATTTCTTATATTTTTTGCCGCTGCCGCAGGGGCAGGGGGCATTACGCCCCACTTTTTTGGCGGACCGTTTTTGCGGCTTTTTCTTCTCGGGCTCACCACCGCCTGAAAAGACCATTGGCTGTTCCTTGGGCTGGCGGTATTCTTCTATTTTTTCCGGTTCGGCGATTTGAATTCGATACAGGATCCCCAGGGTTTCCTCTTTAACCCTTTCGATCATATCCTGAAACAATTCATACCCTTCTTTTTTATAAACGATCAGGGGGTTTTGCTGGGCATAGCCCCTGAGCCCGATTCCCTCCTTCAAATGATCCATGGACAGCAGATGATCCTTCCAAAGGCTGTCAACGGTCTGAAGCATGACTACCCGCTCCAGCTGCCTGAACTCATCAAACCCGACGGCTGCTTCACGTTCCTCATAGCGCTTGCCGGCCGCTTCGAAGATCGCTTCGGCCAGGCCATCACGATTGAGGCCGTCCAGGGTTTCCTCATCAAAGGATTCCAGGCGAAAATTAAACTGTTTGTAAACCGCTTCCTGGATTTCTTTTAAATCCCAGTCTTCAGCATGGGTGCTATCGCCGGCATGGACATCGGCAATCCCCTCGGCTTTATCGCGGATCATCTCCATCACCGAACCTCTCAAATCTTTTCCTTCCAGAGCTTCTCGGCGCTGCCGGTAGATGACTTCCCGCTGCTGGTTCATGACATCATCATATTCAATGAGCTGTTTGCGTATTTCAAAATTGTGCCCTTCCACTTTGGCCTGGGCATTTTCTATGGCGCGGCTGATCATGTTGTGTTCGATGGGCTCGCCTTCTTGCATACCGAGCTTTTCCATTATACCGGTGATACGGTCACCACCGAATATGCGCAGCAGATCATCCTCAAGGGCCAAATAAAATCGAGAAGAACCCGGATCTCCCTGCCGGCCGGATCGACCGCGCAGCTGGTTGTCGATGCGCCGGCTCTCATGGCGTTCGGTTCCGAGAATATGCAGCCCGCCCAAATCCGTGACCCCCTCACCGAGGACAATATCCGTACCGCGTCCGGCCATATTGGTGGAAATCGTAACCGCTCCCATCTGACCGGCCTGGGCAATAATCTCGGCTTCACCCTCATGGTTTTTGGCATTGAGCACCGAATGCTTGACACCCCGCTTTTTTAATTTTTTACTGAGACTTTCGGAAACATCAATGGAAATTGTGCCCACCAGGACCGGCTGCCCGGTTTTGTTAAGCTCGATGATTTCATCTATGGCGGCATCAAATTTTTCTTTGCGGGATTTGTAAATAGCATCCGGAAAATCGGTACGGATCATGGGCTTGTTGGTCGGAATCACCGCCACATCGAGGTCGTAAATCTTTTTGAATTCGGTGGCCTCGGTATCGGCGGTTCCGGTCATTCCGGCCAGTTTGGTGTACATTCTGAAATAGTTCTGAAAGGTTACCGTGGCCAGGGTCTGGTTCTCATTTTCGATTTTAACCCCTTCTTTGGCTTCCAGGGCTTGATGGAGCCCTTCACTGTAGCGGCGCCCGGGCATCAGTCGGCCGGTGAATTCATCGACGATGATCACTTCCCCGTTTTTTACGATATAGTCCACATCCAGCTTAAAAAGGGTGTGAGCTTTGAGGGCCTGGTTTATATGGTGCAGCAATTCAATATGTTTGGGATCAAAAAGGTTGTCGACCTGCAGGAGGTCTTCGGCCCTGGCAACGCCGTCTTCGCTTAAAGTTGCGTTGCGGGCCTTTTCATCAATGGTATAATGGGTATCCTTGATAAGGCGCGGAATCAAATTGTTGATCTGGTAATAAAGATCGGTGGACTTCTCAGCCGGCCCCGAAATGATCAGGGGGGTTCGGGCCTCATCGATCAATATGCTGTCGACCTCGTCCACAATTGCGAAGTTAAGGTCACCCTGAACCAGTGATTCATAGTCAAACTTCATATTATCCCTGAGATAATCGAAGCCAAACTCATTGTTGGTACCATAAGAAATATCGCAGCCGTAGGCCGCCTTTCTCTCCCCATCATCCAACCCGTGCAGGATGGTACCCACGGACAAACCGAGAAAATTATAGATGTTGCCCATCCATTCTGTGTCGCGCCGGGCCAGATAGTCGTTAACCGTAATGATGTGAACGCCCTTGCCCGATAAGGCATTGAGGTAGGCCGGCAGGGTGGCGGCCAGGGTCTTGCCCTCACCGGTTTTCATCTCGGCGATCTTGCCCTGATGCAAAACGATCCCGCCGATGAGCTGAGCATCGAAATGCCGCATTTTCAGCGTGCGCATAGAGGCCTCCCGGACAGTGGCAAAAGCCTCCGGCAGAAGGTCATCCAGGGTTTCTCCCTGCTCGATGCGCTGCTTTAAAACGGCTGTCTGGGCCTTGAGTTCCTCATCGCTTAAGGCCTGAATGGCAGGCTCCAATGCGTTGATCTGATCAACGAGGGGCTGCAGGCGCTTCAGCTCCCGTTCGTTCTGACTACCAAAAACTTTTGTTAATAAATTCAATACCATTCAGGGATACCCTTCGTAAAAATAATTTTCTATAACCTGTAAGGTGGTTGATTTAATTATAGCAGATTTACTGCCGGTCTCAACCACTAAATTGGGCCCTAGCCTTTCTCCTAATTGGGTCAAAACCCCAATTGATTGTCAACCTGTTATAATAATACCGATTTGAATAAAAAAAAGGCAGGAACAAGTGGTGGTATTAAGATTTAACGACCGGGAATAAAGAATGCCCGCTCAATGGGGATAAAGGACGCGGCTGTCCGATATGACCGAAACATGCTGACTGCTTTCGAAATTTAGTTGAGGATATATTTTTCAGGATTCACCGGGATCCCGTTCAGGCGAACCTCATAGTGGACGTGGGGACCGGTGCTGCGACCGGTATTGCCCATCAAGGCGATGGTCTCCCATCGTTTGACTTTTTCACCGCGCTTTTTCAACAGCTTGGAAATATGTCCATAACGGGTAACCATGCCGTGGCCGTGGTCGATAACAATTGTCTGACCGAGTAAACCTTTTTTACCGGCAAAAGTTACAATGCCGTCAGCACTGGCCAGGATGGGAGTTCCCTGACGAGCGGCAATGTCATAGGCTTTATGAAATTCGCGTCGACCTGTAAACGGAGATTTGCGATAGCCGAATCTGGAAGTCACCCATGACTTTACGCCCCGGGATACCGGACGGATTGCAGGGGTAGAGGCCAAAAGATTCTGCTGATCTTCCAGAGATCTCAGCAAAGACTCAAACTCATCCTGCTGACTGCCGGATGCGCGGCTGAGTTGCTCGATCTGCTCATGCATATCACGCATTAAACTGTTGTGTTTTTCCTTGAGGGGAATCTGGGCATCCAGATCCTCGGGTATGGATCCCCCCACACCAAATATGTTGCCGGCTTCGTTTGATTTTTCAATATTGGCGATGATGCGGATCTTTTTTTCAAAATTATTCAGTGCCAACAACTCGGCTTTCAGGGCGTTAATTTCAGCCGCAAAATCCTGAATTTGCTTGCGTTGAAGTCGAATTTCCTCCATCTGGCTGGTAAGGTAGACTTCCCGGTTCTGGAGCTGTGAGGTCGTTTCTCTCAAGTGGTAGTAATCGTAAACAATATAACCAACCACAACGAAAAAACAGATAAGTACGGCCCCAAACAGGTTAATTATAGCTTTGGATGTGCAGACCTGCTTTGCGGGCGCCCCGCTGCTGCCAAGTATAACAAACGAGATTTTCTTTCGCATGACCAATTCACCTTGAATTCGACTTGTAGGTTATTTCATCTAATTTAGGATTAAAATCACCTAAAATTATATGCAAATTCTATGCACAATCCCCCAATAAAAAAACGCCTTTGGGCATACCCACCCCCAAGGCGTCACGCACATAACCACACAGCAGCCCGGCTTTCTTCACCCCAACGGCATTTGCCCCATGGTTTTACGTCGCCATTTTTCGGTGACTTTGCCCCTTCGCTGGACGACTCCTCCCAAATTGTAACTATATTTGGAAGCGCTAATTTTGTCAAGGGCTAAATCCTTAGCCCCTGTCGGTTAGCCGGCTTCACAGTTTATGAATCGTCGATCGGCCGTATAATTTATCAGCTACAACATCAGGGGTGAAACTAATTTCCATATCTTGTATCGGCAAATCAATTAAAAACATTAGCTTTTTTTGTTTGCCAATTTACAAGGAGGGATCAAAGCCCGCCGCGCCGCAACTGGTGACAGGAGCCCGACAAGGCGAGATGTAAGGGCCTGGAATATTTATTTTAAATAATACCAGACCCTTACCCTAAGTTTCCCCTTAATCTCAGCCGGTAGCAGGCGATTGACGCAGGGTTTGGCATGGCCCAGGGCACACAACCGGCTTTCGGTGAATATTCGATATAAATCCAGCTTACAGCAGGCCCAGCTTGAACTTTAATGATTTCAGCGTATTAACCATCAGCATCGTAACGGTCATGGGGCCGACGCCACCGGGAACCGGGGTGATAGAGCCTGCAATTTCCTTGGCTTCATCAAAGTCGACATCCCCTTTTAATATCGCAATCTTCTTGCCGGTTTTTTCGCTGATCTTTTCCCCGACCCGATTCACACCCACATCGATGACGCAGGCGCCCGGTTTGATCCACTCAGGTTTGACCAGCCCCGGGAACTCCGGCAGCCACAATCAAAATATCGGCCCGTTTGCAATGGCCTTCGAGATCTTTGGTGCGGGTGTGAACCACGGTAACAGTCGAGTTGGCGCCATCACCTTTCTGAAGCATCATATTGGCAATGGGTTTTCCAACGATATTGGAACGACCGACAACGACCACCTCGGCACCGCTGGTTTCAGTTCCGGAACGGACGATCATTTCCTGGATACCTGCCGGTGTACAGGGAGGAAATTTGACCTCGTCTCCGCCAATCATCAAACGGCCCACATTAACGGGATGGAAGCCATCCACGTCTTTGTCGGGATCAATGGCATTCAACACCTTTTTATCATTGATATGTTTGGGGAGGGGAAGCTGTACCAAAATTCCGTTTATATTTTCGTCGTTATTATATTTCTCAACCAGGGCCAGAAGATCCGCTTCCGAAATATCTTCGGGTTGACTGTCCTGAATTTCTTTAAATCCAAGCCGGTTGGCCGTTTTAATCTTCAATGTGACATAGGAAATGGAAGCGGGATTTTCACCAACCAGAATGGTGACAAGTCCCGGAACTACCCCGTGCTTTTCTTTGATCTCCGCTACTTCTTTTTGAATTTCATCAAGAATTACTTCACGAATTTCGGTCCCCTTGATTAACGTTGCAGTCATCTTCAACCTCCTTTTATAAAATTTTGATATTTACGCTCATCCCATCAATTCAACTTTTGGCAATAATTATGTCGATCTTTCTAATTCAAAATTAGAACGATGTCAAGAATACTCGTTTCGGCTCACTGGTTTCTGGTCTCTGGCTGCTGGCTCCTGGTCGCTTGTCACTGGCCCCTGGTTGCTGGTCACTAGTTTCTGGTCGCTGGCTCCTGGTCCCTGGTTTCTCGATGCTCGATACTCGATGTTGGATATTCGAGCTTGATAATCAATGGCGCACGGCTCACGGTCTAAAATAAGCAGTTTTCCTTATTAAATCCGAAATCCCAGATCCGAAATCGAAATCCTCTGGTTTTCTTGCTATGAGCGATCAGCTATGGGCTTTTGTGCCCTAAGCCTTGAACCGTGAACCTTGAACCCTGAACCTTTTCGTTATAGCGGATACGGCACGTTGAACAAGCCGGCGGTTTCATCAAATCCCATCATAATATTCATATTCTGGACTGCCTGCCCGGCGGCTCCCTTGACAAGGTTATCAATGGCCGAAAGCAGTATTAGCCGATTGTTGCGCTCATCAACTTTAAAGCCGATATCACAATAGTTGGTGCCGCGTACGTTCAAGGTGTCCGGTAACCTGTCGTTGGAGCATAAACGAATAAAAGGCCGTTGAGAATATGCGGCAGCATAACAATCGCGCACCTCCCCGGCCTTGAGGTCAGCTGTCGGAGTTGCATAGATGGTGGTCAGCATGCCGCGGGTCATGGGAACCAGGTGGGGCACGAAGGTGATGGATATGTCTTTTTGGGTTTCGCGGCTTAAGACCGCATCCATTTCCGGATTGTGGCGATGGACCGCCACTTTATAGGGTTTAAAGGATTCATTGACCTCGCAATAGTGGGATCCCAGGGCCAGAGACCGCCCGGCACCGCTTACCCCTGACTTTGAATCCGCAACAAGGGTTGATGGGTCCAGTAAGCCTTTTTTAAGCAGCGGAATCAGCGGCAAAAGCACGCTGGTGGGATAGCACCCCGGATTGCCGATCAATGTCGCCTTTTCGATCAGCCCGGCATATATTTCGCTGAGGCCGTAAACGGACGATGCAAGCAGCTCCCTGGCAGTGTGAGGCTGATAGGCCGACTCATAGATGGCGGCTTCATTAAACCGAAAATCCGCCGACAGATCAATCACCTTTTTCCCGCGTTCAATAATTTCTGGGACAAAGCTCATGGGAAGCTGGTGAGGAAGGGCCATAAAGACAACATCGGCCCGGTCGCAAATAAGATCTGCGGAATAGGCTTCACAAACGAGGTCGACCTGCCCGCCAAGGGCAGGATACACCTCATCAAACCGCATCCCGGCAAATTGCCGGGAGGTCAATACCGTTAATTCCGCTTCGGGATGGCCTGACAGAATTCTCACCAGTTCCGCACCGGCATATCCGGTGGCTCCGACAATGGCAACACGGATCATTGCAATGATCTCCTTTCAGAAAACGGTGACCCCGGCAAACATCACCATAGAATCAGGAATTCTTATCAGAGACGGACCGCAACTTCAAGGAGATTCGGGGTGGTTACAAGGATAGATCTTTTATGCACTTGCAAGATTTATTCATGTCAAAGCGCATGCTGCAAAACTACAACCCATCCGGCAGTGTTTGATTTCAATTCGATGGACGAGATAAGGGTGGCGATGACCCGGGAATCAAAGTTGGCATAAAAAGAATATTGTTTATGATCCGCCTGCCGTTGCACCAGTTTAAGCCCTTCCACCAGTTCCGCTCGCTCCCCATTTAGGAATAAATCAGTCACCGGACAATTCAGGGTTTCGACTGAATGTTTGTCGATGATTTCAAGGGCTGCCCGGTTGGCATTGATAATTCGGGTATCGCTGTCGACGATAATAATGCCCACCGCCGCGCATTCAATCACCGCCTGGTAAAACTGCACAGAGCTAAGCAATTCCATGGCGTCGCGCCGGGGATAAACGTTGCCGGTGGCAAGAACTTTTTTATCCACCGGAGGAGAAAAAGGCTGGGTCTCAATTTCAACCATAAACTCATTTAGCTTGATGGTCAATTGATCAATCGGGCCTTTGGCGATAAAATAGTCGGCACCGATCTCATGCAGCGAACCGAGTTGTTCGATCATCGTTCCTGAAAGGGCTATCATGGGGATGGGATTGCCGTTGTATTTATGGCGGATGAATTTGAAAAACTGGGGGCCGTCCACTTTCGGAAGCACCAGATCGGCAAAAATGATATCAACCGTATCATCTTCCAGCAGGGCAATGCCTTCTTTGCCGTTGTAGGCTTTTAAAACTTGATAGCCCCGTTTGGCCAGCAATTCGGTTAAAAATTCAACAAAAAAATAATCACTATCAACGACCAGCACTTTTTTTTGCATTACTGTCACCTATCTTGGGCAGTCCTCAGCCAAGTATGTTGCAATATTTGATCTGTATGTGAGCAATTCCTTCAGATCTTCCTAAATCTGTCTGATCCGCCTGCTGGGCACTAAATTGCCTAAAATGCCAAAAACCCTATCAAAACGCCAGATGCCAGTGACCAGCTTGCCCTCCGACTTGTCCCGTCAAAGCTCGAAGGGCGAAGTCGGAAACCCATAGGGAGAAAGGGTGACCAGACGCCAGGATTACTCCACCGAAACCCGGCGCACTTCCCGGATATCGGTTATCCCTTCAAATACCTTGTGAATTCCGTCCTGTTTAAGGGTCTCCATCCCCTGTTTAATTGCCTGTTTACCAAGTTCCTGGGAGGTGGCATTTTTTTTAATCAGAATTTTGATTTCAGGTGTTCCTTCCATGAGTTCATGGATCCCCATGCGGCCCTTGTAGCCTGATCCACTGCAGTGTTCACAGCCCAGGGACCGAAATAGCTCCAGACGGGAGTTGAAGGTGTATCCGGCCTTAGCCAGTGCTTTTTTCCCGAAGTCGGCCTCAATATCCTCGAACTCTTCCTTGGAAGGGTTATAGGATTCCTGGCATTTATCACATAATTTCCGGACCAGCCGCTGGGCCAGGACACCGAGAAAGGAATCCGAAATATTCAAGGGGTTCATCCCCATATCCAGCAGCCGGGTCAAGGTTTCCGGTGCGTTGTTGGTATGCAGGGTGGACAAAACCAGATGGCCGGTCAGGGATGCCTCTATCGCCGCAGCGGCTGTTTCGCGATCCCGCATTTCACCGATCATAATTATATCCGGGTCCAATCGAAGAAAGCCGCGCATAATCCTGGCAAAGTCGAGGCCGATTTTGGGCCGCACCTGTACCTGGCGCAATCCTGCCTGGGTGATTTCCACCGGATCTTCGGCAGTCCAGATTTTAACCCCCGGCTTGTTGACATGACCCAGGGCGGCATGCAAAGTGGTCGTCTTTCCGGAGCCTGTGGGCCCGACGCATAGAATCAATCCATAGGGTCGTTGTATAATTCTTTTCAATACCTTCAGGTTGCGTTTTCTCACCCCGATATCGTCCAACTTATAACTGCTGGAGAGGGTCAAAATTCGCAAGACAACATCCTCAAATCTTCCGGCAGTGGGCATGGTGGAAACACGCAACTCAAATTCAGGGACGCCTTTGCGTCTTAGTTTTATTTTGCCGTCCTGGGGAAGACGTTTTTCGGCAATATCCAACTCCGACATAATTTTGAGTCGGGAGACAATCGCCGGCGCCATGGTGTTGGGCACCTGGATATATTCATGGCAGACACCGTCCGTACGAAATCGGATAGTGGTCTTGCGGGTCACCGGTGAAGGTTCGATATGAATATCAGAGGCATCTTTGCGATAGGCGGATATTAAAACCTGGTCCACGAATTTAACCACCTGACTGGACGACTCATCCAGGCCGAGGATGTCTTCTTCTATTTCTTCTTCCTCTTCAAAGGTAACGTCGGGAATGATATCATCCAGATCATCGAAACTGGCTGTGCTGCTGGATTCAGCCCGGGGATCAAAGAAATGATTTATGTAGCGGTCAACATCCTCTTTAAAACCAACGCTGAAGATAATCTTCTGGTTGGGCATCAGGGCTTTGATGTGGTCTGTTTTGCGCAAATCCTTGGGATCATCGACCAGAATCTCAACACCCTTTTTACTCCAGCTCAGAGGCACCCAAACATAGTAGAGCAAAAACGATTTTTTGAGTTTGCCAATTAATTCAAAAGGAATGGGAAACTGTTCGTCAAAATCCCTGAAAGGACACCCAAAATACTGTGCGAGCGACTTGCCCACTTCATCTTTTTTGATCCCGAAACGGTCAACCAGCACAAATTCTACGCTTTTGTGCATATTTTTGGCAATTGTCAATGATTCCTGCAACTGGTTGGTGGTGACAATTTTATTACGAATCAGATAATCATAGCGGGAGCTGCTCGAAATTCTGGTCTTTAAAGAATTAAGCCTCTCGATAGCTTCGGTGTGAGAGGGATCGATTCCGGCGGCAGCATCATAAAGATCGTAGGCAAGATCGAAGTGATTCTTTTTTTCCAGCTGCAGTCCAAGCCAAAATTTGACCTGGGCGGTTTCTTTTTCTTTGATATTCTGCTTGTAAACCACCCTGTAGGCATCTTTGACAACCTCCTCAGGGGCCTTGACATCCAGCAGACAGGTAAGATAGTCACAAACGATTTTGATCGGTGAATAGTCCGCTTCGGAATAATCAAATTTACTGTAATCAAATTCAAGCAGTTTGTCGTACTCGGCGATGGCTTCTTCCATCATTCCCAGCTCTTTTAAGGCAGCTGCGCCATCAAGGAGGGTCGGCACATCATCGTGGGATGACAGCGTCTTTTTGAATATGGAAATATCTTGCGGGGTAACGCCCTGATTTTCTGCTTCTTCCTGATTTTCAATATCCTTTTTCAGCAGGCTGATTCGGGCGGCTATCGTTTCGCGAGTCTGCCCGTCTTTGCCGGGCAAATTGGAAAGAACCTGTTCGTATACCTGGAGCGCTTCCGCCATCATTCCCATGGAATGACAGGTTTCGGCCTCTTTGATCTTTGTTTCTACTTCAGACTGCCCCATCGGCTCGATATCATTCATAAAATTCAATTCCGATTCAGATATTCTTTTATTTCTAAATTATGAAATTGCAATTTGACCGACTATCAATATTTGGTTAAACCGAATTTAGGCCCTAATATCATTATTAAAAAAGGACGTCCGGGGACGGCCTTAGAAAGGAGGGTCCTGTCCTATTAAACAGCACATATTTGCTATCGGCTGTTTTTAGACAAACTTTAGGGGGCTTAGATTGATTTTTACCGGGATTTGAAGCGCCGCAGCGAGGGGATGGGACGAGGAGGTCAAGGCGTCGGATTTCCCGCCTTAACAAGATTTATTTTCATTTTATTATTTCTCTGTTATAATTCAAGAATAATTGAATCGCGTGCATCTGGCGGTTTGACCATCGCCCTTTGCTTTCCAATTTAAATTCCATTAAATCCTAAAGGAATTATTATGCCTGTTTATGAATACGAACATCAGAATGAACCATGTGCACTGGGAAAGGTGTTTGATTTTAGGCAGTCTATTAATGACAAACCACTCTCCCGGTGCCCAACCTGTTCGGGACTTATCCAAAAACTCATTTCCCGCACCAATATCAGTTGCCCCAAATCCAATGGAGAATTGCGAGATCTGGGGTTTACAAAACTGGTAAAACGCGATGACGGCGTCTATGAAAACGTTACCGCCCGCAATGGTGACAGCCGCTATATGGAAAAGGGGAAGCCAGAAACAATTCCGGATCTCAGTAAAACTATCAGCGACTAAAAGTGGCTTCAAACCTTCATCTAACGCCCAAATACTGCGTTGCGAGTCTCCTCGAAATGCTCACAAACTAACGTGTATGCTCCGCTTTCTCATCAACTCGCGCCTTGTCTTTTAACGTGATCTGAAGATTTGAAGCCACTTCTATCAGGAAGAAGTAGGGGCGGGATTTATCCCCGCCCACAACAGTAATCTTGGTGATATACGGGCGGGAATAAGGCCCGCCCTATAATAATTAAGATCGATGGGTCATCCAGCTATGCTGGGAACCCCGCCCCTACGAGTAACAGATAACCCTGAACGGTGAACCCTAAACCTGCGAACGGTCAGCGTTTATTTGTTAAACTTTATTATCAAGAATCCCGCGTTTTTTCTCCATATAAACAGGTTCACGGTATCTCCAGATTTGATTTCCTGCACGGATGCCGTGTAATCTTTCACAGTCTCAATCACCTGGTGATTGATCTCTTTGATAATATCCCCCACCCGAACCCCGGCTTCAGATCCTTTGCTGTCGGACTCCACCCCGACAACAACAACACCGGAGGCCTCGCCGAGGTTGAATCTCCCGGCCATTTCTGATGTCAAATCCGTTACCCGGATTCCCAACTCTTCTTCTTCATGTTTGGGGGGAGCTGTCCGGGAGGTCAATTTTTCATCACTGCGTCGGGCAAGTTTGACCGCAAACGTTTTGCTCTTGCCGTTTCGGAACACCTCTACTTTGGCGGTCTCACCAACCTTGAGGCCTGCGATCATGGCCGTCAGCTGACGGCTGGTTTCAATCTTCTCGTCATTGACTTCGATAATTATGTCTTTGGCCTGAATACCGGCTTTATCAGCCGGATCCCCTTCAAATACATCGGCGACCAGGACACCTTTGCGATCCTTTAAACCGTAATATTCAGCCATTTCAGTGGTGAGATCCTGAATGGCAACCCCCAGCCAGCCCCGGGTAACTTCGCCCTCGGACTTTAGCTGGGCAATAATGCCTTCGGCCAGATTGACGGGAATCGCAAATCCGATGCCGGTTCCGCTGGCAATAATGGCCGTGTTTATACCGACCACCTCGCCTTTCATATTGAGCAAGGGGCCCCCGCTGTTCCCGGGATTGATCGACGCATCGGTCTGGATAAAATCATCGTAAGGTCCTGAGCCGATCACCCGTCCTTTGGCGCTGACAATGCCGGCGGTGACCGTGCGTTCCAGGCCAAAGGGGCTGCCAATGGCAACAACCCATTGGCCGATCTTCAGCTCTTCGGAATCACCCATGGTAAGAACCGGCAGAGGTTTTTTTGATTCAATTTTTAGTAAAGCCAGGTCGGTATTGGGATCGCGCCCTACGACTTCGGCATCGAACTCGTTATCATCATTCAGTTTTACTTTTATCTGGTCGGCATCTTCAATCACGTGGTTGTTGGTGACAACATAGCCTTTTTTGTCGATGATAAAACCGGAGCCGAGACTGGGCTGTTTGAAATCCCGGGGCATATCTTCACCAAAAAATCTCTCAAAAAAATCATCAAACGGATTTTCCTCGCCCCCGGGACCCCGCTGAAACTGCCTGAAGCCGGGCCCTCCCCTTTTAATGGTTTTCACGGTACGGATGTTGACAACCGCCGGACCCGCCATTTCAACCAATTTGCTAAAATTGCCAGGCGTGGAATAGTTGTCCGCCGATTTTGCATGCGCTGCCGAATTAAAATGGAAAGTCGCAGCAAATAGAAAACCGCCAGCTATCATTAGAATCATGATCAGAATTTTCATCTTAATAGTTTCTCTTATTTTTACCTTCGCGCCCATGTTGGCTTTTTCTCCTTTCATTGCCTGGCTATCCAGGGGATTCCCGCATTTATCACAACACGAGCATAGCTGGTTGTAATAACTTAAAATTACAGCCAAATGATAACTTGACAAGGTATAAATCATACCTAATATTTATAAAAAAATGCACCCGGCCCGGCTGCATGGAATCAATATTACATATATAATAATTATGTTTTTCAACATTTCTACATCAAATTTAATTTAAACCATTATTTTTTCCCGGAATTGAGCCTTGACACCCAGGCTTATTTTTTTTATAGGCTGTTGCCCAATAATCACGTCTTCGCCTGGCGGCTTCGCCGCGGCAGGCAGAATGACAGACGATATATGATTTCGGATTTGGGATTTCGGATTGTCTGTTATTCACCACGCAACTCGCAACCCGACAACCAGCATCAACAGGAGAAGGACATGATCCAGGTTGAAAATTTAACAAAATATTATGGTGGCTTATGTGCAGTGGATCAGATTAATCTGGACATTCAAAAAGGGGAAATTCTTGGGCTCCTGGGACCCAACGGCGCAGGCAAGACCACCACTTTGCGTATGCTGACCGGGTTTTTGCGGCCAAGCTCCGGCAGCGTGAATATCCTGAATTACAAAATTGAAGACAACCCCTTGGAAATAAAGAAAATTCTGGGATATCTTCCTGAATCCGCCCCCCTGTATCACGACATGCTGGTCTACGATTACCTAAACTATGTAGCTGACATCAGGGGAATCGAAAAAGGCCGTAAACTGGATCGAATCCATCAGCTGGCCGACCTGTGCGGTATCAATGAGGTCATGCACAAACCCGTTAATGAGCTGTCAAAAGGGTACAAACAGCGGGTTGGCCTGGCCCATGCCATGATCAACGATCCGGATATTCTGATTCTGGACGAGCCCACCTCGGGGCTGGACCCCAACCAGATTGTGGAAATTCGCCAAATTATTAAACAAATCGGCAAGGAAAAAACCATTATCCTTTCCACCCACATATTGAGCGAAGCCGAGGCGACCTGCGACCGGGTGGTGATCATCAACCGCGGTAAAATTGTTGCGGACGGCAGTACCGAAAGTTTGAAAGAATCAGCCGGTGACATTAAAGCATATCCATCTGACCCTGCAAAACGCCGATTTCAAATCCGTCGATAAAATACTGTCAAACCTGGAAGCAATTAGCGCTGTTACACGAATCGCAGAGTCTGACAGCCAACTTGAAGTGCGGCTGGACTGCCTGACGGCCTCAGATCAAAGGGCAGCCATATATCACCAAATTAAACAAACCGATTGGGTTATGCTCGATTTTCATCAGGAGACCCAGACCCTTGAAACCATTTTCCGCGAACTTACCCTGGAGGATGCCTAATGCGTCAAGCCATCCCTATCTTTAAAAAAGAATTCAGATCATACTTTGTTTCCCCAATCGCTTATATCGTTATTGCCATATTTTTGCTGGTGACGGGCTGGTTCTTTTTCGCCACTTTTTTTCTTGTCGGCCAGGCTAATTTACGAAACTTTTTCTCATTGTTGCCGATTATTTTTTCATTTGTCATACCGGCCATTACCATGCGGCTGGTGTCCGAAGAGCTCAATATCGGTTCCTATGAAATCCTGCTGACAATGCCGGTAACCCTAACCGATGTGGTCATTGGCAAATTTTTAGCGGCCGTTTTTTTTGTCATTGCCATGTTGGTTCCAACATTTGCCTATCCGGTTACCATAACGGCCCTGGGACAACTTGACTGGGGCCCGGTATTGGGCGGCTACATTGGTGCCGTACTTTTGGGCGCAGCCTTTAGCGCCATTGGATTGTTTGCCTCAGCCATGACCCGCAACCAGATCATCGCGTTTATTGTGGGGATGGCCATCTGCTTTATTTTGACGCTGATCGACAAGATGCTGTTCTTTCTGCCGCGAACCATGCTGGGGGTTCTCGCCTACCTTGGCGCGGACTTTCATTTTCAGAACATCTCCAAGGGGATCATCGACTCGCGGGATATCATTTACTTTTTAAGCGTCTGTTTTGTCAGTTTGTATGGGGCGTATCTGGCATTGAGGGAAAAGTACTAACGATTTTGGATTGGGGATTGCGGATTTCGGATTGATCTGAATTGCAGCGCGCAACGCGCAACCAGTATTAAGTTGAATAGTTGATTGGTTAAATAGTTGATTAGGTTAAAGGATTTCAGTCTATTTGACTAACCGATCGCCCTGCAATCAATTCAATCAACTGAATCAACATAATCAACCATTCGTTGCCAGCCACCGGTGACAAGTAGCAAGTTACAAGCGGCCAGCAACCAGAGACCAGTGACGTAACAGAAAAGCATGAATATCTTAGAAGCGCATTTCTTACTTGCAGTTTAACAAGGAGCACTCTATGTCTTCCGGGAAAAGATCAGGCCATTATTTTAAATTCATCATCTACCTTGCCATTGTTGTGCTGGTAAACATCGCCGGAATCACTTTATTTTTCAGAGCGGATTTGACGGCCAACAAAATATACTCTATTTCCGACGCCAGCAAGAAAGTAGTCGCAACCCTGTCCGAACCTCTGACCATTAAGGTTTTCTTTACCAAGGACCTGCCGCCGCCTTACAACAATACCGAGCGTTACCTTCATGACCTGTTCGAAGAATACGCTGTTTATGGCAACCAATTTTTCAATTATCGATTTTACGATGTCAGCGCCGAAGAGGGAGATCTGTCCAAAAAAGCCGTGGAAAACCAGAAAATCGCCAACAACTATGGCATCCAACCGATTCAAATCCAGGTCGTCGACAAAGATGAGGTTAAGTTTCAAAAAGCCTATATGGGCCTGGCCCTGATTCATGGGGATCTAATTGAACAGGTTCCCGCAGTTACGTCAACGGAGGGGCTGGAGTATCAATTGACCACCGCCATTCAGAAGATGAATAATAAAATCAGCGCCCTGTTAAGCCTGCCCGGGAAAATTAAAATCAAGCTGTTTTTATCACCTGCCATTGAAACCGTAGCCCCCCATATGGGGGTAAGAAACCTTGCAGGCATGCCCGGTGAGATAGAAAATATCGTTAAAAAATTAAATCAAAAAAATTACGGCAAACTCGAATTCGAGTTTCTGAATCCGGCCCAGGATCAAAATCTGACGGCACTATCGAAAAAATACAACATTATGATGCTCTCCTGGCCGGCCCTTGCCAAAGGCCAAATTCCCGCGGGCAAAGGCGTCATCGGGCTGGTCATGGAATACGAAGAAAATGTGCTGGCGGTGCCGCTCATGCAGGTCATCCGATTGCCGCTTATCGGGACCCAGTACAAATTGGCCTCAACGGCTGAGTTGGAAGAAAGCCTCAACAGCAATGTTGAACGGCTGATCGACATTAATGAGGACATCGGGTATCTGGCCGACCACGGCACCTTGAACCTTGCCGGTACACCGCCCGCCCCGGGCCGACCGCCGATGGAGGAGCCGGCCACCAACTTCCGCACCCTGATATCACAAAATTATACGCTGAAAAGCATCACACTCAAGGACCAAAACATCCCTGAAAGTTTGCAAAGCCTGATTATCGCTCGACCCAATGAAAAATTTTCAGATTTCGAACTGTTTCAAATCGACCAGTTTCTGATGCAGGGTAAAAGTTTGGCCCTGGTCCTCGATCGCTTTAACGAAATGCGACCCGCCGGTCAGCAAGGCATGAACATGGGACAGCCCCCCGTTTTTGTCCCGTTGGATACCGGGCTTGAAAAACTGCTGTCCCATTATGGCATTCGCATTCAGCAATCTTTTGTAATGGACGAAAATTGCTACCACCAGGAATTGCCGGCCCAGTTCGGCGGCGGCGAACGGGCGATTTATTTTGCACCGCTGATCAAAGACCGCTTCATCAACGATGACCTCGAATTTATGAAAAACATCAAACGCCTGGTGGCGTTGAAGATATCACCCCTGGAACTGGATTCGGATCGCATCACCCAGAATTCTATAAAAACCCACCAGCTGTTTGCTTCTTCGGAAAAGTCCTGGCAAATGCGCGATCGCATCAACTTGAACCCCATGTTTATCAAGCCGCCTGAATCATCCGAGGCTATGCAAAGCTACCCGCTGGCCTATATCCTCGAAGGCAAATTCCCGAGCTACTTTGCGGGTAAGCCTTTGCCGGTAAGGGAGATTGCCGATGACAAAGAATCCGAGGAAAAATCAGAGGCTGAGACCGCCAAATCCCCAACCGATGTTGATCTTTCACAAATCGAACGCCAGGGAAATTTTATGGCCCAGGGCCGACCGGGAAAAATATTTGTGATGGCTTCGGCCGATATGCTCAGAGACAATGTCCTGGATGCCGGCGGCAGAGGGGCCCAATGCCACATTTATTTTAAACACAATTGATTATTTGAATGGTCGGGAAGACATCGCGGTAATGCGTGCCAAAGTGCAGCGTTTCAACCCGTTGGAGGAGACCCAGGCCGCCACCAAGACATTTGTTAAAGCGGCAAATATCGCCGGTCTGCCGGTACTGGTCGTCATATTCGGCCTCGGGGTCTGGTTCCGGCGGCATTCCCGCAAAAAGCAAATTCAGATGATGTTTCATAAGTAACGGTTCCCGGTTCAGGGTTCAGAGGTTCAAAGGTTAAAACCATACGAAGGTTTCAGGTTTCAGAGGACAGATGACAGAGGTCAGAGGGCAGAAAACAGACGACGGACATGCTTTTCAGAATTTCTGTGGTTCGCTGCGTAACGCGTTACTCGCAACCCGCAACTCGTGTCCTGAAACCTTGAACCCTGAACCTTTGAACCAAATTAATCAAGTACATAGAGGCTACTAAATCAGGATTTAGAAATCATTGGGATTGAAGAATGAAACTGAAAAAAGAGTACATCATACTGGCACTTGTTGTCATTGCCCTGTCGGCTTATCTGGCGATGCGTACCTCGGATCGCACCCAATATGAGTTGCCGGATATTCCGCCGGTTGTTGCCAAAGAGATCTCAAAGCTTCAGATTACGCGCGACAAGGCTATCATCGTCCTCAATAAAAAAGATGATAAATGGCATATCGCACCTGAAGAATACCCGGCCGATGGCAGCAAGGTAAAAAACATGCTGAGTGCCATCGAAAATCTCACAGCTAACGGCGCTGGTGTCCGAGTCTAAAAATTACATCCTCTATGATCTCAATGATGAGAAAAGAATCAACGTCAAAGCCTGGCAGGGGGAAACCCTGATGCGGGATGTTGATCTGGGAAAAACCGCCTCATCATTCCGCCATACATTTGTTAAAATGGCCGGAGATGAGCGGGTTTATCATGCCCGTGGAAATTTTAGAAATAATTTTGACCTTAATACAGACGATTTGCGCGATAAACTGGTGCTGGCCTTGAACGCGGCCGATATCCAGCAAATCCAGGTAGCCGGAGAGCAGCAGTCCCTGACGTTGAACAAAACAATGCCATCCGTCGTGGTGGAGGGCACCCAAACCGAAAAGAAACAGAAGCGACCCCGGCGGCCAACGAACCGGTGTGGCAGGCTGCAGATGGTCGACCGGTTGATGAGACGGTTGTGGGACAGATCCTCAACACCGCTTCCAAGCTGCGCTGTGAAAAATTTATCACTGATCGCCGCAAGGATGAATTTACATCGCCGCTGTATACACTGCAGATGAAAGGTGCCCAGGAATACAGCCTGTCGATTTTCGCCAAGACCGCTGAGAAAGACAAAAATTATCCGGCGGTGTCTTCGGGCAGCGACTACGCGTTTCTATTACCCGACAGTCAGGTCGAAAGGTTAATGAAAGACCCCATAAAAGCCGTCAAATCGCCGCAATCGGAAACGGTTAAATCTGAATAGATGACTGAATCAGGCTTTGCGTGGCAACGCAGTATTTGGGTGTTAGACGGGGTTTAGAAACCACTTTTTAGGCTGGTTTCAGCAGCTGATACAACCAACTGCTAAACAACCCGATGGCCTCCTCCGGACACAGTTCGTGGCAGCAATAACAGCGAATGCATTCGTCGTTTTCGATATATGCCCTTTCATTAACCAGGCTGACCGCTTGAACCGGGCACCCCTCGATACAGGTCCCGCAGGCGATGCAGCGATCCCAAATCACCCTGGGCCTGACCGTAAAGGCATTCTTGGCAAACGGCTCTAACATTCGTTGATACCACGGTATGGACTCCAGCCCTAAACTGCCGGCAGATACCTGGGAGCGCTTAAAGTCCGGCACTTTTGCATCCGCCAGTTGGGTGCCGACGATTTCAATTTCTTCAATGCGGTTGGGTTTAAGCCCTCGCACTTCAGCCGCCATCAAGATTGGATTCTCGGTCCGATCGATTCCCATTATTTCGCCGGCCACAACATCCACAGCCAGGGGATCTTGCGAGCCAATCAGCAAGCCGACTTGCCGTGGGTTTCCGGAGCCCGGCCCGTCACCTTCCATTGCCAGGACGGCGTCCATAATGGTCAGACGGGGGGAAATGTATTGCGCCAAATCAAGCAGCATGCCAGAAAATCTCATTGAATCATGAAGCTTGGCATGGTAGCCGGTTTTGATCAATCCCGGAATCACGCCAAAAAGGTTTTTGACCCCACCGGTCATGACCGTGAAAAGATGGGTTTTCATTTTACACAGATTGAATAAGCCATCGGCCTCAACAACCGGCGTAATGATGTCAAAATGCTTGGTGAGCATCCCATCGGCATAAGACACCGGCCGGGAGGTTGTATTGCGGTTGACTTCGATACCGGCTTGCCGTGCGGCTTCCAGCATTCCGCTGGTGCGATAAATTTTGTCCAGGATTTTGGCGGTATATCGATAACCGCCACCGGGTGAGTCGGCAATAACCGGGTATGCCCCCTGTTCTCTGGCCAGGCTTCCCACAGCGGCGACCACTGACGGGTGGGTACAAACGGCCTGTTCGGGTCTGGCCTCGCGCAGCAAATTGGCTTTAAGCACGATTTTTTCGCCATTTCGCGCAAATTTCCCCATCCCCCCCATCAGATTCACCAGGGAAGTGAGCTTTTCCTCAATTTCAGAGTAATCCGGGCATTGTACGATATAGACCTTACGCGCCATGGGATCCACCTTTGTTATTTATTAGAGGACATCATACGTAGTTTTATGGAGGATACACTAATTTTTCTGCCACAATGTGTTATATATTGTCAAGCTATGATTTAAAATGCCCCCTTGAATTAAGAGGTGCTACCCGTGAAGGTTTTTAGTTTAATTGGGAAAAATGCGACAATAGGCTTGCTTTTGGCTCAAAGAGTGTTATATTTACCCTAATCAATCAAGGCCCGCTCTTAATTGGCGGGCCGGTTTCGTTCTAAAGGCAAGTTCCATTAATCAAGGTGGCACTCCCGAAGTTTGAAGCTTTGAGAATTATTTGAAAGGAGAAAGCTACGATGACTAATGGAACTGTAAAATGGTTTAATAGCAGCAAAGGCTACGGCTTTATCGAGCAGGATAGTGGCCCGGATGTATTTGTCCATCACTCTGGAATCAATGCATCAGGTTTCAAAACCCTGGATGAAGGCGACAACGTTACCTTCGACATTGAGCAGGGTCCCAAAGGCCCCTCGGCTGTAAATGTCACTATAGCCTAAGCTATATTTTCTAAAAATAAAGGGCATCCCGTTTTTAAAGAAGGGGATGCCCTTTTTTTATTTGATAGCGTTGCTTTTTCAAACACTTAAATATTCAGAAGCGAATGTCGAATATCGAATCTTGAATTTCGAATATCGAACTAAGGTCTTCTGCCTGTTTTATAAAAAAGCCAGAGCGCAGCGATTCCACCCTTCAAAATTCTGCGGTTGGATATTCTGCGGTTCTGCGGTTTGTTTCTCAAATCCTCTCGGCCTCATATAAGGTGTCAGCATTTATGAAAGTATTTCCAGTACCATTAAAATTGAAATATGAAATTTAACCCATGCGCTAGGTTCTGACATTTCGACCTTCAGCCTGAAACCTGACACCTGACACCTGAAACCTTTACTTAATCATCAGCCTCCCAGGTAGGCTTTTTTTACCTCCGGATCTTCAAGCAGCTCGTCCGCGGGTCCTTCCAGGACCAGATGACCGCTTTCGAGCACATAACCCCGCTGGGCAAATTGCAGCGCCAGTCGGGCATTTTGTTCCACCAGCAAAATGGTGGTGCCTTCCTGGTTGATCTCCTTTAAAGCTTCAAACATGCTCATCATCAGCAGGGGCGCCAGTCCCATGGAGGGCTCATCGAGCAACATGACCTTGCGCCCACTCATATAGGCTCTGCCCACCGCCAGCATTTGCTGCTCGCCACCGCTGAGGGTGCCGGACTTTTGGTTGTGACGTTCTTCTAAACGGGGAAATATGGAAAACACCCGTTTAACATCCTGCTGAATCTGATCTTTGTCTTTGCGGGCAAAGGTGGCCAGTTTGAGGTTTTCGGTCACCGTCAGATTTTCAAATAACCGCCTGCCTTCCGGAACGTGTGAAATCCCCAGTTTACTCACGACCTTATCAGCAGCAAATTCCAAAAGATCATTGTTTTGGAACACCATTTTGGTGCCGGCCTCAACCGGCACCATACGGGAAATTGCTTTCAGGGTGGTACTTTTGCCAGCTCCATTGGCTCCGATGATGCAGACAATCTCGCCCTCATCAATCTGGAAACTAAGTCCGTGCAACGCTTTAATGTTGCCGTACGATACTTTCAAATCCTCAACCGATAGTAACATTAGGCCACCGCCTCCTTACCTAAATAGGCATCGATCACCTTGGGGTTGTTCTGGATTTCATCCGGCGTACCCTCGGCAATCACCTCTCCGAAAACCAGGGTCTGGATTCTCTCGCAAAGCTCCATAACCACTTTCATGCGGTGCTCGATAAGAAATATGGCCAACCCCACCTCCCTATGGACCTGGCGGACAATGTCCATCATTTGAACCAGTTCTTCGGGATTCATACCAGCTGTGGGTTCGTCCAGAAAAAGAACTTTGGGCTCCATGGCTAAAGCCCGGGCCATTTCCACCCGGCGCTGGGCCCCATATGGCAGGTTCGTCACAAGTTGATCGGCAAACTGGTCAACCCCCATCATTTTCAGCAGATAATATGCCCTCTCTTCACTTTCAGCCTCTTGCCTGTGGCGTTTGGCAGTGCCGAAAAAGGCGCCCCCCAGACCGTATGTAAGTTTGGAATACCGGGCCATTTTCACGTGCTCCAGCACCGTCATATGTCGCCACAACAACATGTTTTGAAAGGTCCGACCGATTCCCAGAGATGCAATCTCATGGGGTGCGCGGCCGTTTAACTTAGTACCCGCCAGGGATACCGTGCCCTCGGTTGGCTGGTAAATACCGGTGATGAGGTTGAAAATGGTGGTTTTGCCGGCACCATTGGGGCCAATCAGCCCCCGAATCTGGCCCGGATTGATCTCCAGGTCGTAATTATATACCGCTCTCAGACCACCAAAATAGTGCGTCATCTTATCTATTTGAAGCAATGACATTATTGTCCTCATTTATTGAAGTTATTCGTTATTGGTTATTCGTTATTCCAAATGGATGATACCCTTGTTCTATAATTCTATAATCTGTGAAATATAAAAATAGATTTTATTCCCTTGAAACCCATAACCAACAACTGCTAATTTTTCGGCTGGATCAATTTGTTAACATCAAGTTCCTTGAATGCGATCAATCCCGTTGGACGGAAAATCATCACTAAAATGAGCAGCAACGGAATGATGATCCACTTATAGAGTTCCAGTGGTCGCAGGGCTTCACCCAGCAAACTGATGCCGCAGGCCCCCACAATTGATCCATAGATAGAGTTCAGGCCCCCAAAATAGACCATGGCCAGCACTTCGGCAAGTTTTTGCAGGCCGAAGGTTCCGGGATTGACATAGCGCAGCACGTGGGCAAACAGACCGCCGGCCACGCCGGCCCAGAAAGCACCGAATAAAAAGGCCAGCATTTTTGTGCGGCGGGTATTGACCGTCATGGCATCTGCGGCCATTTCGTTGTCACGAACCGCATTCAGTGCCTTGCCCATGGTGGAACGCACAAAATTATTAATAATCCAGATACAGAGCATCGCTGTGGTAAACACCACCGGCAGACTGGCCCAATCCGGCTGTTGGCCCAATCCGCGGGGCCCGCCCACCACTTCCAAATTTTCAATTAAGCTTTTGACAATAAACATAAAGGCCAGAGAGATAATGGCCAGATAATCCCCCCGGGTTCTAAACGATGGGATGGCCACCAACAGGGCGCCCACAGCGGCCACCAGCCCACCCAGAATCAGGGCAATCGGAAAAAAGAGCGGCCCGATAACAGGCGGCAGCAGGGCCTCGCCAAAAAGCCGATCATTGGTAAATAACAGCACCGTGAAGGCCGAAGAAGCATAGGCGCCCAGGGCCATGAATCCCGGGTGCGAGCAGGAAAACTCACCCATATAGCCGTTGATGACATTTAAACTCAAGGTGAGCATCACCGCGATCAGCATCAGCTTGAGCACCAGCAAACGGTAATCACTCATCCCGGCCCAGATATGAAGAATTGCGTAAAGCAACAGGATGTGAACGAAGACCGAAATTATAATTTTGGTATCGAGAAGTTTGGCGGCCAGCCGGTTCATGGCAGCCGCGCTCAAGCGCGCAATAATTCCGATCGGCAAGACATAAATCAACAGCACATAGGCCATGGCACTGGGAATCAGCAAAGGCTTTTGGAGCATGATGACACAGCCAAAAAGCACGGGCACTTTCGGCAGCCACATCGCCCATGCCAGGGGGTTGCCAATTATCTGTTCCAGCAAAACCGCTACCAGGGCACCTATAAGCCACCCGAGCAAAGGCACCCCGGAGCTGAAAGCCCGCCAACTGCTCGCCAGCGATGCCTTATAGGCCGATAACTTGTCAGTTGTAACATCCATATCAAATCCTCGAATCTCAATTGATATCCGCTTTTACCTGCAACCACGTATATGAAGGATTAGAGCCTCAAACGGGCACTATAAGCTTCACCGAAAAAGCCATGGGGCCTGAAAACCAGAATCAGCAGGACGATGGAGTAGGCAATAAAATCACGGAAAGTCGATGGGAAGATCATCGGTACAAACATCTCGATAAACCCCAGTAAGAATCCTGCCAGCGTAGCACCCACCACCGAGCCCCTGCCGCCTAAAATAGCAGCCACAAAAGCTTTCCAGCCAATAAGAATTCCCATGTAGGGATCCAGCACCGGATAAGCCACACCGAACAGGATACCGGCAGCGGCAGCCAGAGCCGAGCCCAGTGCAAAGGTGAGGGTGGCCATTCTGTTTAAGGGCACCCCCATTAGCGGTACGACGACATAATCAAAGGCCATGGCCCGCATCGCCATGCCATAGCGGGTTCTGCGAATAAACTGGTGCAGGGCAAAGGCCAGGGCGATGGAAACCAGAACTATCATTATTTTTTTGTTGGTCACCACCACCCCGCCGAGATGATAGGTGGTGGTTTCGATTAAAGATGGAAATTTAACCCGTTCCGCACCCAACAGGGCCAGGTTGCCGGTTTCCAGGATAATGCCGATCATCAACCCGGTAATGGCGGCCGAAGCCCGGGGAGCTTCTCGCAAAGGCCGGTAGCCCACGCGTTCGACAAACATGCCCACAAAGGAAGTCAGGAACATGGTAAAGATGATGGTCAACACGAGAATAAGCCAGCCGGGCAGCGGAAAGGCGCCCATGGCGGTCAGCGCAATCAGGGCCGATGAAACGCCAAAGCCGATGTAGGCTCCGACCATGAAGATATCGCCATGGGCAAAGTTGAAGAGCATTAAAATACTGTAAACCATGGAATACCCCAAAGCGATTAAGGCGTAAAAACTACCCCACTGCAGGGCATTAATCAGGTTTTGAAAAAAAACCATTGCGGTTCTCCTTGTTCCCCATATTCAGATGCGGATGCGCCGTATCCAGTCCGCCAGCCCTTCTTGGCCGGAGCGATTGCCTGTACCGGTAGAATTTCTGGCATCCGGCTCGACTCCGTCCCGCAGGGGGACTAAACCCCGGAGGGTAGACCCTAGCCTCCGGTCTCTAAGCCCTCTGGGCTGGAAGCAAGCTCGGAGAGAATACTGGAATGTTGGGTTATAAAAAGACTGGAACCCATCTCAAAGATAAGACTTGCGATAGCGTCTAAAAGTCGGGCGCAGGGCGAATGCCCTGGCCCGTCTTTTATTTCCATCTAATTGTTTAGGAGCGGTCTTCCTTACGGGCAGACCGACTGATAGAACTCAAATTCACCGGCATCGCTGATACGCACGATAACGGCACATTTGATCGGATCGCCTTCTTCGGTAAAGGTCATGCCACCGGTTATGCCATCAAAGTCTTTAATGTTTGCCAGGGCATCGCGTACGGATTTGCGATCTTTTTTGATGTCACCGGTGAGTTCCCCGGCGCCTTCGATGGCCGTTTGAACGATGCGCATGGCATCCCATGTCAAAGCGCCCACATCATCCGGCACGTAACCGTGTTTGGCTTTGTAGCGATCAATGAATTCCTTGGTTGCGCCTTTGGCTCCGGCCGCGGCATAGTGGGTGCTGAAGAAAAGACCATAACAGTCTTTGCCGCACAGTTTGACGGTTTCAGCCGAACCCCAACTGTCGCTTCCCACAATCGGTTTGTCCCATCCCAATTGGTGGGCCTGTTGGACGATCAGGGCAACCTCATTGTAATACTGGGGCGTGAAAATAAACTCGGCATCGGAGTTGATAATTTGGGTGAGCTGGGAACTGAAGTCAGCATCCTTGGTGGTAAAGCTTTCATAGGACACCACGGAACCGGGACCATTCAGTTCTTCCCAGGCCGCTTTGAAAAATTCCGCCAAACCCTTTGGATAGTCACTGGCCACGTCGTAAAGCACCGCGGCCTTGGTAAACCCGAATTCCTTTTTGGCAAACTTGGCGATAACCGGCCCTTGAAAGGGATCCAGAAAGCAGCCACGGAATACAAAGGGACGATCTTTGGTGGTGTTGGGATTGGTTGACCAGGGGCTGACCATGGGCGTGCCCAGTTCATTGGCTTTGCCACCGGCCGGCACCGCCTGTTTGGAAGACTGGGGGCCGACAATAGCCAGCACTTCATCTTCGGTGATCATCTTCACGTTGGCTTTGACCGCCGATTCCGCCTTGGATTCATTGTCCTCGATGACCAGCTCGACCTTGTATTTCTTGCCGCCGACTTCAATGCCCCCGGCTGCATTAATATCTTCCAGCCACATCTGCGCAGCAAATTTAGAGCCCTCCCCCACTTTGGGGATATCGCCGGTCATAGGTGCGTTTAAGCCGATTTTGACGGTTTCGGGTCCTTTGGGACCACAGGCAAAGAACACCAACGCCACGACAAAACATGAAACAATTGCTACTGTGAACAGTTTCGTTTTCATCTTTAACCTCCTTTTTTTGCTATCGTTAAGCTAGTTGTTATCATCTCGAAAAAACCCAACCGATTAAACCACGAAATGTCTGGCTCTGTAACATAGCGAGAAAAAATTTTCAATGGTAATAAATCCATAAGAAAACATGCTGTGAGCCTCCCATATTCAATCCCATTTATTCGTGTAAACATTTGTGGTATATAAAAATTATAATTTAAAAATCCGGTAGGTGATCGATTGATTTTTCTAAACCCGGTCCCGCTGAAAGCGGAATGGTGCAGTGGTGGCCAAATATTTTCGCCACCAAGACGCAAAGAAGAATATTAACCAAAGGTTCGCTTAGTGTCTTTGTGCCTTTGTGGCAATCTTTTTCCCGCCCCGGGTGGACCCGGGTTAAGCAAGGGATACGATAAACAATACTAAAAAATGAGGAGGGGTTATGAAAGAAATTGCTGAGCTGAATTTCCCGGAAAATGTTCACTATGCAGAAAGCCATGAGTGGGTTAAAGCCGACGGGAATACGGCCAGAATCGGGATCACTGACTATGCCCAGGATCAGCTGGGTGATATTGTTTTTGTTGAGCTGCCTGATGTCGGCGAATCCTTTGAGAAAGGCGCCGAGTTCGGCACGGTGGAATCTGTTAAGGCGGTTTCAGAACTGTACCTGCCCGTCAGCGGAGAAATTGTCGCTATCAATGGGGCTCTGGAAGACGCCCCTGAACTGATTAACAACACACCATTTTCAGACGGCTGGATGATCGAGGTCAAGCTCGATGATTCGTCCGAGCTTGATGCCTTGATGGACAAAGACGCATATCTCTCAACTCTGAAAGGATAAGGTCTATGCGATATTTTCCGCACACACCGGAAGACATCTCCGAGATGCTCAATGCGGTGGGGGAAAGTTCCCTGGAAGCTCTCTTCGGCAACATCCCGGCCGAATGCCGCCGCCAAACCGAACTGAACCTGCCGGAAAAATTAACCGAGTGGGAGTTAAATCACCACATCGACGAGCTATGCGCAAGTATGGCTGTCTCCCCGGAGTATAAAGTATTTATGGGCGCCGGCAGTTATGAGCATTATGTACCGGTGTCCGTCAACCATCTGTTGAGCCGTTCAGAATTTGTAACATCTTATACACCTTATCAACCGGAGATGAGTCAGGGCACCCTGCAGGCCATTTTTGAGTATCAGACCCTGACGGCCCGGCTGCTAGGTATGGAAGTCGCCAACGCATCGCAATATGACGGGGCATCGGCTCTGGCAGAGGCTGCTTTGATGGCCGTACGAATTTCCAGGCGCAAAAAAGTGGCCGTGTCTCGTTTAGTCCATCCGCATTATCGCCGGGTACTGGCAACTTATCTGGCCCCCACCGATTATGAAATTCTGGAACTGCCATACCTGCCGGACGGCACAACCGACCTCTCAGCTCTCGACAGTAGGGATGAATTGGCCGCTGTGATCGTACAATCGCCCAACTTTTTTGGCTGCCTGGAAAACGTGAAAACCATCGGTGACAGGACCCGGGGGGGAAAACACTGCTCATCGTCGGATTCAGCGAACCGCTGGCCTACGGCATGTTTAAAAGCCCCGGCAGCCAGGGCGCCGATATCGCCTGCGGAGAAGGACAGAGCCTGGGAATTCCGCGCTCTTTTGGGGGACCGGCCCTGGGCATGTTTGCTACCCGGATGAAATATGTGCGCAATATGCCGGGGCGACTGGTAGGGCAAACCACAGATGTTGACGGTCAACGCGGTTTTGTACTGACCCTGGCCACCCGGGAACAACATATCCGGCGGGAAAAAGCCACCTCCAATATCTGCACCAATCACAGTCTGTGTGCCCTGGCATCGGCCATTTATATGTCCTCCCTCGGCGGCTCGGGCATCAAAACCCTGGCGCGTTTGAATTACGATAAATCCGAGTACCTAAAACGTGCGCTGCGCCAGGCCGGATTTGCCATACCATTCGCCCAGGCGACATTTAACGAATTTGTGGTTCAATTTAAAACTGGTTTTGATCAGATCTATGAAGGTCTGACGGCTGATAAAATTATCGCCGGACTGCCGCTGGAATGCTACTATCCGGAACTGCCCAACCATTATTTATTGTGTGTGACTGAAACCATCAGCAAACAGGATATGGATAGGTTGGTTGATGCTATTAAAAGATAGTAGCTGTCGATTCCCTGTTGTTGTTCCATATAAGGGATTAAATAAAAATTGAACATCGAACATCGAACATTGAACGTCCAACATCGAATAATGTATTCTATCAATTTAAAATAATGCTGAGCAAAACGAATCTACCTTTCAAAACTTATCCACCGCCGGTTGATTCTTCAGTTCGTTTGTTCAAAAATCGATCAAGCGCAGCGCCATCAATATTGGACGTTCGATGTTGGACGTTCGATGTTCGATGTTTAATCTGTTAACAGCACCGGCCAGGAGGAGTTTTCATATAAGGGGTAAGATACAATAGATTGAGACCAATCAAGCTTGATATATAAGTTTTGCGGGAAAAGGGAGATTAAACAATGCAAGAATTTCCAGGTACCACCGGTCTGATACTAAACGAACCACTGCTTTGGGAAAAGGGCAAAAAAGGAAGGTGCGGGTTTTCCATGCCGCAGCGGGACGTTGAGTCCTTTGCCGTGGATGAAGGCTTAGTTGGTGACGGTCCTGATTTTCCCGATCTGAGCGAAGTTGATGTTGTACGCCACTACACCCGCCTGTCCCAATGGAATTTCGCAGTGGACAGCGGCATGTATCCGTTGGGCTCCTGTACAATGAAATATAATCCCAAAACCAATGAAAGGCAGGCCGCCCAGCCTGGTTTTGCAGCGGCACATCCCCTGCTTCACCCGGATCTTTCCCAGGGCATCCTCCGACTTATGTACGACCTTGAAAGATATCTGGTCGAAATCACCGGCATGGATGCCGCTTCCCTCCAACCGGCTGCCGGAGCCCACGGTGAACTGGCCGGCATGCTTATTTTTTACGCCTACCATCAATGCAAGGGCTCCCCCCGGTCTAAAATTATCGTACCGGACACCGCTCACGGCACCAACCCTGCAAGTGCCGCCCTGTGCGGATACAAACCGGTGGCCTTAAAATCCAACGAAAAAGGAATCCTGGGCCCCGAGGATGTGGCCGCGGTCATGGACGAAGAAACCGCCGGCATCATGGTAACCAATCCTAACACCCTGGGTCTTTTCGAAGAAAACATCAATAAAATTGCCGACATTGTCCACGCCAAAGGCGGTCTGGTGTATGCTGACGGGGCTAATATGAATGCCGTGATGGGAATTGCCGACATGGGAGCCATCGGCATCGATGTGCTGCACTTAAATCTCCACAAAACCTTTTCGACCCCCCACGGGGGGGGCGGGCCTGGATCCGGACCGGTTTGTGTCCTGAAACATCTGGAGCCGTTTTTGCCGGTGCCCCGTGTTATCCATAATAATGGCCGCTATCTGCTCTCAGAAAATTTTCCTGAATCCATCGGCAAGCTGCATGCCTTCAACGGCAATGTCGGGATTCTGGTAAGGGCCTACAGTTACATCAGAAGCCTGGGGGCCGAAAACCTCAAAAAAGTCAGCCAGCTGGCGGTCCTGAATGCCAATTACATTAAAGAACAATTGAAAGACACCTTTGAACTGGCCTATGACCGTCCCTGCATGCACGAGTGTGTTTTTTCAGACAAATTGCAGCAGGCCCACAAAGTCTCCACCCTGGATATGGTCAAACGACTGATGGACTACGGGTTTCACCCCCCGACGATTTACTTCCCCCTGGTGGTGCCGGGGGCGATCATGATCGAACCGACTGAGACCGAATCCAAAGAGGACATCGATCTTTTTGTCCAATCCCTTAAATCCATTTCCCGGGAAGCGGCCGATAATCCACAACTTTTAACCGAAGCCCCCACGAAGTGCCGCCGCAGAAGGCTGGATGAAACAGCAGCGGCCAGAAAGCCCTGTCTGACGGGATAGGGCGTCAGTAGTCAGCCCGCTGCCGGCCGGCGAATGTGCCAGTTTAATCGAGTAAAGAAATTGATGAACATCGAACATCGAACGTTGAACGTCCAACATCGAATAAGGCATTCTGTCAATTTTAAAAAATACTGAGCAGAGCGAATCTGCCATATGGAATTCAGCTATCTTTTGATCACGTTATCAGCATGATTCGAATGCTTTAAAATAGACCAAGCGAAGCGCCATCAATATTGGACGTTCGATGTTGGACGTTCGATGTTCGATGTTCAATCTGCTCTCTGTTCTCACCAAACGGAGTTTCATAGGAACGTTGTCCTTGGTCCATTGAGTGATTATGATTAAATAATGGTAGATATAGCAAAAAAAATTAACCCCACCCATGTGAACATGGAAGAAGCGATCGGTAAACTTAAAGCAACGGACTACCACCAACCGGCTGCGGATCCCAACATTTGCTGGGCAATCAACCTGGGCATGATGGACTACAACCAGGCCTGGCAACTTCAATCCGAGATTGTGGCGGCCAAAGTACACAAGTCCATCGACCGGGACATCATCCTGTTTTTAGAGCACCCGGCCGTTTTTACCCTTGGCCGCAGGGGCGGCCGCGATTACCTGCAGGTTGGGGAATCATTTCTTAAACGGGCCGGGATTCCTATCGTCCAGGCGGAACGGGGGGGATATATTACCTTTCACGGCCCCGGTCAGCTGGTCGTTTATCCCATTATTGATTTAGAGGGCCGCCGGCTGGGAGTAACGGAGTTTGTTGAGGCCCTTGAAGAAATCATGCTCCTAACCGTCAGGTCCTGGGGCCTGAACGCACAGCGCAATAGCAAAAATGCAGGCATCTGGATGGGCAACCAGAAGATGGGCAGCATTGGAATTGCACTGCGAAAGGGCATCAGTTTCCATGGACTGGCATTGAACGTCAATGTTGATTTAACGCCCTTCTCCTGGATCCAGCCCTGCGGCCTCGAGGGTGTTTCCATGACTTCCGTACAGCAGGAACTGGGCGAAGAAATCCCAATGAATGTCATTCTCAACACCGTTAAAAAAAACTTTCAATCTGTCTTAGAATTGGATCTTAATGACATCAGCCATTCTGGTCTGCAGCAGCGACTCCTAAAGGGAAAAATGCCTAAAGTGAGCTAATATGCCTAAAGTGCAAAAAATTAACTACTCAGAAACAATATAAAAATGACGCATCAACCTAAATCCACCGTATATGTCCAAAAACCCGACTGGCTGAAGCGACGCCTGCCAACCGGACCTGCTTTCGAGCAAATCAAAGGGATGATCGGCCGCGATCGCTTGCATACTGTCTGCCAGGAAGCCAAGTGCCCAAATATCTGGGAGTGTTTTTCACACAAGACCGCCACCTTTTTAATTTTGGGGTCACGCTGTTCGCGCAGCTGCCGGTTCTGCTCCGTGCCGCAGGGAGGCCTGGAACCGCCTGACCTGGACGAACCGGCGCGGGTCGCCAGGGTTTCCCGGGAAATGGGATTAAAATACGTGGTCATCACATCCGTCACCCGTGATGATCTCGCTGACGGAGGCGCTGGGATTTTTGCCGAGACGATTCGAGAAATCCAAAATCAGATCCCGGATGCCTGCGTGGAGGTTTTGATCCCGGATTTTCAAGGTGTAAAAGAAGCGCTTTTTACGGTTCTGGACGCCAAGCCGGATGTATTAAATCACAATATTGAAACTGTTGCACGCCTGTACCCCCGGGTTCGCCCCCAGGCAGATTACCGCCGATCCCTCCAATTGATAAAGCGGGCCCATGGGTACAATCCGGACATGCCGACCAAATCCGGTCTCATGCTCGGTTTGGGAGAATCCACCGAGGAAATTGAACTGACCCTCACGGATATGCTCCAGTCCGGATGCCGCATCCTCACCCTGGGGCAATATTTGCAGCCTTCAAAAAACCATTTGGCCGTGGAACGCTTTATCCCACCGGAAGAATTTGATGCCTGGCGCAAAAAGGCGCTTGATATGGGTTTTGCTGAAGTCGCCAGCGGACCGTTCGTTCGCAGCTCCTATCATGCTAAGGAGCTATTTCGAACCATAAAAGCTTAAATATTTATTGAGAGTTGAACACAATTTAAGTAAAATAAATCAGAGTATAAAATCCGAAGCACGAATACCGAAATCCGAAACAAATTCTAAATTCGAATTTTCCAAACTTGTTTTGAATTTCGGTCATTCTTTTATTGGGATTTGTTTCGTATTTCGAAATTCGAATTTCGAGTTTTGCCTATACTTAGAGATCCCTGCCTGGAGATAACCGATTAAATCACATTTGGATGGGGTACAACTTTGAGCAAACATTTGACCTGGGCGGAAATTGACCTGGCGGCTTACGCTCACAATATCACCGGACTGAAACGCATCACCCGCAAAGGCGCCCGACTGATGGCGGTGGTCAAAGCCAACGGATATGGCCACGGCGCGATTGAGGTTGCCCGGGAAGCTTTAAAAAATGGAGCCGGATATCTGGGGGTTGCCAGAATCAATGAAGCCGTTCAACTGCGAGCAGCCGGCCTGGAAGCCCCGATTTTGATCTTTGGATATACCCCGCCGGATCTGGCTGACACCCTGATTAAATATGACCTGACCCAAACCGTTTACTCTTTGTCGGCAGCCAACACTTTATCCGAATACGCCCGGCAGAAAGGAACCAAAATCAGTGTTCACATCAAAGCCGACAGCGGAATGGGAAGACTTGGATTGCCGCTAATTTTAGATGACGGGAACGGCCCCGAATATCGTCCGCTTCAGAATTCGGTTCAAGAGGTCGAGTCAATCAGCCGTCTTTCCGGTCTGACGGTGGAAGGCATTTTCACCCATTTTGCCACAGCCGACAGCGCAGACAAAACATATGCCGAAGCTCAAATTGACGTATTCACGGACTTTCTTAACCGTCTTGACCGCAAGGGTCTCATACCTCCTATAAGGCATGCCGCTAACAGCGGGGCGTTGATCGACCTGCCCGAATCCCATCTGGACATGGTGCGGCCCGGCATTGCGACCTATGGTCTGTATCCATCCGATGAGGTGAATAAAAACAAGGTCGACCTCAAACCCGTCATGACCCTGAAAAGTAAAATCATTCAATTAAAAAAAGTTCCGGCCGGATTTAACGTCAGCTACGGCATCACCTATCAAACAAAAGAACCCACAACCATTGCTACGGTGCCGGTCGGTTACGCCGATGGCTTCAACCGCTTGCTTTCCAACCGGGGCTGCATGCTCGTTCACGGCCAAAGGGTGCCCATCGTCGGCCGGGTGTGTATGGACCTGACCATGCTCGATGTCGGCAGGGTGCCCGATGCGGCGATCGAAGATGAAGTGGTTGTCTTTGGACAAAATCATACCGAAACCGTCACGGCTGACGATATGGCTTCAAAGCTGAACACCATCAATTATGAAATCGTATCTACTATTACCGCCCGGGTGCCGCGGGTTTACATAAAAAAATAGCTCATAGCCTATAGCTCACATCTCATAGCAAAAAGGATTTACATCCTTTAGACTATGAGCTATGAGCTGTCAGCTAAAACGTATGTGAGCATTTCGAAGAAACTCGCAAAGCACCTTTAAATTACAACGCATCTATAACCAAACGATTTCATAATCATGCCCTTTTTGACCACAAAAGACGGATGCCGGATTTACTACACAACACGGGGCATTGACACATCAAATTCGGTCGTTATTTTTCTAAACGGCACCACCCAGACCACCCTTTACTGGGGTGCGACGGTGCCTGCTTTTTTAAAATACTTTGGGCTGCTGTATTATGATGCCAGGGCACAGGGGCAAAGTGATCTCGGTAAGAAACCCATCAGCCTGAAGCTGCATGTTGCTGACCTCAAATGTTTAATGGAGGAGCTATCCATTGGCAGAGCCAGCATGGTGGGCATCAGCCATGGTGCCCGCGTGGCGCTGGCAATGGCAACTGAGTACCCGGACAAAGTCGATCGAATGGTCCTTTGCAGCCTTGGAGCCAAAACCAATCAGCGTTCCATAGCCACGGTTCGATCCTGGCTGCAATTACTTCATTTATCCGGCCTGGAGGCCATGGCCTGGGCCGCCCTGCCGGCTGTATTCGGCGAAAACTTTTTAAAACAGCATCAAAACTCATTGGACATGATTATCAAAGCGGTCGTTAAGCGCAACCGAAAAGAGGCGCTGATTGCGCAGCTGGAAGCCATTTTACAGTATCCACCACCGGATGTTATGCTAATGGATGTCAATCGACCAACCCTGGTCATTACCGGGGCGCAAGATCCCCTCGTCAATTTGGAGGACGCCGAGCGACTGGCCAATCTTTGTAAAGCTCAACATGAGCAGCTTCCAGGAATCGGCCACAGCATCCCGGCTGAAGCCCAGAAGGTGTTTGAGAAGGTGGTGTTGGATTTTTTAACCCAATAATAGAATGGTGTCAGGAATTCAAAAATTTAGGGATTAAGGAGTCTGGCACTTGAAATCAACCTCTAAGTCTGGTTTAAAATAAACAGTTAGCGTTGGTACACCCAAGCAAGTTGCATGAAAGGCAGTCATTAATGAAAGAAATCATTCTGATCAATATAACCGGTCAAGATAAACCGGGTTTAACGTCCAGCTTAACCCATATTCTGGCCCAATACGAAGTTGCCGTTCTGGACATCGGGCAGGCGGTTATTCATGATTATCTGTCGCTGGGCATACTCATAGAAATACCATCGGCGCATGCATCGTCCTCAATTCTCAAAGACCTCCTGTTTAAAGCCCATAAACTTGGCATCCAAATCAGGTTTTCCGCCATTGATGAAAAAAGCTATACCGGCTGGGCCTCGGGGTACGGGCAGGAACGTCGTATCATCACCCTGCTCGGCCGCAAACTGACTGCGGCCCAACTGTCTAAAGTCACGGCTGCAATTGCAGCCTACCAATTAAATATCGATGTGATCACAAGGCTTTCAGGACGGGTCTTTCTCGATGACCCGGCTTCGCTACCGAAAGCCTGTGTACAATTAACCGTTTCAGGCACACTTGAAAATCCCGCAAAATTGCGCGGCAGCCTGCTCGAAATTTCCAATGAAACCGGGATCGACATTTCCTTTCATGTGGACGATATCTATCGGCACGCCCGCAAACTGGTGGTCTTTGACATGGATTCCACCCTTATTCAGGGTGAGATGATCGATGTTCTGGCCCAACAGGCCGGTGTGGGAGAAAAGGTCGCCAAGATCACCGCCTCTGCCATGGAGGGTAAGATCAATTTCAAAGAAAGTTTCACCAGACGCGTTTCCCTGCTCAAAGGTCTGGATGCCAGGGTACTGCCGGAGATCGCTCGCAATCTTGTGCTGACCGAGGGTGCCGAGCGTGTGATTCAGACGTTAAAAAAACTTGGCTATAAGATTGGTATTATATCCGGCGGTTTTGACTTCTTCGGTGAATACCTGCAGAACAAACTGGGAATGGACTATGTTTTCGCCAATGTGCTCGAAATCGAAAACGGCGAGGTCACCGGAAATATTAGTGGCGACATCATCGACGGCCCCAAAAAAGCGGATCTCCTTAAAACCATCGCCACGGTGGAAAACATCAGCCTCCAGCAAACCATTGCCGTGGGTGACGGTGCCAATGACCTGCCGATGATCAGCATCGCCGGCCTCGGGATTGCCTTTCATGCCAAGCCCATTGTCAGGGAAAACACCGAGCAGTCGATTTCCAGCGTCGGGCTCGACGGGCTTTTGTATTTAATGGGCATCAGCGAGAGGGAAATTCAGCTAAAATAAAATATCGGTTTAACCTCCTTTTTTATGCCGCAAGCTTCTGCGGCCTGCTCACATCGAAATGGATCCCTTACGAAAGTCGGTCAGGCCTATCTGGGCATTTATCAGCACCGGCTGGCCGTCCCGGGCAGCCTGTTTGGCCTTTTTAAAAACAGCACCGATGTCTTCTTCCCTGTCCAGCAAAAAGCCTTTGGCGCCGTATCCCTCTGCCACGACATGATAGTCGGTTCGGCGCAGATGAGTGGCCACATCGTCTCCGAAAAGGGTTATTTGGTCCCGGGCGATTTGGGACCACCCGCCGTCGTTGCCGACCACCGCAATCACCGGCAATTGATGGCGTACAAAGGTGTCGAATTCCTGCAGGCTGAAACCGGCCGCCCCGTCGCCATAAATCAACCACACTTCCGCTTCCGGGTGTACCAATTTTGATCCCAAGGCAAAACCGGCACCGACACCGAGGGTTCCAAAAGCACCCGGATCCAGCCATTTCAGCGGTCCTGACGGTTGCAAAATATAGGATGCAGTCGCCACGAAATCGCCGCCATCGGCGACAATGATGCCATTATCATCGATTACCTGATCCAATTTTTTTAACATGGCAAGGGGGTTGACGAATTCGGTGTCTTGGGCAGCGGTTTCGGCTATAAAGGCTTCACGCTGGTCGTCATTATTTTTAAGTTCCTGTATCCATGATGCCCAGGCCGAGGGCTCGGGAGCGAACACCTCCGACAGGGCACAAAGGAAAAGAAAGGGATCCGACAGTACCGCCAAATTGGGGCGGCAGTTCAATTTTAAATCCGTTTTGCTCCGGTTGACAGCAATGATTTTGGCCCCGGAACCGATGGCGCGACCATAGTTCAGACGAAAATCACAGGGCATGCCGGCAATGATTACCAGGTCCGCTTTTTGCAACGCTTTTTTTCTTTGATGGTGCATCTGCATGGGGTGCGATCTTCCAAGAAGCCCGCGCGCCATCCCGGTCAAATACACCGGTATTCCAAGAGACCCAACGGCCCCGGCAAGCATGTCGATATTGTCTGGATGAAGGGTCGCCTGGCTGCCGACGATCAGGACCGGTCTTTGCGCCATGGCCACCAATTCGAGCGCTTTGGATACGGAACTGCTGTCAAAATCCGGCGATGTCACCCTGGTTTCACCGGGCGGCATGTCATCAAACTCACAGGCAAACATTCGATCGACATGCCGCTGGAGGTAAAAATCCAGTAATTTGCTCCTCAAACTGCTTTTGCGGTCAGTATCCGGTTTGGCGCCATACCACTGTCGCACAAGTGATTCGCCGTAAAGGATATCAATCGGACATTCGACGAATACGGGGCCGGGAACTCCGGACCGGCAAACGTCAAAAGCCTTTTCCATCACGGGAACAACATCGCAGTTGCGCCGCAAGGTAACCGCCATTTTGGCGATTGATTTCAGCAAAGAAAGCTGATCGATGTCCTGTAGGGCCCCCCGGTTTTTAAGTACCGTCGGTGCCGCCCCGCCCAGCAAAATCAGCGGTGTTTGCGCCATCTGGGCATTTTTAAGAGCCGTTAGCGAGTTGGTAACTCCCGGGCCGGCAGTCACGGCAGCGACTCCGGGGACACCGGTGATACGCCCGATGGCATCTGCCGCAAATACCGCATTTACCTCGTCCCTGACATCAACCACGCGGATTCCCTCTTTTTTAGCTCCAACCAGAATCGGAGAAATGTGGCCTCCGCAAAGGGTAAACAAAAATCTTACGCCCTGTTCACGCAAGACCTGTCCAATGATGTCACCGCTATTTATTTCCATAATCTCCTCCGCTCCCTAAATAGGTCCCCGTACGAATATAATTTCATTATTAGTCACTATCTAACCAGCAAGAATGCCAGTCAAGTTATTTTGTAGCGGCTTTATCTTTGATCGATCTTTATGAGGCGCTGGAGATCTTCCCAGGCCCAGGTTCAAGGAAAGTCCTGATCGAAGGCAGGGTCATTCATCGATATCAATCTGCAAACAGCGGCGATAGGCCTGGATGGCGGATGCTGTATTTCCATTGAGTTGGCGGTTAAGACCGATGATATATTCGGCGTTAACCCGCCCTTCAGCTGTATCTCCCATCAACTTCCTAAAACTTTTTTCGTCCAAATCTCCGCTTTGTAAATTGATATATGCAATCGAATTAATCGATTCAGGGAACTCGGGCTCCCTGAGCAGAGCCTCCCGCAAATATTGCATGCCCTGATTAGGCTTCTTTTGCTCGATTAATATTCGCCCGATTCGGTGGGGTGAATCCGGATCCCAGAGGAAATCATGCATGGATTTTTCAGAGGCCCGGATCGCAGAATTCATTTGACCGCTATTCTCATAATGCCTGCCAATAAAATAATCATGCCGCGAGAATTTACGAGCCGCTATATTTTCCCAGTCCGGCCAGCATAACAGGCACAACAAGGCCAGCTCCGGAAGGGGCGCAAGGATAGCCCGTGGATTTTTTGTTTTAATCCACTGATAAAAATAATATAGCGATAGAGCCGCAAAGGTAGTCAGCAAAACAGCCGATGGCAACCGGTAGCGGTCGGAAGCTTTGAAAGGCAGGATGGATAAAATTCCACTGATGGTATAGAGTAAAAAATTAACAGCTGGTTGTTAGAAAGGCGCCTGGTGAGAGTCAGGCCCAGCAGGCCCAAGGGGCCGATCAACCAAAAACCGGTCCAGGGAAATGAAAGGATGCTAGAGTAACTACGGTAGGCATAGACATCAAATTCCTGGCTCCATTCGCGTCCATTTAGAAAAATCACCAGATGACGAAGAAAATTCAGGGGAAAGCCCGGAATACAGACTCCAATTCGCCTGAGCCCTTAACATGGGTGAACCGCTTATCTGATAATTGCGGACAACTATGGGACCGATTATTAAAACCGTCCCAAGAGAGAATAAGACGGCTGTTTTAAACGCTATCATTCGATGATTCCAGTTCCGCCAGACCAGCCAAACGATAACAACGGGAAGTACGAGAAACAAATTTGCCCGAACGCCGGCGGAAAGTCCAAACGTAATACCCGCTGCAAAAATAGCCCAGAAGCGTTGTGAACAGCGTACCAACAGCCAGAGGGTCAAACTTTGAAAAAAAATACTGAAGGTTTCGGCATACTTTTCTGCACCAAAGACTACCAGCATCCAGTAAGTTGCCAGCAGATAGCCGGTAATTAGACCAACCTGTCGATTCCAGGCCCGGTCGGCAACCTGAGCCATCAAAACCGCTGTAAATGCACCCATGATGCTCTGCAAAATCTTGTTTACAAATGGACTGGCCCCGAAGACTAGTTGCTGCACGGCCAGAAAAGCTGGATAAAAATGTTGCAGTTACAGCAATCATAATCTTGTAAAGATATGACCAGCGGCCTTTTATTTTGACAACCACCTTGATTTTTTATATATAATAGGTTTGCCAGTCATATTCCTTGCATGTGATGTTGGGCCCTGGCCAGGCAGGTAAAGCGACGCTAAAGCGTCGGCCATGGGCAGAATAGTTTGCTGAAGATATTTGGAAAAACCATCGTGTTGACAGAAAAGAAAAAAATGTTTTCCCAGGGCTTGGCCCGGATCAAAAACGCCGGATTTCTGAATAATATCATAAACTTCAGAAATAGGAAGCGCTTTTCCACTTATCTTGTAACGACATTTGTTGTGCTCGCCACCCTGTCAGTTCTTGTCATCCTGGTTGCCTTATACGGTTATTTTGGCAAAGAGGTCGAGTCGGAATTCCGCAAGAAGATTCTGGCGGAAAAAGGTCAGGTTGAAATCATCCTCAACAACCGCATCTCGAGCATCAGTGGCATGCTCAAGGACCTTGGATCCGACAACATTATTCGCGTAACGGTGATGCTCGACGGCCAATCTCAGCTTGAAGATCGGGTCTCCGAATTTTACCCATCCCGCGAAGGCGTCTATTTCTTCGTTAAAAAACAAAGTGAAAATAATGTTATTCCGAATAGTTATCCAAATTTAAGCCAACAATTGATCCATTTTGCCCAGGAAAGCTATCCTTATGGTGAAGTGGTCGAAGACGAAGGCCATACGCGATTGCTCTGGTGGTTTTCGACCCCCATTATGCACCAGACCCAGCTTATGGGAACAGCCTATGCCCTCTATGACATGACCCAGGATCATAAACTGATTGAAACAGTTAATCAAACGGTCAGCGGGGACATATCCATTGCTAAATCCGATCGGTTGTACAGCTTGATTTCCAAAAACCCGCTACCCCTCAGTGAAGAAATGCGCCATCATATTGCCATGAAACTGGAGCTTCTTCCGCTGAGCAGCAAGATCATATTGTCTAAAATCGACGGAATCGATAACCTTTACTTTCAATCATCGCTGGAAGCTTTGGTCAGTGCGAAGCGCAAAGTCAGCCTGTGGATCGGTTTGATTTCCATCGTCATTTTGACGCTGTCTATAATTATGTCCATCTATCTCGGGAAAAAAATGGTGGAACCATTGCGCCAGATGACAAAAAAGGCAATCCAGATCTCCGAGGGAGAAAAAGACCTTCAGTTTGAAAACATGGACAGCAACTACTGGGAGTTCAATCAATTATCACAGGCTTTCAATTTTATGCTGGCCAATTTGAGTGATGCTGAAGAGCAGTCTCGCTATAAAGAGCTGCTCGAAAACGTGGATGATGCAGTCTACATCCTTGACCAAAAGGGAAACGTGCTGGAAGCCAATGAGGCTGCCTACGCCCAGTTGGGCTACCAACCGGAACAATTTTTCGAATTGAATTTGACCGATATCATTCCGGCAGACGATGCGGCGTTAATCATAAATCAGCTGGGAAATAATATTGATCCGCAAAACCAAAAAAAAGTGACGGTTGAAACGTCGCATGCCAGAATAAATGGCGACCCCATGCCGGTGGAAATCCACTCCCGGGCCATTAGCTACCGGGGGCGCAACGTTATTCTAAACGTGGCCAGGGATATTGCCGCACGCATAGAAGCCGAAAAAGCGAAAAAGCAACTGGAAAGCCAGCTGATTCATTCACAGAAAATGGAAGCCGTCGGAACCCTTGCCGGTGGTATCGCCCATGACTTCAACAATCTTTTAATGGGCATCCAGGGATATATTTCTCTGATGCGGCTGCAGACGGACCCGCAAGATCCCAATGATGAATACATCCAGGGCATCGAAAACGCAGTCATGAACGCTGCCAATCTCACCAATCAGCTGCTGGGTTTCGCCCGCAAGGGAAAATATACCCTAAAACAAATCTCCCTTAATACGATCGTGGAAAACAGTACCAAAATGTTCACCCGAACCCGAAAAGAAATTGTCACCCATAAAAACCTTCAAGATAAACTCTGGAGTGTCAAGGTCGATCCGGGTCAAATTGAGCAGGTACTGATAAACCTTTACCTCAACGCTTGGCATGCCATGGCGGACGGTGGCGATATTTATATACAAACGGAGAATATTTACCTGAGTGATGAGTACTGCAAACCCTTCGAAGTGCCCCCGGGAAATTATGTCAAAGTATCGGTAACCGATACCGGTATGGGCATCGACCAGGATATAATCGAAAGGATTTTTGAGCCGTTTTTTACCACCAAGGATGTGGGCAAAGGCACCGGTCTCGGCCTGGCCTCGGCCTACGGCATAATTAAAAATCATAATGGCATCATACGCGTTTACAGTGAGAAGAACCACGGGACGACGTTCAATGTCTATCTGCCGGCATCGGATCTGGAGGAAGTCAAGGCCGTCGAGGTCAGCACCGAGATGGTAAAAGGAAACGAAGCGATTCTTCTAGTAGATGATGAAGAGGGCACAATTCGGGTTGAAAAGTTGATGCTCAGGGAACTAGGCTATCAGGTGGTACCCGCATTGAGCGGCAAAGAGGCCATCGCACTCTATAAAGAAAAAATGATTGATCTGGATCTGGTGGCGCTCGATATGATTATGCCCGAGATGAACGGTAAGGACACATATGATGCCCTAAAAAGAATTAATCCGGATGTCAAAGTGCTTCTGGTGAGCGGATACAGCCTGAATAAGCAAATTGAAGAATTAATGGATCAAGGCTGTAACGGATTCATACAAAAACCCTTCGATATCGTGCAGCTGTCACAGAAGTTGAGAGAAGTGTTGGAAAATTGACGAAGACTACTGATCCTGAAGAGAATTGGGACAAGCAAGCTTTCTAACCGCGTATTTAGTATTTGGTGTTTAGTGTTTTAGGATATCGGTATAGCAGATTCAATCTCATACCAAACACGAAACACCAAACACATGATGAATTCGGCTTTTTCGAATTCATCATCCTTCATTCCTTATAGGGTCCCAGAATGATTTCGATACGTCTATTCTGGTGGCGACCTTCTTCGGTTTTATTGGGGCCCACCGGTCGGTAAAAGCTGTAACCGCGGGCCGAAAGTCTTTCAGGCTGAATCCCTACCTCTATCTGAAAAAAGCGGGCTACGGCTGCTGCCCGGGCCGTTGAAAGCTCCCAGTTGCTAGGAAATCGTTTGCGCAATGCTGCACTTAAAGGGACATCGTCTGTGTGGCCCTCTACCACGATATTCTGTTCTTTGTTTACTTTCAAAGATTCTGCCATAATCATCAACAATTCTTTTCCTCCGGGGTTTATTTCAACGCTTCCGGAGTCAAATAGAATTTTATCTACAAATATGACTTTGAGCTTATCATCGATTTCGACGATTTCAATCTCCTGGGCGGCAATTTGATCTTTCAAGCTGGTTTCAATCGTCTTCTTGGTATCATCCAGCAGTTGAATGACTTGCCCCTGAAGTTGGATAACTGACCGTCTCTTTTCTAATTCTAATTTGAGCGCTTTGATATTTTTTTGCTGCTGTTGATTGATATTCTTCAGGTAGGCATTTTGGGTTTGCAGTTGTTTTACGTCTTTGGATAATTGGCTTCTTGCGGCCTCGGAATTGCTATGTTCCAATTCCATCCATTGAAGTTGTCCCTTGGTTTGCTCATGCTGGGCTTTAAGGGATTCAAGCTCCTTCCGGGCCTGGTCTCTCTGGTTCCGGGTTTCCTCCAGCTCGGTTTGCACCTCGGTATACAGGGGCATAGGCATACAGGCGCAAAGCAACATCACGGGAATGCATAAGACAATCAATAACGATCTAATGTGCATGGATGTGCCTCCGAAGAACCCCTTGTGCCAGTCGGGCCATTCTAGCTGAAGCTGCTTCGCGGATCAGATCATTTCAACATTGCGATCGGAACGCAACCTTAACTCACCTATAGCAAAATTTTACTTATTTATCTATCGTTATTTTTGCGATACCTTCTATTTTTTTGACTTAATCTCCCTAAGGGTCGACTCATACACCTCGCCCATCGGCCCCCCGATGGCAACGGCTCTTTGGGCGGATTCAAGTGCTTCCTGTTTACGCCCCTGCTCCAAAAGGACCTGGGCGAGATTGTTATGGGCGTCTGCCGCCCGCGGATGATTTACTACTGCCATTCTAAAAGCGTTTTCAGCACCCGGAAGATCTCCAAGGGCATACAGGCTGTTGCCCAGCCCCATGAAGGCTATCAGGCTCCCCGGCCATTGGGTCAGGGCAGTTTGATACCCTTCGATCGCGGCCTGATATTGACGGGATTTTTCAAGCCCAAACACAGCCGCCAGGTAATCCTTCTCCCTGGCAATGGCCGGCAATTGGCCCGGCTTGAGCACGATCAGCCCCCAGTATTCGCTGCGGGCCCATGTTTTCTCAAAAGTATGAAAAGACATAACCTTACGCTCGGATCTTCCTGAACGGAGAATGATCGTACCTTCTATGAAATCATAACCGATTGCTACCGCATAATGCCACACCGGCATCCATGAGAGCCCAAGGTTTTGCAGCACGATCACAGGATGGCCGGCTGCTAGCTCCGGCCAGATCGAGTTCAAGCCGTGAATTGGGTAGGCAACTCTGCCCCGACGGCGGGTAGCGCCGATCATGGCCGTCTGCAGGCTCCCCTTGCGCGAAGGGGTATAGACCTGGCTTTGAAGCGCTTCAGGTGTAATCGGCAAACCACTGTATGTCAGGGCCATGGCGAGAGAGGATGGACCGCACTGGTACTTGTCCTGGGGGTAAAACGGAACTGTTTCAAGCTCAAGGGTTGGCGGCAGGTATTCCGGCCTGACCGGTGATTCAGATTTTGGGAGGCCGGCACAACCAACAAGCATTCCGACAATCACCCACAGCAAAAGCAACGGACCTGTGAAGTAACGGCAGATTTGGCAAGCTGGCATATTTACGTTTAGACCTTCGAGGAGTTAACTTACATTTGTGTGGCAAAATAAAAGGTCAATTTGGCTATCAAAATTAGTTTAAGGTTTCATTAGTCAGGGGCTTTAGGCTCAAAGGTTTGGGGCTTCGCTTTTGGCTTCGACCCCGCACGCAGGGTTCAGCGTTCAAAGGTTGATGAATTTTACTGTTAATGTCTATAACTTTTAACCCTGAACGATGAACCCTGAACCTCTGAACCCTATTAATAAAACCCTTTAACTAAATAAAGTCCGTATAACCCATTATTTCCAATACCAGCAGGGTTAACAAGACGATAATGAGAACAAAAATTATCGTACCCCCGGCGTCGCCGCCTGCGGGAAGCGCGCCAATTCTGTCGGCTATTTGCGTGACTTCGGCATCCGACAGGCTGTCGACACGGGCTTTGGCTTCATCCGGATCAATGCCGCGGGCGGTTAGCTCGGACTGAACATCTTTGCGATCAAAAAAGGATCGCAGTTGGTCACGGGCGTCCGATGTGTCGGGATTTACCAGAAGCGCTTCCGTACCGATCATAGCTGCAAAAACCGAGCTGACAGGAGCACTGATCATCACCATTAACACGGCCATCAGGATGCTGACACTCTTTTCGACTCTTTTTATGCGACGCATGCAATAACTCCCTAAGTTTGGATTTATATTCTACAAAGAATAGCAAATTGTGCCGCAAAGGTCAATTTAAACGGGGTATCAACGGGATTGGGTCATTGTAGATAAAATTGTTTCGGAAGTGCATTTATATTCACATAATTGCCTTATTGGGAAAGAAATCCTTTTTCGACGGCATCTCCGATTAAGGTACTTACATAATTCCATAACACCGGTGCACCGTCATCAACCGGTTGCATACGCGTTTTTACCTGCCCGCTTTTGATATCATTTTCCTGCCAGGTTTGTCCCCGGGTAAAGTAGTTGTGCAGGAAGGGTTGCACCCGATCCAGCGCATTGGCAAACCGTGATTCCGGTGTGATTCGTTCTTCGAATTCATCCCAGAGCTCGCGGAAATCGCGGGCTTGATCCGACGGCAGGAGGTTGAAAATCCGATCGGCAGCCAGCCTTTCTCTTGCAGCCTGATCCTCGCGGCCCTGATCGTCATAACAGTAAGTATCACCGGCATCGATTTCAATCAAATCATGAATCAATAGTATTTTCATCACCCGGAAAAAGTCGATGTCCGCATCCCCGGAATATTCCGACAGCACCATCACCGTCAACGCAATATGCCAGGAGTGCTCGGCCGAATTTTCCCTGCGCGATTTATCCATCAAAATCGTCTGCCGCAGGACATGCTTGAGTTTATCGACTTCGAGTATAAATTCGATCTGTCGCTTGAAACGATCCTTTTGCCCGGGCTGCAATTCATTATCAAACATATCAGCAATCAGTTTTTCTCCATCTGAATCTATAAACATTTATGTCCTCCGTCTGAGAACCGGTTGGCCGGTTGCCAAATGATAGAATACCGCTTTAAACGGGCAAACGGGTCAACAGGTCATTTGAAACCACTTCTAATGACTGTATAGTTTGAGAATCCTCTCTTTTTCTTCATCTGACAAGGATTTGACATATGACTTCCAGCCCGGACACCATCCGATGTGCCATTTCCACATACGGCCCAACAGAGACTTTGGATTTCTATCATAGATTCCCCTGAATCGGCATTTTTCACAACCTTTCATTGTTATCCCTCCTTTAGAAATGGCTGATTCCTTAACTTTGCATTTAAATCCAATTCCCGAACCCACCCACAATAGAAATTTTTACCTGTGAAAACAATCTTTTTATTTCTCAATGGGTCGCGATGGAGTGAGAGGTTCAGCCTATTAACAAACCCTGATTCCTCACCTATTGCAAATTCCTGTTTAATGATGACAATATAACTAATGAATCGATCAAATTTAACTATCGTTCAAACCATAAAAATGGAATCCACAAATAAAGGGTGCGATATGAAATTCACAGATAAAGAACACAATTACACCGAAAGCGAAGAGGAAAGGGAAGCTGGTCACGAGGATACGCGTCACAGAAATTTCGAGTGCGAAAATAAAAGCCCATTGGGGTGCAATCTCGGAATAGATGTGGCCGGTTAAAATATTGAAAGTAGAATAGCACCGGCAGAGTCACTTCGGTGGCTCTGCTTTTTTTTGAACGCTGCACGAAACGATGCCGGGGGTCATCGAATATCGCAGGCGTGACCGCTAGCGATCATTTAAATACTCTTATGGATGACATCCCCCCATCAACATGGAAAACCTGCCCGGTTATCCATGATCCCCCATCGCTCAAAAGATACTTTGCCAATCCGGCAATTTCCTGGGGCGCGCCCACCCGTTTGAGTGGATGGCGATCCGCAGAAGCCTTGCGTATATCTTCAGTGGATAAAAGCGATTCAGCCAGTGGCGTGTCTGTCAATGAAGGCGCAATGGCATTGACCCGGATGCGGGGAGCAAATTCTGCTGCCAGGGACTTCATCAATCCTTCAACGGCTCCTTTGGCGCAGGCCACAGAGGCGTGAAAGGGCATACCGACCTTTACGGCAACAGTACTGAACAAAATGACGGATGCGCCGGTTGGAGATTTTTTTAATCTCTTCAGACAACCCTGGATTAATTTCACCGCCCCCAGAAGATTAATTTCGAAATCTCTTTGGAAATCAGCGCTTGCCAGTCGCTGAAAGGGTTTTAGGACAATGGATCCAGGACAGTAAATCAGTCCGTGCAACATGTCAGGCAGCCCCTCGAGGTCAGGCAAATCATCGGTTACATCAAGTCGGAGATGGTGAACCTCCGGATAGTCTGCCAGGCTTTCGCTGGTTCGTGATCCAACAAAAATTTCATTCTGATTCCCCGTCAGTTTTTTAACGATTTCAAGACCGATGCCCGAGCTGCCGCCAACAACAAATATGTTTTTATTATCCATGATGGCCAATCTCCTTTAGATCTAAGGTGTATCGGGGTTGAACAGATGTGCAGAAGCAAAAGGGTTCGATTGTGACATTGCAGAAAAGGTAAGTATCTGTGAAAAAATATCAAGTCCAGCCTAACCGAACTGACGAAATTACCTTAATAGGTTTTCACTATCAGTATACCCAACTTTTTCCCCCATTGATTTATCAGGCTGGATGGTAATGATTCAACTGTAGCAGAGGCAGCGAATACAAGGAAAGGAACCATAGATAATGATTGATAAGGCTATCGAAATGATTCTTTACTCCCTGATGACGGTTATCTATTTCATCGCAGATAAACAACACCTGATCCAGCCGGCTTTGGTCAGGCGAAGCCTGGGTTCAGGGCGGCGTCGGCCGGCTGAAAGGTAAGGGCTGAGATGGCAACCGCAGAGGAATACCGGGTGAGCTTACCCCAGAAAATTGCTTATGCCGCCCCCGCTTTTGCCCTGGCGGTGGTGGGGATTCCCGTATATGTATACATTCCCAAGTTTTATACAGATGTGGTTGGTATCAACATCGCGGTTCTCGGTTATCTTATGTTCAGTGTCCGCATATTTGATGCGGTCACCGATCCGGCCATTGGTTACCTCTCCGACCGAACGCCAGCCCGCTATGGCAGAAGACGCCCGTATATCGCAGTGGGGTCCATCCTGGTGGCCGTCGCAATGTTTCTTTTTTTCAACCCGCCTGCAGTATCAGAGACTTTGGAAACGGTTTGGTTCGGTGTCACCATTTACATCCTTTTTTTATTCTGGACAGCGGTTGTCGTGCCCTTCGAATCTTTGGGGCCGGAAATCACGTTTGACTATAACGAGCGGACTTCCCTTTTTGGAATGCGCGATGGATTTCTGATTGCCGGAACCCTGGCTGCGGCAAGTTCCCCCGCACTCGTTGGATGGCTGTTTGATCTGCCCCCGGATGCCGACGGGGAACGAGCCAAATTTTTCTGGATAGCGGTCATTTATGCACCGCTTTTGATTGGAACCTGCTGGTGGTGCGTGCTCGCCATCCGCGAGCGGCGGCCTGCGGCAGAAAAACAGAAGAAGGGGCTCTGGCGCGGTCTTCGCCAGGTGGGTCATAATCGCCCCTTTGTCATTCTGCTAATTGCCTATACCGTCAGTGCCATCGGGAACAACCTGCCGGCAACCTTGATTCTGTTTTATGTGGAATATGTGCTCGAATCGCAAATGGCCGACTTTTTCCTGATGCTGTATTTTGTGACCGGTATCGTTTTCTTGCCGGCCTGGATTATGATTTCGCGCCGCACTGGAAAAAAGGCGGCCTGGCTGGCCTCCATGGCCATTAATACCGGTGCCTTTTTGGGGGTCTTTTTTCTCGGCCCGGGTGATGCCGCAATTTATGGAATTCTGGTATTTTTTTCCGGCATTGGATTCGGTGCCACCCTGGCCATTCCCTCTGCCATCCAGGCGGATGTGATTGACTATGATGAGCTTTTGACCGGCGAGAGGCGCGAAGGGCAATACATCGGTCTATGGTCGATTTCAAAAAAATTCGCAGCCGCCGTGGGGATCGGCGCCAGCCTGTCGATACTTGGAATGGCTGGCTATACCCCCAATGTGCAACAGTCGGCTGAGGTTCAGATGACCCTGCGGGTCTTATATGCCCTGGTTCCGTCGCTTTGCAATATTGTGGCCATCGTCATCGCTTGCGCTTATCCGATCAGCAGCGGCATTCATATCGAAATTCGGAAGGCAATCGCACAGCGCCAGGCAGGACTGCCGGCGACCAATCCACTGAAGCCTGGACAAACGGTGGTCTAAAAGGTCTGGAGGAACACCATGCAAACCTATTTTACAATCATGGGCTGGAATCTGGTTGCCGTTGTAGCCATGATGGCCACCGGATGGTTGATCAGTCTCGCCTACCGCAATGTGACCGTTGTCGACAGCCTGTGGGGATTGGGGTTTGTTCTGATTGCCTGGCTGACATTTTTTATGTCGGATGGCTATGATGGACGCAAAATGCTGATCGCCATACTGGTAACCCTGTGGGGGCTGAGATTAAGCCTGTATCTTACATGGCGCAATTGGGGCAAAGGTGAAGATCCCCGCTACGGTAACTGGCGGAAAAAATCAGGTGACCGATTCTGGCTTGTCAGCCTTTTCAAGGTATTTATCCTGCAGGCGCTGTTTCTGTGGGTCATTTCGCTTGTCTTGCAGGTCGGTCAACTGTCCGCAGGGCCGAGCTCGCTTACATGGCTGGATATCGCCGGAATTATGGTGTGGTCAACCGGTTTTGTGTTCGAGTCGCTGGGTGACTGGCAACTGGCCCGGTTTAAATCAGATCCAGCAAATAAAGGGCGCGTTATGGACCAGGGCTTGTGGGCTTATACCCGCCATCCGAATTATTTTGGTGAATTTCTCGTGTGGTGGGGCTGCTATCTTATCACCCTTGCAACGCCTAACAGCTGGTGGACAATATTAAGCCCCGTGGTTATCACGGCGGTCTTGTTGAAAATGACCGGTATTCCGTTGACCGAACAGGAACTGATAAAGAATCGTCCCGGATACAGCGATTATGTGAAACGCACCAGCGCGTTTGTGCCTTGGCTGCCTGCAAAGGAGGAAAAATGAGTTTACTCATCGATATGGCAGAAAACGCATTGCTGCCGGATGGTTTTATCCGATTTGGAATCCGCCGGCTGGATAAAAAGCGCCTGTGGGTAGAAGGCCAGGCCCAGAGGGATCGATCTCGCAGGCGCCGCGAGCGGTTTATCGCTGAAATGCGCCAAAGCCCTATCGCGATAAAAACGCAAAAAGCCAATGAACAGCATTATGAGGTACCGGCGGCTTTTTTTGAACAGGTTCTCGGCCGACATCTGAAATACAGTGGCTGCTACTGGCCCAAAGGAGTCAAAAATCTGGATCAGGCTGAAGAACGAATGCTGGGCCTAACCTGCCGCAGGGCTGAATTGTCTGACGGCATGAGGATTCTTGAGCTTGGATGCGGCTGGGGCTCCCTGTCCCTGTGGATGGCCGAACACTATCCCGACAGTCGCATAACGGCTGTGTCGAACTCAGCGCCCCAGAGAGAATTCATTCAAACTAAAATGGCCAAGCGCGATCTGCGCAACCTGCGAGTCCTTGCGGCGGATATGAATGACTTCAGCATCGATCAGCAATTCGACCGGGTCGTCTCGGTTGAAATGTTTGAGCACATGCGCAACTGGCCACTGCTGCTGGAACGCATCAGCCGCTGGATGAAGCCCCGGGCCAGGTTATTTATTCATATTTTCACCCATCGCAAATTTGCTTACCCTTTTGAGGCCAACGGTGACGACAACTGGATGGGGCGCCATTTTTTCAGCGGCGGCATAATGCCGTCCGATGACCTGCTTTTTCAGCTTCAGGATGATCTGTAGGTGGAAAAACACTGGCAGGTCAACGGCCGGCACTACGCCAAAACTGCTGAAGCCTGGCTCGAGAATCTGGACCATAACCGCCTGTCAATCATGCCTGTCCTGCAGGATGTCTATGGACTGGCGGATGCAGGCCGCTGGCTCCAGCGCTGGCGGATTTTCTTTATGGCCTGTGCGGAGTTGTGGGGATACAGTGACGGCCGGGAGTGGATTGTTTCCCATTATCTTTTAAATAAACAAGGTGAATGATGATAGCACATTTAGATCCGGTATTGCTGGCGCGTATTCAATTCGCGTTTACAATTAGCTTTCACATCATTTTTCCGGCATTTACCATCGGCCTGGCCAGCTGGCTGGCGGTGGTCGAATGGCGCTATCTGAAAACCGGCAAAGACGTTTACCAGGAAGTCTACCGCATGTGGGTGAAAATATTTGCCGTCACCTTTGGCATGGGGGTCGTTTCAGGTGTGGTCATGTCCTATCAGTTCGGCACCAACTGGTCGGTTTTCTCCGATAAGGTGGGAAATGTTCTCGGCCCTCTGCTCGGTTATGAAGTGTTAACGGCCTTTTTCCTGGAGGCCTCATTTCTCGGTGTCATGCTGTTCGGCTGGAACCGGGTGAGTCCCAAAATGCATTTTGCATCCACGGTTATCGTTGCCTTTGGAACCCTGCTGTCCTCCTTCTGGATTCTGGCGGCCAATAGCTGGATGCAGACCCCCCAGGGCTACCGGGTGGGGGAAGACGGTCTTTTTTATCCAACCGATTGGCTGAGGTTATTTTCAATCCTTCATTCCCCTACCGTTTCGCGCACATGGTTACTGCCGCTTACCTGACCACGGCATTTGTCGTCGGCGGCATCGGGGCTTATTATCTGTGGCGAAAACAGCATATCAAGCATGCCCGGGTGATGTTTGGCATGGCCATGATCATGGCGATATTTGTGGCCCCCCTTCAGCCCATCATCGGTGATTTGCACGGACTGAATACGCTGGAGCATCAGCCGGCTAAAGTGGCCGCCATGGAGGGCTTGTGGGAAACCCAGCGTGGGGCGCCATTAAAGCTGTTCGGTTGGCCCGATCAAGAGGAGGAGCGAACCAAATATGCCCTTGAGATCCCCAAGTTGTCCAGCTTGATCCTTACCCATGAAATGGATGGCGAGGTGAAGGGCTTGAAGGAATGGCCCCGGGAGGATCGTCCCCCGGTGGCTTGGGTTTTCTGGTCATTTCGAATTATGGTCGGCATCGGGATGCTGATGGTAACAACCGGGGTCCTGTTGCGGTCGTGCTTTACTTCCGCAAAAAATTGTTTGACACCCGCTGGTTTCAACTGTGGTGCATGGCCCTGACGCCGTCGGGTTTTATCGCGGTGTTAGCCGGATGGTTTGTGACCGAGATCGGCCGGCAACCTTATATCGTCTATGAAGTTTTGCGGACCTCCGATACCGTGTCACCGGTAATTGGTCCGAATATTGCCCTGTCCCTGCTGGCCTTTATCATTACCTACACATTCGTTTTCGGGGCCGGAAGCTACTATATATTGCGGCTGATCGGCAAGGGTCCGGGCGCCAGGGAAAAGGCCTATGGTGATCACGGCATCAAAACGCCGCCGCTGGTCACCGACCTGGGCGCTGAATCGGGAGGTGGCAAACATGTTTAGTTTCGCAGAATTTCTGGACCTGCCGCTCATCTGGTACGGTCTGATTATGACCGCCATGTTTTTATATGTGATCCTGGATGGTTTTGACCTGGGTGTGGGCATTTTGTTCCCCTTTGCCCCTTCGGAAACCTGCCGGGATCGAATGATGAATTCGATTGCGCCCTTCTGGGACGGCAACGAAACCTGGTTGGTGCTGGGTGGGGGTGGTTTGTTTGCCGCCTTTCCCCTGGCCTATGCGATTGTCATGCCGGCCCTTTACATCCCGGTAATTCTCATGCTGCTGGGACTGGTTTTTAGAGGAGTGGCCTTTGAGTTTCGTTTTAAAGCCACAGGCAAGTCAAGGACTATCTGGGATTATGCCTTTCATTTCGGCTCGCTGGGGGCGGCCTTCATGCAGGGAATGATCCTGGGAGGGTTTGTTCAGGGAATCGAAGTGGATGGCCGCAGCTTTGCCGGCGGTCCGCTTGACTGGCTCAGTGCCTTCAGCGTGATGACCGGCCTGGCGCTGGTATGCGGCTATGCCTTGCTGGGTTCAACCTGGCTGATCATGAAAACTGAGGACACGACCCAGGATTGGGCTCGCAAATGCGCTGCCTACCTGCTCGTTTTTGTGGCCCTGTTCATGGCGCTGGTGAGTCTGAGCATGCCGTTTTTGAATGCGGATGTGAAAAATCTCTGGTTCAGTCTGCCTAATTTTTTCATCCTGCTGCCCATGCCGCTGTTATCAGCCGGTATTGTAATCCTGCTGGCCCGCGACTTAAAAACAAAGAAAGAATACCGTCCGTTTTTCTTGAGCCTGGGGATTTTCCTGATGAATTATATCGGCCTGGGCATCAGCCTGTGGCCCTGGCTGGTCCCGTTTGAAATCACTTTTCGGCAGGCGGCAGCCGCACCTGAATCCCAATCTTTATTGCTGATTGGAACCGCCATCATGCTGCCGCTGGTGCTGGCTTACACAGGTTATTGTTACTATATCTTTCGAGGAAAAACATCCCATGAGGCCACTTACTAAAAAACAACAGCAATGGACATGGTTTATCGGCCTGTGGTGCGGTGGCCTGGCCGCTGTTTTAGTGCTGGCCCGCATGATTCGATGGCTGATGCGAATATCTTAGACGACATGGAGGAACATAAAAATGACGGAGAAATTAAGCGACGTATTAACCAAAATAGGTGAAGAATATGGAGAGAACATCCAAAATGATTCGCGGCATTATCTTGAAATCAGCATTGCCCGGAAAGCTGCTGAGCTGGGGTTTTCAGAGGCTGAAGCGCAATGCAATGATGCCTTCGCAATTGTACCTCTGAAGGATCCGGTCGGTGGTATGAAGGTGCGGATTGACGGCCGAACTTTTGTGAACTATGCCCAGTTTGAGTCCGGAATCGTGGTGCCGAATTATATCGCCAGGCAGGTGGATCTGCCCCAAAGACCCTATTCTGCAAAAGACAGCATGATTTGCAATTTTGCGTAGCAGTTTGGGCAGCTGTCTTCTTTGAAAATAAAAGACCGGAATCAGGATTGATGGCCTGAACCGGCCTCAAATCGTTGCCCCATTTGTCGGATCTTATTTTAGACCGACTGCATCAGTGTAGACGGATAATGTGCGTTCAAAAACACGTGGCCAGGTATAATCAGATGCAATTTTTTCGGCCTGAGGATCGTCAAAATCTGGAGATTTTTTTACGGCAGCTATCATGTTAAGGATGCTTTTACATAGCACCTTTTCCAATTGGGCCTCATCTTTTTGATGGGGCCGGTCGATGGTTTCAAGGGGCGGCAATTGAATCAGATTGATCGTGTCGATGTTTGCTTTTCCAAAGATCTCTTTGAAACCGGACAAATTGGTGGTGATAATTCGGCATCCGGATGCCAGACCCTCAAAGAGCACGAGGGAGAGACCTTCAAAAAATGAAGGAAGCACCTGGACATGGGCCAGTTTCATTAGTTCCGATAATCTGCTGTGAGTTACGTATCCATGGTTGGTAACCCTGGGGCCCAATTTTTCTGCGAGGTCAATGCAATTGTGAAATTCCGGTCCATCGCCACTGCCCGCCAAATGGAGGTGCCAGTCATGATTCTTAATTTTCTTAAGCGACCTTAGCAGCCAGGGAAGGCCCTTGCTCCTATTAAACTTACCCGCATAGATGATATGAACGGTTCCAGCAGCGGATTTTGTGCAACGGGTAAACAAAGTTTCATCATACCCGCCGCCGACAACAACAATTTTATTGGACGGGATGCCATACAGACGGCAGATATCCGATTTCTGATCGCTTGTCAGAGCAATGATCTTGTCCAACTGACGGCAATACCGTTTTATAAACCGTCTTAAGTGAGGACAGTTAGCATATTGTCTCAGATCTGTTCCATGACAGGTTGCCACGACGGGCACATTTGGAAATAATTTCCTTACTAACGCCGAAAGTAAAAAAGTGATTCGTGTGAATGATATCCGGATCAAATTGTTTTCAGCGGCTTGAAGCACGTGTGAATGCCGATTTATAGGCAGTCAGACGTTCCTTTAGCTCTTTGAAAGAGAGCTTTTGAGACATCAGACATACCGTGAAGGGATTGAGATCCTGCCAGCCAACACGGGACACCGGCAGGACCCAATAATTTGAAAAACCATGTTTTTGAGATTCTCTGATGATCGCCTCAAAATAGATCCCACTTCCGGTCATTTCCGGTCTTTGTCCGATAACATGCAATATTTTAAGATGTTTCATATGAGTGTAAGGTGCACTCAATCTTGAAAATAACTGATTGAATGGCTGCAAAATTACGGTTGGCCGGCTTCCATTGCTTTTGTGCGAAAACCCCTGTAAGCCATAAGCCAAGTTTTGGATTGTTTGGATCTTCGTGTGGGCCATTGGAAGCCAAAATGACCGCATAATCTGCAAAAGGCAGACATCTGATCCGAAAAAGTATCGGATTCATCCGGCACTTTTTTCCTTCCCAGATTGTAACGATAAATCCGATCAATTCCTCCGGCAACGGCACACATGTAATAACCCGAAGGAGTTAATCCTAAACCACACTCTTCAATAATGCGACAACCGCAAGTGTAGTCTGAAAACCTGTTATAATGCGTATCAACAGGTGCCACATTAAACGGTTTGAAAAGATTCACTCGGGAAGACTTCAGCGTACTTTTAATAATAATTGTATCGGGCAGTTTCTCCAGCACCCGATGAACTTGGTTCCCAAAGAAATTCGTGCCCAGCACCAGCCTTAAAGAAGGATTAAAATCCTTCTGATAATCTATCAATAGGTCGATGATGTCAAAAATACGACTGTGGAGGGTTGGCTCTCCACCCAGAATTCGAATACGTTTCCATACGACTTTATTCTTAATGCTCTGATTTATAAAGGCCTCTATATCTGCGACAGGTATTTCTATGTTACTCGGGGCCTGAGAGCACGAACGGTTGCAGTTAATGCATTTCAAGTTGCACTTGTAGGTTATGTCGATCTCAGCATATTCGCGACTTGGCAGAAACTGTCTACCGAAACGTTTAGAGATAAAAGATTGGGCGCGAACAAACTGGTAAGCATCTAAGAATAATCTTTTTGCAGTAATATTGCGATGGCGGGCTGGTGTTTTCAAGCATAGAGCTCCTTGGTCCTTCTTGCATTTTAATGCACCACCGGTTCGGTAGGCCGGGTCACCAATTCGGTAATGAATTATTTAAAAAGCCTAATGACCTCTGGTTAATCAGGGATCATAGCCACTTAATCTTCTTGAGCCAATAGGTCTCATTTTGCCAGCAATGGTTTCAGCATATAACTCAAATCACTTTCCCGGGTAGGATATGGGCTGACGAGGGTTTGTTGATATAATTCGTTCACCGTCGTTCCATTCAACATGGCCTGCTTGATGGTGTTGATCAAACCGGAGGCGTGGTCGGATAGAATATGGGCGCCAAGAATTTGATTTTTCGCATCGACTAATACCTTATAAGCCGCATGCTGTAATCCCACTCGCTTATAAGTCGGCCAACTGAGATTCTTGGCAAAGCTTTTTTGATAGCTCTGCTGGTCTTGTGTTAAGGCCGCTTCGGTTTGCCCGACCATTGCAAGCTGGGGATAAGCAAAAAGAATTGCCGGCACGGCGCGGTAATCCATTATTGCTCTGCGGCCATTATCGAGTTCTGCTAAAATGTTTGCAGCCGCCACATGGGCTTCTTGATCAGCGACCCGTGCGAGCTGTATCGTTGCGGCACAATCACCAACAGCGAAGATGCGTCGATTGGAAGTTCTCAGGGAGTGATCGACGAGGATGCCATGTTTAGAATACTCAATCCCTGCGGCATCCAGCCCCAATGTATCCAAATCGGGTACCCGTCCGGCGCCATGAACCACCAGGTCCGCTTTAAAGCTGTCACCTTGCACGGTTCGAACCGAAAATTCGTTTGCATGCTTCTCAATAGCCTCGATGTCGACGCTGCATATGACGTCGATGCCTTCGTCTCTGGATGCCGCTACCAACAACTCGACCATTTCGGCGTCAAAGGCCCCCAGGGGCCTGTCACTGACTTCCAGAATTACCGACTGCTGGCGGGAGGCACCCAGCCGTGCTGCAAAATGGGCAAATTCAAACGAGATGAATCCTCCTCCGACAAAAATCATGGAGGGCGGCAGCTCATTTAATTCAAGGAAGTCATCACTGGTAATGACATGCTCTATTCCCTCTATGGGCAGTTGCATCGGTTTGGCGCCGGTCGCCAGGACGTAAAATCTGGCCTGAATTTTTTTTCCATTTACGGACAGCGTTTTATTATCTAAAAATGTGGCTGTTCCGGCCACAAAATCGATTCCAGCATTTTGAAGGTTTTCAATCGTGCCCCCGGGGATGCGGGAGGTGAATTGGCGCTTTTGTCTAAGCACCTGGGACCAGTTGCCTTCAGGAGCAGCCACAATCCCCCTACCCACCAGATGTCGGGACTTGGCAATTGCCTCAGCGGCTTCATAAAACCATTTTTTGGGCTGGCATCCGGCCAGTGCGCATGTCCCGCCGGGACGATCAGACTTCTCAACGACCGCCACCTTCACGCCTTTCTCATTTAAATCAAATGCGGCTGTTTGCCCGCCTGTTCCGGAACCCACGATAACGACATCGTACTTGTCCATACCTGAAACCTCCTTGCTAATTGTCATTTTAGAAAAAACAAGAGAATCAATATCATGAATGTAGCGTTTCAAAGGGGAGTTGTGTATTTGATTCTATGAACATGATTCATCAGGAAACATCTTCGTTTGAGGTTTCCGGCAAAAAGAAGCTAATAACGGCCCCGTTGACGACATTAATGACGGTGTTGCGCGGCAGGTTCGACCATTGGGAAGCCGAAATAATTTGACGGGCCCGGTCGAGTTCGTCATCCCCGCTCAGGATCGTGTACGCCAATTCAATTCTGCTGCGGTCGTTTTGCATGCGATCATCGTCTCCGTTTTGATCAGCGGCGCGCTTTTGCATGCTTGGTGATAGAAGTTCGTCATGGGGCCTTGCAGGACATTGCTTGCTGTATGTCTTCCTCCGCAATTCCCAGCAGATGAAAGATATGATTGAAATTCGCCTCGGACAGCGCAACGTTGGCAACCCGATCCAGTCCCTTTTTGGCATTGTAGGCAATGCCCAGGCCGGCCTGGGAGAGCATGAGGGCATCGTTGGCACCGTCGCCAATGGCAACAACCTGATCCAACGGGATGACGAGGTCACATGCGACCTGATTGAGTATGCGCGCTTTCCGAGCGGCATCGACAATTTCTCCGTTAAGCTTTCCGGTGAGCACCCCATTTTCTTTCATGTCCAATTGATTCGCAAAGGCGAAATCCAGATTGAAACGATCTTTCAAATAGTCGGCAAATATATCAAATCCCCCGGAAACGATACCCAGTTTGAACCCCAACCATTTGAGGGTGGTTAGAAGCTCATCGGCCCCTTCGGAGAGCATCATGTGATTGCGAATATCCATCACATCATCCAGAGCCAACCCCTTGAGCATGGCCACTCGCTGTCTGAGGGCTTCTTCGAAATCGAAATCTCCGCGCATGGCCTTTTCTGTGATTCTGGCGACCTCCCGATGGACACCGGCCTTGCGGGCCATTTCATCGATCCCCTCCATGTTGACCAGGGTGCTGTCCATGTCAAAGCATATCATGCGCTTATTTTTGCGGTAAGCAGCCATGCTTTGTATGGCCAAATCAATATTCAGCTCGCGGCTTTTTATCATCAGACGATTCTTCAAACGATCAACATTGCTATGCTCGGCGATATTGATTGTCATTTCAAAAGAACGCGCTGCGTGATGCGAGTGGCTGGATATAAACTCGATGTTCACGTTTTCTTCGCCCATAAGGTTGGATAGCTCGGCAACCGAACGTGTATCACCGAAATGGGTCAAAATCATAAATTTGCGAGAACTTACTGTGTGGCGTTTATCTTCAGAAATCAGTTGATAGGTGAGCGTCAGATTGTGCTTGCTGCCTTCGAAAAGAAGATCCTTGATGACGCGTTCTTGGAATTTGCCGGTCTCTTTCAGCCTCAAGAGCAAATGCATCCCCAGGGTGTTTTGCAGCGAAACCAGCTCGATATCCACAATTTCAATTTCGTATTCTAAGAGAACCTTTAAAAAAGCCGCCACGATGCCGGGTCGGTCCGGTCCGAAACTATTAACGATCAAAAGCGTTTCTTTCGTCATGATTCGCTTCCCTGTTATCTGCTAATTGAAGATTTTTGGTTTCGGCTTGTCCGTGTCCGGTTACCATCATTTAGAAACAACAAGCTAATTGACTCAAACAATCTGAACCCTGATAGCATGTTCCCGGATGCCGTTATTGCCGTAACCCAGGGCATTCCAATGAGCGTTTTCAGGCTGCCGGCGTCCCTTATTGTCTGTAGCGCGGGCCATGATGGTGTGTTCACCCTTGTTTTTGATTTCCCACAAATACTCCCAGTGCCCCCAGGCATAAGTCTCCTGAAGTCCGATCAATTCTGCCGACGCCCACGTACGGCCGTCATCGACGGAAACTTCCACTTCCTTTATACCCGCCTCCCCGGCATAGGCTGCCCCGCGAATCGGCACGATACCAGCCGGCAGTTTTTCAGCGTCCAGCGGTTCGGTGATAATTGATTTAACATCAATGCCTTTAACCACTTGCCCGCTTTTCGGGTCTTCGCCTTTCTGAAACACGCGATAGACGTTATCCATGAAAAACCCTTCATGGGGTTGATCGAGCACCGTAATTTTATGAAGCCACTTGACACAATTGGCACCCGTCCAACCCAGGGCCAGAGCCCTCAATGGATAGCCGTGCTCGAGCGGCAGGGGCTCTCCGTTCATTTCATAGGCCAGCAAGGTCGAAGACATGGCCTTGTCGATCGGGATGCTGCGAATGAACTTTATACCGGCCTTCCCTAATGGCTTGTCCAGGCCTTCAAAACTCACATGGCGGGCGTCATCTTTTAAGCCCGCAAGGGCAAGCACGTCTTTGAGCCAGATCCCCCCCCAGACCGCATTGCCCACCCCGCCGATGGTCCACGGATTTCCGGAGGCCTTGTCCTTTAATAATGAGCGGCTGTTGCCCGAACACTCCAGGGTATCCGCCATCTTCCACTTTGGGCAGGCGGATGATTTCCTCAAAGGTCATGCTGATTTGCTTTTTTACCAGCCCGGCGACATCGAGCTTCCAGTCGGTGAGGTCAATGGACAGATCCTTAAACTGGCCCTGGTTGCGCTTGAAAAAAACAGCGTTGGCGGTGATCCAGGTGCGCAGATGTTCAATTGGTGTTTCGGCGTTGAGCGGTTTTTCCGTCATTACACGCATTTTTTTCTTCATTGGTTACCTCCAGAAAAGCCATTGATCGTATGAATTTCGCCATTGCCGGAGACCAACAAACAGGGTTGAGCTCAGCTAACTTCCCGCTGGATCGCCAGGTAATGGGTAATCTCCTCTTTTTCATTGCGAATCGGTGCGATCTTCCATTCCATCATAAATTCAGAGCCGTCGCGACGATAATTGATGGCCTGGCCGTGGAACAGCTCACCATCTGCGATATTCTGGTCCAAGCGTTTGATGACCTCTGCGTCGGTTTTTGGGCCCTGCAGAATGGACGGCGATTTACCCATGACTTCATGGGGTCCGTAGCCGGTTAGTTCACAGAAGGCCGCATTGACATAGATTATCGGATAGCCCGGCCCGGCCTCGGTAATCACAATCGAATTAAAGGACTCCTCCATGGATGCCTCGAGCAGCCGTTTCATGATGTATTTATAGCTCTCATCCTCCAGGAAGATATCAAAAATGTCTTTTGTCGTTTCCATTTTGCCCGCCTTTCTTTTTGTATTTGTAATGGTTGTTAAATCTTGGCTGATTTTGAAAAGATGCATATGAACAATACTATTTCAGCCAGCCAAAATACGGTCTTCTTTGTTCTCCATCAGTGATTGTTTTCTCTACCACGGAACACTCCCAGTTTCAACCTGCCGACGAGACCATATACAAAAAAATAATAAACTTGACATTTCCATTGCTCTCATGAATCATTCGCAGAATATGCACCAATTGCACTGATGACCACATAAATTACAAGGGATATTTAAATGGACATTTCCATTCGAATCGGCGGTGCGGCCGGCCAGGGGATTCAGACGATCAGCTCTATTATTGCCAGTACCTTTGTGCGCCACGACTTCTATGTGTTTGTCAACCAGGATTTTGAATCGCGCATCCGTGGCGGCCATAATTTTGACCAGGTCCGCATCTCCAATACACCGGTACGGGCGGTTGCGGACCAGGTTCACATTTTGATTGCCCTCGACGAGGTGACGACCGGCCAGGATATCGACTGCCTGGCAGAAAACGGCGTCCTGCTGTTCGATGGGGAAACGACCGGTTTTAAATCGGATAATCCGAATCATTTGTCCGTTCCCTTTGCCCGCATCGCCGCCGAGGCCGGTAAAAGCAAGATTATGATCAATGCCGTGGCAACCGGTGCGGCTACCGCCCTGTTGGATTTTAAGCTGCAGCCGGTGTTGGATTGCATCCAGGAGCAATTTGAGCAGAAGGGCTCCGAGACGATAGAAAAAAATCAAAAAAGTGCGGCGGCGGGTTATGACTTTGTGCGGCAAAACCTAAAAACAGGCCCGCCCTTCAAGGTGCCGTCTGCAAAAGCGGTCCGCCGCAAGATGCTGCTCACCGGCAGTCAAGCCATGGCGTTGGGGGCAATGGCTTCAGGCTTGAAATTTTATTCCGCCTATCCCATGTCGCCTGCCACCACCATCATGGAATTTGTCTCTTCCCAGGCGGATAAATACAAGATCGTTCTCGAGCAGGCCGAGGATGAAATCGCGGCCATCAACATGGTCATCGGTGCCAGTTTCGCCGGTGCCCGGGCCATGACGGCGACTTCCGGTGGCGGATTTTGTTTAATGGTCGAGGCTTTGAGCCTGGCGGGCATGACCGAGACACCGGTGGTTATCGTTGTGGCCCAGAGACCGGGGCCATCAACCGGACTGCCCACCCGGACCGAACAGGCGGATTTGAATTTGGTGATGCATGCCGGCCACGGAGATTTCCCCAGAGCAATCCTGGCCCCCGGCTCCCCCGAGCAGGCCTTGTCACTGATATCAAAAGCCTTCAACCTGGCGGATAAGTATCAAACCCCTGTTATTGTGCTGGGGGATCAACATTTCGGTGACGCCTATTTCACGGTCGATGAATTGGATCTTGGGGGTATCACGATTGACCGCGGTCATATTTTAACCGATCAGGACTTACCCTCTCCCCTCGAGTACAGGCGCTATGCACCCGGCGAATCGGGAATCTCTCCCCGGATTTTACCAGGACAGACAAGGGCGGTTCTTTACGCCGACAGCGATGAACATACCGAAGAGGGCCACATCACCGAGAGTGCCGCGGTACGCAATCAGATGATGCGCAAGCGCATGCAAAAACTCGAGGGATTGTCTCAGGAGATCGGCCCGCCGGAATTCTACCCTTCCGGCCAGGCCGAACTGGTCCTGCTGAGCTGGGGGTCGACCCATGGCGCCATCAAAGAGGCCGTGGACAAACTGAATCAAAATAAAATTGCCGCCCGGATGCTACATTACAGCGAACTATTCCCCATCAATCCCCGGCATCTTGCCGCTGCAGGGCTTGGAAAATCTAAAATCATTGCCGTCGAGAACAACTTTACCGGTCAATTCGCCGACCTTTTCAGCCATGCAACCGGCCTTGCCGTTGATCAAAGGATTCTGAAATACGATGGGCGGCCTTTCACATCTCGCGAAATTGTCGACCGGATCAAAGATATGATTTAGGAGAACAACAATGGTAACCTCGCAAGACTTTCAAAGTGACGACCCCATCGCCTGGTGCCCGGGATGCGGCAATTTTTCCATTTTAAAGGCCTTGAAAAAGGCCCTGGTGGATATTCAGCAAGAGCCCCATGAACTGGTCATCGTATCCGGAATCGGGCAGGCACCGAAAACGCCGCATTATTTGCGGTGCAACTGCTTCAACGGACTGCACGGCCGAACGCTGCCGGTCGCCACCGGAATCAAGCTGGCCAATCACAAATTAACCGTCATGGCCCAGGGCGGTGACGGCGACGGTTATGGTGAGGGTGGCAACCACTTCCTGCACGCCATGCGCCGCAACATCAACATCACCTATCTGGTGCACAACAACCAGGTCTATGGTCTTACCAAGGGCCAGACGTCACCCACCAGCGATTACGGCTTCGTCACCAATACAACACCACGGGGCGCCATCAGCCCGGCCTGTAATCCGCTTCTGATCGCCATCGCTTCCGATTGCAGCTTTGTGGCGCGCGGTTTTGCCGGCGAAATTGACCATCTGGCAGGCTTGATCGAAGCGGGTATCCAGCACAAGGGATTTGCTTTCATCGATATTTTACAGCCCTGTGTATCTTTCAATCGCGTCAACACATTCAAATGGTATGCCGATCGGGCGTACCGGATCGATGATGATTCAACATACGATCCCTCAGACCGCCAGAACGCTTTTCAAAAAGCTCAGGAGTGGGGCGATAGGATTCCCATCGGCATTATTTACCGCACCCACAGACCCACACTCGAGGAACAGATACCCGCCATCGCCGAGCAGCCGCTGGTCGCGCAAGAGACCCAACCTGAAATTTTTGCGGACCTGCTGGAAATTTACAAATGATGAAGGCGCTTCAGCTTTTCAAGGCGGTTTGAATACGCATGTACTCGCCCAGGTTGTCCATTGTCATTAATCCCACCAGTTTTCCGTTCAAGGTCACCGGCAAGGTATGGCAGTTGCAGTCTTTGAGCTTGGCAAAAGCCGTTTCCAGCATTTCCAGGGATTCTACCGTAACAAATTCGTTTTGCATCGCCGACGCAACTGTATCGTGTCGATCCCCTGCCGACAGCGATTTCAGCAAATCGGATTGGGTCAGAATACCCTCGATGCGACCGTTGTCAACCACCGGGAAATCCTTTTGTGAACCGACCAGGGTCAGTTCGATGGCCCGGTCCAGACGATCGTCCTTGTGAAGCGTTCGAAAATCCGTCAGCATGGCCTGCTTGACCGGGATGCCGCCGATGGCGGTTCGCATTTGGGCCAGACTTGCTTCCTGGGCGGCTCCAATCCAAACAAAAAAGGCGATGAACAACAAAAGCGGATTGTAGAACAACCCGATGAAGCCGAACAAAATGGCGATGCCCTGACCGATTGAGGCCGCAATCTGGGTTGCACGGCTGTATTCGATGCGCGTCGCCAGAACGGCTCGCAGCACACGCCCGCCGTCCATTGGAAAAGCCGGAATCATGTTAAACGCGACCAAGAAAATGTTAACCGCCATGATGCGCTCAAGAAACGGACCGGTCGTCAGCGTCATTGTCTGCAAAGGTTCAAAGGATGCGGTAATCGCCAACCAGACATACAGGCCAGCGGCAATCACGATGTTTACGGCCGGTCCGGCCAGTGCAACCCAGAGCTCCTGCAGCGGCTGGGTCGGCAGGCTTTCGAGGCGTGCCACGCCTCCGATAGGCAATAAAATGATATCCCTGGTTTTGATGCCGTAACGCCTGGCTGTCAGCGCGTGGCCGAATTCATGCAAAACCACGCACAGAAAAACAGCCAGGATAAAGGTGACCCCTACCACAGCGGACAGCACACTTTGCCCCTGTCGCCAGTAGAGGAATGCCACCCAGCTCACAAGCAGCAGAAAGGTGACATGCATGTAAACATCAATTCCCGCAAACCGCCCGATTTTGAGTGACCATTTCATTATAAAACCCTCCGGATATCGCGCCGGCTTTCAGAGAGTCGGAGACCTGCCGCCGGCGGCTGGTAGTGTATTGGCTTTGGCACAACGATCTAATTGGTTGTAATATAAGGCAGTTTGGCGATGTTTAAATAAGAGCGGTATAAGGTAATTTTGATAGGTAAAAACTATTATAATCGTGACAGGATGCGTGTTGTCGGCCCAAATTTCAGGTGTAAAAATGATGGTTGGGCGTCAGCGGACCAGAAGCCCCGGCGGGATGCTCAATCATGGTTGTCTGCGGTGAGAGCCTGGTAACGGGGGTTGACATGAGATCTAAGATCATTTCTGTCCAGTGCGCGTCGGGCTCCAGCGATGCATCGGTTTGGCACACAGCATTTGGACATCACCGATATAGCGCTCGGCGAATCCGCCTTCACAATAGCATAGATAGAATTCCCACATTCGGATAAACGTCTCGGGATAGCCCAGCTTTCGAACCTTATCAAGATTGGCGAAAAACCGTCGGCGCCACTCCCGCAGGGTTCTGGCATAGTGTGGCGTGATATCTTCCAGATGAATCATACGCAGATCGGTCGCTTTGGCAATGGCATTGCTAATGGCGGTAATCGATGGGATACAGCCGCCCGGGAAAATGTAACGTTTGATGAAATCCACCGATCGCTTGTGGCGATCGAATATATGATCGCCAATGGTTATTGCCTGTATGGCCATCATGCCGTCATTATTTAACAGCCGGCTGCAGGTTTCAAAAAAAGTTTTATAGTAGTGATGACCGACCGCTTCGATCATCTCAATGGAGACCAGTTTGTCAAATTTTCCGCTAAGATCACGGTAGTCCTTTTTTACGAGAGAAATTTGATCGTTCAGCCCCGCTGCTTTAATACGGTTTTGGGCAAATCGGTGCTGTTGATCAGAGATGGTGGTTGTGGTCACATGCACCCCGTAGCTGCGGGCCGCATGCACGGCAAAACCACCCCAGCCGGTACCGATTTCTAAAACCCGATCCCCGGGCCTGAGCATCAACTTCTTGCAAAGTCGATCATATTTGGCCGCTGACGCATCTTTGAGGGAACTTTTTTCGCGCTCAAAGATGCCGCAGGAATAGGTCATGGTTTCATCGAGAAACAATGAATAAAAATCGTTTCCCAGATCATAATGTGCCAGTATGTTTTTGCGACTGCCCACCTTGGTATTCTTCCGTAATCAGATGATAGAATTTATATATTGGCGCCGTCAGGCGTGCCGGACCTTTTTCCATATCATCAAATACTTTTTGGTTTAAAGCCATAATTCGCATGACGATTGTCAAATTATCTGCTGACCACAACCCCTCCATATACGCTTCAGCGGCACCAATACTGCCGCCGAAAAAAATGCGGGTGTAAAACCGTGGGTGATTAACCGTGATGGCGGTCTGCAATGATGGCTGTTTCGATTCTTCACCGAATGCATATCGCTGCCCCTTTTCGATAATCGTTATCCGGCCGTGGGTTAACCTTTTGAGCAGCGATAATACTGTCTTGCGCGCCATACGATCCAAACGCCGTTCCTTAAGATCGCCTGGAGCCGGAGCCACTGACGGAATAATTAATTCAGTCATTTTTTAATCCTTCTTTAGGTCGATTTGCTCTTCGGATGGGCAAAAAAAGGGGTTCTTTTAAGCACGAGGCGTAGTGCCTGCCAGTAGATCAGGGTGATCACTTTGCCGGTCATGACCGGATATCTGAAAAGAACCCGGGTTAGAGCCCGGCGATTTAGCTCACGCTTTTCGAGAGCCAGACTGGCATCGAACAGCTTTTCTCCTTTTTCATAGTCAATCATGTGCACCCGGATGGAATGATCGGGTTGCCGCAAACGCAAGTCATATTGAATATCAAAATCGATAAACGGCGACACATGAAATTCTTTGGTAAATCGATGACGCCGCCAGGTACCAATGGGATGTTCATTTTGATCGGCACCCAGCACATAACAATGACGCTCCCCCCAGGGTGTATTGTGTATCTCCACAACGAAGGTCTCGACACGAGTATCTGCGGGGTCGTAGCAATAGTAGAAGCTGGCGGGGTTAAAACAATGGCCGAAATACCGCAAATGCGTCAGCAGGCGAATGGCGCCCTGCGGTCGCTTGCCCAACTGGGCTTCCACCAAATCACGCACTGCTTGATCCAGGGGAATCGTCGGATCGCCGAAATGATCGCGACGGCGAAAACAGGCAATGTTAAACTGTTCGTAGGACCACAACGGATGGATATCAAATAGAGTGGGCAGTTCAGCCAAATCGAGAAACATGAAAAAAAGACGATATTGAAACCGGTTGGGTCGCGGCCTGAATCGCCGGTGTCGGATGGTTCCTTCATAAATGCTGCTATGCATGGCTCGCTTCGCTCAATAAAAGTAAAGTGAATTTTAGTAAAGTAGATAGTCCCAATATTGGCACTAAATTGCCAGCGTCAGCTTTCTTCTGCTGGGTCAAATGGCTTTCGATATTCGCAAAACGCTTTGAAGCATATTCAAAGCGCTATATTGAAATGCTTACAAACCTCCAGAGCACTATTGACACCGTCTTCATGGAAACCATAACCCCAGTAGGCACCGGCGTAGAAAGTTCGATTTACCCCGTTTATTTCCGGGTGGCGGCGTCTTGTTACAAGACTTCCGGGATTATAGACCGGATGATGATAATTCATTTTTCGGAAAATTTTGTCCGAATCAATGGCTCTGGCCAGGTTCAACGAAACGCAAAGCTCCTGGGGTGCACCGATACGCTGCAGGATGTTCATGTCGTATGTGACGGCTACCCGGCCGAGATCTTCTTCGGGAATGTGATAATTCCAACTGGCCCAGGCTGCTTTCTTGCTGGGAAGCAGGGCTTCATCACAATGCAGTACCGCCTGGTTTTCCTGGTATGGGATGGCCCCCAGAATATTCTCCTCGGCATCGCTGGGATCATCCAGCAGGGATAGGGCCTGATCGCTATGTGCCGCAATGACGACCTGGTCGAATTTTTCGGCCGGTTGGTTTTGCGGTTGTACCTCAACATACTCCGGGTGCCGTCGAACGGATGCCACCGGACAGTTCACCCGGATTTGGTCGGCATAGGGCTGCGTAATTGGTTTGATATATTGCCGTGATCGGCCTTTGATAGTAAGCCACTGCGGCTGATCTTTGACGTTCAGGACGCCGTGATTCTTAAAAAATTGAGCAAAATAGCGCGCCGGGAATTCGTTGAATTTAACCGGATCCGCGGACCAAATCGCTGATCCCATGGGAATAATGAAATGCTGCACAAATGTTTGCGAATACCCTTTCCCGGCTAAAAAATCCGCCAGCGTTGTTTTATCATCATCTGACCTCAATAAGGCTTCGGTATCGCGTTTGAAACGCATAGCATCCCATAGCATTCGATAAAAGGATGGTCGCAGCGCATTGCGCCGCTGGATAAAAAGGGAATTCAAAGTGGTTGGACTAAATTCCAGGCCTGTTTTTTCGCATTGAACGCTGAAGCTCATGACCGAGTCTTGCCAGCCAACCCCTAAGCGATTCATGAGTTTTATGAAATTCGGATAGGTCCTTTCATTGAAAACGATAAACCCTGTATCCACCGCATACGGCTGCCCGTTAAGGGAGACGTCCACCGTATTCGTGTGCCCGCCGATATAGTCATTGGCTTCATAGACAACGACCTCGTGATCTTCACTGAGCAAATAGGCCGATGTCATTCCTGCAATCCCGCTGCCGATGATGGCGATTCGCATTTCGTAACCTCCCGTATAAATTCCAAATGACTGTCAAATTAGATTGGGGTTGATGTTTCAGCAAGGTCAGTTGATCACCCGATATAAGAATCAATGGGTATGGAAAACATACGCTCTATAAAATAAAATTTCAACGGAAAATCGAAAAGTCTCAATTGAACCGGCAAAAATGGCGTCATTGCCCACCGCAGTTGGCGATTCATGCCTGTCAATTCTTAAAGTTTAAAATAATTCGCTATTTTTGGCATTACAATGTTGAAACCGATGCCTGAATGTACTATTTTGATTGCATTCAACCACCACCATCCCTAAAGGCATTAAAATGATGAAGACTGCATCGAAGAAAGATAACGACGCAAATAGCCTGTTTACCGATGAGTTGGCCCTTACCGTCCTCAACTCCCTGTCAGCGCACATTGCCATTCTGGACGAAAACGGCGTTATCCTCGAAACCAATCGCGCCTGGCGCGACTTTTCCCTAAAAGGTGGAATGTCCGCGGACCATGACGACAGGGGCAGCAATTATCTGGCAATCTGCGAAGCAACCACCGGCAGCGATGCCGACGACGCCCATAAAGTTGCCGAAGGAATTCGAGCAGTTATTGGTGGTGATTTGGAAGAATTTCTGCATGATTATCCCTGCCATACAGAGGACGGCCCTCACTGGTACTATATGCGGGCCATACGCATGTCTGGAGACGGCCCCATACGGGTGGTTGCCAGCCACGAGGAAATTACGGATCTGAAACTGACTGAGGAAGCCCTGCGAAAGAGCCAGGAGGCGCTTATCGAACAGAAGCAAAGCCTCGAGGAAACCAACATCGCCATGAAAGTGCTGTGAAAGCAGCGTGAGGAAGACAAACTCGAGCTGGAGAAAAAAGTACTGACCAACGTCAAGGATCTTGTCCTGCCTTATGTCGACAAATTGAAGAACACCCGTCTGAAGGCCAAGGACAGAACCCTGGTAGAAATAATTGATACCCATCTGCAGGATATCATTTCCCCCCTGTTGCAGCGCTTTTCAAATGCCAAAATCCTGCTGACCCCCCAGGAGATGCAGGTTGCCGCTCTGGTCAAAGACGGCAAAACCAGCAAAGAAATCGCCGACGTTTTAAATGTTTCCGAAACCACAGTCAATTTTCACCGCAAAAACCTGCGGGTTAAGTTTGGCCTGACCAATAAGCGGACGAATCTGCGGTCCTATCTGATGAACCTTTCACAATAGTAGTTTTTTCCTATCAAAAGACGACGATTCCTCTCCCATTGCAGATTCACCTTGTATGCATAGATTACTGGTGGGTCTTCAATAGATCCAATTTAAATTAACTCATTTGCTCAGATCCGGCTGGCCTCACCATGGGCTGCAATATAACAGTGCAAAATCTGGCTGCAAATTGAAAGGAGTTAAAAGTGGACTCGAGACGCATAAATTCTGACAGTACAGTGGATATGGTATTTCACCTGAAGTGGAAAAGCGATGGTGTGGCTCATACAGACGGTTATCAGGCCAGCCGGATCAACATCTGGCGGGATTACATTCCGCCGTCTCTGCTTGAAGAGATAAACGGGCAAACAGGCCGGCGAAAGATTTGAACTGCAGCTGACGACAAATGATTTTATTCAGGAATATGCCACGCAGAGCCTGTTTCAGATAAAAAGTCAGCAGTTTGATCCCCAATCGACCCCTGGCACCCAAGCGAATCCGGCAGTCGGACGTTTCTATCCCAGGGGCATCTTGAAGTCTGTTGCCGGGGTGTTTCGCGCCAATGTTCAACCCTTCAGGCTCGTTAACGTCAACAATGGAAACATGATGGTGGATTTTAATCACCCGTTGGCGGGAAAAGAGCTGGTCCTTTCCGGAGTTGTTGGAAAAGTGGAGAACAAGGAAACCGAGCGGGGCGGCAGCAGCGTCGACTGGATGGATGTTTTAACAACCGGTCCCGGCATGCAGGCAAGATGGCAGGGCCAACAGACAGATTTTCTGTCCGCCGAGGCCTTGGCCCGGGATGATGAGACGTCTGATGCCCGGTTCTATAAAGAACCGCGCCTGGTGAAGCATATTGATGATACCGCCATAGAGATGATAAAAAACACCTATGGGCGGTTTTTAGAGAACGATATGGATGTGTTGGACTTGATGAGCAGTTGGCAGTCACATCTGCCGCAAAATCTAAGTCTACGGCGTCTGGTAGGGTTGGGCCTCAACGGCCTTGAACTCAAGAAGAATTCACGTCTGAGTGAACATGTGATTCAGGATCTCAATCAAAGTCCTGTTCTGCCGTTTGAATCCGACAGCTTTGATGCGGTGGTATGCACGGTATCGGTTGAATACCTGACCAATCCACTGGCGATATTTGAAGAGGTTTCGAGGGTATTGCGACCCGATGGTTATTTCATCGTTACATTTTCCAACCGCTGGTTCCCCACCAAGGCAATTAGAATCTGGAAGGAGCTTCACGAATTCGAGCGCATGGGGATGGTACTCGAATACTTCCTTCGCTCGGGGGGCTATAAAAACCTGCAGACCTATTCGTTCAGGGGCCTGCCACGCCCGCACGAGGATAAGTATTTTCCTGATCTGATGTACTCTGATCCTTTATATGCGGTCTGGGGCCAAAAAGCTTAACCCCATTGAGAAATATTGCTCAATGGGGTAGGGATTGGTTATTGGGTATTTGTTAATTGGTTTTATGTCAGGAATAGCAGAACAAACTGGAGATTTTAAGGATGAACTATAAACCGCTGGGAATATTATTTTTAGTGGCATCCGCCACAATAGCAGGCTGTACGGGCGTTCCCAAAGGTTTGGAGCCGGTCTCTGGATTTGATGCTGACCGCTACCTGGGTAAATGGTATGAAATTGCGAGACTCGACCATTCCTTCGAAAGAAATCTTAGCAATGTCAGTGCAATGTACACCGCGAAAGAAAAAGGGGCGATCGCGGTTTTAAACCGGGGCTTCAATGAAAAAGACGGTGAATGGGAACAGATAGAAGGCAAAGCTCGTTTTGTTGGTGATGAAACCATTGGCAGCTTGAAGGTATCTTTCTTTGGTCCCTTTTACGGTGGTTATCATGTCATCGAACTTGACAGGATGGACTACGGTTATGCGATGGTTTCCGGCCCGAGCCGTTCCTACCTTTGGATTTTGTCGCGAACCACAAAGCTGGATGAGGCCATTTATTTAAGACTTGTAAATAGGGCCGCTGCAGTGGGCTTCGATACCACGGGACTCATACGGGTCAAACATGATCGTACTTCAGAAATTCAATTGCCAGGGGGAGGTGCAAAAATGGTATCGAAAGCAGCTAACAAATTGACACCCTGTCCGGATACCCCAAACTGTGTGTCTTCTCTTGCAGAGGACAAAAAACATTTTATTGAACCGATCTCCTACCAAGGGGACAATGGCGTGGCTCAGCAGGAACTGCTGGGAATTCTCAACTCTTTTAAAAGAGTTCGCGTGGTGAGGATTGAGGAAGATTATATCCATGCTGAATTTATGTCTTTTATTTTTAGGTTTGTAGATGACGTTGAATTTTATTTTGATAACGCTAAAAACCTGATTCAAGTGAGATCTGCTTCACGGACAGGTTACTCCGATTTGGGAGTCAACCGTCGGAGGATTGAAGAGATACGAAAACAATTCGACCCAAAAATCAATTAAAGCCGACAACAAACCAATACAAAAACGATATAACACAAAAAAAATATAGGTGAGGAAAAGCAAATGCCCAAAAATGATATTAAAAATACCTATTTTTTGGTGAAGGATTCAAAGGACAAAAAATATCTTTGTCCTGTCAACTCCGCCCGGAGCCCTGGCAGCAAGCGGGCCCGATGAGACCGATGATTGTGTTGAAGCGGAAGTGGTCGGCCGCTATGCAGGCAATTTTAACTAAACAGCCATTTAAATAAAAGGAGTAAACCAATGAGCAATGTTGAAGATAAAACCCTGTGTGCCTTGCAGGAAGAAGGATATATCGAAACCAATACTGAAGAATTTCTAAAACTGATAAAACCGGCGCAGCATTTCTGTAAAAACTGCGGAAGAAGTGCGGTCAGTGCCAATAATTTATGCAACCCGGAGAAACTGGATTAATTACTCCGATAAATAATCCCGGATAGCTTTCAGTTGGTATCCGGGATTTTTATGATCGAAAGAAGCAGCACCTGAAGAGATTGGTAGGGGTTTCATTCCACCCCTGTCATTCCCGCGAAAGAGGCTGTGTCGTAATTCTCAAAACTGCATATGTTTCTCTTTTGTCATTCCGGACTTGATCCGGAATCCAGTGCCTTTTTAACTCCTTACACGACTGGATGCCGGATCAAGCCCGGCATGACGGGCAGACATTATGATGTGCTTTTTTGAATTATGACACACTCTGGAAAGCGAAATTCCAGAAATCATATGTTGGCTGATCCCGAAGTCCGCCTTGCCGGGCATGACAGAAAAGACTCCCCGGGTGGCTCAATTAAGAGCTATAGAAACAAAACATTACGATTAGAAAGTCAATCCAGTTTAGAATCTATAGCCTAGACCCACGGCAGTGATAAAACTGGAGGATTCATAGAAGTCAATATTGGAATTGGATTTAAAAAATGCATTGAACCAGTCGATTCTGAAATTTTCAAACCCGAATGGATTTTTATACCCCAGGATGGCAAAGAGACCTAGGTTGAAATCATGACGCGTTTTATCGAATACCGGATGCTTGCTGTCATACCATTCAGTCTTTGCCGACACGTTAACGCTGGCTTGCAGTTGATTGCCAAAGTATAAAAAGGATAATTGGGGCGTCAGCGCATGAAAGCTGTTGGCATCCCCGTCAGCATCGCCCCGGGCGTATCTTAAAATAGGCGTCAACCGCATTCGGCGACCGACTTGAAATGAATATTCAGTGGTAAGGCGATGAAAATTGGCATCACGATCCAGGTCATCCAAATCGTCCGGCGCTAATAAACTGCTGGGCTGTGACAACAGAAAGGTGCCGCTTTTCTCATCGTCAATGGTTTGTCGGACCCAGCCGTATTTTACGGTTAACCCGGTACCCAGGATCGTCTCGGCCGCCAGTTTGAAACCGTAGGAGTCGATGTCGGTGCGCTGACGATCTTGCCCGATAACAAACGGATCTTCCCATGTTTTTTGGGCAATGGGGTCAGGGGGATGACGGATGCCCGCAGGCCCGTGCCGTTTGACAATATATGCCGGGCGCCGGCTTCCACCAGAAATTGGCCCTGGGCCACATTTTCCGGCAGGACACCCATAAAAAGCTGGGTGCGTATGTCGGCAAACGTATAGCGCAGGAGCCCTAAAGGCAGCGGCCTGAATTTGTTGACCCGTTCGCCGGAAGTGTCCAGGGAATCGGTTTTCTTGTTGTCGCTGTCGGTGTTGAGCTGTGAGTTGGTGCTGATATAGGCGCCGAGGATCTCTATGTAGCCGGAAAAACCGGATTCGGCAGGCATGGGTTCCTGGGCAACAGTCAATCCCGCCGTCAGGCAGACACAAATTATAGACAGGATAATCCGGTAAATGGCCATTTTACTCCGTTGGGTTTAGTTGGTTGTATTGGATTCGTCACTTTGATTTTTTTGACGCATTTCTTCCCGGCGCATGGGCATGGCATCGATCAGGTTAAAAACTTCCTCTAAGTTGAAGAATTATCATAAGTTAAATAATTTCTAAAATAAAGGTTAAATTATGCCGCAGGTTACATTAGGGCTTTCCATGCACAGACCGGAGATGACACCTATTATTTCTGATCACATGCGCCGGCATGAGGCTATTTTTCTGGAAGAGCCGCCCGATGTCGGTTTTGAACCGATGCTGGCCGGGCGCCTTGCTGTGGATGATTATTTGATGCAACTGGATATGGAGTACCCCACCTTCAGCAAAAATATGTGTTATCTGCTCCAGGAGCTCAAGGGGCAGGGTAAACAAATATTTCAGGTGGAACCTTTTTTGAAAATACTCCTGGGTATTCACGAGTTTTTTGCGGAAGGCCACCACCCGGGAGAATTGCAAAAAAACTCGATTCAGTATCCGGTGTATCTGGCTGAAAGAAATGCCACCCAGGCTCTTTTGGCTTATTATCAAACCGTCATGGCCGGATCGTTCGATGATACGATTGGAGCTATTATTCGGTTTGCCCGCATGGATGCGGCTCGATTCGGTTTGCGGGATTCACTGCGGGCCCAGGAAATTGCATCGATGGTCAAAAAATATTCTTCATCTTATGTTGAAGCCGGGGTGATGCACTATCCATTGTGGCACCTGCTCCGGCAACAGTTGCAGGGAAAATTGCCGGTCAAGGTGATTTTTTTAGCAGATGACGCCTTGACATCATTGGGGTTAAAAGGTCGCTTATATGGCCCCGGGGATCAGTTAACGCTGCTGTATATATTTCACCCCGGCATCCTCGATACAAGGCGTGAAAAACTGCTGGCCGCCAGGTCGATTATCTATTCGAAGATTGTCGAAAAAGATGAACTGGCCGATGATCTCAACAGATTTCCCCATCTTCGCGATGAACTGGATTGCATCCGAATTACAAAGCAGCTTTCAGTGGAGGACTGCCGCCGGCTGTTTCCGATGGTGCGCCGCACCAAGAGTTCCGAGGCCCGTGAAATTGTTGCCGAATACCTGGCAGCGTTCAGGCCTCAATCAGAGACGGCGTTTCAACCTGAGAAAGTAGGGAGAAGTCCAAGAAATGAACCTACAGCGATTTAATCCAGAAAGTGATTTAGCCCCCATGCCCTTCGAAGAGCGCATCTGCCTGAAGGCCCTCGAGATGAAAAAAAGTAATCTTGTCTGGCGTCCGCATGTCGGGTGTTTTGTGTGGGACCCGGATGAAATCATCAAGCCCGGCTCCCCTTTTCCAGGCAGAATCTATTTCATTTTGAGTTTGAAAAGATTTATCGAAATTTTTGAAACCGTTGATCGGATAGCTGAAAAACTGGTGTGGCTGCCAACCTGGCATCAGGCGCAGCTGGTCTATAGCCAGCTGGCCGGAACTGGGGCGGCTAACGGATATTAAACGTGCCAAATGGTCACACGTTTTCAACCGTCGAAGAACTTCTTCACATCTATGGACTGATAATTGATGCCCTCAAGGGAAAAGACCACCAGATGCCATCTCGAAAATAAAAGGTGACGCATTATCGTTGTGTCTAAGACATATTGTAAAAAACTTTTCTATTTAATTTAGCATGATACCGAGTCGTCATTCCTGCACAGCAGGCGGGAATCCAGGCGGATTAAAAATGGACTCCCGCCCCCAGGGATGAAACATGATCTCAGGAGAATAACGCCCATGACAGCAACGAAAAATTCGGACACCGCTTTGGAAATACTATGCCGCTCAGCAATCGAACAAAACCTGGGGGATCTTTCAGAACTGCCCAATGAATTGGTGGATTGTGTGTTTAGGGTCTATCGTGAGTTTATGACCTGTTATCTGAATGTTTTACGTCAAAATGAAAACAGGTCTGCCGATTGGATGCCGGCAGCGGTTCGCATTGATGCCGAGTTAACAGACCAGATGAGGCATTTTTTTTCCGACTATCAACACATTACACGAAAATTTTATAAACTGAACCAGGATATAAACCGTCTGAAGGCAATCAACAAAGACCGTCATATCAAACTGTATCAGTTTACAATCGATGAAATTTTGGCGCGGTGCAAACCACAGAATACATCAGGAGGCCAGGATGAAAAAACCGTCTAACGAGGTAATTATCGTAGGCGCCGGCCTGGCGGGGTTAGCATGCGCTCGCCGCCTGGCGGCAGCCGGCGTCCCATTCGCTCATCCTGGAAGCCGACCGGCGTATAGGCGGACGCCTCAAAACCGATCGGATTGACGGATTTTTATTGGACCACGGGTTTCAGGTCCTGCAAACCGCCTACCCGGAGGCCCGGCGCATTTTGACTATGGCCGGCTCGAGCTCAAACCTTTTGCTCCGGGGGCGATTATCCGAACGAAAGACAAATTTTATACGATCGCCGACCCCAGGCATCGCCCCCAAAATCTGTGGAGCACCGCAACGGCCCCTATTGGAACGATTGGTGATCGACTGCGAATGATCAAATTGGCATTAAAGGTTCGGCCGTGCCAAAGTCTCCGCACTATTTGAAGCGCCCGGATATGTTTACCATCGACTTTCTGAGGACCGAGGGTTTTTCCGAAAAAATAATTCAAAAATTCTTTATACCCTTTTTCAGAGGTATTAGTCTGGATCCTGAGATTGAGGTATCCAGCCGTGTGTTTCAATATATTTTCCGTATTTTTGCCGCCGGCGATGCCGCCCTGCCTGCCGCGGGCATGGGCGCCATCCCGGCCCAGCTGGCCGAAAATCTACCGGACGGCAGTATCCGCACCGGCGCCAGGGTCGGGTCCATCCATCATAATAAAGTTGTATTGACTTCCGGCGAAACTATTAACGGGCAGACGGTTGTAGTGGCCACCGAGGGACCGGAAACGGCTAAACTATTAGGGCAGCCATTGACCATCGATTCACGCGGGGAATTGTGCCTTTATTACGCGGCTGAGGCACCCCCAGTAGAGCAGCCCTATCTCATACTAAATGGCGACGGAACCGGCTGGATCAATAACCTGACCATCCCCAGCCAGGTGGCGCCTTCCTATGCGCCGCCGGGGCAGACGCTGATATCGGTGGTGGTTATCGGAAACCTGTCTGCAGACGATGTCAGCGTTGAATCAGCCGTGCGCGGGCAGCTGACCGCCTGGTTTGGCTCACAGGTCAGAGCCTGGCGTCATCTAAAAACTTACCGCATCACCCATGCCCTTCCGGCTCAGCCGCCGCCGATGCCGGATCCCACAGTGCCGTAATCCCAATTAAGCCGGGAATCTTTGTCTGTGGAGAATACGGCAGCGTGCCGGGCATTCAGTGGGCCATGCTTTCCGGTCGGCATGCTGCCGAAGCCGCGATGAAGCATCTCGGCATGGATGGGTGATACGCCGGGAAGGCAATCAGATGGTGCAAGGAGGAGTGGATCGCATGGTTATGCCGGTAAGATATCCGGCGGCGGATTAACCAGTCCATCAACCCACTGGCGCGGAAAACTTTCGATACCACAGGACGCCCCCAGAAGGGCGCCGAGCACTGCACCGCGCGCGACATTGTCTCCACCAAGGTTCGTGTTCACGATCAGGGCTTTTTGCGGCTCGTCGTGGTATTTAAGGGCCAGATATACAACCGCCGGTACCGAATCTTCGACATAACAGGCCGTGCTCAAACGCGGGCCGATAACCCAATCGTCCGGATCATCAAGCCATTTCTTGAAAGGATGTCCCAGCAGGGGATTGCGCTGGGCTTCGATTTCTTCAACAATGGCCGTTTTGAGGTTAATTCCATTGAATATTTTAAGCAAAATTTCAATCACCAATGATCCCGCAACCTTCATTTTATCACCGGGATGGGTCAGCGCCAGGTGAGCCAAAGCAGCCTCTCGGGCTTTATCGGGTTGGTTGCAATAATACGCCGCGATGGGAATTATGCCGACCAGGCCGCCGATGTGTTTTTCGGCGACACCGCATTTCCGAGGCGCCCTGCCCCTGGCATAGTTTGCGAAAAAATTACGATGACACTCCTCGATATAGGTATCCCGATGGTTGCCGGGTGTCGTCATGAAGGCAATGTATTTATTCAGATAATCATCCGCATCGTATGTGCCCGCTTTCGTTGAGAGATTCAACAAGCAGGTGACAGAGCTTGACATTCAGGGTGTTCTCTCCCGCCCTTAAAAACTGGTGATAGTGAATGCCTTTCTGGCCCCAGTACGGGGCTTGATCATGGAGAATTTCGCCTTTAGCGTTGGGTGCGCGATAGCTCGAGCGCCAAAGAATGCTGTCCGGGTGGGGATTGCGCGGTGCCATATAATCAGTCACCCGACCATAGTCTCTGTTCAAGGCCTGGCGGTTGTAATACCAGTGAACCGGCATTGCCAGCGCATCGCCGATATAAAGGCCATAGAGGGTGGCACGGGCGCTGTGATAAGTTTTGGCGGTCATTTTCAACCTGCATATGTCTGCAAATTAATTTAAGGGGACACGCACAAACTGGCCTTTAGTTTGCATAATCAAATCTCAAAGCCGTTCAGGTGCGCTGTCGCTCAACGGAAATACATAACTTTAAGTAAAGTTAAGCCCGGATGGCAAACATGGCAAGGCCTTTATTTACAGGCGATTGCTAATCCTTGCCTCACCCTGACAATTCCTGCAATTTTTACTATCACATGACAGGTTTTAGCCCTTATTTTGCTCTGAATGAATGCTTATTGAAATTTATATATTCTGTCTAATTATAATGGTTAGTGTAGATTTTACTATGATAATTTAATCGGAGAAATAAAATGAAAGTACAATTGAAGTGTTTTTCCAAACTTGTTAATCCAGACACTTGCGATTTTAGAGAAAGCACCCCATACGTTCTGGAAGACGGCGATACCGTTGGACAATTGGCTGAGCGCGCGGGAGTTGCACGAGAGGACGTCAAAGTCGCATTTGTAAATAGTCGGAAAGTGGACTTAGACACGCCCCTGACGCAAGGAGACCAGGTCGCGCTGACCCCGGCCGTTGGCGGGATGTAAGTCTGCTGACTGTTTCATCCATCATGCAAATAAAACCGCGGAACCTGTGTCCGCGGTTTTTGTTTGAAATAATAGGTTGAATAGAATTAATTTGTTCATGCATTAATCCCACGGGAGCTGAGTAACGAATTAAGCTCATCACGAAATTGATTGGCCTCCTTTATGTATATCGCATTCACTTCTTCAATGATTTGAGCGTAGTTCTCCAGCGATACGGCCGCCTATAAATAGAGCCGTATCTGCGGCCCACATATCTTCTCAGCTTGCGTAATTCATCGATGAGCGGATGTTGATCTAATAGATGGGTAATGCTGATTGCCAGGACTCGGGCACTGTTTTGCTCGACACCCAGCGCAATTTCCTCGGCGGGCAGATTGGGGCCGTAATAGATCGGGTGCCAGCCACTTTCCGCAGCCGTCAGGGCGACTGTCAGGGCACCGACATCATGCCACTGCCCCACCGTGGTGGCAATAACAATTGCTGGTGCCGGATGGGTAATTGCGGTTGACCTCAGCATGTTCAACAAAAATTTGCGTGTCACCGAAGTGGCCATATGCTCATTGATAATTTTCAATGATCCACTGCGCCATCGATTGCCAATCTCTTCGAACAACGGAACAATGAGGTTGTTTAACAAGGCGGGTCGGGTCAAATCGATGGCGGCCCGGTCGTAGGAACGTTCCAAACTGTCAGAATCCAGATCCATGACGGCTGATAAGCAGCTTTTAAGATGCTTATCAACCGTCATCGGTTGGGGTTGCTTCGCGCGGTTTGCTGGCGTACCAGGCGCAACCAGCCGTTCCTGTTGAGCAAGACTCAATAGCTCGTTGGGGTTCAATGGGGCAACCTGGGATATGTTATGGCCTGCATCCGTAATTTTTTTAAGAAGCTTTAACCGTTGGACGTCGTCTTCGGAATACAGGCGACGATTTTTCGGCGAGCGATGCGGCACTACCGCCTGGTACCGCTTCTCCCAGGCTCTGATAACATGGGCCGTCAAGTTGGTACGCTGGGCGACATACCGAATGGGATAAATATGTATTTTTTCCATGCCTCATAATAGTCTGTCGCTCCCAATCTGTCAAGTTTTTGTTTAAATAATGTGCACGTTGACAGAGTCAACTAAAATACCAAAAAAATAGATAAAATTAAGATATTTACTAAAATTTATCAGCTGATGCGTTGACATTTGTATAATTATTGTTTAATTTATAAACATGTAAACCTCAAATGTTCCCCAGGGAGTTTCGCAATGCAAAATCAACTTTGACCAGTGTGGCCGAGTGGGAGCAAAATACCGCTCTGAAGTATGCCCAAAAATATATGGTTGCGCGAAAATATTAAATTGTACAGGAGCTAAACCATAATGACCGAAAACGACGGCCCGCTCGATTCATTCATACCATCCATATCAAAAGCCTTTGGTCCTGGAGAGAATAAATTTGCTCGACCGTCTCCGACAATGGCCTGAATATGAGCAAACCCGGGATGAACGGTCATCAGAAATAGACCGCTGGAAAGCCGAAGTTTTAAAGCGCGCAGGTCGGAATGCGCCCAGACGGGTATTGTTTGTTCACGGTCAGTTGCCCGGAGAGACCGGCTCGGGTGTCTACCTGCAGCAGATCGCCAGAGAATCGATTCGCAAGGGCATCGACATGTATGTGCTTTCGGCGGGATATAAAACCCTCGATGAATCCGATATCAGCGGCGTTCCCGATGAGCGTATTTTTACCTGTTTGTTCACACCGGCAGGAGAAATGCCCCGGGCGGGCGCAGTGAAAACACCAATTTCCGGAATGTCGGTTGTCATGCCATATGAGGTGCTTGCTTACCGTGATCGGACCCAGGAGGAACTGCTGGATATTTTGACAGTATTCGGCAACCAGATTGCTAAACTGGTTTTTCGGCTGCAGCCCGATGTGATTCATGTCGATCACCTGTGGTTTTTGAACGGGCTGGCACGGTTGATTGCACCCTGGATTCCGCTGGTCGCATCGGCTCACGGAACCGCAAACAAGCTTATTATTGATGCCCCCCGATTTCGCGAATTGATGGTGCCGTGTGTTTCCAGTGTCGACCACGTGTGCGCAATATCCCCGGAATCGGTTCAGGAATGCCAGGAAATATTTGAAATCCCGCAGGAATGCATCTCCATTGAAGGTTATGGCTATGAGCCGGAATTGTTCAATTACAAGGGCGTGGATCGTTTCAGGGTACTCAAGGACACCATCCATGTTGAGGCCGGGCGCAGCCGTCATCTCGCTGTTTCAGTCGGTAAATTTGTCGACTGGAAAGGATTCAAGGAATTTGCGGTGGCCATCGGGCATTTGCGGAAGCGTGGTTATGACATCATGGCAATAATCGTCGGCGAGGGTGACCCCGACAGCCGGTCGGAGCTGGAGGCATTTATAGCCGCAAATGGACTGGGGGATTACTGTACTTTTACCGGGAAAAGTAGAACGGGAAGTTTTGCCCGATATCTACCGTGCCGGTGACCTATACGTGTTGCCCTCCCATGTTGAACCATATGGTCTGGTTTTGATGGAAGCGCTTGCCTGTGGAACCCCCGCAGTTGCCGGCAATGTCGGCGGTCCGCCTTCTTATGTTCCACAAACTCTCAGGGATGAAGGTCTTGTGGTTTTGGTTGATCCCATCAAATTAACTCCGTCAGGGGCAGCAATGCCGGAGGATCGAGAAGTGTATGCGCGCAGCCTGGCCGATGGGATGGCATCCATTTTAAATAAGAAAATCGATCCGGAGGATCGATACCATATTGCCGATGAGATGAAATCCCTGAACTGGAGCAGGCTGGTTGAATCTCTGGCCGAGATTTATGATCGATTGTTGAGCAAAGCGCTGTCAAACGAAGCGATACGGGAAGCCGGACCAGGTTAGCAGTTTATCCTGTTTGCCGGCAGCCACGAAATGACAAATGCACCAAAAATAATAGTTTTTAGAATTACTTTAAAACCGGAACACCATTTTTTTTCATCAGCTCAGCCGCTTCTTTTAGCTGGTCAGCGGTGCAATCGTCAACATGGTAAACTTTTTGTCCGCCATCCACCAGCATCAATTTGAAGTTCCCTTTATCATCAAAACGCGCTTTTTGTATGTAGTCGCGATTGAGCCAAGGCTTGAGTGCCTCCATAAAATCAATGAATGTACATGTATCCATTTGAATAGGTCCTCCTGTCAGCAAACATAATTAAGCAGAGAATACTGATAAGATAAGTGTAAAATTAGAAATTGAAAGTAATTTTTTGGCCGCCATGCGGGAAATGTGGAAGATCCTATAACTTTCGCGGTCAAAGCTCACGGCAGACGCTTTCACCAGCATCCAGCGCTTGATAAGGCCAATCAATGACCGGCAGAGGATCCAACAGCATGATTTTTTCGGGTTTTCTAATTGCGTTCCAGACAAACCCCTCATAAGAAAAAGATTTAGATGGGCGTCCGAGCGAGAAGTGCAGATGGGGGATAATGTGGGCTTTTGAGTGGCTGGTATCGGCCAGGGTCGCAATGATATCCCCCGCCTTCACCATCATACCGACTTTAAGGCCGGCGTGCGGTTTCGTGTGAGCATAAAACGATATGAACCTGCCTGGGTTGCTCCCCATTCTCTCATGCTCAATAATAATCGCCTGCCCAAGATAATCTTTAAACATTGCCTTGATCATACCGCTTTGCATCACCGGGATTCGGGTTTTTTCATCAATGCGGCATATCTTTCCGGAACGGTCTTTGTAAAGGCATAGATCGACGCCTTCATGGGGATAATCCCGCAGGCCATGATCTCCCCACCACTTATCCGGGGAATTGAACAGCATACCGTTACAAAAGATCCAATTTTCGAATCCGCTTTGATCCAATGCGTTTTCTTCTATGAGCATTTCGGTGAAACGGCTTTTTTTTATAGACATACTTTTTGTGGGATCTGAATTTGAAATATTCTTCGAGTTCATGACGATTTCCAAGGACCTAAAGAAAGCACGGCGTTTCAGATTGTATTGAAACGCCGCGCTCATATCTTGCAAATAGCCTCGGTGAGCGTTCAAAACATCCGTCAATTCGTGGCGGCGCTTCCTGATCATCCGATTTGCAGTTCAGGAAACGCTTCAGAAGTCCTCGAAAGACGTTTAGGCTGCGATCAGGCGAGGTCGAAGCGGTCAAGGTTCATTACCTTGTTCCACACCGCTAAAAAGTCGTTCATAAACTTCTCCTGGGAGTCCTCACATCCGTAGACTTCCGCCAAGGCCCGCAGTTGGGAGTTGGAACCAAAGATGAGGTCGACACGGGTGCCGGTCCACTTGAGTTCGCCCGTTGCGCGATCACGCCCCTCGAAGATGTCTTCGTCTTCCGGGGTTGCCTTCCAGGCTGTGCTCATGTCGAGCAGGTTCACGAAGAAGTCATTCGTCAGCGTCTCGGGTCTCCTGGTGAAGACGCCGTGCTGGGACTGTCCGAAGTTGGCATTTAAGACGCGCATGCCGCCAACGAGAACCGTCATCTCAGGCGCGGTCAGCGTCAGCAGTTGCGCCCGATCAACCAGCAGTTCCTCTGCCGATACGGTGTATTTGGTTTTGAGGTAGTTGCGGAACCCGTCAGCAGCCGGTTCGAGTACGGCGTATGCCTCCACGTCGGTTTGCTCCTGGGACGCATCCGTGCGCCCCGGCGCGAAGGGAACGGTCACATCGTGACCGGCATTCTTCGCCGCTTGCTCGACACCTGCGCATCCGCCCAGGACAATCAAGTCGGCGAGCGAAACCATCTTCCCGCCTGGCTGCGCGCTGTTGAAATCCTTTTGGATTCCCTCAAGGGTCTCCAGCACTGTCTTCAGTTGGTCCGGCTGGCTGACTTCCCAATCTTTTTGCGGCGCAAGACGGATGCGCGCCCCGTTCGCCCCGCCGCGCTTGTCGGAGCCGCGGAAGGTGGATGCCGACGCCCAGGCGGTCGAGACCAGTTGGGAGACAGACAGTCCCGAAGCGAGGATCTTGCCCTTGAGGGCGGTGATGTCCTGCGCATCGATCAGCTCATGATCGACGGCGGGCACCGGGTCTTGCCAGATCAGTTCCTCGGCCGGGACCTCCGGGCCGAGATAGCGCGAGCGGGGGCCCATGTCGCGGTGGGTCAGCTTGAACCACGCCCTGGCGAAGGCGTCCGCGAATTCCTCGGGGTTCTGCTGGTAGCGCCGCGCGATCGGCTCGTAGATGGGGTCGAAGCGCAGCGAGAGGTCCGCCGTGGTCATCATCGGCCGATGCTTCTTCGACGGGTCGTGCGCGTCAACCACCATGTCCTCTTCGGCCACGTCCTTGGCCAGCCACTGATTCGCGCCGGCCGGGCTTTTGACCAGCTCCCACTCGTATTTGAACAGCACGTTCAGATAGCCCATGTCCCATTGGGTCGGGTTCGGCTTCCAGGCACCCTCGATGCCGCTGCTGATCGTATCGCCGCCTTTGCCGCTGCCGAAGCTGCTCTTCCAGCCCAGCCCCTGTTTCTCGATGCCGGCGGCCTCGGGTTCCGGACCGACCAGCTCGGCATCGCCCGCGCCATGGCACTTGCCGAAGGTGTGTCCGCCGGCGACGAGCGCGACGGTCTCTTCGTCGTTCATGGCCATGCGGGCGAAGGTCTCGCGAACGTCACGGCCGGAAGCGACCGGGTCCGGGTTGCCGTCAGGGCCTTCCGGATTCACATAGATCAGCCCCATCTGCACGGCAGCGAGGGGGTTTTCTAGATCGCGGTCGCCGGTGTAACGGCTGTTGGGCTTGTCGCTCGTAGCCAGCCATTCCTCTTCGGCACCCCAGTAGACATCTTCTTCGGGTTCCCAGATGTCCTCGCGCCCGCCGCCGAAGCCGAAGGTCTTAAATCCCATCGACTCAAGGGCGCAGTTGCCGGCGAGGATCATGAGGTCGGCCCAGGAGATCTTGTTGCCGTATTTCTGCTTGATTGGCCAGAGCAGACGGCGCGCCTTGTCGAGGTTCACGTTGTCCGGCCAGCTGTTGAGGGGCGCCAGGCGCTGGTTGCCGGTACCCGCGCCCCCGCGGCCGTCGCCCATGCGGTATGTGCCAGCACTGTGCCACGCCATCCGGATGAAGAGCCCCCCGTAGTGACCGTAATCAGCCGGCCACCAGTCCTGCGAGTCGGTCATTAACGCATAGAGGTCCTTTTTCAGGGCCTCCAGATCGAGTTTCTTGAATTCCTCAGCATAGTTGAACGCCTCGCCCATTGGATTGCTCATGTGCGAGTGCTGATGAAGAATCTTGAGGTTCAACTGGTTTGGCCACCAGTCCCGGTTCGACGTGCCGCCACCGGCAATGGGTTTGCTTGTCCTGCCCGTTACCGGGCACTTGCTATTTTCATTCATAAAGCTACCTCCTTTCGTTATCTGATTTTATTCACTGTAAGGTCACTTGTCTTTGTATGGAAAGGATGATGGAATTTGAGGTTTGACAATCTGCTCAGCAAACGTCACGAAAGATGCTCAACAAGATTAATTATACCGCTCTAATTTGTTTTCCTTGCACGTGTATTTCTTATATATCCTGAATCATAAGTATAGTGATATAGGTTTATATGCTTCCTAAATTAGCTGCCGTCAAGATAATTTTGTTTCCTACTAACCGTGATGGGATTATTTTATTTGATTATGTAATATAGCCGTCTAATCTTCACAGGCTAGACACCAAAAAATCCCATTAAACTACAATGGGATTTTTATTTCGACTGTTCTATTCTATAATTTCTGCAACTGCTCTGGCGCAATTGGCCACAACTTCATCGGGACCGTCGAATTTGAGAGTCCTGGTTTGAAAGTCCACTTCGGTTAATTTGCAGCCCTCTGATTCAACAGCTTGTTTAAGCATATTAATGATAACAACTTCCTCAGTTGGATGTTTCATTAAAGCACCCTCCTCCCTTTGATTCCCTCTATCAATATATTAACGATTCATCTCGCTTTCCAGCAGCCCTTCCACCTGCATATGACGCGAACGCCAAATGTTATTGTCGTTGGCGAAATTTTCAAGGTTCACGTTTGTCAGATGGGTAACCATTTTAATGTCTTCCGCAGCTTCATCTTCCTGCCCCATCTTTGTTAACAACGTTGCGCGACTGTAATAGGCGGCACCATATTCCGGATCGATATCAAGTGCCCTGGTAAAGTCTGCAAGCGCTTCATCGTTATCTCCCGACATTTCCCGGGCAAGACCTCTGAGATGATATGCTTTGGGGTGGTTAGAATCGAGTTCAATTGCCTGGTTAAAATCACTGATGGCGTTCTGGCTATTTCCCATTTTGAGATAAACCGATCCGCGTGCCAGCCAGGCCAACCTGTCTCTGGGGTCCACTTTGAGGACCTCATCCAGCAAATCGATACTTACCCCTAGTTTGTCCTTCATAAAATTGGACATCGCATTTGCAAAAAGTTCGTTATTTCTAGTATTTTTTACCATGATTACCTCCATAGCTTGCGCATAATAGTTGAGAGAAATAATTTCATTTGAATCAGTTTTGTTAGACAAAAATAAGACATAAGGTTAATTTGTCAATTTTTTGTATAAATAAATGAAGGAAACAAGAGCGCTCTATCGCTATCGAGCCAAAAGCTCAATAATAAGGGGTTGCCCGAAGGTGAAAGCATACGAGTGACCTCTGGCATGATAGGGGCAGTCTTTTCTTGACAGCTATCGGCAGAATAATTAGCTTAAGTAACCGAAATACATATAATTATTTAAGACGGATACGATTCGAAGCCCTATTTCAATCGGATTAAATCGGTAGCAGCAGTCGGGGTACCGGTGACATGAAACAATCAAAAACTGCCCCATAAATTAAGTTTTCTTTCATTTTTGTTGATGTTTTGAATTCGATGTGCAATCCATAGGTGAATATGTCATTGAATTAACTGCCAAGAAATTTATTCCTGTTTAAATGAAACTCCGATACGATCCCTATCACGTATTTCAATCCAGTAAGACGCCGGCAGGCCTGTATGCTCGCCAAAAATGGCTCGGAGAGGCCGATACGCCTCGGTGGAAAATAGACTTTCAGGAGACGACTGCGGCGCTCTGGGCGGATCAGTTACCCGATGGGTCATGGCGTCATGCGCCGTTGACCACCATCCGTCATCTGTTTGGACTGCATCTAACAGTTCGCGAATCCTCGGCCGGCATAAGGGCCGGACTCAAATGGCTTTTAGACAAAATTATTTTGCGGGGCAATAAAATCACGGTCGCTTGTGAAGATGATCTGACTGCTGAGAGCCTGAAAGATTTGCCTTTTGTCGCCGGTCGCCAGGATATGTTGATGGTTGCAGCCGTCCTGTTTTTGAACACCATATTTGGCGCTGAAAGGGATCCTGATATATCCGTCCTTTACCGGTGGTTGAGTGCTCAGGGGATACAGAACAAAGGCCAATGGGGAGAATTTTTCAAATGAATATATCCTATTATCTGAAGCTATACGTGCTTACAGTGCCGGTTTTCTTCGTTATCGATATCATCTGGCTGGGGGTTATCGCCAAGGGATTCTACCGCCGGAATTTAAGTTTTGTATTAAGTCCGGATGTAAATTGGGCGGCGGCTATCACTTTTTACCTGATTTACATCGCCGGCATTATCTTTTTTGCAGTTCGTCCGGCATTGGCCAGCGATACCCTGCGAGATGCTGCCCTGCTGGGCGGTCTTTTTGGTTTTTTCACCTACGCAACCTACGATTTAACCAATATGGCAACGATCAAAGGCTGGCCATTAAAAATTGTTGTGATCGATATTCTTTGGGGGACTTGCCTCTGTGTTCTTGTTGCCGGCCTGAGTTTTCTGATTGCAAAAAGGCTGCTTTAGCGCCGGGGTGAGAACGCCGCCAAAGCGGACCGGGTGTCATGCATCAGGCTTCAGTCAGCCGTTTTCTCTTTTCCATCTCCGTTTTACAATCAATGCAGTAGCGGACTACCGGACTGGCTTTCAGGCGTTTGACCGCGATGTCCTCACCGCAATGGTTGCAAATACCGTAAGAGTCGTCTGCAATATCCGCCAGGGCTCTTTTGATTTTTTCAATCAGCAGATTTTCCCGATCACAAAGATTCTGGGATAGCGACCGCTCGATAACGGTTGAAGCCCTGTCTAGAATGTCTGCCATTGGTTCGTCTGCTGCTTTCAAGCCATCCAGATTACAGTCTGCATCACCTGATAATTCTTCCAGCCATCGGGTTAGCTTATTGTGAATGGTTTTCAAATCTCTTTTTTTCATTACCGGGTCCTTTAATGATTTTATCCCTTCATCTTCTTTGCGATCGACAGCGCAAATTTCTGAATTTTGATTAGCAACCTAAGACCTAATTTGCGCTTGTCAACAGTCTTTTTACGGTTTTCCCCAGACACGAATTAGATGCTGAGTCCGTCCGGTCTGGCGTGCAACATATTGAATTGGATATACAAATTTTCTTTCCAAGCTAAAAACCATGGCAAGCAAATCTGTTGATAAAAAAATGGCTGGTATCCAAATTTCGCCGGTCTCTTCTGACTCGGAGGTCAGACCTTCGCAACCCCGCGAACCTTCTGGGTTACCAGGGCACAGGCTTTGCTCCGCGGGGCCAGCACAAAAACGACACCCAAGACAAAGGCAGCCAGGGCAATTAACAGGCCAATTACTGGTATAACGGTAATTCCAAGTATCGTAAACACCAGGCCGATGAATATAAGTATGGCACCAACCATTGCGTTTGATACTCGCTCCAACTTGCAGTCTAATGCTTTCATTTTGTTACCTCTCTCTATGGTTAAATTTGATTAATAGCGTAATTTTAAGTGATCAGTTTGCTGTGCTCAGACCGTGAGGAACCTTTCTCAAATTTTTGAGATCATAATTTTGGTCTCGAAGAAAATTTAAGATTTTAGCGTAATCATCTTCCGCAATCGTATTTTCTCTTGCCATAATCCAGACATAGTCCCTTTTGGTGCGCCCGATGACAGTCTGCGAATAATCTTCGTTGAGAAAAATAATTCGATACTCGGCTTTAAATGGCCAGACAAACTGCATACCCCAGACAGCGTTGGACTGTTGGTCCCGAATGTATCCACGGGGGTTGTATTCCTTGAGGGGGCCATCAAGGCTGCCTTTATTAAATTTGAAGGTGGTTGCCACGGTTCCGTCATCGTCAAGTCTATAGGACTCCATGGCATTGAAGGCCTCTTTTTCGATAAAGGTCGGTATGCTGGCAATGACATACCAGTCGCCCATGAATCGATTCAGATCAACATTTTCGACAGTATGGATCGGTTTCATTGTTTGGCACCCCGCAGCTATAGCAAATACACAAATGGCTAAGATCGGTTTTAAGGTTCGCACGCTAATCTCCTTTGGTGTAAATTGTACTCTGCTAAAGCCCGAGTATTTTTTTCTTGAATGAATCATTAATTGGATGGGGACCCAGCCAAATAGAAAAAACGGCTTCAGCAAAGTCAGCCCCCTCGATGATACCCTTTGGTTCTCCGTTCAGAGCCAGTTCTGTGCCTCTGCCCGGAATATACGTCAGCGAATATCGATCCCCCGGTTGAACATCTTCGTAAAGCGAGATATGGTAATCAATCCGGGGTCGCAGCCGTTCATAGGTTGTCGCGTCCACGTTTTTGGCGATGCTCTTTTCGGTCGCTGGGCCGAAATCTTTACCTTTGATAGCGCGGAAGTACTCCAGTTCAATCCGTTTGGCCTTATCGGATAGAACGTCATCGACCGGGGCCCCCTCCTCCAGGTAAAGGGCCCCCGTATAAGCCTTAAAACCCCAGTAGCGCAAAAGGCCGGTGCCGGTTAATCTCAGGTTTTTGCCTTCGGCAATATGTTCATCGCTGAATTTTATGCCTTCTATTTCAGCCGCGCAGGCGGGCAAATAAAAAAGAACTAAACTCAAGGCCAAAATTACATACTTGGTAACGATCGTTTGTTTCATCTTGCACCTCAATTTGTTAACCTGGCGTTCGATTCAAGACTAAGGATTTTGTTTAGCTCATTCGGGTAATGTGGTTAATAGTCAACCCTTGTCCTGATGCTGCCGGGCTATTTCGCTTTAATCATTCCAATTAAAGATGCGCATTATGCCCGAGGAATCAATATTAGAAAAAAGCAGGGTGAATGATAGGAAAAAACTATTAATTCAGAGAACAGGATTTTAGAATTTGAACTTCGATAATTTATTGTGTATCTTATGAACTTCGATAGCTATTAGCTTTGGTTGCCAGTTTGCGCAGTTAAAACTTTATGCAGCTCGATCAGGGACTTATTATTGACCATCATGCCATTTAATTTTGCGATAATCGGTGGAGGGTTAACCGCTACTGCCATGCTATGTCAATTTGTGAAAAGGTTGCAGGATAAAGCGGGAAAGGGACAGCTGGATCCTTCAGGGATTAAAATTCAAATATACGAAAAGCAGGATGTTTTCGGACCGGGCTTTCCCCACAGCGACAGATTTGCGCTGCCTTTTCATATTACCAACATGTGCGCATCGGACATGGGAATTCTGGATAATAACCCCGGCGATTTTCAGGACTGGGTATTAGCCAATTCAGATAACCTGGAAAAGCACCCTTGCTTTCTGCATGACCCCTCTTCCGAAATGCAAGGACCCCGACCAGAATGCAATCACTACCCTCGCGCTGTCATGGGCGAGTATCTAAAGGCGAGATTTCAAGAGGCGGTGCAATCAGCCCGGGAGGCCGGTATTCGTGTAAACCTCTATCCGGCCTCGGAAGTCATTGATCTCGAACAGAAGGGCAACCGGATCGGTCTGAGCATCAAAGATCTTTCATCAGAAATCTATTTCTCATGCAAAGCGGACCGTGTGCTGCTCGCAACCGGCCACTGGTTTGAAGAAAATGATCAGGATCACTACTTCACTTCACCCTGGCCGGCCCGAAAACTGCTCCACAACATACCACCAAATGCTCAAGTTGCCGTCATCGGTACGAGCCTCAGTGCCATTGAGACCCTGTTGACGCTTACCTCGGATGGAAAGTTTGATCGTTCCGATTCCGGTGAACTGTCCTATGAACCTTCGGCCAATCCGAGGAAATTATTTCTTTACTCCCGGAGGGGACTGTTGCCGAAGGTCAGAGGAAAAATGGGCCCTCACCGGAACCGGTTTTTGAATCGTGAGAATCTGGATCTGCTTCTGTCTGAACATCGCGGGCAATTGACCCTGGATCCAATTTTCAATCTGCTGAATACTGAACTGGAATTTGTCTATGGCCACACCATCGATTGGGAGGAAATCGTAAATCCTACCGGCAAGCCGACGGATCTGCTGCAGGGGTATTTGGATGATGCCGTCAATGGGGATGGCCCTGACGGAGAGCTCATCTGGCAGACTGTCCTGCACCAGAGCTTTGATATGTTTAGAGAAATCTACCTCAATCTGACGCTTGAAGATAGAGAACGTTTTGACAAAAATTACACCTCTGTTTTTTTTACCCATGCTGCCACCCAGCCGGCCTTTAACGCTGAAAAATTACTGGCCCTCATGAAGGCCGGCATTGTTGAGGTAATCAAACTCGGAAATAGCTACCAGCTGGTCAAAGATCAAGTTAATGATTACTATGATTTCCTCTACCGGGATACCCGGGGCAATTTAAGGCGAGATGCCTACCGGTACGTTGTCGATGCCCGCGGCCAGAAAAAGTCGCTGTTAACCGATCCTTCAACCCTGGTGGGAAATTTACTCAGCAGGGGAATTGTTCTGATTAAAGAATTCCGGCCGGCTGACCACCGTACTGATCCAGATCATCACTTCACGGCCGATCGGGCGCACGCTGGCGAAACCTATGAAACCGGTAGCATCTGGATAGATCCCGCGACTCACGGCATTATGCAGATGGGGCCTGAGAACCAAGTAACCGGATCCCGCGTTATCTATGCGGTGGGGGCCATGACAAGAGGCCAGATACTCGATGCCAGTATGGCGCGCGGCATCGGACAGGCAACCTCCAGGATTGCAGATGATCTGATTGATTATCTGATCCGGACCGAATGACAATGAATGTACAGCGCATTCGTAAACAATACAAATGGTTCATAGCCGGACTGATCGCTCTGGCCGTCATTGCCTATGGATCCGGCTGTGCGTATATGTGGGTCAATCAAAAGTATTATATTTTTATGCCCCAGCGGGAAATCCCCCAGACGCCGGCCGATCACAATCTGGCATTCGAAGATCTATATTTGCCGGTTTCTTCAACCAATAAAGGCGCCATCGAGCGCATGCATTGCTGGTGGATTCCGAACGATCCTCTAAGCGGTCGTTATCTGATCTATCTGCACGGCAGTGCCTTCAATAACGGATATGGGCCGGCAGAATGCACTTTATCGCCTGCTGCCGATTGATTTAATCACGCATCAGCGCTTTGATTCGATCAGCAAAATAAGGCGCTTGAAAATGCCGGTTCTGATTATGCACGGCACTGAAGACCGGGTGGTCCCATTTGAGATGAGCCGCCAGTTATACGAAAAGGCCCCATCTCCCAAAAGGCTAAAATTAATTCTGGGCGGGGGGCACAACAATTCGGCCAGAGTGGGCGGCGCCGAATACTTGAACACCGTAAGGGAATTCATCGCAAAGGCTCACGAAAGAAGCTGATTTGGTAAATTTGTAAATCAATGGCAATATTACAGGTGGTTGAGGCCTTTCAGATAAGCATCGGCCTGCTTTAAAATTTGTTTCTGCTCATCCTTATTCATTCGATCCCATACGCGGTACATCATGGCCACCCGGGCATTTTTCCCCAGAAGACGTCGATGACGATCATAAAATCCCCAGTAAAGGCTGTTAAAGGGACAGGCCATGTCCCCATGGCGCTTTTTCCAATCATATTCGCAGGTTTCGCAGTAGTCGCTCATGGAACGAATATATTTTGCAGAGGATACATAGGGTTTGGTAGCCACCTGGCCGCCATCGGCAAACTGACTCATGGCCCGGGTGTTCGGCAATTCCACCCATTGAATGGCATCAATATAAACCCCCAGATACCAATCATCTACTTCAGCGGGGTCAACGCCCGCCAGCAAGGCAAAATTTCCGGTGATCATCAGGCGCTGGATGTGATGGGCATAGGCATGCTGCAAAGACTGCCCGATGGCCAGGCGCATACAATTCATGCGCGTCTCTGCGGTCCAGTAATAAGCGGGCAATGCCGCAGCGTGCTTAAAATAGTTCATGGATTCCAGTTCCGGCATCAGGGCCCAGTAAATTCCGCGCATGTATTCGCGCCAGCCCAATATCTGACGCACAAAACCTTCAATCTGCTGAATTTCAATCCCGGTTTTGTTTAGCTCCCAGGCCTTCACCACCATATGGATAACCTCCAGCGGACGCAGCATTTTGGTGTTTAGGGCAAATGACAGCCGGCAATGAAATAGATGCCAGTTTTCTAAAGTCATGGCATCCTGGTAAGTGCCGAAGGCCGCCAGGCCGCTGTTTACGAAAGTGTCCAGTAATTTTAAGGACTGTTCCCGGGTGGTGGGCCAGATCAATCTGGCAGGTTTAATATCGCCGAAGGTTTTAACCCGCATCTTTTTAATGGTTTTACAAATATCGCTCACATCGTTCTTAAAAAAATGCGGTTTCGGAATCGCTACCTGCCCATCATAGGCCTGTCGGTTTTTGCGGTCATAGTTCCATTGCCCGCCCAGCGGCTTGTCCTGATCCATTAAGATGTCATAGCGCTTGCGCATCGAGCGGTAGAAGGATTCCATCAGATAGCGCTTTTTCCCCGCAAAAAAGTCTTTAAGCTCCCGGCGTCCAGTCAGAAAGTGCTCGGTATCGACCGCCTTGACATCGACTTGCAGCTTCTTTGCCAAGTTTTTGAGCTGCAGATCCAATCGGTATTCATCGGGCAGGAGATATTCCACACTGGAAAATTTTTTGGTCTTCACCAGGTGTTGAAGATTGTCGGGAATGGTTTGTAAATTTTGCCGATCATCCAGGCGGAGATAGATGACCTTGTGTCCCAATTCTTTCAGCCGAGCACTGAAGGCGCGCATGGCCGCAAAAAATGCGGCCACCTTTTGGATATGGTGTTTGACGTAATCGGTTTCCTGCCGGATCTCCATCATTACATAGGTCACTTCTCTATCCGGCTTTTTAAACCAGGAATGCAGTTCGTCCAGCTGATCGCCGAGAATTAACCGCAAAATATTCGGCTTTGGCATCGTTATCCCGCCTTTTTTACCAGATCACCCACCTTTTCCACGTAAGCGACGATATCGCATTTTCGTTCCAGGCCCGAGGCCGCCATATAGCGGGTCTTGCCGAAAATCGGCCGTTCGGTCCAGGCACGGTCATGCACCCCGTAAATCCAGGCCACGCCGGTGTAGGAATTGGGGTCCCGTCCGTCCAGAAAGTACTTGTTGTTGAGGGCCAGGGTCGTGCGGAATGCTTGTTGCGGCGTTTGCGACCATTCCAGGATTTTCTTGCCCCAGTACATGCGCATGTAATTGTGCATAAAGCCGGTGTGCTTCATTTCCAGCATGCTGGCGTTCCAGTATGGATCATGGGTGGCGGCGTTTTCAAGCTGCCGGCGGCTATAAAGGTATTCCCGTGTGTCATGCTCATGATCGGCCAGGGTTTTGCGGGCCCAGCCCGGAATGCACGCGTAGCCATCATATCGGGATGTATAGAAGGCGAAGTTCATGGCCAGCTCGCGCCTGACGATCAGTTGCTCGATATAAGCGTCTTTGACTGCCTTGAGCGAATCAGGGGCACGGCTTAATTTTAGTGCCAGGTAAAGCGGTGAGATCTGACCGAAATGCAGATAGGGGCTCATATGGGAAATATCGTTCGTCTGCGGTTGATTGCTGTGCTGATCATAGTATTTCAGACGCTGGCGAATGAACCCGTCAAAGCGCTTTAGGGCCTGGGAGGTTCCGCCTTTGAAAAAATCGGACACCGGCGCCACACTGCGGTCAAGATTTAGATTTTGAACTAACTGTTCAATGTCGTTCAGGTCAATTCCTTTAACATTCAGGTCCAGGGATTGATGTTTTACAATTGTTTGCTTGAGACCAACAAGATAGGATTCGAGGTGCCGGTGAATTTTGGGACGAATCGTGCGTGCGGCATATTCGGCTTTTTCAGATACCACCTCCACAGGCACCACCACATCGCTTTCCACCTGCACGACAGGGCATGGGGCTTGCTTGGCCACCTCCCTGCGCCAGGCTCTCTGATGCCGCAGATACCCGCAATCGCAAATAATCATGGACGACTGCCTTGAGAGACTCAGAGCCACCTCGGGCGGATGCCCCTGCCCCAATACCATTTTAATCCCCCGTGAGGCCAGGGCCGCCCGGGTTTCCTTTAAACCTTCCAGCATAAAGGTATAGTGACGCAGGTTGGCCTCCGGGTAATCGTCCGTCAGCCCAAACGCCACCAGAAGCATACGATCCTGTTTGTTGGCCTGCTGAACGGCAAATTCCAGGGCATGATTGCAGGCTGCCCGCTGGGATTGCTGCATCCAGTAAAGGACGTAATCGCCCTTGCAAATGTCGGCATCATTCAAGGTTTTGATGCGGGTAGACTGAATGGGCATATTTCTCCTGCTATGATAACGCTAAATTTGAATGGCCCTGCATACAGATGGCGATAGTTCACTACTTTATTACCGATGCGTCCAATTTTTGCTGCAGGTTCAACCAGTCATTCATTTCCAGCAACGCCTGGGCGAGTTGATAGCGGCCGTCGGCATAGACCCCGTAATCGCCGCCACCGGCCATGGCCGATGCAAAGCGTATCCCGTTGGCATAAAATTGCCAGGTATCGGTCCATTTTTTTTCGATGGCCTCGTCAAAAGGGTTGGTTTTCAAATCGGCATATCCGGCCTGCCAGATACCTTCCATGATGCCGGTGGCAATTCGAATGTCCCCATTGGTGGTTCGAATGGTGTTTTCAAAGCGCTGCCAATGCCCCTTGACCCAGGAGGTATCATGGCAGTTCAAACAGGCGGCCTGCATGGACTTGCGGCGGGTGTCCTGCTCTTTGGGGTCGATTAAGAATTTAGCGGCAAGGGTGCCGTCCAGACTGGTGGGCAGGGGCTGACCCTCTTTGTTGCGAATAATCGTCGTATCCGGGCTTTGGGGATGGGGATGGGCATAAACCAAACCGAATATCCGCCACGGCAGGCGGTTGTTCATCTGGTGGGATCTTTCGGATACGACTTCCTCATCTCCGTTGACCAGCAGGCTGACGTGACAGGTGGCACAGGTCGGGGCGGTAAAATCCTTGCCGATGGTCCAGGGCACAGCGTTAAAGTCCCAGGACTTGTGCATGGCGGAAAAGATATTGCCGTGCTTGCTGGCCGCATATACCTTGAAGGCCGGCACATCGGGACCGACGTGGCATTCCTTGCAGGTGTATGGTTTCCGGGCCATTTCGATTGAAAATGCGTGGCGGGTATGGCAGGCGGAGCAGGATCCCAGGCTGCCGTCAAGGTTTACCCGGCCCACGCCCTGATTGGGCCAGCCCTCGATGACCGGAAATTCCAGTTCACCGGCCGCTTCGGTATCCCGGGTTTCTTTGCCAACGACTTTAAGCCGGGTCCCGTGACAATAATAGCAGGTCTCGGCTTTGGTGGCTTCGTCGGCCGGCCCGGCTGTAATTCGGCCGTGGCTTCTTTTTTTGGTGCCGATGATACTAAGCTGAAGTTTTTGATAAAGGGTGTTTTCGGCCAGGTTGTCGTAGGCATGGGCCATCAGGTTTTTTGAATATTGCTCAGCTTCCTGGGAATGGCAGGTGGCGCAATCGTTGGGGCTGACAACCACATGAATTTCATAACCATTGTGCTCAAATGTATCGGCATGGGCTTTGGGCCGCTGCATGTGGCACTCGGCGCAGCCCACCACAGAGCCTTTTAAAGTATCGGGCACATTTTTGCTTGATACTTTGCGGGCCGGTCCTTCAACCTCCATGGCATCTTTGGGAGTGATTTTAGCATGGCGGCTGTTTTGCCAGTCCTTAACGATGCCGGGGTGAACAGATGCATGGCAGTCGATACATTCGGACGTCGCTTCGCTGATCGGCAACTCAGCGGCTGCGTAACTTGCGGCCTGAAAAAGGAAAATCCCCAGACATATTAACAGATTGACTTTTTTCATGGTAATCTCCTGATTATAGGCAAGAACTGATAATGATAGGAACGATAAGATTAAGAGCCTCTATTGCGCCAACCCACCTGACCACCAGGAATTCCTTTTATCGCATCGCCGAAGATTAGACAAGTCAAGAATCCCGCACTGCTGGATGCCGGATCAAGTCCGGCATGACGGGCAGAAGGGGACAGGGGGATTTCCGACAGTGATATTTATGGATTTTTCTGCGGCAGGGCACAGGAAGTATGCAATTTGGGGGTAAATCGTTCAGGCTTGGAGGCCATAGGCTTGTTAATGGATCTGGCAATGGCTTTGAGCATGCCGTAGAATATCCACTGGTGGAAAGGATACAGGACATACCAGTACAATATCCCGAACAATCCTTTGGGCAAAAATCGGGAGAGCATTTGAAGTTCCACCTGGTCATTGGCCAGAGGGGTAATTTGAAATTCAAGCAAGGCCTCTCCGGGTGTTTTCATCTCAGCCACCAGCAGCAGACGCTGCGGCGGGTCTACTTCCAGCACCCGCCAGAAGTCCAGGGCATCGCCGACACCGATTTCCGTTGGATGCCGTCGCCCCCGTCGCAGGCCAACCCCTCCCACGAGTCGATCCATTATTCCTCGCAGGCGCCAGAGAAAAGTTCCAAAATACCAGCCGGTCTTGCCGCCGATTCGGCTTACAGGCTGCCAGACGTCGTCAACTGTTGCCCTTATCCGGGCGCGATAGCCGCAATTCATGATGGTTCCGCCGGCCCACTCGGCATCGCCGCAATGGGCCCACTCGGGCTCCAGCAAATCACCCGCGTCCATCCAGCAGGTATCTACCTGCTCCTGTTTGAGGCGGTCCAGGGCCAGGCGGATCGCCTCCCGACAGGTCAACAGCTTTTGGGGTATGATGGCCTGAATACGGTTTTCGGTGCAGACCGCATCGCTGGTCAGCCCCTCGGTCAGCGGCTGTGCGATGGATGCGGGAACCGGACTGATCAGGTGGATCCACAGTGCACTTAACGTTGGCGTTAGTACCGGCACCGGAATAATCAGCCGTTTGCGAAGATGGGCTTCCTCTGCATAAATATCCAGCAAATCACGATAGGTTAAAATATCGGGGCCACCAATGTCGTAGGTTTGACCGGTGGTTTCATCATGTTTAAGGCTTTCGACGAGATAGGTTATCACATTGCGGATAGCGATGGGCTGATTCAATGAGTGCACCCAGCGGGGCGTGGTCATGACAGGCAGGCGCTCAACCAAATATCGCAGGATCTCGAAGGAGGCACTGCCGGACCCCAGGATCATGGGTGTTCTCAAATCAGTGGTGGGAACCGGCCCGGCCTGAAGGATGTCGGCCACCTCAATCCGTGATTTTAAATGTTTGCTCAAATCCCCTTTGGCGGCCTCGGCCAGTCCGCCCAGGTAAATAATTCTTTCCATTCCTGACGCAGCTGCCGCTGTGGCCATGTTTTGCGCGGCCCGGCGATCGGCCTCAACAAATTTTCCTTTTTGGGCGATCATGGAGTGAACCAGGTAATAGGCTACCCTGCAGCCGGAAGCCGCCCGCTCAAGGGATTCGGGGTCCAGAACGTCGCCCTGGACCAATTCAACCCGGCTGTGCCCCGCCCAGGGACGGCAGCCGATCTTCTCCAGGCTCCGCCCCATGGCACGCACGCTGTAACCTGAATCCAGCAAAGCAGGTATTAAACGTCCCCCGACGTAGCCAGTGGCACCGGTCACCAAGATGGGGGCTGATTTCATGGCCATATTTCCTCTTCTATCACTGGAACAGGTTCATATGGATCTTCGCTCTTACCCAGCGGTTAGAGTTATCTAAACAGAGCAATTAATTTTGGAGCACCATATCGGATAGATTATATACCAGTTACGATTGAACTTGGCAACTAACTCCCATCTCCAACCAGCGGCAGTTCTTTGTCCAGGGTAAAGAAGACGAGAAACCGGTCTTCACCATTTCCGTAGGGGGACTTTCGGCGCCGCAGGGATTTCAACAGATCCGAATCTTGCTCTTCCCGTAACTTGGTCAGAAAAAGTCTTTTGCCCCCGTACCCCGCACCTTCCTCCTTAAAGAGATAGGTTGCGTGGGGATTGGACTGCAGGTTGTGATGGGAAAGACGATCGCGCATGATGAACGCCAGGGCGCCGTCTTCCATAAAATGGGGTCGGGCGTAGATAGCCGCATCAACTTTGCCGTCACCGTCAGCCGTGGAAAGTACCCCAAGCCCTTTTGTTTGTTTAAAATATTCATCAAGTTTCATGAAAATCTCCTTTTCGGATGCTGCAAATCAGAAACAGGGCAGAGCTAAAAATGGCCCTGCCCTGTCAGGTTAAGATGCCGCCGTGCGGGTTCCCGCATGTCAAATTCGGAGGCAGAAATTAGCCGGCGACATCAATCCCCAGGTTACAACCCAAATGGGGGTCTTTATTTTCACATTCAAAGTTTCGCTCACGGGTATCTACATGTCCTTCTTCTCTTTCTTTTTCGGTTTCAATGTAATTATTATGATCAGTCATGATTGACCTCCTTGTTGTTTATGGTTTTTCTCTTAGGCAATAAGATATTCACCTTCGCCTGATGGTCAACCGGAGACAATTAAGGGCTTATTAACAGGTAAAAACTATCATTTCGATTGGGTAAACCCGATCGGGAGTTATTTGCTAATGGTTATTGCTTTTAAAGCGAACTTGCAGACAGCCTCAGCGTGGTTATCTTGGTTTCATTGATATTGAATAGGAGGAATCGATATGAAAACCTTAAAGTATATTGGCCTGGCCGGTTTTGCGATTTTGGGCGTATCCACATTGCTGGTGGCTAAATCAGCCCTGGCCATTGAAAAAGCGAAATACACGGTTCTGGAAAAAGAAGATGATTTTGAAATCAGGCAGTATGATTCCCAGATCGTGGCGGAAACGTTTGTCGAAGGTGGCCTCGAAGACGTTGGCAATGAAGGTTTTCGCCGGCTCTATGCCTACATCTCCGGGGAGAACACGAAAAAGCAGTCAATCTCGATGACGGCGCCAGTCGGCCAAGAAGTCAAATCAGAAAAGATCGCGATGACCGCACCCGTCAAGCAGGAAAAAAAAGGGGAAAAATGGCGCATCACTTTTCTCATGCCGGCAGAGTATACCCTGGAAACGCTGCCGGAACCCGATGACGCGCGCGTAAAATTGGCACAGGAACCCGGCCGTATGATGGCCGCGGTGAAGTACTCCGGGACCTGGAGTAAGGAAGGATACGAGGAGAACAGAGCTCTGCTGGAAGAATATATTCAGAAACGTGGATTGACCAAAGCAGGTGATCCGGTCTGGGCGCGCTACGACCCCCCGTTCATGCCCTGGTTTCTGCGCCGCAACGAAGTCCTCATCCCCGTGGAAAAATTTTAGGAGATCGTCACTGCTTCTCTCTTCTGACCTACCAACCATGAGCTATCAGCTTTTAGCAGTGGGTACGCAGTTTCAGCTCCACCGGATGCGGATTTAGATAGGTCTGCTGTTTGAGATAGGGCTGATCATATTTGCGCACGTAATGGTTCATCAGGGTGATGGGCACAATTAAGGGGACAAGTTCGCGCCGGTAATGGTCAAACACCTCGAGCAGTTCCTGTTTTTCGTCGCTGCTTAGCTGCTTCTTGAAATAACCCATAACGTGCTGCAAGACATTTATGTGTTTTTTGATGGTTGTTTTCAGTTTCAAGGCTTCCATCAACTGCAGTTGATACTGCTGATGCAGTTCCTCGATGGGCATCTTTATGCCGTTTGCAACCAGTTTGCCCATCAAGCGGTAGTGCTTCGGGCTGTGGGACATGATCAGCAGCTTATTGCGGGTATGAAAATCCACCAGGTTGCCCATGCCCGGTTTTCTGGCCAGGTTATCCCGCCAGCGTTTCATGGTAAAAATCTGAAGAATAAAATTTTCCCGGATCAAGGGATCGTTGAGGCGGCCGTCATCCTCCACCGGTACCAGGGGAAAATGTTCCATAAAGGCCCGGGCAAACATCCCCACACCGACTTTATGGGGCATGCCCTTTTCGTTGTAGACCTTGACCCGGATCATGCCGCTGCTGGGAGAATCGCTCTTGAAAATAAATCCGCCCAGATCTTCCTTTGCCAGCTCCCTGACACGCTTTTTGACCCAGGTGAGCATGCGATCGGTGTGGTCCGTTTTTGATTTAAAGGTTACCAGGCGTGGATTTTCCGGATCGCCGACCAATCGAAATGATTCTCTGGGAACGCCGAATCCGGCTTCTACCTCCGGGCAAACCGGGACGTATTCCACAAATTTTCCCAGGGTGCGGGTCAGGAATTTATCATGCTTGTGCCCGGCATTCCAGCGCACTTCATTACCAAGCAGACAGCTGCTGATGCCAATCCTGAATTTTGTCTCCATACTGGTTCTCCTCAAAATTTATTAATGAAAAAATTAAATATTTTTGTTAACCGATAATTATGCTAAAAAGCAACGGTTAAATGTAAAGATGACCTCTAAGGAGAGAAAATGATGCTGGAAGAAATGAAGGCTCTGGCCAGAGAAAAGAACAGTTGCGTTCTGGCAACCATTGTCGACAGCAAACCCTATTGCTCCCTGATGGCCTATGTCACCAATGCGGCATGCACCGAAATATATATGGTTACCCGCAGGAAAACACAGAAATTTAAGAATTTAGCTGCAAATCCGGCAGTCAGCCTGATGATTGATACGCGTGACACATCACCGCGATCTGAAGCAAAAGCCATGACTGTCGCGGGCACCTACCGAAAGATTACCGATCCGGCCAAAGAACAGGCGGTTCGCCGCAAGCTGTTGTCGGCTCACCCCCATTTAAGTGAGTTCATGGATCAGGCTGACGCAGAAGTAATTCAAATCGAGATAAAATCCTTTTTACTGCTCAATGGCCTTACCCGGGCATCCTTCCAGGACCTGTCGGACACCATATCTTAGGCACCATCATATATCAGCTATCCGCATCCCTGGCGGGCACTCACAGCCCGGCGTCACCCAGGGTGACAATCCCCAGGTATCCATCCACCGTTATTTGATCCCCGGTTTCAATCAAGGTGGTTGCGTCCGGGATGCCGGTAATGCAAGGCAATCCATACTCGCGCGCGATAATGGCGCCATGAATCAGCATGCCGCCCCGGCGCTCGACAACGGCCGTTGCCAGCGGCACGACAAAAGTTATGTTGGGATCAACCGCATCGCAAACCAGCACCTCGCCATGTTTGAAATCAGCCAGATCGGAATGTTGCCGGATCACCCGGGCCTTGCCTTTGGCTATCCCGGGACCTGCGGGCTGGCCGAGCAACTGCCGGGCCTGGAGCTTATCTCCGGCCGGCCGGTCGGGATGACCGGGTTGCGAAGAACTTGCTCCGAAATCGACCTCTGCCAGCACCTGTTCCAATACTGCAGAGGCCTGGCCGCCTGACCGGTCTTCAAGCCGTCGTTTGGCTTCCTGGACGGCTGCCAGCAATTGCGCTTCTATCCGGCCAAGATAGATATTGTCGTCATCCCGCATCTGATAACTGCTCCTGGCCAGTTCAAGCAGTTCTTCCGCCCAGGCCTTCTGATCTTCGTGGACGCTGTCTAAAAAATTCTGATGCAACTGACTGAGGCGATCATTTTTTCGATGACTTCCGGTTGGGGCCGGATGGTTGGCCATTTCCAGCAGCAACTGATATAGCGGACCGGTTCCGAGCACACAATTTCTTCCGCCGGTCACCGCGCAGGACAGGTCACCGAATTTTTCGATAAATTCATCAATTTTTGATCGAAATTCGGCATCGACGTCGGCGACATCGGCCTGTTTCAATTTTTGCGCCAGATTTTTATCGCTGCGAACGATTGCGGCCAGGTCCATCAACATATTGTTTCTTTCTATACTGGCCATATCGGTGTTGGTAAGAAGGTCTATAAATTCATAGGGATCATCGGGGTGTACGGCATCATTGTAAAACTGGCCGAACAGCCGCACACCGTGCGCATAGGGGATGAAATCCGCCCAGTAAATGTTGACCCACTTGTGGTTGATTTCCCAGCGCTTTTTGATTTCAGCTGCCAGGCCCTGATCCGCCAATCCAGCGGGATCTATTGCGCCCAGGCTTTCGGCCACCGCAATCATACCGGGAACCAGCTCATCTTCAATTTTTCGGCGCAGTGTTTTGAGATTGTCAAAGCTGCGATGCAGGCTCAGATACCAGCCGCGTTCGTCCTTGGGTTTATCAGAACGCAGGGTCGTAATGGGGCGGGATTGAAGCAGGACCAGGGAATTCTTGTCATAGGTCCACTCGACATCCTGGGGCATCTTAAACGATTCTTCCGCTTTGCGGGCGGTTTTAAATACGAAATTTACGTCCTCGGGATTCAGGGGCGGATGGGCTGATTTTTCTGCGGGCAGCTCTGCCAGGCGCACACCCTTGGGGCCTGGAATCATCCAGTATTTGCGCTCAGCAGGCGTATGGTTAACAATCGTATTGCGTGACCGATCCATTATCCAGCGATCGGGTTCGATGTTCCCGTCCACCAGTCCCTGGTTTAAACCATAGACGGATTCGATGACACCTTGATTCTCGTCATTGGGGCTTTGGGTAAAGGTCACCCCGGACCTGTCACCGGCCACGGTCTCCTGCACCACCACTGCCATGGAGCTCTTTTCAACATCCAGACCGATTTCCTGGCGATAGAGTAAAGCCGCATCAGACCAGAGCGAAGACCACACCAGGCGGATATGTTTCAAAATCGATTCAGCACCGGCCACATTGATAAAGGACTCGTGGAGCCCGGCAAAAGAAGATTGGGCATCATCTTCTTCCGGCGCCGACGACCGCACGGCCACCGATTTATCCCGGAATCGGTCGCCGATAGCGGTTCGAATTTCCCGGGAGAGGTCATCCGGAAAGGGTTTGCTCAGGAACATATTGCGGATGCGGGTGGCGCAATCCCAGATTTCCTCCCAGCGCATTTCCTTAAAATCTTTGCGATGAAGTTCGAGCAAAATACGCTCACGCAAGCCGGTACTGACGACATATTCCTGATAGGCGTCGCTGGTGATACAAACGGTCATGGGGATCTTGAAACCGTTTTTGGCCAACAGTGACAATGCAAATCCTTTGCCGCCAACACGGTGTCGATCCCCGGATTGGATTTCTTCAGTGGATAGAATCCAGTTCATGGCTCCAGATGTAACTCCATGACATTTTGAAAATTTTTAACCAGATAATAGGTTTTTACGGATATTCGCACCAGGGCGCATGTCGGTGAACGAACAAATTCTTCCAGATGGGGATGTTTAACCAGATATCGTTTTAGAACCGGCTCCGTTTCCGACCCTTCGATCTCTTCGGCGCTACCGACGGCGGTTACGGAAATGGCCCGGTGAAAATCAGAGGCCTGGTTGGTGCTGCTGTTGACCATCACCGCTACCCGGCTGTCGGCGTTTAAATTGGCAAACTTGCGGGTGGTCTTGGGGGTCACAAAATAAATATGCTTGAGATCATCCGCAGCATAAAAAGCCACCAGACTGGCATAAGGTTGACCATCATTGTGGGTGGATAAAGCTGCCAGCTTTTGAGAACGGAATAGCTCCCCCAATCGTTTCCGAAATTGTTTGTTCGTTTCCATAGGTGCAATATCCGTAAGAATATCAGGCGTTGTCGTACCAAACAAGCCGATCGGCTGCTGGATCTAGTTTCCGCCGCCTACCAGAGGCAGTTCTTTGGTTATGTTAAAAAACACCAGGAATTTGGCTTCGTCTTTCTCGTCTATATATTGACGGCGTCGCAGGGACTGCAACAACTCGGAATCCTGCTCCTCCCGGACTTTGGTTAAAAAAAGGCGCTTGCCTTTGTAACCGGGGCCTTTCTCGATAAACAGGTAACAGACATGGGGATTGGACTGAAGATTGTGATGGGTGAGTCGATCGCGCATGATCCAAGCAATGGTTCCGTCATCCATAATATGGGGACGGGAATAAATGGCCGCGTCCACCTGGCCATTGCCGTCGGCGGTTGATAGAATTCCGTTTCCTTCGGTGTTTTCAAAATATTCTTTAAGTTCCATATAAACCTCCTGTTGAAAGGCCCCGTATCATCGGGTTAAAAGTAGTATTCTCAGATTGCAAAAAGACCTCATCATATGCTACGAACCTTATAGACTATAATACATAAATCGGGAATTAAAAGGAGCCATCGGATGGAAATAACAGAAAATCTCTGGCAGGTGGGCGGCGCCGAGTATACCTCGGTTGAAGATGCCGCGATTTATTTGATTCGCTTCGGCGAAAAAGCCGCCTTGATCGATGCCGGCTGTGGCGACGCCCATGACAATCTGGTGTCAAATATTTCAGACGTATTACCATCTGAGGTCGAGATTAAATACCTGTTTTTAACCCACTGCCATTACGATCACACCGGCGGTGCTGAAGCCGTCCGGGATCATTACGGCTGCCGGATTGTTGCCCATGAACTGGATGCCATCTACCTGGAAGGTGGCGACAGCACCGTAACCGCTGCCAATTGGTACGGCGCCCGCATGAACCCTTTGATGATTGACATCAAAATTAAAGATAAAGATCAGACTTTTCATGTCGGCAGCAGCGAGCTGACGGCGTATCACTGCCCGGGACACTCGCCCGGGTCGGTCGTATATCTGGCCGAACTGGATTCCAGACGTGTTCTTTTCGGTCAGGACGTTCACGGTCCGCTGGATGCCGCATTTTTATCCAACCGGGACGATTATAAACGATCCTTGAAGTTTTTAACCGGGCTCAATGCCGACATGCTGTGCGAGGGTCATTTTGGCGTTTACCGGGGCAAAATTGAAGTCAGACAATTTATCCAGACCTATTTAGGTGATTAGACTCAGGTTAAGGATGGTGATAAAAAAACGACAGAGCCCTTGATGAAAGAACTCTGCCGTTAGAATAGATGCACTTTGAAAGAAACCTAATAGTGTTATTTCTTCAATTTATCTGTCAAAAATTCCTGAAAGCGCTTCCAGGATGCTTTATCCGCCGTCTCCTGATACCGCTCGCCGCCAAAAACGGTGAAGGCGTGTTGGGCGCCGCCGTAAGTGATCATTTCATGGGCGACACCCGCCGCTTCGAGTTCGTTCGCCAGGGCAGCGAACTGGTCCATGGTGATGGCCGAATCCGCCGATCCATGCATAATTAACAACTCCCCTTTGGTTTCGGCATAATTTTGTCCGGCCGGGGTCTTCAGGCCGCCATGAAAGGTGGCAAACCCTTTAAGATCAACCCCGGATCGGGCCCATTCAAGCACCGCCGCGCCACCGAAACAATAGCCGGCAACGACCGCATTGTCTACCCGGGCGCCTTTGGCCCTGGCGGTATCAAGGGCCCCGTTCATCAGTGCCCGCATTTTCTTTCTGTCTTTGTAAAGCTCTCCGGTATGCTGGCGTTTGTCTTTTACCTCGGTGGGCCGCACACCGGCACCGAAAAAATCGGCCGCGAAGACGGCATAGCCTAATTCCGCCAGCATATGGGCGCGCTTGATCTCGTAATCGGTCAGTCCGTCCCAGTCATGAATCAGCAACACTAAAGGAGCCTGGCTGGAAGGGCTAATGTAGTACCCTCGTAAGATTGACCATCGACCTGGTAGGTAACCGCAGCGCCTGTGGCGCCAAGGGCTGTGGTTGAAAAAATAAAATTAAGAATACAGATATAAAGTATCGCATCGCAATACACTCCTTTCTAAGTTTAGCTGAACAGCTCGGGGAGTTCTCCTGTCATGCCAGCATGAGATCAGGCATATAATTAGACTTGATGCATATGAACATCCTGCTGCGGAAACGGTATGGACACCCCTGCGGCATCAAACCGTTCTTTAACGCTGCGGGTAATATCCCAGTATACATCCCAGTAATTTTCGGTTTCCACCCACGGTCGCACAATAAAGTTAACCGATGAATCGGCCAGTTCATGAACTTTTACGACGGGGGCCGGGTCTTTTAGGACAGCTTCGTGGTTTGACAGAATCTCCTCGAGGACCTCTTGCGCCTTGGCCATGTCATCACTGTAGCCAATTCCAAATACCATATCCACGCGGCGTTTACTGGTACCGGTGATATTGGTAATGATATCCCCCCAGATCATATTGTTGGGAATGACGACTTTTTGATTATCCACCTTCCTTAAGGTTGTGGACACAATTGTCATGGCGTCGACCTTTCCAAGCATACCGGCGACATCGACCAGATCACCCACATCATAGGGTCGGTAGATCAGGATCATAATGCCGGATGCAAAATTGCTCAAAGTTCCCTGCAAAGCAAACCCCATAATAAAACCGACAGCTCCGATGGCAGCCAGAAGCGGTCCAACATTAACTTCCAGCATGGACAGGGCCACGACAAAACCGACCACAAAAATGACTTTGCGGGTTATATTGACAATAAAATCCTTTAACAGCACAGAGGCACTTTGCATATTCGCTATCGCCCTTTGGACCGCCTTGCCGATTAGATTTGCTAAAAACCAGGAAAGCAGGATGATGATCAAAAAGAAGGCTATATTTTTGGCCCACCGCAGGCCGCCTTCAGCTGACATTAACCAACCCGTAATCACCGTCCAGGCGGCACCGGTATCGGAAACATCTATCTCGACTCCGGAGATGGCTGTGATATATGCTTCGTAATCCGCAATATCACCGCCCTTTGATTTAAATTCTACTATTACTGCCTTGAGATGGTCGGCCAAGGCCGTCTGCTGCTCTTTGAGCTTGGTTACTGATTCGAGCAATTCGGTTTTGGCATCCCCTTCAGCCGTCAAAGCCTTGATTTGCACCTCACTGACTTTAGCGCCATGCTTTTTCAAAACCTGCAGCCACCCATCGGCTTCCACCGCCAGATCATCCTTGGTCAACGGCTGAAGGCGATACGCCAGTTCTGCTATCGGTATGTCTGGATTTTTGGTTGTAACCGGCGCTGGTTGAGACTTTTTATCCTGGGCCAAGGCTCCTGATATGAATAGGGGCACAAAAAGGATTGCAAAAACAACCACAACCCCATTAAAAACTTTCCTGTTTCTTAACAACTGCCGCAATGCCATTGCCTTTCCTCCATTCAATTTGGGTGAATCATACTTTCAAAAAATAACGATATGCATATTTCTTAAAATTCTAATCATAAAATAGTAGAAGTCAAAAGAATTCCGGTCAGTTTTAAATGGATCGAATCCGGCGGTATGTTTGGATAAGCGTATCAGCGGGTGTTAAAATGAACAGGTTGCCGATAAGAACAATGACAACCCCGATGGCAGTGCTGGCAGTCCAGAAGAAACCTTCAAACAACGTTGACAGGAGCAAAGCGATGACCGGCATCAACAGAGTGACATAGGCCGCATATTCAGCACCGATCCGGCCGATCAGGAGCATGTAACAGCCAAAGGCCACCACCGATCCGAAAACGGTTAAGTAAAGCATGGGCGCCAGGTAGCCGGCGGTCCAGTCCATGACGAGTTCGCCGCCGCCCCCAAAATGAATGGCCAGGGTCAACAGGCCGCCGTAGGCCATGCCGTAGGCGTTGGCCTGGGTTACCGGGACGCCGGTCCTGGCATGGCGTGCGCCCACCACATTGCCCAGCGAGGACAGATAAGCGCCGATCAGGGCCATGCTCAATCCGATTAAACCCCGGGTGGCGGTAAAGGCTGAAAGGTCATGCCAGAATACGATGCAAATGCCGGACAGGCCCAGGATCCCGCCCCAAAAAGCCCGCCAGGCAATGGCCTGGCCCATGAATAGTCTCAAGTTCAGGATATTCCACATCAAAATGGTGGAATAGGCCACTGCCACCAATCCACTGGTTAAATAGGATGTTGCCAGATAACTCATGCAATAGCCCAGGCCGAAAAGGCTAAAGCCCTGGACAGCCATAAAGAGGTGATCGCGCCTGGAAAATGCAAGCCGCCTGTTTCGCAAAATACAGTAAATCAATAGAATCAGCGAAGCCAGGCAGAAGCGGTAGCCCACCGACAGGATCGGGGGCACCTGGGTCAACTGCAATTTGATACCCAGCCAGGTCGAACCCCAGATAAGGGCGGCGGCAGCATAGAGAAGGAAATTTAGCATGATTAGAACGTAATATTACATTAAAGGATGGTGTTGGTTACCAGAAATCGCTTTCTTCGAATAGTTCTTCAAACCTTCTTCGCATCCCGTCGATCCCGCGAAGGCGGGAATGACAAAATGGCAATCATAGATCGCTGAATTCTGAAAAGATAGACGCAATACCATGGCGGTGCACCAAAGTCCAGCTTGGCGTGCCCCTTTTCATTGGTTATCGTGTCGAAATTATGATACTGAAAAAACTTGGGCCAGCCTTCAGGTCGAATTTCTATTTGAAATAAAATCGCGGCTGGAAGCCGCTCCCACGAACAATTGACTTCCTGTGCGAGCGGTTTTTAGCCGCGAATGCATGATTACCTTAAAATCAAATCCCAGCCCAGGAGGAAACAATATGCTAGATTTTAAACTCTCCGCCCAGCAGCTTAAACTGCAGCAAAAGGCTCGTGAATTTGCGCTCAAAGAAATTTTGCCCGTGGCCTGGTATTATGATGAAATCGATGAAACACCCATGGAAGTATTGAAAAAAGCCCATGCCGCCGGCTTGATCAACGGTGATGTACCCAAAAAATATGGCGGCAAAGGCTGGGGATTAATCGAAAGTGTCCTCCTCACCGAAGAACTGGCCGCTGCCTGCCCGGGGTTGGCCACCACTATTTTTGACAACTCCCTGGGATTGGAGCCCCTGATGCTGTCGAAAAATGAGCCCCTCAAAAAGAAATACTTTGCCAGGCTTTTAAAGGATTTTAAACTGATCTGCTTTGCGACCTCTGAGCCGACCATGGGCTCGGATGTGGCCGGTATCCGCTGCAAGGCCGAAAGGAACGGAGATGATTATATTTTAAACGGCACCAAATACTGGATCACCAACGGCGGGATAGCCGATTATATGTCGGTGTTCGCCACCGTCGATCCGGACTCCCAGCATGAGGGGGTGTGTGCTTTTCTGGTGGAAAGAGACTGGCCCGGCGTATCCATCGGACGCAAAATCCCCAAGATGGGCCAGCGCGGATCCAATACAACGGGAATAAATTTCAAGGACGTCAGGGTTCCCAAGGCCAACATCATGGCGCCGCCGGGAGAAGGGTTTATGCTGGCGATGCAGACTTTTGCCCGCACGCGCCCGGCCATTGGCGCCTTTGCGGTGGGCACAGCGCGCTCGGCCATGGAATACGCCATTGATTATGCCAACAAGCGCCGTGCCTTTGGCACCAGGATAGCGAATTTCCAGGCCATTCAACACAAAATCGCCGAAATGTATCAGAAGGTGGAAACCTCCCGCCTGCTGGTGTGGAAAGCAGCCTGGGAAGCAGACCAGGGCATGGACCCGACCATTACGGCCTCCATCGCCAAATTCTACTCCACCGAAGCCTGTTTAGAGGTTGCCAACGAAGCCCTGCAGATATTTGCCGGCTATGGATACACCAAAATGCTTCCGATTGAAAAACTGCTGCGGGATGCCCGATTGTTCAGAATTTACGAAGGCACCAGCGAAGTCCAGCGCTATATCGTCTCCGGATACGCCATGAACGTATATCAACCGGTCATGCCGCCCCTGGAAGATCTGCCGATCCATCGCGACATGGACCCAACTGAATTTGAGGGTGATGAGGGCAAAACAGCCTGGCGCTGCCGGATTTGCGGATATGTTCACTATGGAGAGAAGCCGCCGGAGGAATGCCCCTACTGCTTTTTTCCCGAATCGGCCTTCAAGGAGGTGTCCTAATTGAGCATTGAATGCTCAATTAGGAGTTAATTGGTATTAGTTATACGTTAGTGGTGTTGAGGTTATTTCTTTTTAGGATTGCTGCGCAAAAGCCAACCAATCACAATACCGATCAAAAGCACCACAAAAATCAATACCGAGCGTGAAATAAAAAAAGTCCAGAAGAGAAAGTTGATGTTTATGACTGCAATGTTTTGAAGAATGAAAAGGATGGTCAGCGCGGCCAGCACCAGGCTGATAATCTGCTTATAATTCAATTTTTTCATCTACGTTTCCAATGCAGTCCTTTTGAATCTGGCGTCATTTTTTAACAGCGCGATAAATAACCAGCAGCAGCACGGCACCGCCCACTGCTATCAGCAGACTGCGAATATCAAAACCGGTCACACTTCCAAATCCGAGGCTGGAACCAATAAATCCCCCGACAAAGGCGCCGGCGATACCCAGGATAATGGTGATAATGAAACCACCCGGATCTTTTCCGGGCATAATCAATTTTGCAATCACCCCAACAACAAGACCTAAAATAATCCAGACTATGATTCCCATCAGATACTCCTTTCGTAAGATGGTGAATGTTAAACCCCCGGTCGTGAATACTATAAATCATTCAATTTTTCAATTCAAGAAGAATCATTTTTCAGGTACTTCTATCATCGGAGCCGCCGCCGTCCCTTCGCTCTTTAAAGGCTGCAGCGAAGCGGCGGCTGGTGAATCCACGCTTCGAAGGTGCAAGTCGCTCTGGGGAAAGGGTATTTCGATTTCCAGATCCCTGAACCTGCGATCAATCTCCAACAGCCGCCAGACAGCCGGCAGGGGACCATAGAAAACAGACAGAATCGGAACCGCAAATGCCAAGCCGGCCGCATAGGGTCTTTTGGCCACAAAACGCCACTCTGGCATTCCTTGCAACTGCTCTCGGCGGCGTCTGATACCAAGCGCGATTCCCAGGGCGACGACAATTTGGAGAATAATCACCCAGGCGTCATCCACGAAAAAACCTTTCCCGGGCCATGATATCCGCAGCTGCCTGGGCAATTCAAAAAACAATGCCCGGCGCAGGTTCGAGAAAAACCTTGCCGAAAACATCACCGGGGTCTTCTTTTGCAGCACATCTCCGCGCACTGCCAGAATTAATCTATCCACTTCGGCGTCCAATTTATATACACGATATTGGAGTTCTTCCACCTTTTGCTGGCCTATCAGCAGTGGCTCTATATTCTCTCGAATAAGATCCAGGGCCTCGGAAATAATTTTCTGTGTTCGGGTAAAGGTATCCTCCACGCTTCTGATAGCGAATGATTGCGGCAGCGTCTCCTGCCATTTGGTCCAGCGCTGGTATTCTTTCAACCATTCGAGTCGCCAGCTCTCAACCTTGTGAATGGCTGAAGTAATCTTGTCAATCTGGTCATTGTTGGCACTGTCTTCTTGCCGGATGGTGCCTTTAAGCTCGGCCAAATCCTGGTAGGTCGGCTTCTCGATAGACTTCTGGACCTGCACCCGTTCGGTGAGCGTATCAAGTTTGACCGTGGTGGCATCATACCATTTCTGAGCGGCGCCAGTATCAAGAACATTTCCTATCTGTGCTTGCAGACGGCTTAAACGCTCGTTCAGCTCGCTTGACATGGATACAAGTTCTGCCAGACCAGGTGACCGCTCTTCCTTTTTTTCTTCGGTGGCCGGTTGTTCGGAGGCCTGGTTCTTTTGAGCACTCGCCTCGGCCATAATCATCAACATCGCCATCGATAGGGCGATTAACAGCCCCAACACTTTCATTGATCTGAAACGCATAACATCTCCCGTTAGTTGTTGTTTCGATAGTTGGATTCGGAAGTAAAAAATACCCTAGTATGTTAATGAATAAAATTTGGTTTGCAAGTTTTTAAATATTTTCTATTAAAACCAATAAATTCTCATAATATCAGCAGATTTGTGCTATTATGGAATTACCTGGATCGGCCATGTGGATCCAGTATTTTTTTAGAACCCGGCCCCAAAATGCATCGAACACGCAATAGGTGCGTTAGCGACCTCCTCGAAATGAACAGCTCATCCCGCCCTGGCGGGACTCCGCTTTCTCTTCAGCCGCTGCCTTGATGCATACATTAGTTTATTTAGAATAGACATGTAATCCCGCTTTAGCGGGGCTCTTGAGCGTGATCTGCTAATTTTAAGCCAGGTTCAACTTGCAATGTCTGGGACATTTGGGAATACGTTGATGACTGAAGAATATTCGATTAAAGTTTACAAAAATCTTGAAAATGAGTTTAACCAGCTGGGTTTGCACCGGCCGATGTGTTTCGAACGCTATGAAATCGGTACCGAACTAGCCTATGATATAACCACGGTTGGCAGCGCCTCTGAAGCCAAAGTCCACCTGACAATTAAAAAATTTGTGGGCGGCGGTTTCGCCGGTCAGGTCTACCAGGTCGAAATAGCGGATATTGACCCGGCCACAGGACCCATCGACAGTCTCGAAGTCGGAGGGGTGTACGCGATGAAGATCCTGATCCCGCCGAGCAGTTTTTCCCTGCTGTTTCGCAACGTGCTTTACTGGGTCGGTTTTCAGGGGCCGTTTCAACTCCAGGTAAACCCTGCCGCAGCGCGTTCCGGTGCCCTGTGGCAGAAATTCATCCGCAGGGCAACCAAGATCCAGTTTGGCACCGAGAGCGCGGTGGTGGACATTCATGCAACATTTGTCGATAAGACCCTGGGCAGCTGCGGAGAATTAAGCGAATGGGTCGAAGGCCGCACCTGGCGCCTGGAAGTGGATGACCATCTGGATGTCCTCAAACGCTGGGTCAAAGGTAAACATACGGACCCTCAAAATCTCGGATCCCCGGAATACCGGGCCAAACTGGAATTTATGCGCCAATTTGTTGAGCTTTTGCATCAGATGGGGGCCCACGAGTTTGCCCGGCAGTATGAGTGGTCGACCTGGAAGAGTCAGCCAAATTGCTTGAAGCGAAGCGGTACGGAAGATTCTCCATCCAGAGGATTGACCGCTGTTGATTTTCGCGCCGGACTTGCCCTTTTGCCCTTTTTACCCATGAGCCCGGGGGATTTCAAACTGATTGCCACCGGATTGCTGCGCGGCAGCCTGGTTCAGTTCGACCGGGGCAACATCAAAAAGCTGGGACAGTATATCGATTCTCACAGAGAAAATTTCGCCGGCATGGAGCGGAATCTGGAAGAATTGGAAGGCGCCGAGCAGATATATCGGAATTCCGTGCCGGATATCACCCACAATCATGTTCGCCTGCTTTACAGTCCGACCCTGTGGTCAACCATGCTGAAAAGTGCCATCACCGGCTGGCGGGTTAGAGGCATCATCAATCGCCCGTGCCGCGATCAATTGCAAAAAAGCACTGCTCTGACATTGCTGTTTTTTTTCCTCGGTCTGATTCCATTGGTGGGTCGTTTTTTCAGGCGTATCTGGGGGCAGCCTTTTTGGCGGTCCCATTACCGGATGATACTGACCAGCGCAAGCTATCTGCGCCGGTCTGTCAGGGGCAAATTTATCGAGAAAATTATCAATTGGCATCGCGCCGGCCGACTGGATAACAACCGTGCACCAATGGTCTGCAAACAAATCTGGCGCTGCGGCTATCATTGGCCCCTGTCCCTTCTGCCGGTTGGGATTCACAAACTAGTGACCGACTGGCAATTTGCCAAAGAGCGCCTCGATTACTACCTATTGAGACCGGTGCGTCTGTATTTTAACAACGAACTGCGTGAGCAGTGGCTTCGTGATATGGTCGCTGAGGGCAAGGAAAAGCATCTTCTCAACGATGAGGATGCCGGGGTGATCCTGTCCCAAATTGATGAGCCGTATATCCAAAAATATTTGAAAAGCCTGGCCGTGCACGTGTGCACGCTGCCGGTAACCCAGGTCGTCTCGGTAATGGTTGCCATTATATATGTACTGGCAAACCCGGATATGCCGCGTGCGCAGGCATACGCCATCGGGTTGGGGATCATCGCCCTGTTTCAGGTAGTGCCTATCTCTCCCGGTTCACTGGTTCGTGGACTGTATGTCCTGTATCTGGTCATCAAAGAGAGAAATTTCAAGGATTATAACATCGCCGTGTTTCTGGGATTTTTTAAATACATCGGGTACCTGGCATTTCCGATCCAGATGACCTATCGCTATCCGGCCCTGGCCAGATTTATGGCCGGACACTGGGCCACCGAAGCGGTTCATGTTGTTCCGGTCTTTGGAGAAAGAGGGGCCTTGCTGGAGCACAAAATATTTAATCTATTCTACAACTGGCCCCTGACCATTCGTCGCCGGATGCGCAAACGAAGCGACATGCGAGCGGCCATGCCACCCCGGTACTGGCATATCGTCCTGTGTGCGATTGCCGGGACCGGAATCTTTACCATTATCGATCTCATCTATCTTAAGAAATTGGGTGATCTGCCGAGTATAAAAATCATTTGGGGATTTGCTGTGATTATACCGCTACTTATCGGGATTGTTTCAACTTCAGGGGCTGGCGGAGCGCCCCTCTGGAAGCGTATTGCAGGTGCGGCCTTGTGCGGTGCCGCTGCTGGGGTTTTCAGCGCAATCGTCTCGGGGTTGTTGGGGACCCATGACACAATCGTGGTATCTGCCATAGCAATTAATTGTATATGGCGATCATTTGTCTTTACATTGGTATCCGTGATAGGCGTGTTGGTGACAGAAATTAATATGCCGGAACCCCAAAAGATGACGAATGACAGTTAATCCAACAAGGGCGGTTTGATGGCGGACAGGTGTCAGGACCAATAAAACACAGTAGCTAAGCCGACTTAAGATATCTACAAAACACAAAATACCGAACACTTGATGAATTCGGTTTTTTTGGAATTCATCAATTTTCATTGTTTTCGTTTTTCTGAAGGGTATTGATTATCTGGGGTAAATAAATATCCGCCTGACTGGATTCAAAGCGGGTGGACGCCGCACCACGATGCCCTCCCCCTCCAAAATCAGCCAGCAAAAGCCCGGCGTTTACATTGCAGCTGCGATTAAAGATGCTGTGCCCGATATTGACGGTCGTCATCTCCTTGTTATTCTTTTCATGACGGATCCTCAAATTAACAACCGAATCGGGAAATAGTGAATACACCAGGAAACGATTGCCGGCAGGGATATTTTCCAGATTGCGAAAATCTGTAATTGCGACCTGTTTTTCAAGCCGGGTATTGTTTTTTAGATAGATTGAATATTGGTCATTTTGCTCAATCACCTGGCGGCAGCGTTCTTTTACTTCGGGGTCAGCGAGGACCTGTTGAAGGTCATATTTGCGAAGCAGGTCAATCAGTTTATTCCAATAGGGTTCATCGGATTCGCCGCCGTTTACCACTGTCATTGAAAGTAAAACATAACCATGCTTTTCGGGATGCAGAACTTCATCCAGTGAAAGATCGGCGGCATCAATTTTGTCAGTGGCAGTAACCAGCTCAGTGTAATCGCGTTTGAACCTGTCTTTGTAGTGGTTGAAAATGATTCCGGCAGCGGACGGTGCAATTTTGAATACCCCACTAAAGGAGCGGTAAATCCGATTGGTATAATGATGATCGAACCAGAATGAACATCTGTCGTCATAGGGCAGATTGGCGATAATATCGCCTTTGCGGATGTCTACCAATCCCCGTTGCAATGCATTGGGCTCAACCCACTTCACCGGCTCCCTTATATCCAGGGCTTCGTGAAGCAGGACGGCGCAAACAACGCCGTCAAAATCCGGTCTGGTTACAATCCGCATCTGATATTCCCATTAACTCGAAATATAGCTTAAGATTAAAAAAAACATGTTGATGTTTTGAAATCATTGGCATATCTAGCCGACAATTGTCTTACATATTATTAATGCCCCATATTTTCAAGGAGGAAAAAATCATGCCACTGTACCTGGTTCAGCACGGTCAAAGCCTCCCAAAAGATGTTGATCCCGATCAGGGTCTCTCCGAAACAGGTGTCGCAGAAACCGAGCGCATCGCCCGCGTTGCCAGGGACTATCAAGTAAATGTTGGTCAAATCCTGCACAGCGTCAAGGCCAGGGCACGAAAAACAGCTGCCGTTTTTGCAGCCGCCCTGAATCCTCCCGGAGGTGTCAAAGAAGTGGAAGGATTAAAGCCGATGGATGCTGTAGCGGCCTTCGCTGCCGCCATTCGCCCTGACACCAACACCATGCTGGTTGGTCATCTGCCGTTTATGGAACGAATGACCTCCTATCTGGTTACCGGGTCTATTGATAAACCCGTGTTTAAATTTCAAAACAGCGGCATTGTATGTCTTGATCAGGATCCGGAGACCCAATCCTGGATAATTGTCTGGACCCTAATGCCGCATATCTCCTGATTTCAAGTTATCTGCTGTTATCCGTTATTCGTATAAACGGGAAACGATCGATTTTAAATTAATGGCATAAATGAATAAAAAATCTGAATATCAGACACTTATAACAAATAACAATTAACGATTAACCAAAAACCGGCCCATCATTTTGTTATCGGCATATTGGAGAAAAAGATGAATTTTGAGTGCATAATTTATGAAAAAAACCAGGGGATTGCGACGATAAAATTAAACCGGCCCAAAGTGCTGAATGCCATGAACAAGCAGCTGTGGCTCGATTTCCAGACGGCGTTGGAGGATGCCGGTAAAGATATCGGCATTAAAGTACTGGTGGTCACCGGCGAGGGCAGAGCTTTTTCCACCGGTGCGGATCTTAAAGGAATCCAAAACCCGAACCCTGGAGGCATACCGGGAATACCTCGAAGAACTCCAGGAAGCATCCCGCAAGATTATCCGTTTTGAAAAACCGACCATTGCGGCCGTTAACGGATATGCCATCGGTTCCGGCTATGAACTGGCCCTGGCCTGTGATATCCGGATAGCGGCTGAAGAGGCCCAGATTGGCTCACCGGAAGCCAAGGTAACTTCTTCGGTGACCGGAGGCGCCTTTCGGCTGGTCCAGGATTTAATCGGACCCGGCAAAGCCAAGGAACTGCTTTTTACCGGAGAGTATATCGATGGCAAACAAGCCCAACAAATCGGCCTCGTAAACAAAGCGGTCCCCCTGGCGCAGCTTGACACGGAAGTCCGCAACATGGCAACCAAGATTGCCGCCAATTCTGCCATTTCGCTTAAAATGATCAAAAAAGGATTGCTCATGGCCCGGGGTGAAACCAGTTTGGATGCCTTGATGGATTTTGAAATCGAGGCCTGCCTGACCTGCGTATCGACCAAAGAACGGCAGGAATCATTAACCGAGTTTGAGGAGAGAAAAAAGAAATAGTTGCGGGTTGCTCGATTGCTGGCCTCTTGCCACTGGTTGCTGGCAGTCGGTCGGCACGGTGGGCGACCCTACTAAACCAGAGGCAGGGGATCCAGAAACCAGAGACAAGAGACCAGAAACGAGGAAACCAGAACCATGTCACTAGACCGAATCCTGAACGCCGAATCCGTCGCCATCGTTGGGGCATCCAAAAATGAGACCAAACGCGGGTATCAGACCATAAGGACCCTGCTGGATGAAAAATATGAGGGCAAGATCTATCCGGTCAACCCTAAGGAAAAAAGTATCCTGGGGCTTAAATGTTACAAAAAAGTATCAGACATCAAAAGACCGGTGGATGTGGCCCTGGTGGCTACCCCCGCCGCATCCTTGCCCGCCGTGCTTGAAGATTGCGGTAAAAATGGGGTGAAGGGCGCTGTCGTCCTGGCGGGAGGATTTGGAGAAGCCGGTCCGGACGGCCGGAAGCTTGAACACGAGATGGTGGCTGTCGCCCGAAAACACCAGATCCGATTGATCGGCCCCAACACCTCCGGCATGCTCAACCTGCATGACAGATTAAACCTGGTGGGTTTAAAGAATACCCCCAAAGGTGACATTGCACTGCTGACCCAGAGCGGTAACATGGCACTGACGTTGATCACCGAAGCGAAAATAAAAAGTCGCAAAGGGTTTTCTTATTATGTGGGTGTGGGTAACGAGGCGGATATCAAATTTCACGAATATCTTGAATTTTTCCGTCAAGACCCGAAGACCGAGGCCATATTGATGTACGTGGAGGGACTGCGCAGCGGTCGCGCGTTTTTGCAGCAGGCCCAGAAGACCACACTTGAAAAACCCATTATCCTGCTTAAGAGCGGACGATCTTCAACCGGCAAAAAGTCGGCCGGCTCTCACACCGGCGCTCTGGCAGGGATCTCCGAGGTCGCCAGGATCGCATTCAAACGCGCCGGTATCATCGTCATTGAAAACTCCGACGAACTGTTCCCGGCCACCGAGACGCTGTCAAGCCTGCCGCCGATTAAGAACAACAAAGTCGCGATTCTGGCCGACGGCGGGGGGCACGCCACCATTGCCGCAGATCTTTTAACCGATCTGGGGGTAGAAATTCCCGAGTTGAGCGCCAAAACCCAGGCCAACTTGAGAAAAATTCTGCCCGTAGCCGCTTCCGTGCCAAATCCGGTGGATGTGGCCGGCGGTACCGATGCGGATCCATCGGTTTTTGCCGACTGCGCCGACATTATTCTAAAAGATCACAATGTCGGCGGGCTTTTGATTGTGGGGCTGTTTGGCGGATACGGGATCCGCTTTGCCGAAAGCCTGTCCCTGATGGAAGAAGATGCAGCCCACAGAATGGGAAAGATGGTAAAAAAACGGCGCAAGCCGATCGTCCTCCACAGCCTTTACACTTCCGAAAAGCCCCACGCCCTGGAGCTTTTGCAATATTACGACATTCCGGTTTTCGACTCCCTGGATGTCGCCTCGAAATGCATCGGTGTGCTGGCCGAGTATGGAAATTATCTCAACGAATATCACGCCAAGCGCACCTTTGAATTGAACTGGGGTGCAAAGGCCAAAGCCGAAGTCATACAAATCATAGCCGCCGCGCGCAAAGACGGTCGCAATTCGCTGCTTGAATCCGAGGCCAAGCGGATTTTTGCAATCCATGGCGCCCCCCTTTCGGAGGACCTGATTGCCGGGACAGCCGATGAAGCCGTCAAATTCGCCAAAAAAATCGGTGACACGATCGTATTAAAAATCGTCTCCCCCGATATTTTGCACAAAAGTGACGCCGGCGGTGTAAAAATTAATCTGCGGACCGAGAAGCAAATCCGCCAAGGGTTTAAAGAAATCATAAAAAATGCAGCCGCGTTCGATCCGAATGCTGATATTCGGGGGGTCCTGGTGTCATCCATGGCAAAGGAGGGGGTTGAAGTCATTATCGGGACCAAATATGATGATCAGTTTGGTCCGATCATCATGTATGGTCTGGGCGGCATCATGGTGGAAATACTGCAAGACGTCTCCTTTCGCGTGCTGCCCATCACACCCACCAACGCCCGCAGAATGATTGAGCAGACCAAGTCATATCCCATTTTAAACGGTGCCAGGGGCAAACCGCCCCTGGACAAAAAATCCTTGCGCAAATTATTGATGCTGTGCTCTGAAATTGCCGAGGCCTATCCGGAAATCCATGAGATGGATTTGAATCCCGTCATCGTTTATGAAAAAGGTCTTAGCATTGTGGATGCGCGGGTTATTTTAAAAACAGATGACCCGCCTTTACCATAAAGGCCACGGCGGGCAAGCAGATACAAATGGCAGATGACAGAGAACAGATGACGGAAGACAGAAGATATGTAATTGAGAAAAAAAATACCACGGAAAGACACGGAAAAGCACGAAATATTCAACAAACCGGATATTGATCGATGAAAGATATACAATTCGGTGTAATTCCGTGAACATCCGTGGTAAAAAATTTGGCTGTACGCCGTCTTTCTTAAAATATTCCGTCACGCCTACACGCCAGTATTCAAATCTTATAAATAAGGAGATTCCGATGAAAAAAATTGTTGAAACCGACAACGCTCCCGCAGCCATTGGACCTTACAGCCAGGCCATTCAGTTCAGCGGCCTGCTTTTTGTTTCCGGACAGATCGCAATCGATCCTAAAACCGGTGAATTTGTTGAAGGCGATATCGAAGCGCACACAGGACAGGTACTGGAAAATCTAAAGGCCATCATCGAGGAAGCCGGGATGGACCCTCAAGGACGTTTTAAAATGCTCATGTTTTTTAAAGAGCATGGAAGACTTTGCAGCATTTAATGGCGTGTATGACAGATATTTCGGCGCCAATCCCCCTGCCAGGGAAACTATTGAAGTCGCAAGGCTTCCCAAAGACGCTTTGGTAGAAGTTTCTGCCATCTGCGGAGTAGCAAGGTAAAAAAAAGTCGTTCGAAATTTGCTGATATAGATGCTGGTATATTTTTTGAATTTTATGATATTTCATGCTAATGAAGTTGGCGGTTAAAATTGTGCGCAGGTGATAGGCCAAATACGGATAGAGGACTATTGGATCTGGGCCCAATGGGCATGTGTCGTTTAACTCAAGATTAAGGAGGAATGCCGATGAGGATCGAACTCAGCAAAACCTCGGTGGAATTCACGCCCGAGGCCGATTACGAGAAGACCATGTTAGAAGGGTTGTGGCGTATGCTGGTGGACTGTACTCGCTTCAATCAGAAGCTGGTACCGGTGGGTGAATATGTCCCCGCAAAAAACAACACGGCCAGCTTCGCCGTCGAAGGCGACAAAGACGAAGAGGAATATCCAGTGGTCTATGTGGACAAGGACTGCACCTGCTATTGCCAGACGTGCAACAAGTATGTCAACCTCAAGGCTGGCGACCGCATCCCACCGTGCTGCGGCAAGTTGATGGAACTGCTGGACTGAATTGTTCAATCAGATTTTTAAATCAGAAAGCATGGACAGCCATAAAGCGTCCATGCTTTTCTTATTTAGGATCTATACCATATATTGGGGGGATGAAATCTGATCCGAAACCGTTGATAGCTCCTAAATAATTGCAATATCATAGTGTCCATCGAAGTCTTAACTTTCCTGCCCATTCTGTTTGCCGCGCCGAAGTGAATACAAAGACAGGCCTGCCGCGTCGCAGTCCTTGGCGAAGACGGGTCATCTGTCCTCTGACATCTGGCTTCTGACCGCAGTCATCTGATCCCTGCCATCCGTGCTGCCCGCCCGGCCCTTAAACAGTTTTATGATGTCCTGGACTATCAGATACAGAGCCGGAACATACAACAAGGTTAATACAGTGGCCACCATGAGCCCGAAGCAAAGGCTGACCGCCATCGGAACCAGGAATTGGGCTTGAAAACTGCGTTCCAGCAGCAAGGGGAAAAGACCGGCAACCGTGGTGACCGACGTCAACAACACCGGCCTGAACCTGGCACGGCCGGACTCAATCACAGCCATGTCGATCTCCATCCCGCTGCGCACGGCCCGGTTGATAAAGTCGATCAAGATCAGGGAATCATTCACCACAATTCCGGACAGGGCCACAATCCCGAAGATACTGACAATCGTAAATTCCATGCCCAGGATAAGGTGGCCCATAATAGCGCCGATCAGGCCAAAGGGGATGGCCATCATGATAATCACCGGCTGGAAGTAGGACTTAAACTGGCTGGCCAACAAAAGGAAAATGCCCATCATCGCCAGAAAGTAGCCGCTTTTAATGCTGTCCAGTGATTCCCGGGTCCGCTTCTCCTGTCCTTCCAGGGAATAAGTTAAACCCGGATAGCGTTCGGTCAGACCGGGCAGAAAATTAGCCTTCAAATCGGCCACGATCACACTGGCATTGGCTATATCCTCTTCAATATCTGAAAGAACCGAAATGGTTCGTTTGCGATCTATGCGGTGGACGACAGAATATGATCGGCCGGGGGTGATATCCGCCACTTCTTCAATGGGGATCTGTTGACCATCCATGGTGCGGATGCGCATGTCTTCAATCCCTGCAATACTGCGTCGCTCTTTATCTGAATAGCGCACCATGACCTTGACATCGTCCCGGCCCCTTTGAATGCGCAGGGCTTCATCACCGTAAAAGGCCTGACGAACCTGTCGGGCCAGATCCCGCATGGTGATTCCGATGGATCTGGCACCTTCCTTTACCCGGATTTTTTTCTCCTGTTTGCCGGGCTTGAAATTATCGGTGATGTCAAAAGTACCGGGATAAGTTGCAATTTCAGACTTCAGTTCGGCTGCCGCCAGCTTGAGTTGGTCAAAATCCTGACCTCTGAGCTGGATATCGATGGGATTGCCTGCCGGCCCCCCTTCCAGGGTGGCAAATTGCAGCCGTTCCACACCGGGTATTTCCCCGATGAGTTTGCGCCATTTACCGATAATCGCGTGGGTGGATACATTGGTTCGCTTCTCTGAAGAAGCAAGCTCCAGCCAAACCTCTCCGACATGGCCGCCGTATTCAGGCGGTTTCCAATCCCGCCGCGGAATCGCCCCGACAATGGAAAAAGCGTTGATTACCAGATTGCCGTTTTTCTCGGTAAATTCCGGATAAAGCGTGTTAAGCTTAAAAGATTCATTTTCAAGACGGGTAACCGTATCTTCGGTTAATTGGAAGGGTGTGCCCAGGGGATAGACGATTTCGGCCACGATCCAGTCACTTTCTCCCTTGGGGAAAAAGACAAAGGCCACATACCCCCCGGCAATGATGCCCAGGCTGATTATCAGCACTCCGATCCCGATCGATAAGGTAAAATACTTGTTTTTAACCACGTATTTAATGGCCGGTGAATAAACCCTCTCAATGACAAATTGAAGCCCTTGCTCAATTTTTCCACGGAGCTTTTCGTGCCAGGAGGTAAACTTGCGGTCTTTTTTCTCCGCTTGCGCCAGGGCATGGTGCAAATGGGATGGTAGAATTATCAAGGCTTCACCAAGGGACACGATCAAAATGATGATGACGGCAAAGGGCATGACCGCTATAAATTTACCCATGATCCCTGCAATGAACAACATGGGTGAGAAGGCCACTATCGTTGTGCTGACGGCCATTACCACCGGTCCGCCGACTTCTTTTAATCCGTCAACAACCGCTGCGGCAGGGGATTTACCTCGGGTATAATGGGAATAGACATTTTCACCCACGATAATGGCGTCATCCACCAGGATTCCCAGGGTCATGATAAAGGCAAAAAGCGATATCATGTTAATGGTTTGATCAAACCCGTTGAGCACCACAAAAGCAGCCATGAAGGAAATCGGTATGCCGATGGCAACCCAGAATGCCAGGCGTAAATTTAAAAAAAGGGCGAGGGCGATAAACACCAGCAAAATACCCTGAAGGCCGTTGCGCAGCATTAAATCGATGCGGCCTTGAACCATGGTGGATATATCGCCCCAGACGGCGACCTCGAGATCTTCGGGGATTTTGGATTTCTGCGTCTCCACATAACTACGGGCGATATTGGCAATATCAATAATATCCTGTTCACTGGTGCGGCTTACCTGGACGATGGCGGCCTGCTTGCCGTTAAATCGTGTTTTAAGGTCTAAATCCTCAAAGCCGTCGACGACCTTGGCCACCTGCCCCAATGTGACGACGGTTCCATCAGCCATGGTAATCAGGGGAAGTTTTTCAAACTCCTGTCCGGTGTACAGCTGCCCCTTGGCCCGGATCAGGATCTCTCCCTGTGAGGTTTTTATTTTACCTCCGGGCAAATCGATGCTCCCGGTTCTCACCGCGCTGACGACCTGATCAAAGGAAATTTCGTAACGTCGCAGATCTTCTTCAGACACTTCAATGGCGATTTCGTAGTCACGGACACCGACAAGATCGATCTGGGTAATTGAATCGGGTTGTTTGAATTTGAAGGCTTTGAGGATGGAAGCAACCAGCCCCTGCAGCCCGCCGCTTTCGGTTCGGGATACAAATTTGGCATCCAACAGGTCATCCCGGATGCCTTCGGCAACCTGCCGCAGGCGGATTTCGGAAACTTCGCCAAAAATTGCCACGGATATGGTGGGATCCTGGCGGATGATCTCCATTACAATCGGCTCTTCAGCTTCGTCGGGAAAGGTATCGATCCGGTCTACTTCCGCTTTGATCTCATCTAAAATTTTCTGAACGTCCGCCCCGGTTTCCAGTTCGGCCAGGATTTCGCCGTTTCCTTCCCGGGCCGTTGAGATGATCCGATCAATGCCTTCGATGCTCTCAATGCGCTCCTCAATTTTTATACAGATCCCCTCTTCCACCTCCTCAGGACTCGACCCGGGGTAAATAACCGAAACCACGATCATGTCCAGGGAAAACTGGGGAAACACTTCCCGGCGCATATCCATCACCGTAAAAATTCCGGCCAGGATGACAAACACCATGATCAGGTTGACGGTAACATTATTTTTTATGGACCACTTGGCTAGTTTTTCCATGGGTCAGTTATTGGTTATTCGTTATTTGTTATGGGTGTTATCGCTTGACTGACGGTTCAGGTAATTTTTATAAAAATTAACTATCGTTAGGCTTCAGCCTGACGATTTGCCCATCCGCGGGCGATGACAGGGGAGACTTTACGATCAGGTCGCCTTCAGACAGACCTTCTCCAATAATGACGGTGTCTTTATGACCTCTCAGGATTTGGACCGGATTGGATTTTAGGGCACCTTCCTTAACCGTGAAAACCACATCTCCCGGATAAACCAGGTGCCTGGGCAGGACAAATACGTTTTGAATCTTTTTGCCTTTTATCTGGACGGTGACAAACATACCCGGTCTTAGACCAACCTGTTTATTTTTCTGCATTGATATCGCGGCTTCATCGACTTCAACCACCATCGGCAAGGTACGGGTTCGCTGCTCCATCATAGCCTTTACCCTGGCAACCCGTCCACTCCAGATAATGTTGCTGCCACCATTTTTAAAAACGACATCCGCGAAAATAGGCGTTTTCTGCCCCATATCCTCGGGAAACCATTTGAGATCTTTGGCCGGAACCCGAACCTCGATATCCAGCTCTCCCGCACTGTATATCCGGCCCAGCTGCTGCCCGATGTTAACGTGTTGGCCCACCTCGATGGCCTTCTCGAGCACCCAGCCGTCAAAAGGCGCGACAATGCCGGATCGCTCAAGATCCAGTTGGGCCTCCTGATACATGACCCGGGCCATATCACGCGCGGCAATGAGTTGTTCCTTCCGGGGAGCTATCAGGGCCAGCTGATTGTCGATGGCCTGAAGACGCTCCTGGCTTGCCAGATAAACCTGTTCGGTTTTGTCCAGCTGGGATTGGGCGATCACCTTTCGATCAACAAGTTTCTTCAGTCGTAAATATTCATTTTTCGCCAGTTTAACATCGGACCTGGCAATTTTCACCCGGGCTTTAAGGTTGACGACCTGCTGCTCCAGGCTCTTGAGTTCTGCCTGGGCCTGTTTGATTTGGACCTTGCGCCGCTCGGCCGCCAGCTCATACGTTCTGGGGTCTATCTGAATCATCCGGGTCTTTTGGGGAACAAAACCACCTTCCTTAAACACCGGATCGATTTCAACAATCTGCCCTCGAACCTGGGCGACCAGTTTAAGTGACTCACGCGGTGCAACGGTGCCGAAGGCCTCAACAACGATTTCAACATCCTGGGTTTTGGCCGGCCAAACTTCAACTAAAAGCCCCTTATCAACCGGTACCTGGCGCTCAGCCTTGGGCCGCATGATGACCAGTACAACCGCAATTACCAGCGCGATAAACAATACGACAAAAACCCGTATGGTTTTAAACAGCCCGCCTTTTTTCATGAAAAGTCCCCTATCGAATGCGGTGGTGCCTTCTGTTGCGACTCACGCGACCCGTAACAATATGTAACGAAAAGCATTTTTACATCAATTATAAAACATTTTAGATTTTGAACTATTTAGCTTTTAATTATAAGACCTTTAATGGAAGTAATCAAGCTCTTTTATCGTGACTGTATAAAAAAAGCCGCCTGCCCCGATCGGAAACAGACGGCTAACAATGCATGAAATAAATGCGGATAGTGGATTACTTGCCTTCCTGAACTTTTTCGGTCAGAACAGGAACAAAATCAAGTAGATCCTCAACCACACCCACATCTGCCACCTGCAAGATGGGTGCCTTGGGGTTCTTGTTAACCGCCACGATAAAGGGGTTGCCCTTGAGCCCGCCCATATGCTGGAAGGATCCGCTAATTCCCAGTGCCAGGTAAACTTTGGGCTTGACCGTTTGGCCGGAGGTTCCGACCTGACGGGATTTTTCCAACCATTTGGCATCCACAATCGGTCGGGAGCATGACACCACGGCTCCGATGGCCTCTGCCAGCTCATCGGCAATCTCAATATTGTCCTCATCTTCAATTCCCCGGCCGACTGAGACAAGAACGTCCTCTTTGGTAATATCAACATCGCCGACTTCGGCCGCGACAACTTCCAGAAACTGTCGGCCGACTGTCAGATCACCGGCTTCAGAAGATTTATCGACCACCTGCCCGCCGGCAGACCCGGCTTCATCGGGCTGAAAGGCGCCCGGCCGGATATTGATGACCGCTCCGGCGGAAATGTCACCGTTTACATGGGTGCTGATCTGTCCGCTGTATTCCTGACGGATCACCTTGATGGTGTCGCCGTCCAGGCCGTCAAAGTCCACAACATCCGATAGGAAAACGGAATCCATTTTAATCGCAAGGCCCGGTGCGAGATCCATCCCAAACGTATCGTGGCCGCAAAACACAACAGAATCCTGGGGTAACGCATTCACCAGCAGCCTGCGAACGGCTTCGGCGTTGGGATAGGTCAGGGCCTGGTTATCAAACTTCCAGACCTCTTTATAGGATGCCGCCACTTCATTGCAGACCGCATCCAGATCGGCCCCGGCTCCGGTGACGATGGCCGTAACAGGCGCATCCGGAAAAATTTTTCCAGCCGCCTTTACCAGTTCGAGAGCGGTATCGTCGGCCTTGCCTTCTTTATGGGTAATATATGCAAAAATCTGTCCGGCCATTATTTAATCCCTCCTTTGGCTTTTAAGATTTCAATCAGTTTTTCGGCGATCTCCTCCGAGCTTCCCTCAAGAATCTCAGCACCTTCGCCGAGATCCGGAACAAAATAGTCCACCCGTTTGGCCCGGGCACCGGCTTCGCCCACCGCATCAGCACCAACACCAAGATCAGAAGCACCCCAGACAGGAATTTCCACCGAGGCAACCTTGCGGATCCCTCGAATCCCGACATAGCGCGGTTCGTTGATACCGGTCTGAATTGAAAGCACGCAGGGAAGATCTATCTCACTCATTTCCTGATTGCCGCCCTCGATTTCACGTCCGACCTTTAGCTTCTTATCGTCCAGGACTTCAATGGCATTAACGACGGAAGCATAGGGCACATCCAACATGGCAGCCAGCATCCCGCCCACCTGCCCGGCACCGTCATCGGCCAGAGCACCGGTGAGAATCAAGTCATAATTGCCTTTATCCACGGCGGCTTTAAGCAGGCTGGCGATGCCTTTTCCGTCTGAGCCTTCAAAGGCATCATCGGACAACAATATTCCATTGTTGGCACCCATGGCCATTTCTCTTCTGACCACCTCTTCGGCATCTTCATCGCCGACGGATATTACGGTCACCGAACCGCCGACGTTGTCGACAATTTGGATGGCCTCCTCTACCGCATAGTTGTCCCATTCGTTAACCGAGTATACGAGATCATCCCTTTCAATGTCATGGCCGTCGCCGGCGACTTCGATCTCGTTCTCGGCGGTATCGGGGACTCTTTTTACGCAAACCAGAATTTCCATACTCATCCTCCGGATAGGTTAATGGTTGTTGAGAAAAAATAATTTAGGTTTAAAAAATTGAGGAATTCAGGGATTGAGGAATTCAGGAATTAGATGGACAGAATGCCTTCAATTCCTTAATTCCGAAATTCACAATTCCTAAATTAATATCTTTAAAATACCTAAATTCGCAATCCCTAAATTTGATTTATCACGCTTCTGCTTCTAACTGCTGGGCAACAAGTTCACAGAGATCAACCGCTTCCATCTGCCCTTCCAGTCCCGCCACTTTAATGGCGTCCTCAATATTCACCAGACAGAAGGGGCAGGCCGTTACAATGACGTTGGCCCCGGCCTCTTTAGCCATATTTACTCTGAGAACCCCCATGCGCTGCTCTTCTTCCGGTTCATAGAACAGCATCAGGCCGCCGCCGCCGCAACAAAAGGAGCGGTCACCGCAATTGCCTTCCATTTCGACTCTTTTTAGGCTGGGAATGGCATCCAGGGCCTCCCGGGGATCTTCATAAATGCTGTTGTGCCGGCCAAGATAGCAGGGGTCGTGGTAAACATACACCTTATCGGCTTCCGCCAATGGTTTCAGGCGAATTTTCCCCGCCTTCACCTTTTTGACGATGGTTTGACTGATATGCTCCACAGGCGGAAGAGCGGTGTAATCTTTTTTCAAAGCATTATAGGCATGTGGATCGGCTGTGATGATGTTTTCAACCCCGGCGTTGAGAATTGCCTCGGTGTTTTGATCTTTGAGATCTTGAAACAGCATTTCTTCACCGAACCTGCGCACCTCATGGCCGCTGTCCTTTTCCGCTTTGCCCAGGATGCCAAAATCAATCCCGGCGTGGCTTAATATTTTGGCGGTCGAACGGGCTATTTCCTGCATCCGGTCATCAAAGCTGGATATGCTGTCCACAAAATACAAGGTTTCGGCGGACTTACCTTTTTCCAGAATTTTAACCGGAATGTCTTCGCCCAGATCCTTGGTCCAGTCAGCCCGCTTGCGCTCCATCTTGCCCCAGGGATTACCGCGTTTTTCAAGCGCCCCCAAGGGTTTCTGCAGGGACTGGGGTACCATGCCTTCGTCCACCATCCCGCGCCTGAGGTCCACCATCTTGTCGATATACTCAATTCCCAGCGGGCATTCCTGTTCGCAGGCACCACAGGTGGTGCAGGACCAGATTTCATCCTCGCTGTAAATATCGCCAATCAAGGGTTGGGCCTCACCGCCATTACCGCCCAGCAGCGGATAGTGCTTGAAGGCGTAATCACGCCCTTTGATCGAAATAAACCGGGGCGACAGCGGCCGGCTGACGGCATTGGCGGGACAGCGGTCGGAACATCGACCACAGTCGGCACAGGTGTAAAAATCAAGCATGTGCTTCCAGGTGAAATCCTCAAAGACCTTGACGCCAAAGGAGTCCAGCTCGTCCAGCCCTTCATCGTCAACCCCGTGGCGAACGGGTTTGACATTGCCCCTTTCCAGGCGCATAAAAAAGACGTTAAACAAAGAGGTCACCACATGGAAATGTTTGCCCATGGGCAAAAAGCAAAGAAAGAAAAAGAAGGCGACCTCATGGATAAAATAAGCGGTTGAGTGCAGGCCCTGCAATGCCTGCAGTGATGTTCCGCTCAGCAGGAGTCTGAAGAACCACACCAGGGTTAGGGGCGCTGCGAATGGGGTATGGAGCCCTTTTTGGATTTCAGCCGCTATCAGACTGGCTTCAAACAGGCTTTCACTGATTACCAGGGTGGCAATAAGCCCCAGGACCAGTAACGCTTCCCAGGTATGGTCCCGGCCGTATTGCGGCGGTACCGCGTAACGCGCCGGTTTAATGATACCGCGCCGGACGGCGGCAATAGCTACAGCGATCAAAACCCAGGTGGCGGCATAGTCTTTTATGACATTGTAAAAATCACCGAAGCCGCCACCGAAACCCGGCAGGGTAAAACCCTCCGCGAACCCGATGAAAACCAGCTGGGTGGAGCGCGCGCCAAGGATCAGAAACCCGGCAAATAGAAATATATGCACCACCCCGGCCAGCATATAGCGTGGATGGCGCCATTGGGCCAACCAGATTTTTAAAACCGATTGGATCCGTTCGCCAAATCTATTAAAGCGGTTGTCCGGAGCTGCTTTGAAAAGCGGCGCCAGGCGCTTGAATATAATGTAGGCGAATGCCCCCACCCCGATTAACGGAATCAGGATATAAATAATGTAGGCGGGGATACCAAGAATCGAGCTTGAAGCCGGAGAAATCAATGCAGGTTGCATAACTAAATTTCACTCTCCCATATATTTTTCATCGTTAATCCAAGTTGAACCAAGGCGTTTTCTTAGCATGAATTCAGAACACAAACAAGACCAGCCGATCAAAAAATGCAGAGCGCAAGGTGCATAGAGCAGCCGGTAACAAGTAACCAGTGACAAGTAACAATCAACCAGTGAACCCGCAACTCGTAACCCAGGCAATTGACGATTGATCCGCCGCAGGCGGAAATATTGACTAATTATTGAAGTCGCTTCGCTCCGTCTATTGATATTCTATTAAAATCGATAGAAATCCTTAATTCGTCATTCGTCACTCGCCATTCCAATTATTTCCCCCCAAACGCATCTTCCTCTATATCTATTGCTGCGCTGTTGGTTGTCAAAATGGAATCCATTTTCCCCAGGGCCGTCGGCAGGATGCTGTAAGTAAAAAATTCGGCACTTTTCAGCTGGCCTTCATAAAACACCGCATCTTTTTTCTTGGCACCATTTTCCAGCTTTTCGGCAGCGATGGTCGCGCGCCAGAGAAGCTGCCAGGCCAAAACCACATCGCCGGCCACTTCCATAAACGGATAGGCGTGGGCAAAAGCAGCCATCACCTTGGGTGACATCGCCGTCTGGCCCAAATGCAGGGCCACCTCACCCAATTTATTAAGGGCCGCTTCCACTTTGCCGGCCAAGCCTTCGGTTTTTGAATGGGCCTTGGCATCGGCTATGGTGTTTTGGATCTCCACCATTAAATCCATGATCGGCTTGCCCTTGTTCATGCCGAGCTTTCTGCCGAGCAGGTCCATGGCCTGGATGCCGTTGGTCCCCTCGTAAATCGGGGTAATCCGGCAGTCCCTTAACAACTGCTCCATGGGGTATTCCTTGATATAGCCGTAACCGCCGTAAACCTGGACACCCAGGTTGCAGACCTCCAGTGCTTTGTCCGAAACGTAGCCTTTGGCCACCGGTATCAATAAATCAATGAGCCCCTGGTATTTGGCCTTTTCCTCATCGCTGTCGGAAATATCTATCCTGTCGTCGCACATACCGACGTAATACAAGAGGCTACGCATCCCTTCGACATAAGCTTTCATGGTCAGCAGCATGCGCCTGATATCCGGATGCTGAATAATCGGGACCGACGGCGCGCTTTTATCCATCATGTTTAGCAGGTGCCGACCCTGCACCCGCTGCCGGGCATAGTTGACGGCATGAATATAAGCTGTTGTGGCGCAAGCAAAAGCCTGGATTCCGACCAACAGGCGCGCTTCATTCATCATCACAAACATGGCCCGCATGCCCTTGTTGGCCTCCCCCAGAAGCAGGCCCCGGCATTTGCCTTTGCTGCCAAGGGAAATCGAGCAGGTGGCATTACCATGGATTCCCATTTTTTCTTCCACACCGGTGCAGACAACGTCATTGGGTTCCCCCAGGCTGCCATCTTCGTTCACCCAAATTTTAGGAACAATAAACAGCGAAATGCCCCCGGTACCCTCGGGTGCACCTTCGATTCGGGCCAAAACGGGGTGGATGATATTTTCGGACAGGTTATGTTCACCGGATGAAATGAATATCTTGTTGCCGGAGATCGAATAAGTGCCGTCATCATTTTTTACGGCGGTGGTGGTCAACGCGCCCACATCGGAACCCGCTTCAGGTTCGGTCAACAGCATGGTGCCTGTCCATTCTCCGCTGTACATTTTTCTTAAAAAAAGGTTTTTCTGGGCATCGGTTCCGAACGTCTCCACCAATTTACCGGCGCCGTGGGTGAGGCCGCCATACATCATAAAGGCAAAGTTGGCACCATTCATGTAATCACTGGCAGCCAGGGCTACGGCACGCGGCATTCCCTGCCCGCCCCATTCCGGATCTTCGATCATGGCCAGCCATTCACCTTCCTTGAACAGTTCCCAGACTTTATGAAATGATTCCGGCACCGTGACCTTACCGGCGTCAAACGGCGTGCCTTCCCGATCACTTTCAACCTGGGTCGGTAAAATCTCCTTGATCGCTAAATTCCGGGCTTCGGATATGATTAGATCTATGGTTTTTTTGTTGAATTCTGCAAAAAGATCATGTTTGCTCAATTCCTCTACGTGGAGCTGTTCGTGGAGGACAAAATCAACATCCCTTCGATCTGCAATTTGTTGTGCCATTTTATTTACTCTCCTTGTTTTGTTTCCATCGAAAAAGTTCAGCCACTAAGGCACCAAGCCACAAATATCATTTCAAAACTCTGTCGATGCCATTTTCTTTCATCGTTTAAAATCTATCGTGGTGCCGTCGTGTTCTAATCGCCAAAAATTGCCTTCCTTCCATCAGTGATATTCCGTGTCCTTCCGTGGTGAACTTCTGTTAATCAGTGGTTCCGATTCCCCTGATAAAAAGCTCAACCAGTGGATCGGCCATGGAAACCAAATCGTAGTTCTTATCCGAATGCAGCCAGGTATTGATAACTTCATCAACGGCGCCCAGGATAAACCGTTTGACCAGTCCAACGTAAAGATCCTTGCGGATGCGGCCCTCCTGTTGGCCTGTTTCAACGATTTCAGATACCAGATCCTGGTACATCTGGGACATTTCCCTGATTTGGGCTTCTGCCAAACGGCTGTTTTGATGGGTTTCAACCTGATACACCACAGCCATATTCCGATCTCGCTGGAATTCCGTGAGATGCCGCCGAATAAGGCTGCGCAGTTTGTCCAGGCTGTTATCGGCCTGGTTGACGGCCGCCCGGAATCGATCGAAAACCTGCTTGGTTCTGTAATTGAAAAATTGGACCAGGATATCGTCTTTATTTTTGAAATAAAGATAGATAGTACCATCAGCCACTCCTGCCTCTCTGGCGATCTGGGCAATGGTTGACTGGTAAAATCCCTGGCGGGCAAACACTTTTATAGCCGCTTCCAGGATGAGATGATACTTGTTGTTTTTGACTATTTTATTAATTTTAGACCTCCTGTCTTCCCAAACCGAAACCCTAAAAATGAATGAGCGTTCATTCATATTACAAGGCCTTATATCCGCTGTCAAGTCTTAAATGAATAATCTAATCATAAATTTTTAATTTTTTTTATAAGTTAATATAGGTATTTAAAGAATTTTTCAGCAGTACCAGCAAAATAAAGTTTTGTATTTATTTCATTTATAGCTACTGAATTTATATTCATTTACAGACAGGTCTTCTCGAAATAATGGAAATAGGGAAGGCAGGTTGTTGAAGTTGCCCTAGGAAGGTTAGTGGTTACCGGATGTTTGCTGATTAATATAATTTAGAATGTCACGGCCGATCGAATTATTCGGATGCGTCACATTCATTTGCTCGGCAATCTGCCTGGCCTGATCAAACTTTTGCCGTTTCAGGTAATAATCTGCCAGGGCATATAAGTAGTCCAGGTTGTCCGGATCGATCCCAACTGCCGCCAAAAGTGCTGCTTCAGCTTCAGCATCACGGTTTAAATGCTGCAGCAACAAACCAAGATTATAATGCACCCGCGGATGCCCGGGCATGCCGGCAGCAGCCTTTTCCAGATAACGAGCCGCCTCTTCAAACTGCTTTTTTTCCGCCAGCAGCAGCCCCAGTGAATACTGGATCTGGTGTAATTCAGAATGCCCGGCAACGACCTCACGCAGCAACGCTTCGGCCTCATCCTTACGCCCCATCTGATTATAAAGCATGGCCAGATTTACCTTGGCCGGGTAGAATTGGTTGTCTATTCGGAGGGCTGCCCGGTAATTTTCAACTGCCTTATCCGGTTGTTTGAGATTGGCAAACAGGTTGCCTAAGTTATACCTGCCAAAAGCAAAGTCGGCTGAATACTCCATTGACTGCTGATATTCAGCCAGGGCGTTGCGAAAGATTTCTTTTTGACGGGCGTCCAGCTGCGGGTTCTCTATTTCAGTCATTCGCCGTGCGGCTTCCGTGCGAACGGCCTTAACCGGATCGTACAGTGCGGATGTCAGCAGAGCGACCTGCCTCTTTAAATCCGGGATCCTCAAATTGTCGACGGCGGTTCGCCGTATCAGGGCTTCCGGGTCCATAAGCGCCAATTCGTAGGCTGCACTTGTCAAAGGTGGCGGATAGCCCCCAACAGTGACAAGGCCGTCGCCCGCACGATCACCGGGTACAGTGGATCGCCGGCCAGATTGATGAGTTCCTTATGGGCACCCGGCAAGCGCTTACGGCCGGCATCGAGTACGGCCCCATAGTGGGCACGACGTCCCGGGCCATACCATTTGGTGACATATTCGTTGGACCATTGGTCTGATTTATCGATATGGCAGCGGTTGCAGGCATTGGGGGTGCCAAGCTCCATGGTGAGATCGGGTCGCGGTATCCGAAAACTGTGATCCGGCCGATAATCATTGCCCATATAGGTGCGCCCCGGCATGTGGCACTGCACGCACTGAGCGCCGGTGCCGACTTCAAACAGCACCTGGCCCTCAGCCGACCTAACGGGATCTCCCTTTTCACCTTTCTTTTTGTGGAAATGATGCTCCCTGGTGTCATAGGCCGCCGCGCGATGGCATTGCAGACATAGCGCGTTGCCTGATTTGACCGTCTTGATGCTGTGAACATCATGGCAGTCACTGCAGCGAACCTCACGCCCGTACATTTTGCTCTGGGTAAACGAGCCGTATACATAAACCTCTTCCAGGATCTGGCCATCGGCAAAGTAAAGATCATGGTTCAGCAAACTGGGGAGCATGGAGTCCATCAGATCCGGCTCGGCATGGGTGTAGTCACCCAGGATGGCCCGCCGGGAATGACAGGGGGCACATAATTCCACCTGGTCACGCGAATTGATGCCTGACGTTTTTACCACCAGTTTGAAATTGTCTGTCACCGGCCGGGCCATCTCCGGCAGTTCGGCCCAGGCCACATGCAGCGACCCCGGTCCATGGCAGGCTTCACAGCTGACATCGATTTCCGACCAGGTTGTCCGATAAGAATCGGTATCGAGGTCATAATTTTTTTTCAAATTCGTGGAATGACACTCGGCACACATACCATTCCAATTCTGACCGGCATTGGTCCAGTACAGCCAGTCATCGGGATCGGTAGGCCCATCCGGGTACAGGTAGAACCATTTATTTTCTTTAGCATCCCAGGCAATAGGCAGGCATTGCAGGCGTCCGCCCGGGAAAGCCACCAAATATTGCTGCAGTGGATAGGCGCCAAATGTATATTTGATTTCAAAATCGCCCATTTCACCGCCCGGGCCCCGGGTGTGAACAAAAAACCGGCCATCCCGGCGGTAAAAACGGGAGGCCACGTCTAAGTATTTGAAGTCGACGTTGTTAAACCTTCCCAGTACGCTCTTTTCGTTGGCCTCATCCATGGCCAGATCGTGATGCGAACCCTGCCATTTATCATATTCGCTTTTGTGGCATTCGGCACATTTTTGGCCGCCGGCGAAGGCCGCTGCCGGTTGCAGCTCAGCCGGCGGCTGCATATATTTTTGTTTCACCAGGTAGGCCGGAATAGAAAGGATGATAACAAGGGTTGCTACTATTCCGGTTATTTTCCAATTAGTCATGAACATTCATCACTTTACAAAAGCATTCGATTGCGGATTTGGGATCTTCTCGATTTGGGATTGCGGATTTCGGATTGTCTGTAATACACCGCGCAACCCGCAACCCGAAACCCGCAACAAGAAACAGCATCAGCCCTTCTGCTTAGGATAGATTACTTGTTCTTTTCGGAATTCACTTCGCTTAACTGGATTGCCCGTGTCCACCTTGACGATATCATTTTCTATATTCACGGCATAGATATCCAGTGCCCGGGGCGCCGGCGCATTAATGACGTTTCCCGAAATATCAAAGGCCGATGCATGACAGGGGCATACAAACTTGTTTTCTTTTTCCACCCAGGGCAGTGTACAGCCCAGGTGGGTGCATTTGCTGGATAAGGCCAGAAAGCCGCCGTCTTGCAGACGCGCCAGGTAAAACCGCCCGCGAACAAAGGCGGTGACAGTGTTCGGCGCAAATTTTTCGACGGGACCACCCGTAATGACCCGATCGTCACCAGCCTGTACTGCTTTTGATTTTCCCGGCCGCAGAAAGGCAACCGCCACAGCAATGAATTCAGCCAAAGCCACGACGCCTAAACCGATCCAGAGTTTATTCAAAAAATTTCGGCGGGAATGGCTTTGCCGATTCTCTAATGCCTGTTCAGTATTCGTTCTGGCCATTATTATTATCCAAAATGCTTATATGTTGTTTCCGACTGTTTCAATTAAATGGTGCTCATTTGCGATAACCGGAGTAATGGAGTAATGGAGTATTGGATTAACTACTCCCATATACCGCATTGACTTCTTTCACCACTAAATGATCGGTCCATTCTCCCTTCGCCCTTTTGCGCTCAAGGCTTTCAACGATTTTTATTCTTTCGTTCCATTACTCCAGTACTCCAATACTCCACTAATCCTAATAATTATTAGCACCGTATTAAAAGTTGACTTGAGGCGTCAATTTGAATGGCATTATGGAGCAGTCACTCCCACCTCCCAGGGCCACATCAGGGCCATCCCATTGCCGCGAAACCAGACACAGGTTACCGTTAAAATAATGAACGCTACCAGCAGCAGGACAAAAACCGCCTGAATCGCCTCGTTGTTGGTGGCGGTGTACTTTTTTTTCATCAGCCAGTAAAAACCTATCATGCATGCCAGGGCCATGGTTGCCGGGATCAGTCCATTGCTAAAAACCGGCGGGATTGACGGCAGCCAGGCGGCGAAATCGATAATATATTCATCTGCCAGGATACCCAGCGGTGTGACAATTAAGGCAACAATCACCGCCACCAGCGACATTTTTCGGCCACAATCTGAGCAAAACCACACACCGGCAGTATCGCCGTCATAGCGCAAATAAGGTAAAAAGGATAAGCCCGCAAGAATAACCAACGGAATCACCAGCACGGCAAACAACGGGTGGAAATGCAGCAGCAGTTCCTGAATGCCGGCAAAATACCAGGGCGCCTTGGTTGGGTTGGGGCTGAGTCCCGGGTTGGCCTCGGCTTCCAGCGGCGCGTTTAAGGCGACTGCCCCTAACATCAGAACGGCAACCAGCACCAACGCCACGACCCCTTCCCGCATGATGAGATTCGGGATGGCTGCCACCGATTCTCCCCTGTTGCCAGGGTCCTCCTGGGGCTTGCGGGGAATCACCAATCCGCCGGATTTGCGCACCCGCCAGAAGTGAAAGGGCATCAGAATAAGCAGACAGGCGGGAATCACGGCGGTGTGGATTGCATAAAAGTTGGACAGGGTTGCCGGTCCAATATCGACGCCGCCCCGGACCACTTTTTGAAGGCCGCCGCCGATAACCGGAATGTACTCCAACATACCGGTGCAGATGGTGATGGCCCAGTATGCCAGCTGATCCCAGGGCAACAGATATCCGCTAAAATTTGATCCCAGAATCAGAAGAAACAACAGCAGGCCGATGATCCAGTTGAATTGCCTGGGCGCCTGGAAGGCTCCGGTAAAAAATACCCGAAGCAAATGAAAAAAGACAATTAGCAGCAATGCGTTGCCGCTCCAGTGATGAAGATTGCGAATCAACTGACCGAAAAGTACGGTGTTCTGCAGGTAGATGATGGAAGCATAGGCTCTATCGGGAACCGGCTGGTAGACCAATTTCATCATCAGTCCGGTGGCAATCAGCACGGCCACCAGAACGACTGCCATCCCACCCAGCCCCCAGGTCAATGTAAATTTCAGAGTCCGTTCGGGAATCGCCCGGGGCCGGAAATGCAAAACCAGGCTGTTAGACAGCCTACGGTAGCGTTGACGGTCGTCGGGCTTCCGGCGGGTCCCCGGAAAAATCGAATACCAGATTCGCTGAACCACATTGAATCGGTCTCTCGTCGCATCTATGGGCGGCATAGGTCAATATCTTCTTTTTGAGGTAACTTAAAGTGAGTAGGTTGTTGAAGATCGCTATCGGTTATTAAATTACCCCATCGGAAGATTCAGGTCAATACCCTGCAGGTGCAGTTATGGATGGATAAGGTCTGAAGTTTAGCTGCCAGGGCGGGAAGGCTTACAAAATAATCACCACCATACACAGGCCGATAATAACAACCAGCGCAACCCAGTCACGCTGGTGTGAAACTAGCCCGGGGTCTGTGCGGTTTTCCGTAAAACCCCTGGCTTCAAGGGCTGCCACCAGATCATCTGCGCGTTCAAAAGTTCGGCGCATTAGCGGGAAACCCAGTTTTATCAGTCGATAGACGGGATTTCTCCGGTTTTGAACGCAGCGGGCTTTTTGGGCGTCCGCTGTTTCAGCCGCCTGATCGAAAATCACCGGGACAAACCGCAGGATCAATCCCATCATCATGGCGACCTTTTTCTCCGGAATGAAAGGGACCGGTTTTAAATACCACTGCACGGCCGCCTTGATCTCTGAGGGTCGGGTGGTTGACATAAGGGTGAAGCCCAGCAAAACGATAAACGCCAGCCGCCAGCAGACCAGAAATCCAGCGCTCAAGCCCTGCCTGGATATTGAAATAAATTTCACCTCGATCAAGGATGGGCCGCCGGTTGAAAGTGCCCGGGCCATAAAAACAAACAACAGCAGAACAAAAAAATAGCGCAGTTCCTTAACCCCTGAATTGAAAGGCAGCCGGCTGTATAGAATAAGCCCCAACAACAGGAATGTAAAAATACCAAGGGAGATGAAATACAGGTTTAAACATACCAGGCTGAGTAAAATGATAATCAGGAGTTTAAATCTCGGGTCCAGGCTATGCAGCAAGGAATTGCCGGAAAAATACCCAAAGGATGTCAATTCAGCCATGATTCAGCCTCCACCCCCAGACGGACCGCACAGGGCTCCCGAACACCGAAGGCTTCAAGGTGACCGACAATTTCTTCCGGGCTTCCATCCCTGACCATTCTCCCGCTCTGCATTAAAATCAGGCGATCGGCGTGGGCAATAACCTTTTCCAGGTCATGGGTGGTTACCACAATCGTATGGCCGGATCGATGCAGGTCCACGATGTGCTGCAAAACCTGCTTAACCCCGGGATAATCCAGGCTCGCAAATGGTTCATCAAAAACGATCACCCCGGGTTCCATGGCAAGGACACCTGCGATGGCAAGCCGGCGCTTTTCACCCCCCGAAAGAAGGTGGGGTCGTTGATCGGCCAGATCCTGCAGCCCGACGGCCCGCAAAGCTCGAATGACCCTTTTTTGGATCTCCAGGCGTTCCAGGCGCAGATTTTCGGGACCGAAAGCCACATCCTCATAAACGGTTTCCCCGACAATTTGGCTGTCGGCATCCTGAAACATCATCCCCACATACTGACGCGCTTTTAGCAGATCCTCCTCAACCGGCATACCCGCCAGACGGACCATACCTTCAGTGGGTAAAAGCAGGCCGTTTAGATGCCGCAGCAACGTCGTTTTGCCTGAGCCGTTCGGCCCGGCAATCACAGTAAACGAACCTTCCCGAATGCCAAGATTGATGCTGTCCAGACCCACGGTACCGTCGGCAAAACGATGGGTGAGGCTTTCTATTTCAATAATGTTCATATTTTCGTGTTGCGCGTTTCGGGTTACGGGTTGCGCGTTACGCGTTGCGGGGTGAGAGATTCCGAGGCTCCCATCGAACTGAAGCTCAACTCGTAACGCGCAACCCGTAACCCGCAACTTTAATTATTGGTCTTAAGCCCTTGGCTATGGCTGCTGCGGCTATTATTTTGAGGGCATCGCCCACCAAAAACGGATAGATGCCGACGGCCAGGGCTTTGGACCAAGGCATCCCGGTCAGCGTTTTTAGCCAGTTCAGGCCGCAGGCATACAAAACCATGGTTCCGCAGATCATGGCAATAATATCAACGCTGATGCGCGCGGCACCCTTTTTGGAAAGGTATCCGATAATAAAAACCGCCGGCAGATACCCGACCAGATAACCGCCGGTGGGCCCCACGATACGGCCGATGCCTCCCATTCCGCCGGCGAAAACAGGCAGCCCGCAGGCACCCGCTAAAAGATACACGCCGACGCTGGCCAGTCCCCATCGACTTCCCAGCAAAAGGCCGGCCAGAAAAACAAACATGTTCTGCAAAACTATGGGCACCGGCCCCACCGGAATTGAAATATAAGCGCCGGCGGTCATTAAAGCCGCCAGCAGGGAGGCAAATACCAGCATTCGAAGTTGACTGGAAGCATTCATTGGTGAAAGCAATCTCCATAGATAATTTTTTTAACCGATCCGTCGGCAAGTTCGATTATCAGGGCACCGTTTTCATCGACATCAAGCGCCAAGCCTTCGGTTACCTCCTGCCGGGTGACGATCCTGACCTGTCGTTGGAGGGTGACGGTATAATGTTTCCATTCTGAAATAACATTTTCAAATTCCGCATTTTTCAAACGCCCTTCAAATTCATCTAAAAACCGGGTGAGCAGCTCAATCCGTGAAATCTCCCGCCCCAGAATAATTTTTAAGGATATGGCTGCCGGTTCAATCCCGGCCGGATCATTATTGACGTTAATCCCCATACCGATGTTGACAAAAAACACCCGCTCCGCTTCGGCTTCCAACTCCGAGAGCATCCCTGACAGTTTGCGATCATCCACCAGAATGTCATTGGGCCACTTGACGGCGGCCTCGATCCCATACATTTCACGCAGCACCCGGGCCAGTGTCAACGAAGCCAGAAAATTCACCCTTGCACTGATTGGAAATGGGATCGCGGGGCGCAGGACAAGTGTAAAATAAAGGCCGCCGTCATCCGACAGCCACTGCCGGTTTAATCTGCCCCGCCCGGCGGTCTGGCGTCCGGCAATCACCACCGTAAACTCCGGGCAGTTTTTACGGGCCAGATCCTTGGCCGCATCCATGGTCGAGGACAGCTCGGCAAAATAATGAATCTTGGATTCTCGACCCGCAAACTCCCAGGAAAACGGAATATCCGGTGAGCCTAACAGCTGATATCCATTGGCGGTTGACAGGATATTGTAGCCGAACTCCTGAAGTTTATGAATGTGCTTCCACACCGAAACCCTTGAAATACCAAGGGCCGAGCTGAGGTATTCGCCGGAGACGACATCCTTGCGGGACCGGAGTTCTTTTAAGATTTTAGCTTTCATGATCGTCGCCACCTATCCGTTAACCCTCGAAAGACGAGAGGTTAACGAATTATATAAAAAAAGTCAATTGCTAGAATCGAAATGATGAACCCAATACGATTTGCCGCCGATTGCCGACCCCGCCCTCGGCTGTAATCTGCCATCTTTTGGTGATCTCCCACTGCCCCCCCATAAGAAAATTCCAGTGCTCTTCATTTTTGATGTCGATCTCAAAATCCAAATCCGCCGAAGGCAGCCTCGAATCAAGTTCCTTCAAGTTCACACTGTCGGTGACCGTCTGCTTATAGTCCATGTACATGGCCCCGATCCAAAAGGCTAATGAGCCCTTGATAATGGAAGGGTCAACCAGCACACCCAGGCGGGGTGAGATCGTCAGCGTTTTAATGTCACCATCAACGAGATTGATATTTGTATAGGTGTAGTTGGCATCCAGGCTGCCAAAAAAATCCTTGTACCCTCCTGCCAGGGTGATCCCCCCCCCGTAGGTGGTGCCGTTATAATCGATATCGAAATTTATGGTGGCTGGATCCACAATCGGAACCGGGCCGATACCCGGCACATTGACGGTGATACCCGGAAGATTGACGTCCAGTTTGGTTTTGCCGTCGATGGTGCCAATAATTCCGTATATATTGGCAAATGGCAACAGCCAAAGGTCCAACCGGGCGGCGGCGGCCGTATCCGTTGCACTGGCATCGCTGAAAGTCACCCTTTCAACTTCCTGGTTGGCGTTTCCAAAACCGATTTTAAGATTTCTGATGTCGAGGCCTTGCTCCATATAGACGAAATTAACGCCGGCGCCAAAAGGCAGCGGCAAATCATATCCCATGGCGCGGACTTTTTCACCCCAGATAGGCAGCTTCCGGGTGATGGGTTCCACCGCATTTTGAGTTTTGCCCGCTTTTTCATCTTCAGCGATAGGGTGTTCATCGGCCATGGGATACTCAGACTGGGACAAAAGGATCGCTTTGTAGTCGTCATCTGACAAGAGTTCCAATTCCCCTGGGACTACCCTGGTTTCTTTGCCCAGACCATAAGAAGTACCATGATCACCGGCTAAAAATTCCGCAACTGCTTCACCGGGAGCCGCAAGCAGGCCTAGCAGGGCAACACAATGAAACAAGAAAATCGAGGCCAAACCGGCGCTCCCATAAGTGGCCGTATTTTGCAAAAACCGCTTCACACTCAAGATCAAACCTCTGAAAATTCAGTAATTAAACTAAGCGCTTTAAACCCAATGCATCGGGGAATAAAGAATCTCAAAGTTTGATGTCCCTGTCAATCCAGTTCATTCCCTCGCAAGCGTGGACCCCTGCAGGAAGGAATCTGCGCCATGCCCTTTAATTTCTGTTCCGACTTCCGCCTTCACACTTCCGAATTCCTATTGCTATATCACCCGCATCCCTTTCCATTTCCCCAGCCGGAATCGCCCGAAGGTTACCGATGCCAGAAGAAACAGGAACACCACCAAACAGGACCATGCAAAATAAAGTCCCAGGCCGAAAACCTCCATGCCGACATACAGCGGCACTACCATGCTAAACAAGGAGAGTAGTCCGACACTCCACATGATAAATTTGGTGTCGCCGGCGCCTTTGAGCACCGCGGTGCTGATCATATACAGTCCATCAAGCAATAAATAGGCGGCAACAAACCGTAAAACCACCACCCCCATATCCTTGATATGGCCGAAACCTTCAGGGCTGATATCCCTCGGCCGGAATAGCTCCAACAGCGGTTGGGGAGCAAACAGGTAAAGCAGGATGAGAACGGATATATATCCGGTGACGATAACCATCGTGGCCTTGGCCGCATCAACGGCCTGATCCGGGCGATTACGGCCCAGAGCCTGGCCGACCAGGGTACTGGTGCCAAGGGCAAAGCCGATTAACGGCCTGAAAGAAACCGAATCCAGGGAGATGGCAATGTTGGTAACCGCCAGCTCGGCTTTGCCGATCCGTCCCACGATGAACACAAAAAATAAAAATGCGAACACATCCAGGCTGAATTGAAGCGCGCTGGGCACGCCGAAACGCAGAAGTCTCCTGAAAAGGTCCATATTGAAATGGTAATTTTTCAAAACTTTAAATAGGCGATCATTTGCGCGGGTAAATACAATAAACGCAAGCAAAGCCGTGATCACCGACCAGGAAAAAACCGTCGCCAGGCCGGCACCTAATATGCCGAGTTCCGGGAATATCCAGACCCCGTTGATCAGGGCATAATCCAGGGGCACGTTGAGAAGCATACCGATGAAATGAATTATCATAACCGGTCGTGTAGCACCGCGACCGGTATAAAAACTGGAAAGGCTCGTCCCGAGAATATAGATACCCGAACCCCAGCAGAGAATGCGAAAATAAATGACTTCCAGCCGTTGCACTTCCGGCGCATGGCCCACCAGTTCAAACAGGGGGCCGGCGCAAAAAGAAAGGCCGATCATGAACAGCCAGGCTATCATCGAGAAATAAATACTTTGCCACATGGCATTGCCCACACGCTGCAATGCCCCGGCACCAAATATTGGGCGATGATGACATTGCTGTATCCCGCCGTATCTGAAAAAAAGGACAGAAACACAAAAGAGGTAATACCGGCCGGCAGGGCCGCGGCAATGGCATCAATGGAATAATTGGCCAGAAACACCCGATCGGTGAATGTCATCACCACGGTGGTGCTCATACTGACCACCAGCGGCATGCTGACGCGCCAGACATCGCGGTAACTGCTGGCTAATTTAAGAAGGGCCGGTTTTGACATGGTCTTGTTAACCACGGATTTTTCACGGAGTTTCACAGAAATGGTAAATCACCTGGCCGATAGTTAAAACTCTCGTAAATTATTTATTCTGATTATGTGGGAAGTCCAATTTAACATTAAACCAATTTGAATGAAAAACCCCGTCCCCAAATTATATCGGGACAGGGTTTTCGCTTTATGGTCTCCGGCAGTCTGGTTGCATATCGGAAAAACCGAACCAATGACTCGCAGTATGAAATCATTTATTGGGTCAGGTTGCTTTTAATCAACTTTTGGCCGGGGATAAAGACCGGCTGCTTCGACGATCTCCGGCACTTTCTCCTCCCACTCAATGGCCATGATGTGAAAGCCCTTGACGCCTTCACACTCTTTGAGCCGTTCAATGGATTCTATACAGATCTTGATACCTTCTTCGGCCTGTTTGCCTTTCTCAACGCCCTGGAGCCGTTTGATGACCTCATCGGGCACATCCATTCCGGGCACCCGTTTTGCCATGTATTTGGCCATGCCGACACTCTTCATGGGCGTCAATCCGGCCAGAATATAGCATTTTTCATGCAGGCCTCTGTCACACACACCCTTCATCCATTCTTCAAACTTATCCAGGTTGTAAATGCACTGGGTCTGGATGAACTCGACACCGGCAGCTATTTTTTTGGCCAGGCGCGGTACCCGTATCTCAAAGGGATCTGCAAAGGGATTGGCGGCCGCTCCCACAAACATCTTGATGGGTCGGTCCAGGTCGTCTCCGCCTAAAAACTTGCCCTCATCCCGCATGAGCCGTGCCATCTGGATCAGCTGCATGGAATCGATGTCATGCACATTCTGGCCCTTGGGGTTATCGCCGAAACTCTGATGATCCCCTGAAAGACAAAGCATATTGTGGATATCAAATGAGGCCGCGCCCAGAATATCACTTTGCAGGGCGATGCGGTTGCGATCCCGGGTCACCATCTGGAGCACGGGCTCCTGACCGTTGAGCTTCAGGCGGATGCAGGCTGCCAGACTGCACATGCGTGTCATGGACGTCTGGTTGTCGGTGATATTGATGGCATCCACATGATCTTTGATCAACTCTGCCTTTTCGACGATGGGATCAGGCTTGCTACCGCGAGGCGGCCCGCACTCGGAGGTAACGGCAAAATGGCCTTCGCTTAAAATTTTTTCAAGTTTGCTCGGTGTTTTTACGCTCATTGTTGCACATCCTCCCTGACAACTTTTCTGGGGCCCCCGGCCCTGTCGGTTGACCAGTCTTTAATGGGGCACAGTGTTTCGTATTCATCCATTCTATCCAGGGCTTTCAAACGATCAACAATCAACTGCCAGGCACAGTCAACCTCGGCGTTGATTTCGCATTTACCGGCCGTCGAACCACCGCAGGGGCCGTTCAACAGCCGCTTGGCACAACGCGCCACCGGGCAGATACTGCCGGTGGTGGCCAGAATGCACTGGCCGCACGCCTGGCAGCGCTCGGTCCAGAGTCCCCTTTCTTCGGTGGCCCCCAAAAAGCAGGTATTGACCCCCGGATAGATCATGGTGGACGGGTATTGCTCAGCAGTAAACTGGACCCCGACCCCACAGGCAAGGGAAACCACGGCATCATACTGATCGATGACATCGCGAATTTCCTCCAGATATTCCTGGTCGCATTGTCTTTCAAGGGTAATCTCATCAATTTTAGCATCCTTGCCCTCTTTTTTAGCATGCATCCTTAGGGCCGAAGCCAGTACCTGGACCTCTTTTTTACCACCGGCTTCGCATACTGTAACACATTCGTTGCAGCCGAGAATCAGGATGCTTTGATGATTTTTGAGATACTCGATGATCTCCTCAACCGGTTTTTTGTCAGCAACTATCATATGACGTGACCTCTCCTTATGAATTTAGTTGACTGGTTAATTAGTCTGATTAGTCTGATTGGTGTCGATCATACTTAAATATCTGATGTGATGAGCCAACCTATTTAACTAGTTAACCATTTGACTATTCAACTATGTCTATGCCGCTTTATTTTTGGCCAGCTTGAGCGGATTGGGCCCAAGCGCTTTTATAATTTCAGTGAACTCGGTTGCGTATTTGGCAAAGAGCGGGCCTTCACTGGAAGAAAGATTATACATTTTAGCCCGTTCACCGCCAACCCCGATGGTATCCAGGATTTGACTGGCCTGCGCCACCCGCCGTTTGGCCATCAGGTTGCCGGAATTAAAATGGCATTCGCCCTCCAGGCACCCGATCACACAGGCGCCGTCCGCTCCCTTTTCCATGGCCCTCATGATGTGGATGACATCGACTTTGCCGGTGCATGGAACCCGAACGATTTTTATGTTCGTCGGATAATTCAGTCGCATCGAACCTGCCAGGTCCGCGGCTGTGTACCCTCAGAAATTGCAGCAAAATGCAATGATAATCGGTTCAAAATCGTTGCTCATAATTTCCTCTCTCTTAAAGAAATGCCTAAATTGCCTAAAATGCCTAAAATTAAGGCATTCTATCTATTTTAATATCCGCATTCCTACATTCCGAATTTCCAGCTCCAATTCAAAATTCCACATTCCGCAATCCCAATTCCGAATTCTAAAGCACCCCTTCGAGAAGGGCATCTACTTTACACAGAATCTGATCGTCTTCATACCAGTTGAGCTGGATGGCTTTGGCCGGGCACTCGGCACAGCAGATGCCGCAACCGTGGCACAGGGCTTCATCGATTTCACTGACCCCATCCGCATTGATCTGGGGTACATCGTACGGACAAGAGCGCACACAGATCAGACAGGAAGCGCATTTGTCGGCCTCCACCTGGGCCGTAACCGCCGACAGCGTCAAATTGGCCTGGGACAGGAAGGTGATGGCCCGGGCCGAAGCAGCATAGGCCTGGGCGATCGTCTCCGAAATCAGCTTGGGACTGTGGGCCGTGCCGCAGACAAATATTCCCTCGGTGGCCATATCCACCGGTCGCAATTTGACATGGGCTTCCATAAAATAGCCTTCCGGCGTGCGCGCCAGTTTGAGAATGGAGGAAAGCTCCTCGGTATCTTCGGCCTGCATACCGGCACTCAATACCAGCAGATCGGCGCTGACTTGCAGCTTGCGGTTGAGAACGTGATCGGTGAAGGTGACTTCCAGATCCCCATTGGAAGATTCTGCCACCGGCGGGTCTTCGGCATCAAACCGGAAAAAGAACACCCCTTGCTGGCGGGCCTCGGTGTAATAGTCCTCCAGGAGGCCGTAGGTCCGAATATCCCGGTAAAGCACGTAGACATTCATATCGGGGTTGAGTTCTTTTAAATGCAGGGCATTTTTAATCGCCGTCTGGCAGCAAATTCTTGAACAGTTGGGGTTTTCCTCGTTGCGGGAGCCGACGCACTGGACCATGACAACGGTTTGGGATCGTCCAATTCTCCCTTTTCCATCTTGCCGGCCAGATCCAGCTGGGTCATGACCCGGGGGTCATCTCCGTAGAGATATTCCGTGGGTTCGTATTCATTGGCCCCGGTGGCCAGAATAACCACACCGTGGTCAATTTTTCGCTGCACCATTTCCGGTCCCACCAGAATTTCGGTGGTGAAATTGCCCTTGAATCCGGAAAAACCAACAATCAGGGCATTGGTTAAAACGGTGAATTTTCGGGTGATTGGTTACCCTGGGAATCAGTTCGCTGAGATAATCGCCAATATTGGCGCCTTCGATGGTGGCCGTCAGTCGATTGGCCAGGCCGCCCAGTTCGGCTTCTTTTTCAGTCAAAATGACCTCATAGCCCTTGATCGGCCAATCCCAGGGCGGCATTCATGCCGGCCACCCCGCCGCCAATTACCAGGCCTCTTTGAATGACCGGAATTTTCTTTTCTTCCAGGGGATGCAGGGTGTCGGCCCGGGCCACGGACATACGCACCAGATCCTTGGCCTTTTCGGTGGCCGCCTCGGTGGTATCGGCATGGACCCAGGAATCCTGGTTGCGGATATTGGCCATTTCAAATAGATATTTGTTCACGCCGCAGGCCTGCATGGTGTCCTGGAAAATCGGCTCATGGGTCTTGGGGGTACAGGCAGCCACCACCACCCGGTTCAACCCCTTTTCCTTGATGACTTCCTTCATCATATCCTGGGCATCCTGGGAGCAGGTAAACAGCTGCTGCGCCGAATGGACCACATTGGGCAGGGCTTTGGCATATTCTTCCACCGCCGTCACATCCACCACACTGGAGATATTTATGCCGCAGTTGCAGACGAAAACGCCAATGCGTGGTTCTTCGTCGGTGAAATCGATTTCCTCGGGCAGTTCCACGCTGCGGGTGAGGGTATTGCGGGCCTCGGCCAGGCGTGATCCGGCCGCGCAGGCAGCTGCACTGGCTTCGATGACCGAGCTGGGGATGTCTTTGGGTTCCTGAAACACACCGCAGGCATATACACCGGGTCGGGAGGTTTCAATGGGTGTAAAGGGATGGGTCACCGCAAAGTTGGATTTGTCCAGCTCAACGCCAATCCTTGCGGCCATATCCACGGTGGATTGCGGGTACCTGCAGCCCCACCGACAGGACCACCATGTCAAATTCCTCGATCTGCAGCTTGCCGGCGTCATCCATGAAGCGGATGCTTAAATTGCCGGTGTCACCGATTTCGTCAATGGAGTGAATGCGGGATTTAACGAAACGAATCCCGGCATCTTTGGCCCGGTTGTAGTATTTTTCATAATCTTTGCCAAAGGTCCGGATATCCATGTTGAAGACCACACAATCCAGATCACCGCCGGCATGCTCCTTGGCAATCATGGAATCCTTGCAGGCATACATGCAGCAAACCGATGAGCAGTAGCCGTTGCCGCACTGGTTGTTGTCCCTTGAGCCGACACATTGCAGCCAGGCAATTTTTTTCGGCTCGGCATCATCCGAAGGCCGTTTCAGATGCCCCATGGTGGGGCCCGAAGCGCTCAGAAGTCGTTCAAATTCCAGGCTGGTGACGACATTGGGGCTGGATTTGTAATGGTAGACATTTTCCAGATGGGACGGATCATAGGGTTCGCTGCCGGGACACAGCATCACCGAGCCGACATCAAGCTCCAAAATTTCTGTCCTGCTGGCTGTGGTCGATGGCCTCGGCCAGGCAGGCATCCACGCACTGGTAGCACTCGCAGCAATAACCGCAGTTCAAACACCGGGCGGCCTCCGCCTGTCCGGCGGCTTCCTCAAAACCCAGCTCAACTTCGTCAAAGTTGCCCTTGCGCTTTTCAAGCGGCAAATCGGCCATTTTGGCCCTGGGCATCTTGGGTTCATCTTCAGGAACCGGCCGGTACCACGGGTCGTCATAGACGATCGGCTCGCGCCCCTGGGCCATGTCGCGGCCTTCGATATACCGCAGGATGGATTCAGCGGCCTCTTTTCCGGCCCCGATGGCACCGATTGCCACCCAGGGTCCCGTCTGCAGGTCACCGCCGGCAAACACGCCTTCACGTTCGGTGGCAAAGGTCACCGAGTCGACATCGGTGGTCCCCCAGCGCGAGAAAGTCAATCCGGTTACATTTTCGATGGCGGACAGATCCGGACGCTGGCCGATGGCCGGAATCAGCTGATCGATTTCAATGTCATATTCACTGCCGGGAATCGGAATCGGCCGTTTACGACCCGAAGAATCCGGTTCGCTCAACTCCATGCGGATACAACGCAGGCCGACCACTTTCCCATCGCGGGTCAGCAGTTCCTGGGGAGCGGAAAGATAAGTGATCTGAGTGCCTTCATCTTCAGCCGCCTGAATTTCTTCTTCCCAGGCCGGCATCTCGTTGCGGGTGCGGCGATAAATGATGCTGACCTCATCGGCTCCCAGGCGGACCGCAGCACGGGCCACATCGATGGCCACATTGCCGCCGCCGATAATGGCCACTTTTTGACCGACCTCCGCTTTGCCGGACAGGTTGACTTCCCGTAAAAAATCGACGCCCTGGCGCACCCCGTTGGATTTCTCGCCGGGAATGCCCAACTCGATGCCCTTATGGGCGCCGAGGGCCAGATACACGGCTTTGTGGCCGTTGCCCAGCAGGTCGTCGACCGTCACGTCCTCACCAAGGGCAGTGTTGGTTTTTATCTCCACGCCCAGATTGGTGATGACTTCGATCTCCTGGTCCAAAATTTCCCGGGGCAGCCGGTGGGCCGGAATGCCGACTCGCAGCATCCCGCCCGCTTCAGGCAAGGATTCGTAAATGGTTGAACGGATCCCTTTGCGCGCCAGATGGTAGGCACAGGAAAGCCCCGCCGGACCGGAGCCGATAATGGCCACTTTCTCTTCTCTGGCGGGTGCGCATTCAAGCTCAATCTCACGGCAATCAAATTTATCAGCCGCCAGCCGCTTTAAGTCCCGGATGGCCACGGGCTGATCGACATCGCAGCGGCGACAGGCATCTTCACAGCCATGGGGACAAATCCGGCCCAGCACACCGGGCAGCGGCAGATCCTCCATGATGATTTCAAGGGCTTCCTTGTATTTGCCCTGCTTGACCATGTTGACATAACCCTGGACGTTCAGCCCGCCGGGGCACGCCAGACGGCAGGGGGCTTTGTCGCCTTTGTCGATGGCAAAGGCGCCGGGGATGGCCTGGGCATATTGTTTGTAGGTCGCTTTTTTAGAGGACAGGCTTTCTTGATATTCGTCGGGCAAGTCTACGGGGCACACCTTGGTGCACTCACCGCAGCTCGTGCATTTGTCAAGATCAATGTAGCGGGGGTTCTTTCGAATGCGGGCTTTGAAATTGCCCGGTTCACCTTTAAGGTCTAAAAGTTCACTCTCAGGTAAAAGCTCTATGTTTAGGTGCCGGCCGACCTCGACCAGTTTGGGTGAAATAATTCACATGGCACAGTCGTTGGTGGGAAACGTCTTGTCCAACTGGGACATCATCCCGCCAATGGCGGAGGACTTTTCCACAAGACGAACCAAATACCCGGCATTGGCCAGGTCCAACGATGCCTGCATCCCGGCTATGCCGCCGCCGAGAACCAGTACGGATCCATGAACTTTTTCGGTCATGTTGGTTTGCTCCTTAATAGTAGGAATTTGTTATTGAAATTCAGACAACTGAAACCCCTGTAATACATTAATTATTCAAAGGTTTCCGAGCCTTCGATATTCGCTTCAGATACCTATGAAGGGCCGAATTTATTTCGTTTCGCGAAATTTGTCAACCCAAATTTTGGCAGAATTCCGCTTTAAAAGGAGGGGGTTTACAAGATATTGTTTTGTTTTCCTACACTCTGGGTATTGATACAGGGGAACACCTGTGCTATGTCTTAAATTTCAACACACCGAATTTTAGTGATTTTCCAAATTTTCGTCGTCGAAAGTCCCGGATAAATCTGGCACTTTTGGACGGTGGGCGGGGAATAGCACGAATACGCGTGCAGGGAGGATCGACACCATGCCGGTAAAACAGCCTTCAATTACAAATATTGCCCTGGTTGGCGGCGGAGAATTTTGCAAGGAAATTCTCGAAAAAACAACCTCGGTGTATGAACAGGAGGGTGTCTATGCACCTATTCTGGCCGTCGCGGACCCGGATTCGGAAAGTCCGGGGATTAAACTGGCAGATGAGTTGGGCCTGCTGACGTTCAACGATTGTCGCCAGCTTTACGACCGGCGTTACAGCATTCACTTGATTATCATGTTGACACCGAAGCAGGAAATTTTTGAGGATGTCCTGCGCACGCGCCCGCCCCGTATCCGCCTGCTGTCCTACAATGTCTTTAAGATTTTCTGGAATGCCATCGGCCGCGAAGAACGCAAACTGCGCGAACGCACCGATGAAATGGAGACGATTTTAAATGGTATTCAGGATTTTATTTTGGTGATTACACCGGAAATGGAAATTATTGAGTGCAATGAATCATTTCTGACCAAGATGCGGTATTCACGCGAAGATGTTATCGGTAAAAAATGTTTCCAGGTCTATCACAAAATTGATCACCCCTGTGACAGCGGTCTAAGTGACTGTCCGCTCAAGGAGGTTGTCCGTAACAAGCGCCAGATCCGTAAAATTCAAACCCGGCTGATGCCGGACGGTGAAAACCGCTATTATGAAGTCAACATTTATCCCATCTGGGAAAAAGACGGAAAAATCCAGAAATTTATCCATATCAGCCGCGATATCACCCAGCACAAGAAAGAAGAAGAAGAAATCACCAATCGTCTTGAGCAAATGGTTGAAGACCGAACCCGCCAGGTCAAAGAGACCCACGAAAAACTGCTGCACCAGGACAAGATGTCTTCGCTGGGAAAATTATCGGCCTCGGTGGTGCATGAAATCAATAACCCCATTGCCGGGATCTTGAATCTGATCATGCTGATGCAGCGCATCATGGAAGAGGACACCCTCGGCCCAAACGAAGTGGACCAGTTCAAACAATATCTTGGATTGATGGAAACCGAAACCCGGCGCACCAGCCGCATCGTCTCCAACCTGCTGGCTTTCGCCCGCCAGTCCAAAATGGAGCCCAAGCGCGTAAGCCTCAACCGCCTGATCGAGCAAACCCTCTTTTTAAACTCCAACCTGCTTAAAATTGACGGCGTCAAAGTAGAAAATAAACTGGATCCGGACCTGCCGGACCTGCTCGGTTCGGAAGATCAGCTGCAACAGGTATTTATGAACCTGGTGTCCAATGCCACCGAAGCCATGGAAGCTGCCGGAGGCGGTGTCCTGACCATTGAGTCCCGGCACCTTCTAAGCGAGGACAGCCTGCAGATTAACTTTAGAGACACCGGCCCCGGCATACCCGAAGAGGATATTTCAAATCTGTTCGAGCCATTTTTCACCACCAAGAAAAAAGGCAAGGGGGTCGGACTGGGCCTGTCCGTTGCATACGGCATCATCCAGGAACACGGTGGTTCGATTTATGTAAAATCAAAGGTCGGGCAAGGTACAACCTTTAAGGTTAAATTGCCATTGAAATCAATACCGGCCAAAAATAATGCATAAGCTGTTTGGGTGAATCTTAGGTTATATGCGTGCTGAGGTTTCAGGTTTCAGGCTGAACGGCGGAGTGTCCGGAAAAGTAGGGCGGGCCGCTGCGCCCGCCGGTTTCAGATCATCGCCTCCTATCGGGTTTGGTCGGCACGGTGGCCGACCCTACTGACACCTCAGTACTCCTGACACCTGAAACCTATTTCCACCTGAAAGCTAAAGATACATAAAATGTCTAAAAGTTTCTAGAAATTATCAATGTACAAACCGGAGGAAGTAATGAGCAGCGCTAAAATCCTGATCGTCGATGATGAACTGATCATGCGGGAATCCCTTGCGGGATGGCTTAAGCGAGATGGTCATGACGTGCAAACCGCTCCCAGCGGGGAAGAAGCCCTGGAAAAGCTGAAAGAATCCCGCTTTAACATCATGCTGGTGGACATCAAGATGGAAGGCATCAGCGGCCTGGACGTTCTGCAGCAGGTCAAGGAAAGTGACCCCGATGTCGCCGTGGTTATGATTACCGCCTACGGATCCATCCCCACCGCCATCGAAGCCATGAAAAACGGGGCCTATGATTATATGCTCAAACCCTTTGATCCCAATGAACTGGGGGTTTTGATCGATAAAATTATCAGACACCAGGAACAGGACCGGGAAATGCTCTTTTTACGGGAGGAGCATAAAGAACGCACCCGCTTTGAAAGCATGATCGGCCAATCCAAACCCATGCAGGATATTTTTGACCTTATCTGCGATGTGGCACCAATGGACTCGACGGTGTTGATTACCGGAGAAACCGGCACCGGCAAAGGATTGGCCGCCAAAGCCATTCACACCAACAGCCCCCGTTGTAACGGCCCGTTTGTCACCGTCAACTGCGGTGCCATCCCCGAGCATCTCATGGAAACCGAATTGTTCGGTCATCAAAAAGGGGCCTTTACCGATGCGAAAGAAACAAAAAAGGGGCGCCTGGAACTGGCCCACGGCGGTACGATTTTTTTAGATGAGGTCGGCGAAATCGGGATGCGCATGCAAATTGATCTGCTGCGGGTGATAGAAGATCGCGTATTTTACCGCGTGGGCGGCACCCAGCCCTTGGAAGTTGATTTTCGAGTGATTGCCGCCACCAACCGCAATCTGGAAAAGGCCATCAAGGACGGCAGCTTTCGTGAAGATCTTTTTTATCGCCTTAATGTTGTCTCAATGATCATGCCGTCTCTCAACCAACGCAAAGAGGACATCCCACTGCTGGCGGAGCATTTTCTTCAGCGTTTTATCCAGGAAACCAATAAATCCATTGACAAAATCAATCGGGAAGCCATGGATGAATTAATGCTCTATGACTGGCCGGGCAACGTGCGCGAACTGGAAAATGCCATCGAGCGGGCGGTGGTGGTGGGCAAAGATCGTCAAATAATGCCCGAAGATTTGCCCATATTCTGTCATGAACCCCTCCAGGGCCCCAGGAACAACAGCTTGAAAGAAATTGAAAAAGTGCATATCCGACAAATATTGACGGACAATGACTGGAATATTGCCCGCAGCGCTAAAACACTGGGTATTGACCGCTCAACCCTTTACAGCAAAATCAAACGGTACGAGATAAAAAAGAATTGATTGTATCGCTTTGCTCTATCATTTTTTATTAAATTGCTCCGCCGGAGGCGGACCGTAAATCCAAAATCTAAAATCCCAAATTCATTCTGAACCCTGAACCGATGAACTTATGAACCTTTATTTTTGACTTCCCAAGATCAACATAGCATCCTGATTTCTCCAGTCGGAGAACTAAGTACCGAGCTGATGGAAGCGCTGGCCGCGGAAGTTGGGCGCGTATTTGGCTGCGCAATCGAAACCGCCACGGTTATCGAAGACCTTTCATTTGCCCTGGATCAAAACCGTCAGCAGTATCACTCCACCCTGATTCTCGATCAGCTGGCGGCCAACACGCCGCAAGATTTCCTGAAAACACTGGCCATTGCCCAGGTGGATCTGTTTATCCCCATTTTGACCCATGTCTACGGTGAAGCCCAGCTGGGGGGCACGGCCTGTATTGTGTCGACCTTTCGCTTGAACGAAAGCCGTTCGGATTTAAATATTGCCCCCCGCTATATTGAACGCATCGTCAAAGAAGCCATCCACGAATTGGGGCACACCTTTAACCTGCGCCATTGCCCGGACCACACCTGCATCATGCACTACTGCCGCAACGAAGAAGATGTGGACCGCAAATCCGATGAGCTCTGCCGCTATTGCAAAATCATGCTCGAAGATGAAATCAAACGGCTTAAGAAATAAGGTACCCTAAATTTCTATTTGTCTTGAAATTGCAACTAGTCGACCGGCTCCGTCCCAAATTTCTCCATCTTCTTCTATAAATCCGCAGGTGATAAATCATGTCCGGAAGATGCATTTTAACCATTGGGTTGTCGGTATGTTACGAATATTGACAGAAAATTCGATCGTTGGAACCCATGCTACCATTCTCTGACTGGATAAGACTGCAGGAGGAAATGAATCAGCAACAAGCAAAATAGATAATATATCAAAGGGGCGGTCGTTTTTAAATTTTATCCATCCCATCATTTCTGAATTATCTGACAATTCGCCCGACACCCAACCTGCGCAATTGGGGTCCAATCGAATCAATCAAGATTCTGGCTTCACCCGGCTCGCAGCGGCTTAAATAATTGGCCGTTATAATTGGCGTCGATTTCATTTCACTTTGATGTATCATGGCTTTCGCTAAAATCGCTATTAAATAGCCGCCATCCGGCACCCCATTTATTGACCAGTTCTCTGTTATAAGTCCCGAGAAAGAAAAAGGTTCATCTGTTGCAAGTAAAGTATCTTCATCAAATTGGTGCATTTCTATTCCTCTCTGATAAGAGGTTTTTTTTAAAAGAAATATCCAGTATTGCACTACAGGTAATGCTTTTTGTAGCAGCTACACCGGCGGTTTGAACGCCACGAATATAGGCAGAGGAGATTCGCGCAGTTTCATCTGGATCTGTAGACTGCGGCCGACCGGACCGCCAGGGGTTCTGGCCTGTAACAACATCACTCAATTATTCCTTGACCGATCCGGCCAGCAGCCCGCGAATAAAATATCTGCCCATGAAAATGTAGATCAGCAGAACCGGGATAGCCGCCAGAATGGAACCGGCCATGGGCAAATTCCAGCTGACGGCCTGGCCGCCGGCCAACTGGGCCAAGCCCACGGTGATGGGATTGGCGGTGTGGCGGGTCAGGGTGATACCCCACAAAAACTCGTTCCAGATCTGAGTGAACTGCCAGATACTCGTGACCACAAAGCCCGGTATGGAAAGCGGGAAAGACGATCTTTGCATAGATGGAAAAAAAACCGGCGCCGTCCAGCATGCGCCGACTCCATGAGTGCGTCCGGAATCTGGGCATAAAAATTGCGGAAAATGAGCGTGGTGATCGGCAGCCCGTATACGACATGGGCCAGGATCAACCCCGGCAGGCCGCCGTAAAGATTGATGGCCCTCAGGGTCTGGAACAGCGGAATCAGGATGACCTGGTAGGGAATGAACATGCCGAACAGGAAAAGGGTAAAGACGACTTCACTGCCCTTGAATTTCCATTTGGAAAAAACATATCCGTTGATGGATCCCAGAACCGTGGAGAGGATGGTGGCAAAGATGGTAAGTACGATGGAGTTGACAAAGTTGGGCTTCAGCAGGGCCGACAGCCTCCGAAAAACTGGCCCAGTTGAGCTCGGGACCGGCGGATGCCACGACCTCGGCAGGCTGATGTTTTCGGGCATTTTCAGAGCGGTCACCACCATCATATAGGCCGGCAAAAGATAGGCCAGTGCCAATACGGCCAGGGTACCGTAGAGCAAAAATGTGCGGATTGAAATCTCTCGCGGTCATCTATCGCTTCCCTTTCTGCCGGTAGTTGTTGACCAGATAGGGAATGATAAAGGTGGTGGCCACAATGAACAGTACAATGGCAATGGCGGCCCCTTTTGCAAAATCATTGGCCCGGAAGGTGGTCAGATACATATTCAGCGCGGGATGACCGGTTTCGGCGTTATCCGGTCCGGTCATGGCGAAAATCAGATCGAACATCTTCAGCGATATGTGGGAAAGAATGATGACGGCACTGATGGTGATCGGCTTGAGCATCGGCAGGGCCACATGACGATAGTATTTGACATTGCTGGCCCCATCCAGCATGGCCGCATCCCGCAGATCCTGGGATATGCCCGTAAATCCGGCCAGGTACAACGCCATGGTGTAGCCGGAGTACTGCCAGATGGTCGCCAGTATAATGCCCAGGGTGGCCAGATTGAAGCCGTGGGTCTCTTCCATGAACAGCGCCTGGGGTAACAAATCGCCCCCCAGCCATGCCAAAAGACCGACACCGACCCCGGGCAGCAGCCACCGTTTGCAGGCCTTGGCCGGATTTTTTCGAAGGGTCCAGAACCCGATCAAAATCATCCCAACGGAAAGGATATACATGACGATCTGCAATAAATTCTGCCAGTTGAACTCCAAAATGGCCTGGGTACTGGTGAGCCAGCGAAACTCGAGGGGTTTACCCCCCACAAAGGTGGGCAACAGGTTGACCCCGCCCTGGGGAGCGAGCATCCAGCGCCAGATCGTGCCGGTGACGATAAAGCTGAGGGACATGGGATAAAGGAATATGGTTCGAAAAATGTCCTCGCCTTTCGGCTTGCAGTCCAGCAGGATGGCGATGAACATCCCCAGCCCGATGGCGCCGGCCAGCAGCATCACCGAGTAGTAAACCGCGTTGACCAGATCCTGCCGAAACCCGCCGCCTAAAAACCCGGTGAACAGCTCGACATAATTCTCCAGTCCCACAAAATTTTTGACCGGCTTTTCCGCCAACGCGGCCACCCCGCCCCAATCGGTCAGGGAAATCCAAAAGGTGTTGGCAATAAACCCGTATACAAACACGGCGATCAGGATAATGGACGGCAACAGCATTAAAAATGCCTTGATCCTATCTTTTGAAAATTCGCATCATATCGATACCCTGAGGTATTGTTTTGGCACCGACGGATCAAAGCCTTGCGGTGCCAAAACAGGATACCCGTTTATTTGCCGATGCCGTTTTTAACCGCAATCTGTTGGGCGGCTTTGGCAGCCATCTGGGCATTCTTGGTTTTCAGGAACATTTCCATCACCGAGGCAAAATCGTTCATGAATCCTTCGTTGGCGGTCACACCGTGGGCCAGCGAACCGACGATGCGATCTATTCCCGAAATCAGCTGCCGCGGATTTGGCGTAGTCGTTATATTTGGACAAATCGCTGTCCGTGCGGGCCGAAATCGATCCCTTCAGCGGGTTAAAGGCATCACTGCCCTCGCGGGAGCCCAGCAGCGCCAGCCAGGCAATGGCGTTATCGCGGTGGGGCGACCCCTTTGGGCAGGCCGAAAGAGTCCGCCAGAAACATAAACATACCACCGTTGTCAGGTGAAGGCGACCCACCCGAATCCAGATCCGGGGGTAAGCTTCTTGGTGGTGCTCAAGTACCCCGCAGCCCAATCGCCCATGACATTGAAGGCCGCCCGGCCGTCGACGACCATATCGGTGGCTTGCTGCCAGGAAAGGGAAGAAGCATCGTCATTGGTAAATTCGAGTACCTTACCGAACAGCTCCCAGGCCTGCACGCCTTCGGCACTGTCGAAAGCCAGCTTGCCTGCCCACAGGGCATCCCATTTATCCGGTCCCAGGGAAGCCAGGGCCACCGATTCCCACAGATGATTGGCCGTCCAATTCTGTGCCAGTGCCAGCGGTACCACCCCTTTTTCTTTCAGTTTGGGTGCCATGGCGAAAAAATCATCCCATGTTTTGGGGGCCGAAACACCCCACTTTTCCAAATTGGCGGGAATATACCAGCACACGTTGGAGCGGTGGATATTCACGGGTACCGACCATATCCCTTTATCGGTGCCGATCAGTTTGACGAGACCTTCGGGGAATGCCTTCATCCACCCCTCCTTTTTAAACAGGAAGGTCAGATCCTCCATCCGGTCTGCTTTCACCCAGGTACCGATCAATTCCTGCCCGGCATGTACCTGAAAGCTGTCGGGCGGCTCGCCGCCAAGCATACGGGTCTTTAAAACGGCCTTGGCATTAACGCCCGAACCGCCGGTTACAGTGGCATTGATGACATTCACATTGGGATGGCGCCCTTTATAAAGCTTGATCAGGGCTTCCAGTGCTGGTCCCTCGTCTCCCGCCCACCAGGAAAAAATCTCCAGGTCACCGGACAAGTCCTTGGCACCAGCAGGGGTCACCGGCAGGAGCATCAGCATGGCCATACCCAAAACGGCCAACAGTTTGAAGTATGCTTTTCTCATTTTCTTCTCCTTTCGTTTGGTTGATTGTTTTGATGAAGCGCGACACCGATCATGCCAGTATCGCGCAATCTCCTCAGTTGATGGCAGATTGTGTCTTTGGATCGAATAATAAAATCCGGTTCAGATCAAACCCCAGAATTATGGAGGCGCCCGGGCGCAACAAAACCCGTCCTTCGAGTTCGGCAATCATTTGGTTACCCCCCATCTCGAATTCCAAAAGAGACTGCCCGCCCACGATCTCCGAAACGACGACTGTTCCCTGAAACCGCCACGCCTCCGGAATACCGGTAAGAGTGTCTCCGGCCTTGATGGCATCCGGGCGAATCCCCACCAGCACTTCCTGGCCCTCTTCCAGCGCGACCTGTTTAGGCACCGGAAATTTCAGCTCTCCCAACGCGATCACGCCTTTCCCGTTTCTCAGATGAAATACACCGGCCAAAATATTGGCAGGCGGATTGCCGATAAATCGGGCCACGAATACACTTTCCGGTTTTTCATAAACATCGATGGGGGTACCCACCTGCTGGATGTACCCGTCTTTGAGAATCACGATACGATCCGCCAGGGTCATGGCCTCTATCTGGTCATGGGTAACATAGATCGTGGTGGTTTTCATTTTCAAATGCAGCTTCTTTAATTCCATACGCATCTGAGTTCGCAGCTGCGCATCCAGATTGGAGAGGGGCTCATCAAAGAGAAAAACATCCGGATTGCGGACAATCGCGCGGCCCATGGCAACCCTTTGACGCTGGCCACCGGAGAGAGCCGCCGGCTTGCGGTCCAAAAATGGGGTCAATTCAAGTATCTCGGCCACCTCCCGCACTTTCTGGTCGAGTTTTGCTTTGGGCATGTTTTTTCATCTTCAAGCTGAAGCCCATATTATCATAAACGGTCATGTGAGGGTAAAGGGCATAGTTCTGGAAAACCATGGCCACGTTGCGCTCACTTGGGCGGCACCCGGTTCACCGTCCGGTTGCCGATCCGGATCTCCCCACCGCTCAGGGATTCCAGACCTGCGATCATGCGCAGGAGGGTCGACTTGCCGCAGCCCGATGGTCCCACCAGCACAATGAATTCGCTGTCGTATATCTGAAGGTCGACGCCGTGGACCACCTCCGTGGCGCCAAACCGCTTGGTGACGTTGATCAGTTCAACTTCGGCCATAAAATCTCTCCGGGCAGATGCAGTGAATCGGGCTGGCTGGTTTGATCGACCCGGCCTGCCTGGTCCGTCTCATCCGCATGGTATTTTCTCCAATTCGATTTATTTGTCAATCCTGTATGAACTGTAACCGAAAATTTTCAAGAAATTTTAATCAAATCTTCGGTCCAGTCCATCCGGCCGCAGCCTTGACACACCGGACCTGCGGATTCGCAGGGCCATAACCGATCCCGGTCCAAAGACCTGTTCCATGAATCGCCGATAGTCATCGAATCGCGCCCTGGGAACATAGGCCTGGATCGTTCCCTCGAAGCCGCCGCCGTGCACCCGGCAGGCCCCGCTGCCGTCAAGAAAGCGCTCGGTCAGGGTCAGGGCCAAGGGGATTCCCTGCATTTGCGGGGTCGATCGTGCGAAAGCAGTTCTGCAGCAGGCGCCAGGAAGAAGTCGCCTGAGGCGGATACCAGCTTCAGGTAGACCTCCACCCGGTTTCGACGCAAGGCCGCGACCATGGCCCCGACCCGCTGGTTTTCTTCGATAAAATGAATGGTTCGGAGAATGGCGCGATCTCCGGCCTTTCGTCGCAGCCGGGGAACGGCCTGGATGACGTCCTCGATGCTCAGCCCCCGCAAGACCTCTTTTCCCAGCAGCAAGGCCACGGCCCGCATCTCTTCGGTGATGGCGGCATACTCCGGCGTCAACTCGGCGTGGCTTCCCCCCGTATCCACCACAGCCAACTGATAGCCCGCCCGTGTGAAATCGAAATCGATCCGTTCCACATCCGGATCGAGATGGCTTTTAAAATCGATATGCAAGACGCCGCCCAGGGCGCTGGCCAGCTGGTCCATGAAGCCGCAGGGTTTGCCGAAGAACTCGTTTTCGGCCAGCTTGGCGATCTTGGCCAGATCGATGGCGGTTATGCCCCATTGGTTGAACAAGTGGTTGAATATTCCCCCCAGCAGCACCCCAAAGGCTGCCGAGGAACTCAACCCGGATCCGGGAAGCACGGTGCTGTTCACACAAGCTGTAAATCCGCCGATGCGGCAGCCCTTTTCGGCCAGGCCTGCGGCAACTCCCCGTACCAGAGACTCCGGCCGGCCCCTTTCCTCCGGCCGGGGCGCAAGATCCGACAAATCCGCCCGGATAAGCTCCGGGAACCCGGAGGAGTGAATAACTGCCTGCATTCCCGGGGCAGGAGCGGCCACTGCCACACAATCCAGAGTGCACCGCCGCGGCAAGCACCTGGCCGTGGTTGTGATCCGTGTGGTTGCCGCCGAGTTCGGTCCGGCCCGGAGCGAGAATCACAGCAGCCGCGATGCGGTGCAAACTGGGCCTGCATGGTTTCCAGCAGCCTGGCATACCGCAGCTTTTGATCGGCAAATTCCGCCTTTCCGTACAAGGGCCGTCAGATCGGCATCCAGGCTGCCGCTTTTCAGTGCGCTCGACGTAGTCCCGAAGTGTATCGGTCATGGTCATGTCAGTCGACTCCAGGTAGTGAATTTCCGAAAGCTCCCGCAACCGTTCGGCACAAGCCTCGGGGGTCAGATCCCGTTGGGGCATGGCGAGCATCTCGTAGCCGACCATGAATTTTTTCACCGACCGAGATCTCAGCAGGGGCGGCAGGTAGTGAATGTGCCAATGCCACTCAGGCCGATTCTTCCCATCCGTCGGCTGCTGGTGCAGCCCCATGGTATAGGGAAAAGCGGTCTGAAAAAGGTTGTCGTAGCGCACGGCCAGGCGCGTCATGGCATCGGCCAGATCCCTTTTTTGATCCGTCCCGAGATGGGCAATGTAACCGCCATGCTCCCGCGGCAGAATCATGACCTCGAAAGGCCAGATGGCCCAGAACGGCACAAGTACCACAAACGAGTTATTTTGCAGTACGATGCGTTCGACCCGATCAAGTTCCAGGTGCCAGATAGCGGCACAGCAGGCAGGTCCCTTTTTCGGCCAGGTAAGCTGCCTGCCGACGCCCTTCTGAGCCCGGCAATGTGGGCACTGATTTATTGGCCCAGATCTGGCCGTGGGGGTGGGGATTGGAGCAGCCCATGGCCGAGCCGCGGTTTTCGAAGATCTGCACATGAGCCGATGTCCGGACGGTGGCCCAAGTCCAGATATTCAATTTGCCAGGCGTCGATGACATGCTGCACCGAGGAGACCGTCATCCGGGCCATGGAAAGATCGTGTCGGGGGGCATAGCAGATCACCCGGCAAATTCCCGGCTCGGGTTCGGCGGTGAGCAGGTCATCGGCAGGTGCAACATCAGGGCCATCGATATCCGGTAGCATCGCTGGAAAATCGTTCGTAAAAACATATGGTTTCTTGTAATCCGGATTTTTCCGCGCCCCCGGCCCGGGCGTTGCCCGGGCAAAGGTAGCACTGGGGGTCGTAAGGGGGCAGGATTTGCAGCCCGGCCGCCTCTTCCTGGCCGTGCCACGGCCGCTGGGTCCGATGGGGCGACACCAGCACCCATTCGCCGGTCAAGGCATTGAGACGGCGATGGGGCCTGTTTTCGTAAAATTCAGGTATCAGCATTCTACCCACCTGCCGCCCGCCTGGCTGGATTCGATTACCCTATGTACGAAACGTACGCCCAATAGCCCATCCAGGGAATTAGGAAAATAAAGAGCCAGTGGATCGGCTTTTGTATCTGACCTGCGGGCGGCGATGGCTTCAGCCGCGTCGGAATAAAGGTTGGCAAAACCTTCGTGGAAACCCTCCGGGTGACCGGCAACAATGCGACAGGCCCGTGCTGCGAGGGGCATAGTACCGGGCCCATTGGGCGTCCTGCTCTGGGCTGGTCCATATAGCGGCTTGAAGGTCAACACCTGGGGGAATTCCTGCATCCATTCCAGGCTACCCTTGGTGCCGCTGACCCGGATGCGCAGGCAATTCTCCACACCGGCAGCAGCTTGGGTCACCCAGAAACTGCCTCGGGCACCGTTGTCCAGGCGCATTAATGCCCCGGCATAGTCATGCACCAAGCGGCCGGGGGATATGCTGCCCACCTCCGCAGCCACCTCGGCGACTTCAAGGCCGGTGATAAAGCGCACCAGGTTGTGGGCATGTGTGCCAATATCACCCATCACCAGCGATGGCCCACCCTTGACTGGGTCGTAACGCCAGGGCAGCCCGCCTTCAGATGGGTCGGGGTCGTTTTCATCGGCCTTGCCACCCTGGACATATTCCACCTGCACCAGGCGGATTGTACCTACCTGACCATCCATGACCATCGCTTTGGCCTGGCGCACCATGGGATAGCCTGTGTAATTGTGAGTCAGGCAAAATACCAAACCGGTGTCTTGTACCTTTTGGTGCAATTTCTCCGCGTTTTCCAGGGTGTTGGTCATTGGCTTATCACAAATGACATCGAAGCCACGTTCCAGAGCAGCGAAGGCGTATTCATAGTGGCTGTCATTGGGCGTCATGATCGCGATCACGTCTGCGCCGTCATCGCGGGTGGCTTCAGCATCCAACATCTCCTGCACGTTGGTGCAAGCGCGTTCGGGGGCCAGCCCAATTTCCAGACCTGCTTTTTTAGCCCGCTCCGGATTTGACGAAAGCACACCAGCGACAAGTTCGTAACGGTCATCGATCCGAGCGGCCTGACGGTGCATCGCACCGATAAAGGAACCCGGGCCTCCGCCAATCACGGATAGGCGTAACCGACGGCCTAAGGTTGAGATCACGGGGTTGAGTGCCATGAATTCTCCTCCGGATATTGTTTTAGTGCCTGGGCTGCAACTTTGTGGTCATCTTCAATATGAAAGTGCAGTGATTCACCGATTCCTGCAATATTTGTTTCATATCCAAATCCAGAACTCAAGAGTTTTCAACCGGATAATAATCATGTGTTTCCAGCATGATTCGCAGCGTCTCCATGGAAGTATAGCGTGGTTTCCATCCCAGTTTAGTTTTGGCCCGGGTCGTATCCAGAACCCATGGATAGGACGTAAAATCCACCATACGGGCAGATTCTTTAAAAACCGCGATAGATAGTTGTCCGTATGGGGGTCCATAGACGACACAGGGCCGCACGAGGTTAAAGACAACATCAGGATGCTGTTTAATAAAGCCCGCACAATGCTGCTCAATGAGTCCTTTATGATGGGCGTAACTAAACTTCGGTGGAAATATTCGGATGGGATCGTCTTCTTTCAGGGATTCGGGGTTATCCGGCCAGGCACCGTAGGCGGTTCCACTCGAAGCAACAATGATGTGCCCGATATTTAACTCTTCGCAAATCCTTAATACATTCAGGGTGCCGTTCACGTTGACATCGTACATTTTCTTTTCATCGTGGATGGGGTCAACAATGAAGGCCAGATGCACCAGGGTATCGACTCCCTGATCTTTCCAGAAATCAAGGAGTAAGGGGTCCCGGATATCGTAGTTGCGAAATTCAAACTTGGCCGCTTGAACACCGGGTTCGACAATGTCGGTTCCTAAAATTTTCCGGCACCACTCCTGGTTTTCAAGAGATAATATCAACTGCCGCGCAATATAGCCCCCGGCACCGGTGATCGCAACGGTACTCATAATTAACCCATTGTCCCTTATATAAAACTTCAAGCGGCTCTATCATAGTTTTTGATCAAACTTACGGCTTCGCCTCTAAAGATTGGGCTGAGCCAGGATAGACGACATCGTGTACAGCCTCACGGTCCTCCCCCAGGTGGCCTTCCAGCGGCCGTACCCCCGTTTCAATAACCGTCCCGGACGGCAAAATCCCGGCTCGCTCCGGAAAATACACACTCATAAAGGGTCGCAAAGAAATTCCCAGGCTTCGAATAGACTCCGCCACAGGGTGATCTCCCAACTCCAGGCTGGAGCCTCCCGGCATCAGAGAAATCCGTTTGGTGGCTTTCTGGGGGATGACCGTTTTGATAAGGTCACCGTTCCTAACGGAAAATGTTGTGAGCGGTTTTTTATCCCGCAGGTAAAATCCTTTTCTTTTCAGCCGCAGATCGAGTATGGGCGCCTCTCCTTCCAGCATGCGGCATTCCATGTATTCCGGACTGATGGAAAAGTGCATGTCCGCCAGAAATTTCGTGTAGCCCCACTCGCCGCGGCCGGCGTCTCTGGCTTCCACCCGGGTCACCGGCAGGTGCATAACAACGACACCAAAGCCGGGATAACCGCTTTCCCTTATGGCGGCCATCAGTCCACTGAACGCGGTCATTTGTTTATCATATACGGCCGGCAGGGCCACTGCCACTTCTCCATAGGGCCCAATGGAGGTGTCAATGTAATTAAACGCACAGATGGCTGCGATTGCCTTGTTGCCGGGCAGAATGACCGGGTGGAGCTTGTCGGAAGGCATGGCCGCTTTTACCTTTTCATAATCGGCCGTAAAATAAAGTGCGAAGGCATCGTCCCGGTAATACAGGATCGGAAGGTCAAATGTTGCTTCCCCGTGGGTCACTGTATTAGCCGGCTTTGAATCACCAAAGAAGGTTGGCATGGCTTATTTCTCCTTTCCTGTGCGCTTATCCAAAAATTTTAGTTTTTGCAAGGGTGTCAGCCCGAAACAGGCTTGGATGTGCTTGGCATCCCGGAACCTTTTTTCCTGTCCGAAATCCTGCATGTACCCGACACCACCCAGGGCCTGCACGCCATCGGCTGTCACCCGGACCGCTGCCTCCTGAACATGGATAGCGGCCGCCAGGGCCTTTGACTCCCAATCTTTTTCCTTTTCGTCCACCGCCCGGCAGGCTTCTGAAATGACCATGTCCGCGATCTTTATGTTTACCGCCATATCGGCCAGCATCATCTGCATTTCGGACCACTCACCGATTTTTCGGCCGCCCTGCTCGCGCTGGCCGGCGTAAGACAGGGCTTCATCAAAAGCGCCTTTCATAATTCCGGAAGATATGGCCGCCGCCGCCGGACTCAGCCGGGCCGCTGCCAAGCCAAACAGGGTAGCGCCATCACCCTCCCCTCCCACGGGAACAGCTTCGGTCCTATTAAACTCGGCATCAACCGCCGGGCAGCAACGCAGTCCGAGGCTCAGCACGGGCTCCCCGATCGTGACTGTCGGCTGGCCCAGGTCTATCAGGTAGCAAGAATAGGATTCCTGCCCTTCTTTGGCGGCCGGAACCACAGCCGCCCCGGCAATCCCTCCCAGGACCAGGTATTCAAGCTTGCCGGTGAGAAAGTACCGGCCGCCTTCTTCAACCACTGCGGCCATATGCCTGATCTCAGAGGGATTGTTAAACAGGGGGCAGGCCAGCAAAAAGCTGTTCACTTTATCCGCGCTGTCTGCCCTATTTTTAAGCAGTTCGGTGCTTCCGGCACTTAAAAGAATCTCCTGGGCAAAACAATTTGTCAGCACAATCGCCCCCAGGCTGGCATCCTGCCGGCACAGTTCTTCCATGACAACACACAGAGCATGGGTGCCCATCCCGACTCCCCCCATTGAGTCCGGCAGGGTAATGTGGAAAAAATCAAGTTCGAAGGCCTTGTGTAAAACAGTTGAAAAAAAAGGGCCAAACGGGAACCTGTCCGATTCTTCTCGATTGGCTGCCAGCTCATTTCCGGCAAACTCGGCCGCGGCCCTGGCAAGCATGCGAATTCCGGTATTTTCAGTTGTCGTTATCATCTTCCTCCAACAGCCGACCGAAAACTTTTTTATTTACAAGTACGGCGCTTCTAAGCCATAGTCTTTCCTGCCGCGAAGCAGCTGAATCCTTATCCCCGGGCGTCGTCTCCTACCCGGGGGAAACATTATCCCCCTCTGTGTCCCCAGTGCCTCGAGCGAAGCGGGTGGTACAACCACAAAACAGTCATTTACATATTTGCCATCAGTGTCTAAATAAATATAAACTGATTCGCATCAATCGGTGAACACGCTGACCCCCGGAAGATCCCTTGCTACCAGACACTTAAACAGGTTTAAACGGTTTAGCTGATTGGTACCTTCGTAAATCTGCATCAGTTTGGCATCCCTGAGGTGCTTTTCGGCAAGCCGGTCCTGGCGCAGCCCGGCCTGCCCCATCAAATCAAGGGCCAGCTGTGCGTTTTTGACACCGGCATCGCTGCCGGTGAACTTGGCCAGGGAGCCAAGCCCGGAGGTTCGCTCTATTTCTGTTTTGGTCTGCCGGTCACAATGTATTTTGCGCATGAGCCAGGTTCCCAAACGGCTGTCCATGAATGGGGGAGCCAGCAGTTTCAATAGCGCGGACGGTGCATAGCGGGTCAGGTAATAGATGGGCTTAACCTGGAGCAGTTTGAACATCCCGTCCATTCCGTTGGCATAGTTGCTTTCAACATAGGCATACCGGGAGACCAAAACATTGCGGTACATCCGGGCCAGCATGGACTGGGCCCATTCATGGTTGATGAGCAGTTTTCCTTCCACTTCCGTTTCCGAAGCAAATTTCAGGGCCGCCTCCAAAGCACCCCGCGCAACACCGGTTCCGAAAGCACCGACACCGGCCCTGGAAGCAGAAAATACATAATCGATCAGCTGCATGGTTGTCTCGGTTTGCGAACGTGAAAGGCCCTTGGCCTGATCCGGATCGAGACAGACGTTGTCATCCGGGACAACGCATTCATCAAATATCAGTTCGCTGGCCGGGCATCCTTTCTGTCCCATTTTGCGCTCTTTTCGGCCAAAGGAAAATCCTTTTGTCCCGTTCTTGACTGCCAGCATAACCAGATTCGATGACGGCTTTTCAAGATCGGCAAACGCAAACAGCATGTGCCAGGTGGAAAGATGGCCGTTGGAAATGAACACCTTGCTGCCGTTTACCACGTATCCGCCATCCACCTTGCGGGCATGGCAGGCAATGTTGCCCCGATCCATCAGTTCCGTTTCTTCAACATCGGTGCCGGCACCCGGCTCCGTCAACGCAAGGGATATGAGGCAGGGGCGGCCTTTTTTTTCGCCTTCCACCACTTCGCTGAAAACCCGTTGGATAATCGGAGTGTTCCATGGGGCAATCAGGGTGGCAACACCCAGATAGTGAACCCCTATCAGATTGGCCATGGCCGCACAGGCCGAGGCGATCTCCTCGATGAAATAGGAACAGGAGGGCAGGTTGTACCCCTTGCCGCCAAATATCCTGGGAATCCACAGCGTATATAGCCCCCAGCGATTGGCCTCCTCTATGAATTCAAGTGGAAGATAATCGGGATCTTCCTGTACCTTTCGGTCCAACCAGGCTGCTTGCGGGCGCACGACCTCATCATTGAATTTTCTGGCCAGCGCCACCACTTCCCGGGTTTCCTTCCACATCTTTTTAGGCTGCTTGGAGATTGCCCTGAGGCTGCAAATCATGTCATCGAAGTTGGGGTCTCTTGCGCAAAGGGTTTTTACATCGGAGATGGTGAGCATGGTGCCTCCATATTTGGAAAACAGGTCGCCAGGCCAACGCCCGCTTAGCAATGGGCAATGACCGCTCCAGGAGATATTCGTTTAGGATACCGTTTGATTAGCATTTGCCCGATCATCCTGTCAATCATCCATGAAGAAGATGCAGCAGTAAATCCTATCTTTTAATTTGACGCCATGGCGGGCAATTGTGTATATTTAAATTATTATTTACCAATATCAATAGTTGGGAATGCGTATGAACATTTTCAAAAAGTTATTTGGCGGTCAGGGTAGTCAAGAATTACCTACCGAAGAGTTATTTGAATCGGTTCATGGGATCACCGACGTGGGAATGGATCGTGATAATAACGAAGACTACTTTCTGGTGAATCCAACCAAAAATTTATTCATTGTAGCCGACGGCATGGGGGGACATAATGCCGGCGAAATCGCCAGCCTTAGCGCGACCGAAGCGGTAAACGACCACTTCACCCCCGGAATTCTAGCCGAAATCAAGGGCGATAAAATTAAAATCAATGACGAATTAAATGACTGCCTGTATTTCGCCAACCAAAAGATCCTCGATTTGGCGGAGAACAATGAGAGCTATCAGGGCATGGGATGCACCCTCGTGGTGGCGCTGGTGGAAACCGGTGCCCTGCATACGGGTCATGTCGGAGATGCCAGGGCTTACCTGTGCAACGAAAGCGGCATAAAATTGCTGACCACCGACCACAGCAAAGTGATGGATCTTGTGCAGGCCGGGCAGATGAACCTTGAGGAAGCCCGCCAGAGCCCTTTGAAAAATGAGCTGAGCCAGGCCATCGGCAGCCCGCTGGGGATCATTCCCGATTACAATTACACTGCCTTAAAAAATGGAGATAAAGTTCTGCTTTGCTCGGACGGTCTTTGGGATATGCTGGCAGATGAGGAAATTTACCGGATTGTTAATCAAGCGCAACCGGCAAAATCGATTTGTGAAGAGCTTGTTAAAAAGGCCAACGACGCCGGCGGACACGACAATATTACCGTCGTTTTACTTGAGTATCGAGAGTCATCAGCCATTTATTAGAATTTGCTGCTTGGATAGTTCTAATTCTGTAATTCTTTTCACACATTTCCCACCTATAATTCACACTGGTTTAAGTTTCCTTCTTTCCATCTGTTCTGTAACTATATGAAATTTATTCTAATATGAAACTTTACAAATTTGGTATTTAATTTGCTTGTATTAAAGTTTTAAAAAGGGGGATTTTGCTGAAAAATTAAGGATAAATACCGGGGCGGATTTAAACTGACTGCATTATTTTTTAAGGTGACCTAATGTCCAATTTATCAATTTACAAAGCATGTCCTCATTGCCAGGGTATCTCAATGTATCGAATCAGGCGTAAAAAATGGATGCGCCTGATTCCCACCAGCAAGCACTTTGAATGCGATTCATGCCGCACTAAATTTCTTGTTTTGCCACCGGGATTGTATAAAAACGTCCAAGCTGACTCTCATATTTAGCGGGAGATCCGATACCTTGGTTACTGCCATGTAACCCCATTACTTACATTTTCGGCTTTTTTACCAGACCCAGGGTGGTCATGGAGACGGCCGCCCAGGCAGCGTTGGAACCGAGGGTTTTCTGAATTTCCCGGCTGCAGTCGTAAATGCGCGCCGTATAGCCATTTTCAATGGGCCTGAGATCATCGACGATGCGGGCCAGTTGTTGTTGCAGCGGCCTGAAATCATCAGCCCGGCTGATTTGCAATTGTATTTCCCTTAAATTGGCTACAAGGGCGTTCTTTTTTTCCGCAAATTGAGCATCCTCGAAAATATTTTCAGCCTGGCGGATATAATTCATCGATCGGCCAATGAGGGTATAAGCCTCCTGGGGATCCGCGGCCCTGGAACCCGGGCCTGTTAATGTCTTTTTCTTATACAGGGCATTGATGGCCCCGCCCTCTTCCAGAGAGCCGTATTCGTTGTCATGAAAAGGCTCGCGGCCCAGACAGGAGATGGCACTGGTCCACTTTTCAAATTCGACCTGCAAAATCCTCATCTCCTGATAGGCCGGCTCAGCCTCGATGTTTTCCTTGTAATGCTTCAATAATTCATAGGCCAGAAAACCAATCCCGACCACAGCACCGGCCCGGCCGATAAATTTTCCACCGAAACCGAGTCTTCTGATCGTTTTCTCGCCCAACCCTCTGGCAATGCTTTCTCCGACGGTTTTCCAATAAGGAGCACCCATATATTCCTCCAGATAGTGTATCAGGCAACTTGGTTTAGTCGGCACAGAGGCCGACGCTACTCTAAAATTGTCGCGTCCTAAAATTATAAGGTAAAAACTATGCGCAGCATAAAGTAATTAATCCGCCAGAGCTTATCTTTAAAATGATTTTTAAGTTTTCAAAAAGCAAATCGCAGCCATGGATGTGCCGTTTTTAGGGTGGATTAATTACATGTAAAACCGGTTGTTCCAGTCGAATTCCCGCGACGTCACCTTATCCTCCATCCGTCGTATTCGCTTTTCCAGATGTCCCCACTTGCGCCTTATCCGCTCTGAGGTCTCCCGCCTGGCACGGTTATAGCGGCAATGATATTTGCGTTTGGATTCTTTCTCACCGGGCACGCCTGGCTCCGATTTCATCAAAATGGCTGCCAATATGTATATTCCGATGACCGGCCAGAAGCCAGTGAAAATAAACACCATAATTAGAATGGCCCGGATCCAGAAAGCCGAAAAGTCAAAATACTCGGCAACTCCCCGGCATACCCCCAATAGGATGCCATCACGTGAGCGGTATAGTCCCCGTTTTGATATACCGTTATATCGGCTCATCGTTCATCTCCTCTCTTTACTTATCGTCAATGATCGTTTCCAGTGCTTCGACACGTTCTTCCATTTTGTCCATGGAGGTGGTTTTTAATGCGCGCAGCTCTTTTTCAATTTCTTCATCCATGGACAACCTTTCCAGTTCGTCCTGCAGATTCGGTTTGCGCCCGAAATTTACCAGATCGGCTTCGGCTTCCATGTGGTCGATGCGGTGTTCAAGTTCTTCGAACTTAATGATCGTATCGGTGTTGTCCATCCGCCGTATTTCCTGTTGGGCCCGTTTTTTGCGGGTGGCATAAATGTGGCGCTGAATGAGCAGGCGTTCCTTTTCGCGCGCAGACTTCAGTTTGTCTTCAAGTTGACGGATGTCATCCTGGTACTGATCCAAAAGGGCCTGGTGCTCGGATAATTCATTGGTTAACGACTCGGTTCTCTGAACAAACCGGCGTTTTTCAATCAGCGCTTCTCTGGCCAGATCTTCCCGCCCCTTGCTAACGGCCAATTTGGCATTGTCATCCCAATATTCGATGCGCCTTGCGCTGGCCGCCTGCTGGTGTACAACTCTTTTGCTGTCTGCCATCACGCCCGCACAGGCGGATTTCAGCTCAATCAACGTATCCTCCATCTCCTGGATCATCATTCGAATCAGTTTCTCCGGATCTTCCGCTTGATCCAGCATGGAGTTAATGTTTGAGCCGACTATATCGCGAAATCGTGTGAATATCCCCATGGTTTACCTCCCTATTTGGCTATCTTTGTTTTTAAGAACACTATTGAGCATATACTATGCCAATGACACTTTTTTTTCTAACAGCCTGATTCAATTCAAAATTACGAATATTTTACCCAAATTATGAATGGTTAAATTTACCAAAGATTATTGGAAATAACCAACTGGCGGCATTATTGCCCTAACGGATAAAACCAGCTTCTTGTGAAGGCCCAAAAAATAACGATCCGATAGGTGTCTTCAAGTGGCTTCTAATTTGCACGGGAAAAGTTTTTCAGCTTGCAATATAAGGGGGAATCCCATAAAGATTTTAAATGCCAACTGAGCAGTCAGGGGAGTTCTTTCTGTCATGCCCGCGCAGAGCCTGCCCCCGTGCCGACAGGGCGGGCATTCAGTAAAGCCGGCAAACAGAATCTGGATTCCCCTTCGACTTTGCTCAGGGTGGTGAGCCTGTCGAACCACGGATCAAGCCCGGAATGACGATCAGACCGATGTGCGGGATTTTGTCAATTGCGACACAGACTGCTTCGCTGGAATGACAAAGGGTGAATGAAAAAGCTCCCCTCAATTAATTGGAAATGGATTGTGCGAAGCAACTCCACCCCTTAATGCGTTTACAGGTAGTACCGGAGCAAGTAATTCAAATGAGAATAGCCGAAGGCATAAACAGACGGGCAAGAAAAATCCAAAAATTATTCTATTTGTACACCAGCGGACTCAGCCACAGGGAAATCGAGCGACTGCTGAAAAAGGATACGGTGGATGCCTTCGCTTATTTTAAGGCAAAAACCAAAATGCCCGGGCAATCTCCGAGACGATCGTCCGTCGGCACTTTTTTCTATATGGGCAAGGCCATCTTCTTCAGTTTCATGATGCAGCTGACACCGGCCCGGCGGCTTTTTTACGGCCTTGGAGTTGCCGGCTTTCTGATCGGATTGCTCAAGCTCGACTCCCTGTTGATGCTCGGATCTTTCATCGTACTCAATCTTTTGCTGGCCCTGGAGCTCGTTGATAAATTGACCACCCGTGATGAGCTGGAAATCGCCCGGGAAATTCAATTAAACCTGCAACCGTTAGACATTCCTGAATCCGAACTGCTTTCGATTGCCACTTTTTACCAACCGGCCAAAGTTGTCGGCGGCGATTTCTTTGACATTGTTCAACCCAACGGCGACCGCATGGTCAGCATCGTCGGAGATGTTTCGGATAAAGGGATATCAGCCGCTTTATATGCCGCTTACGCCCAGAGCATGTTTCAATCTTTTTCGCAAACCAGTGTTTCACCATCCCAGATTTTTCTGAGCCTGAACGATCTGATCAGCAAACGGTTGCGCGATGGCGACTTTATCACGGCGGTCATAGCACTTTTTGATTTAAACGATAATTCGGTAACCATCGCCCGCGCCGGGCACAATTGGCCCCTGTATTATAGCGCCAAAACCCGCACCATTGAAGAGTTGAAACCCAAAGGCATCAGCATCGGCCTGATGGACAGCGAGCTATTTTCGAATCAGCTGAAAGAACAGAAGATTTATCTGAACCAGGGCGATTTTCTGCTGCTTTACTCGGACGGTATCACCGAAGCCACCAATTCCCAAAACCACATGTTTGAAACAACGGGATTAAAAACAGTGATCACCGAATGTGCGCATGAATCAAGCGGCAACATTATCGGTGAAATTGATTCCCGACTGCAAAAATTTGTAAGGTCCGACGAATTGCAGGATGATGCCACAATGGTGGCATTTAAAGTGAAGTAGGTTAAACCAAAAAGGGGTTGCGTCAAGTACCGCAGCCCCTTTTTATTTGGAAGAGAAATGGCTATTTGAAGGTTATCGGTTCAGAGTTCCGCGTTCAGGGTTAAAATCTGCAGTTCAGAATTGTCTTAACCCTGAACCCTGCTTGTGGGGCGAAGCGCATCGCGCGAAGCCCCAAACCTATGAACCTCCGATTTTTAGGTATGCAAAAAAAGCCGGGTCAGCTTCTGCCAGCTGGTCTGGGGCAGATTGCCGAAGATGTCATCTCCGAGATAGCCCCCATCGGCAGCAAGCGGTCCGGCCTCCTCCTCGATCACCTCGTATAGGCGATCGATCTCCCCATCAAGATACTGACTGGCCTGGTCGCCAATCATCAGATTTTTAAGGTCTCGCCGGAGGTTGTCGGAGTGCAGCCGCATCACCCAGCCGCTGGTGTAAGGATCATCGTTGGCCAGCTTGCCCTTTTCCCTCAGCTCGGGGTTAATGTCGGTGACCACCCCGCTGATGGGTGACTGCACCCGGGCGGTGTTTGAACTCCGGCTCAGGAGTATATCATCACGATCCTGCTCTACCTGTTTGCCCATTAAAGGCGCTTCAACCCGATCAAGGGGACCCAGCAGGCGCAATGCAAAGTCATCGAGCCCGATCCGAACCGTTGACCCCTCTTCGATCTTCACCCAGGTATGCCCCCGATGCAGGTAATATCCATGGGGCAATTTAAATCCTTTGACATCCAGGACATCCACCGGCCGCACCACTGCGTGCACCGTGTACTGATCACTGAAGTACTGATCGAATTCACAGTTGCCGCACTGATAATCATGGGTACAGGCACGGAATTCAATGCGCCCTTTCATATGGTGCAGGCAGGGCTGCTTCCAGGCCGGTAAATCCCGCAATCGATCTTTCCAATAAACGATCCTGCCGCTTTTACCCTGGGGAATTCCGCCCTGCTGCCGCAGCTGGTTGTTTTCTCTGGCGGTGCGACGCATAGCCCGGTCAAATCGACAGGCCTCACAATGAAAATCGATTTCACAATATTTGCGGCGGACAACCCCGGCCTGCATCCAGATGCAGGGATGGCTGTTCTCAGATGCACTTTTTATTTTTCGATGGGATTCCATTTTCAAAAACCTTGCCCATTTTGATTAAGTTATTGGTTAATAGTTATGCGTTATTAGAAAAGACGGGAGAATCATAGTTCAATTAACGAATAACAGATAACGATTAACTGCTGTTTCAGGTCTTGAGAAATTTTTTAGTTAAATTCTCCCAGCCAAGATCGGGCAGATTACCGTATACATCGTCTGCCAGGAAACCACCGTCGGCAGCCAGAGGACCGGCGACCGCTTCAATCATGCCTTCCAGATTGGAGACTTCGGTGTTCATCCAACTCAGACTGCCCTGATCGACCATCAAATTTTTCATGGTAGCCTTGACATCCGGTGTGCGCACCATAAATAACCATCCGTCCCCATAGGGCTCACGATTGGCGATCTCGGGCTTTTCCCTTAGTTGTGAATTAACCTCCACAATGACCCCATCGATGGGCGAAAGAACATCCGCCAGATTGTCCTTGCGTTTTAGACCCCAGCCTGCCTTTCCCTGATCCAGCTCCTTACCCATTAAAGGAAGATCCAGGGCATCAGCTTTTCCGAGCACTTTCAGCGCAAAATCGTCGAGCCCGATGCGGATGCAACCGCCGCTTTCAATCTGCGCCCAGGCATGGCCGTCATGAAAATAAAAGCCCATCGGCACGTCAAAACCTTTGACCTGCTGAACCTCAAACGGCATGCTCTTGCTTTTGGTGGTCGCGACATCTTCGAAGAACTGATCAAAATCGCAGGTAGCGCACTGGTAGTCATAGGCACAGGCCCGTCGATCAATCCGATTGGTCAGGCTATGGCGGCAGACCCGGTCCATGTCCGGCAGCCTTCTCATCGCGTTCTGCCAGGTGGGCTGTTTGCCTTTGGCGGCTTTCGATTCCATGGCATGGTCGTATTTACACGTGGTGCAATCATAATAATTATCACAGTTTTTAAACTTCACCACACCAGCCTGCATCCACAGGCAGGGATTTGAAGCGTTGGCTTCTTTGTTGGGTTTAACCAGCCAGACCTGGCCGCCAACCACCGATCCGATTTCCTGATTCGAGCCCAGGTCCTGCCCCTGGCCTTTACGATAGGTCGATCCAAATCCCACGCTGCTTCTTCGGTCTTTTTTGCTTTTGTCAGCCATTTCTCTCTCTCCTTTGTGAATTGAAATTTACTTCTTGCCCGTTTTATAGAGCAAGGGCTGTGCCAGGTTTAAAAAATCAACCCGATGTTACTTCTAATTACCTGTAATCACAGCTTAATTTATTCTTTAAACAGAGAGGGTCCCATTCAATGGATTTACTTCCAGGCGTTGTAATTTCCGACAAAAAGTAAAATCAGCGCTTTCATCCCAACGCTACTACCCTGAATTTTTAAATAATTTTAGATAGTTAAATGTTTGTTGCCTTTTACTACACCCAAGTTGGATTTTACGACACCCGGGTCGATTGCGGATTTTGGATTTTGGATTTCGGATTTAGAATTTCCGGATGCCGGCAAAGGGATAGCCGTTGCGCGTTACAAGTTATGAGTTGCAAGTTGACATGGAGAGTTGGGAATATCTGGTAGTTTCGAAATTAAAAACAGACTTCATCCTTATTTCTAAATCCGAAATCCGCAATCCAAAATCCCAAATTATTTGTATCGGCGACAAAATTCGGCAGAGGTAAATACGGCTCACAGAACTATTTAAAGTGGTTAATTGGACAAGAGGCATCCCGTGCAGTCTGAAATAAGGTTTTTCAGCTTTTTGCGCAGAACCGAGTATGAAAAGTATTTTTGGGCTGTCTCGTAATTGTGCTTTACCATTTGATGGCGATATTCAGAGTCCGTCAGCACTTTTCTGGCCTTGCGAACCGCGGTGTCTGACACATAGCCGTCAATCTCGATCACCGAAAAGCCCTTGGGTTTAATGTCCATCGTGTAGATCGAATAGGTATTGACCACGATCGGCCGGCAAAAATAGATGGCTTCAAGAAAGGCATTACCGAATCCTTCAAACGTCGAAGGATAGGTAACCAGATCAGCATGGGGATAAACGTCTTCGAGGGTATATATCTTCCTGCCGTTTTTCGTCAGGCCCCTTTGTTCATTAATGATGTTGGATACAAAATAGGTGTCGACTTTCATTAATTTGGAATATTCTCTTACCCTGCGCTCATAATCATAACCTTCATCTCCCGAAGCATGGGAAATAATCAACTTGGCTTTGACCCCCAGCCGGTGAACCAGTTCGATCGCATGCTCGATACCCTTGCGCTTAACCACCCGGGTCGGCTGCAGGATTAACAATTCATCATCGGCTACGCCCAGGGCCTGGCGAACATCGGCAGCATAATCATCACCCGCCGGTGTCTGGTTTTCAAGATCTAACCCACAGGATTGAAAGTCGCCTGCTACGGGGGGCGGATTCTCAAAATCCATGACATTGGGAATAATGGTCGAAGAAATGCCCGTACGCAAACTCAGTTGGTTATCCGCCGATGAATTGATCACCACGTGTTCAATTGTCGGCAGGTGAGGCGGAAAGGCCATGTTAAGATATTCCCAGGCCGCATTGGTCATAAAATGCTGACGCTCCCAGAAAAAATCATGATGATGGGCGATGGTCGGCATGCCGGTTTCAGAAATAATCTCGGTAAGAGCGATACCCAGCGGGATGTTCAACGGAATGGTCAGAGAATTCTCCGGAACCAGCAGATCGATCTCAAATTTCTCGATAAACTCGTAAAGGCGATCTTTTAATTCTCGCTTGAGCTCGTATATCTTCCGGGTTACAGAACGTTCCCGCACCCGGACGCCAAAGCAATTACGATAGATTTCCTTTATGTCCGGATGCTGAAAATGAGCTTCTTTGACCAGAAAAGAACATTCCGGTGCTCGATCGAGCTCCCCGGCAAAGTAAAAACATGAAAACCCTACCTGTTCAAAAACATCAGCCCATTTGGCTGTTTCCAACGAAACACCGTCTGTTCCTGCAAAACGGGTCGATATAAAACCCACATGATGATGTCTGCCGCACTGCGAGCAATAGCCCATTGCATTCACCCCTTTTGAAATGGCTTTCAGTTACACCTCATCATATCGAAAACAGTCAACCGTATGATCGTTGACCAGACCGGTGGCCTGCATAAACGCATAGCAAATAGTCGGTCCTACGAATTTAAAGCCCCTGCGTTTCAGGTCGCTGCTCATGGCGGCAGATGCTTCTGACTGCGCCGGTATTTCCGCTGTCGTACGCCAGCTGTTTTTCAGGGGTTTGCCCCCGACAAATTCCCAAATATATTTATCGAAACTGCCAAATTCCTGCTGAACGGCAAGATAGGATCTGGCGTTCTGAATGGCCGCCTCGATTTTGAGTCTATTGCGAATAATCCCCGCATCGGAAATTAGTTCCTTTACTTTGCGGGGAGTGTAGGCCGCAACTTTGTGAGGGTTGAAATTATCAAAGGCCTTGATGTAGTTCGGCCGCTTCTTTAAAATAGTCAGCCAACTCAATCCCGCCTGGGCACCCTCAAGGATAAGGAATTCAAATAATCTGCGGTCATCGTGTACCGGAACCCCCCACTCTCTATCGTGATACCTCATATAAAGAGGATCGCTTCCGGCCCAGGTGCATCTGGTTTTCATTTGGTTACACCCATTCATTTACGGTAGTATGCAGTTTTTTACAGCTTATATACCAAAACTTTGGCTGGGCAGGTTTCAGGCCCAAATAGGTTTCAGGTGGTTCAGGTGTCAGGGAAATGCGGCAATGGCGGGGAAGTGTCTAGAACTAATAAATTTCAAAAACTCCCGCAACTTCCAAGCAGCCGAATAAGGCAATCAGCAAGATCGCTCCGCGAGTTCTTCCTGACACCCGAAACCTGACACCTGATACCTTTAAGCTCCTGACACCAGAAACCTGAAACCTTTTTCTAACTAAAGAGGTAAAACCCCAGGGCTTTGTCAATCGGTTCTGTGGGAGCGAATTCAGTCCCGATATGTTGTCCTATGATATTGCGGACGATCACCTTTTTTTTGATTAACGTTCGATGGCTGTCATCGAGGCTAAATTCAACCAGAACGATGTCTCCGACCTTACAATGGTGCGGGGTATTGATATGAATCTTTAAGCCGGATGTGGATAGATCCTTGACTTTCATCAAGCCGCTCCCGGCCTGCCGGCCATCAACAATGTGAACAAAAGAGCCGGGTAGATTCGTTGCCTTACGATATTTTTTCCGCTTTTCCAATATGGAAGTATAGCCATATCCGCAGGGACAGGTGACCTTCACATTGACTATTTTATCAAGGCTGGCATACTTGGATACATTTACTGTCTTCGATTTCTGACATTTCGGACAGATAAAAGTGGCCATTTGTTTGCTGGTAACGTAGACTTTTTCAGTCATGATGTTTTCCCCGGACGTGCATCGGCAATAATAATTCTATCGGCTACCCCATTTTTTATCACGAAAACCATATTTTTAAAACAGGATTTTCTAATTCGTCTCCGCTTAAGCTATCACCACAATTCAGACGATACGCCTTGTAAAAAGGGCAGATTTAGCGACTTTTCAGGAATTTCTTCTTGTAAAACTGCTAAAAACAGGCTTTTACCTATTGACTTTCAGGCCTTTTTGAGTTAAATTGAATTCAACAAAGCTTATCGAAGCTTTAAAATTAAACCTTAAGAAGGAGGCAGAAATGACAAAAGCTGAGTTAATTGAAAAAATGGCCAAAGATGCCAAGGTGTCCAAAGTGGCGGCCGGTGCTGTTCTTGATTCGTTCATGGCCAATGTTACCAAAGCCCTGAAAAAGAAAGACGGCAAAGTAACACTGGTAGGATTTGGCACCTTTCAGAAAGCACGCCAAAAAGCACGCAAAGGCCGCAATCCCCAGACAGGCGCACCGATTAAAATTAAGGCCAGAAATGTTGTGAAATTTAAGGCAGGCAAAAAACTCAAAGAATCTGTCTAATCAATTTCAATCCAGAAAAAGGGCAGTTTTTCAACCTCACCAGGCTGAAGACTGCCCTTTTTTATTTCGATAGAAGCCATGTCAAAAAAAGGATTTCTGTTCAAGATCGAGGCGGGGCCACGTTTTTAACCGGAGGAATACTTGAGTATTTCGAGGATTTAAAACGAGGCACCAACAAAGATATTGGGCCTAAAGACTTTTTTGAGATAGCTTCTATTAAGGTCATCGGTGCTGTACACAGGACGATGGTTGACTTCCGAGCCTTGACCATTACCTTCTAAAAAGGTTCCCGGATATGCGCGCGGCACTGGTGGTTGGCGCCCCTCACCATTATTATTTGAGGAGGCAGGGAGTTGCGAATTTTCGCCCTTTCCTCCTGGGAGATAGCAGTGGGGCAGCCCTATCATTTAAGGCTTGATAAATTCGGATCCCGGCGTTACAGGAGGTTGACCGATGAGTAAAGATCTGCCTGATCGGCAAGAAGACCCGATTGCCGAAATTGATGAAGAAATCAGCGAACCCCCCATGTATAAGGTGCTGCTGCACAATGACGATTTTACCACCAAAGCCTTTGTGGTAGCGATTTTGGGGGGCGTTTTCAACAAATCTCAGGAGGAAGCCACCCGCTTGATGTGGCATGTCCACAAAAACAGGGTCGGGGTATGTGGTATTTACCCCCAGGAAGTAGCGGAGACCAAAATTGCACAGGTGACGGCCCTGGCGAGAGAAAACGGATTCCCATTAAAAACAACAATGGAAGCAGAATGAAGGAAACCGGGATCATGAATAACTTAATGGAAAACGATATTCTGACAAAGGTGTCAAGATACAATCTAATTCGTAACCGTAGAATGCTTTACATTGATGTCCATGAGAGCCTGGCGGGTCAACTGGCAGGCAAATTTGTTGCGGTTCCCAACCTTATTAATATTATTGCCAGACAGGAATTTCAGGGAGTTGGTGAAACCGAGGCTGCAGCCCTGGATAACTGCATGCTGAAATTAAAGGATTACAATGTCGAAGATATATTTCCCACATCTGATCCGGCAACGCCGGAGAAGACCTAACTGGCATGGTCTAAATGGTGACGGCGGTAGATCCTGCCGGTCTGCACCGCGGGCGAGGATTTTGATAATTTTCGGGCGATATTCTTTTTTCAAGGCCATTTTATTCGCCCTGGCTTTGATTACCAGCACCGCTGCGATAAAAAATGAGAAGCCCGTGAGCGCGGATAATCCGGAAGGATTAAAATCGATGTGGGGCGCAATCCCCTGGCCTATAGCAGCACCGATGATCAGCAATAATATCGGGAACACATAGAGCAAAAAAGTTGCTTTTAGCAGCGAGGAGGTTTCAAAAAGAAGGACAATCCGGTCCCCCGCCATGGCGCCGGCCTCGTTAATGGCCTTTACTTCCATATCGGCGTTATTGCCCAGGGAGTGGCAGGAACCTCTGGCGGTACATCCTGCACAGTCTCCAGTCTTAATGGTTTTCACCCATGCCGCGCTGGAATCGGTTTTTATGACGATGCCCTGTTCAGTGGCCACGTTAGTATCCTTTTTGAACCCGATCCGGATAAATCGAAAATCACCAGCACCAAAATCAGGTCAACTGACTTGACGATCGGATTTAAGCAACTAAGTTAAAGTGTGCACGAATGCCAAAAAATCAAGACCCAACACCGGCACTCGCTTCCTCTTGTCCTGCCGGTTCTTCAGAATGTTCATAGCATATCAATCCGCATTGCAGACACCTGGAAGCTTCAGCCTGGGCTGCTTCCTCGCTGAATCCTCTTTCAATCTCTCCACAGACGGCAAGCTCCCTGCCGCTGCAAATCGGCATGATCTCACGCCGGCAGGCCGCAACGTTTTCGACATGATTAACATCTTGAATCAAGGACTGCGGGGTAATCACCTGCTCTGTAACCGACGGATCCATACCGTATAAAACCTGCTGGATCGATGCCGCCGCCCTCCGGCCGGCTCCGATGGCCTTTATTGCGGCACTGTAGTCGGCCAGGACATCACCCTCTGCAAACAGTCCGACCTCATCCTTCAAAGCCGGTTGCTTGTAAGGTGCAAACGCTTCCCAGCGAAGCGGTTGAACGGATGCTTCGCCGGCTTCAGCTTCATCCGGTTTGTTCTCAATAAAAATCAGCTCCGGGAAACGCCCGCTGGCCGTCACCAGAGACTGAACCGATAGGGTAGAAACCGCCCTTGTCCGGGTGTCAATTATATCCAGCTCGACCAGGCGGTCTGCTTCGCCGCGCAACCGATGCAGGCCGGCATTATAAATAATATCCAACCCATCGATGCCAAGATCTTTGACATCGGCATCCGTGACAGGGCTATTTGACAGGTCTTCGCGGTACACAATGGTAATCTTGTCAGCGCCTGCGTTCCTGCACATCCTGGCGGTCTCCAGGGCAAGTTTGCCGCCCTCCAGAATAACCACATGCGATCCAAAAGAAATGGTCTCAGAACCTTTTACCGACGGGTTCAAGAGATCCACCATCATATAGGTGCCGGGGATGGGCGATTCAATTTCAGTTGCCGTCCCCCGGGCCATTCGGCTGTCCCAACCGCCGGCTGCCAGAAAAAGAGCATCCACACCCTGTCCGAAGCACCGTGTCCACGGTAAGGTCTTTTCCCAGAACCTTGCCGGTCTCCGCTTTAACACCCATCTCCAGGATCCCGTCGATATCCCATTCAAGTATTTCAGCCGGCAGTCGTTCGGCGGCGATTGCGCTTCGCAACAATCCGCCGAGGTGGGGGCCGGCTTCGTAGACGGTTACATCATGCCCCAGGCGGGCCGCAAAGAAGGCGGTGGAAAGGCCTTCGACCCCGCCGCCGACGACGGCCACGGCACGACCGGTGGCCGGCGCCTTGTAGGGCTGAATCCTTTCGCCGCTTTCCCGCTCAAAATCAGCGGCATAGCGTTTTAAATAATTGATTGCTACGGGTTCATCGATAAAATTGCGGCGGCAGTCCAATTCACAGGGACGGGGACAGATTCTTCCAATAATGGCCGGAAAGGGGTTGCGCTCCTTGATGACCTGAACCGCATCGTGATAATTGCCCAGCGAGATCTGCCGGATATATTCACGAATGTTGATGCCGGCCGGGCAACTGCGCTGGCATGGCGTCGTGCATTCTTCGGTGGTGTATTCTCTCATCAGGCGGCGGGTTGTTGATGACAGGGTGATGATGTGTTTCGGACAGACGCGTTCGCAGGTCCCACAGCCGGTGCATTTTTTTTCATCCACCACCGGCAGCCCTTCCGGCCCCATGGATATGGCATCAAAGGGACAAACTTTGGCACAGGTACCCAGGCCCAGGCAGCCGATGGTGCACACTTTCATTCCCCCGCCCAGCAGTGCCACCGCACGGCAGTCATCCAGCCCATTATATATGTATTTCAAATCGGCATCCTGCACACCGAAATAGCATCCCGACCGGGCGATATCCGGCTCTTTGGCCTCGATTTTGATCCCCATAATTTCGGCGATGGCCTCAGCCACCTCCTCGCCGGCAGCCACACAGGAATTGGGTGCTGCTATTCCGGCCACAATCGCTTCCGCATTGGCGCTGCAACCCGGCAGCCCGCAGCCGCCTCAGTTGGCACCCGGCAATGCGTCCTCGACAGACTCGATCTTGGGATCCACGTAGACATAAAAAACTTTCGATGCCAGAGCCAGTACCGCACTGATTACCAGGCCCATGGCCCCCATCAAAATAAGCGCTGCAGTCATGTTACCACCCCGTCATGGTTTATAATTATACTACCGTATGGTTAAGCTTAGTTCTGATAAAATCTTCCGGGTGCTATGTAAATATGGAGTCATGAGATTTCGGATTTCAGATTGCAGATTCCGGATTGAAAAAAATTACAATATGATCTAATCCATATTAAAAATCCACAATCCGCAATCGAATCACTCCAATACTCCGGTATTCCAGTACTCCGCTTTCTAATAGGACAAACAGTTTTTGGGTTGACTGAATCTATTTTAAATAACAATGTTTAGATTGACCATCAAAAAATTGCGTCAAACCTGCACTTTTCAAAACAGGTCATACACTTGATGCATTTTTCTTTGTCGATGCTGGCAACCTCTTTCTTTTGCCAGGTAATGGCATCCACCGGACAGCTCCGGAAGCACAAACCGCATTTCGTGCACATGTCCGGTTCAACTTCAAATCGCAGGAGCTCAACACAGCGTTTGGCCGGACAGCGTTTTTCGTAAATGTGGGCCTCATATTCATCTCTAAAATAGCGCAGGGTCGAAAGGACCGGGTTGGGGCCCGTTTGTCCCAGTCCGCATAAAGCCGTTTCCTTGATCGTACCGGAGAGCTCTTCCATAATCTCGATATCTCCGGCTTCCCCCCTGCCCTCGCACAACTTTTCAAGCAGCTGCAGAAGGCGACGCGTACCCTCGCGACAGGGGGTGCACTTGCCGCAGGATTCATCCTGAACGAAGTCCATGAAAAAGCGCGCCATATCCACCATGCAGGTATTTTCGTCCATGACGATCGCCCCGCCGGAACCCATGATAGCCCCGACCTTGGCAATGGCCTCATAGTCAACCGGTATATCCAGATGCTGTTCGGGAACGCAGCCGCCGGAAGGACCTCCGAGTTGGACAGCCTTAAATTTTTTCTTTTTGGGGATACCGCCGCCGATGTCTTCAATGATGGTTCTGAGACTTGTCCCCATCGGCACTTCCACCAGACCGATGTTATTCACATCCCCGGACAGGGCAAACACCTTGGTCCCTTTGCTGCTCTCGGTGCCGACACCGGCATACCAGCTGCCACCGTTTAATATGATCTGACCGATATTGGCCAGGGTTTCGACATTATTTAGGACAGTCGGTTTCTCCCACAGGCCTTTGTGGGCCGGGAAAGGCGGACGGGGCCGCGGCATGCCGCGTTTGCCCTCAATCGATCGCATCAGGGCGGTTTCTTCACCGCAAACAAATGCACCGGCACCCTGATAGATTTCAATGTCAAAGTCAAAACCGGTCCCCAGAATATCTTTTCCCAGCAGCCCTAATTCCCGGGCCTGCCGGATGGCAATCCCCAATCGGCGGATGGCCAGCGGATATTCCGTGCGGGCATAGATGACCCCCTGGTGGGCATCGATGGCCCTGGCAGCTATAATCATCCCTTCAAGTACGGCGTGGGGATCGGCTTCAAGAATACTGCGGTCCATAAAGGCACCGGGATCGCCCTCATCCGCATTGCACAGAACATATTTGACATCCCCCGGCGTCTTGCTGGCAAATTCCCACTTTAAACCGGTCGGGAAACCGGCACCACCCCGACCTCTGAGCCCGGATGTTTTTACCTCGCCGATTATCTGTTCCGGGGTCATCTCCTGCAAGGCCTTAGCGGCACCAAAATATCCGTCCCGGGCAATATATTCCTCAATAACCTCCGGATCGATGGCACCCTTATTGCGCATTACCCAGAACATCTGGTGGGCAAAGAAGGGGATTTGTTCCATGTTCGGGATGGTTTCCTTGGAGGCGGGCTCCACATAAAATAATTTTTTTACCGGACGCCCCTTTAGAAAATGCTCTTCGACCAGGTGAGGTACATCCTTGGCCTTCAATTTCTGATAATAAATTCCCTCGGGCTGAACCAGCATGACCGGACCGACGGCACAAAACCCATTGCAGCCGGTTTCGATAATTTTGACCTCCTCGGCAAGCCCCTGACGTTCAAGTTCTTTTTGAAGGGTTTCCTGAAATTCTCGAGTTCCCGTGGCATGACATCCCGTACCGCCACAGAGCATCAACTGAGTTCTTACTTTGTTCATTCCTTACTCCTTACCAGGAACCGTCAAGTCCTCTCAGACCATTGATATACAACCGGCCGCTGGCCACAAACAGGGAATATTCGGTAATCAGCACCGGCATGTTGAAAGTTCGCGCCATATCCAGGACCTTCTCGTCGGGTTTCTTGCCGCGGACAAATACGACACACCCGACATCAGAAATCTGCGCGGTTCGCAGAACCTGTTCGGTGGTCAGACCCGTCAGCAAAACCGCCTCCTGGGCCACTGCTGATAACACATCCGCCATCAAATCCGCCCCGCCGGCAGCGACGATGTTTTTATCCAGTTGATTTGCCCCCACCAGCAACTCGGCTTTTAAGGCCTCTTTAATTTCCGATATTTTCATCCGCTGTCTAACGCACGGCTATTTATATTTTTCAAGGGTTTCAACGACTTTATCTGCTTTTACGTCGCCATAAGTATCCTGGTCCACCACCACCACCGGGGCCAGTCCGCAGGCACCTAAACACCTGACTGCTTCCAGGGAAAACCGCCGGTCCTCGCTCATGCCGCCTTCTTTGAGGTTGTACTGGTTTTCGATACGGCTGATAGACTCTTTGATGCCCTTGACATAGCAGGCTGTGCCCATGCACACCTTAATCAAATGGCGGCCTTTGGGTTCAAACGAGAACAATGAATAAAAGGAAGCAACCCCGTAAACTTCGCTGCGCGAAAGATTCATGCCGTAGCTGATATAGTCAATCAACTCAACCGGAAGGTATCCGACAGCATCCTGACACTCACGTAAAACAGTGATAACCGAACCGGCGATGTCCCGGTTGGCGGAAATAATTTCATCGATTTTGGTCCACATATCATTGGTAATATCAGGATGTTCAGGACGGGTAGCGTCGGTCATATCATACCTCCGGGCAGTTCTATAGTCTTCAGGTCGGAAATAAAAATCGAAGATAGCAATATCACATAACCGCCTATAAATGTCAAATGACGAATGTCGAATGTCGAATTGAGGTATAGGGTCTATTTTTGATATTTAAGGCGACTGTTTTGGGGCAATCACACAAGTTTAATAGATGAAAAATAAGCCCTTACAAAAGTGATAGAGTGAAGCGATTCCACAATTATTCATTAGTCATTCAACATTCTTCATTCCTAACATTCCTCATTCGCCTTCAAATTCGATAATCGCAAAACAGTTTCGATTTTCCATCTTCTCCCGGCCCTTTAAGTCAGGAAGCTCGATAACAAAAGCGCATTCCAGGAGATCCCCGCCGAGTTTTTCCACCAGGGCGGCAGAGGCTGCAATCGTGCCGCCGGTCGCCATGAGATCATCGACAATAACCACGCGATCGCCCTTGAAGATGGCGTCTTCATGGATTTCGATGGTTGCCTCACCGTATTCCAGGGTGTAAGATTGACTGATGGTTTTAGAGGGCAATTTGCCCTTTTTACGGATAGGCACAAATCCGATACCCAATTCGTAAGCCAAAACCGAGCCGAACAAAAACCCCCTGGCGTCAATGCCGACAATTTTATCGACTTTCTCATTGACATACCGGTTGTAAAAAATCGAACAAATAGCCTTAAATGCCTGGGGATCCTCCAGCAGCGTGGTAATATCCCGGAAGATGACACCTTTGATGGGCCAGTCCGGGATCGATCTCACTTTGCTTTTGATATAATCGCACCTCTCATTATAATCAAAATTATCAACAGACGAGGGAGTGTTAGATTTCATTTTGCACCTTCCGGGTTGGTTAATTGTTTGATCGCCTCCAATACGATTTTTTTAACGTTATCCACATTTTTCGTAAAAATATCTAAAATGTCCTGCCAAACCGGCATCTCTTCGTCTTCTTTCCAGCAATCGTAGTCCGTCGACATGGCAATGACGGCATAAGGAATTCCCGCTTCCTTGGCCAGCGCAGCCTCTGTCGCCACTGTCATGTTGATGATATCGGCCCCCCAGGCAATATACATTTTTGATTCCGCCCGGGTTGAAAACCGGGGGCCCTCGATGGTAACCAGTGTTTTGTCTCTATGAATTCTAAAACCCAGATCTTTGGCAACGGTATACAGCAAATTGCTCAACGATCTATCAAATGGATCAGCCATTACCTCATGATGCATGCCATCGCTGAAATCATCATGAAATGTATTGATCCTGTGTTTTGAAAAATCTATAAACTGGGAGGGAATTATAAAGTCGCCGCGATCAATTTCTTCTTTTAAACTGCCACAGGCATTGGTCGCGATGATATGAGTGACATCCAGATCTTTAAGGGCCTGAATATTGGCACGATAGTTCACGTGGGTTGGGCTTAGCTGATGGTTATTGCCATGCCTGGCGACAAATACGATATCAATATCGTTGAGCCTGCCGGATGTTATTTGGGCGTCACCATAGGGTGTGCTGCAGCTTTGGGTCTGCAAATCTGTTATCATATCAGGGTCATCTAATCCGGATCCGCCAATTATGCCGATTTTCATACAAGTCTCCTTTCGCCGATTGAGTGTCTTGTTGGGAATCTATGCTTGAGACGAATAACAAAAAAAGCCCGGATGGTAAAGGGTTTTAAAATCTTAAAAATGTTCCGGCACCTGTAGTTTCATATAAGCTTTCAGGCTGAGCGTATGAGGGTTTGACAACGCGCATCTGTGTCTTGACACATAGCCTTCATACTGCCATACTCTGGCTTTAATTAAGGACCCTTTCGGTAACCGGCCCAATGCGGCGCCAGGCCGGATGAGACCAACAGGAATTATGACTGGTTTAAAAAAAACATTTCGAATCAAAGCCAAGGATTTCATCCATGCCGGTGAAGCTTCGATCAATGTTCAAAACCTTCTTAAATCCATGGATTTTGATCCTCAAATAATACGTCGGATTGCTATTTGCGGCTATGAAGGCGAAATGAATGTGGTTATGCACGGCGGCGACGGACAACTGAGTGTCGATATAGATACCAACACTCTGGTAATGGAGATATCAGATAACGGACCCGGGATTGAAGATATTGACAAAGCCATGCAGACAGGATTTTCGACGGCCTCGGACGAACACCGGGAAATGGGGTTCGGCGCCGGTATGGGGTTGCCGAACATGAAAAAAAATTCAGACGAAATCATAGTTGAATCGGCCGACGGACAGGGAACCCGGGTCAGAATGGTGTTTCATCTGTCTTGACACCCAATCCGCATTACGATATTTTTCGAATAGATTAATTAGCATACCGCATATCCGTCAGAAAGTTAACAGGAGGTAGGTATGATCGGGAATGATTTTCTGCAATCAGTAGGTATTTTTAAAGGCCTGGATGAAAATCAACTATCCACCGTGCAGAGCTGCTGCCGGGAAGAACAGCATCAGGCAGGTACCAAACTGTTCGGAGAGGGTGAACCGGCATCCCACCTTTATATCGTCAAAAAAGGCCAGATTGATTTGCGCTTTGATTTGCCGGGACGACCCACCTCCGAAAAAAATACCATCTCTTCCATAATGGAATTCAAGGCATTTGGTTGGTCTGCCCTTGTGGCCCCCTATAAATACAGCCTCTCGGCATATTGTACCAACCAAACCTGCGAAGTGGTAAAAATTGATCGGCAATGTCTTAACAAGCTGTTTGAAGAAAATAACAGGCTCGGATATCTGGTCCTGTCAAATATGGCCCGGGTTATCGGCAAAGCGCTTTCAGAAATTAGAAAAATTGACAACCGCCTCGCCGGTTTCCATGGTAAAGGTTATCGTACACCTGGCAACGTGCGGCATCGTCGCCGGCGCCCGGGAGGTGATGGGGGCGCTGATGGAAGAAATGAGCAAATCCAACCGTTCGGATATTAAGGTGGAATCTTCCGGCTGCATCGGTAAATGCCCCACCGAACCAAATGTAACGATTGAAATCGAAGGTGAAGATCCGGTCGTATATCAGAAAATGGATGCTGAAAAAATGCGTCAGGTTTTCCACCAACATGTCCTGGGCGGTCAAATCCAAACTGATTTAGTTTTAAACGACTAGAAGCCGTCGCAAAAAGCGGGAGGTACGCATGATCGATATCAAAACAATGAAAACCGTTGAAGCCCTCAGAGGATTAAATGACGCTCAGCTGACAGCAATTCAGAAATGCTGTGAAAAAATGGAATTTAACCAGGGGCAAAGGCTGTTTTCGGAAGGCGAGGATTCCGCTCACCTGTGGATTGTGCTGGATGGTGAGGTTGAACTGCGAAGCGATCACCCCCAGGGCCAAACCAATCCCGTGGAAGACCCCATATCTTTCATTTCCAAAGCGGAATTATTTGGATGGTCCAGCTTTATGCCGCCCTTCGAATACAAACTTTCGGCTTTTTGTGCCAGCCCGAAGTGTGAAGTGGTTCGAATCGAAAAAGAAAGCCTGGTTAAGTTGTTTGAAAATGACGCCAACATGGGATTCGAACTGATGTCACACATCCTGCGGGTTATCGGAACCCACTTCTACCAGTTTCGGAATGGCATCGCCAAACGCTGGGGACATGACATCATGAGTGGATGGTAAGATGAAATTATCAAAAATCATTAAAGCATTGGATGGAAAGCTGCTCACGGGAGACGGTTTTTTAGAAAAGGATATTACCACCTGCGGTGCCAGCGATCTGATGAGCGACATCCTGGCCGGGTTGTCGGAGGGCTGTATCCTTTTGACCGGGCTGACCACCGTTCAGGTGATTCGGACCGCCATGGTGGCTGACGTGGGTGCCGTGGTTTTCGTGAGGGGTAAAACACCGCCGGCCGAGGTGGTCGAGCTGGCTGCAGAGAATCAACTGCCGCTGATTTCCAGCCCCTACTCCATGTTCGTTTCATGCGGCAAATTGCACGCCTGTGAATTAACGGGATTGGACGGAAAGCGATAGGACAGCCTATTTTGCTCCTCACTGACCGGATCAGGAGGATACAGTCAATTTCCTGGCCCGGATAAACTTGAAATCCCAAATCACAAGCACCAAATTACAAATAAATTCCAAATCCGAAACTCCAATGATCGAAACCAGGCAAATGGTATAACCTCAAATGTCGCATCTGTTGTTTGGAATTTTGAATTTTGGTCATTGTGATTTGTTTGGTACTTATGATTTGTTATTTGGAATTTATTGATTGCCGAAACCATAGATCACCTAAAATATGTTGTCAGATTAAGGGCGTTATGCGTCGAAACCAGGACCCATGACCGTCTTGAAAAAAACCAATACAGGTTTAGGCTACATTCGCTATGACAAAGCCACGTGCGTTGGCGGTTCCAGTTGTCTGAAGGTATGCCCGACACTGGCCATCAGAATTAAAAACGGCAAAGCTGTTCGCAATGAAGATCTGTGCATTGGTTGCGGAGAATGTATCCGCGTCTGCCAGGAAGCAGCCATCTCAGCAACCACTGCCAACTTAAGCCGGCTCAAAAAAGAAGAGATCTCCGTCGCCCTGGTAACCCCTGTCCTTTACACTCAATTCCCGGGAGTTATGCCCGAAGACATCCTCATGGGACTCAGGGGTTTGGGTTTTCAACACACGGTGGACATGTCGTACTTCCTCGAAATGTTTCAATATGCCACCGAGGAATTCATTGTCAGAAACAGGACCAGCCGGCAGTCTCCCTGGCCGCTGATATCTCCCGTCTGTCCGGTGGTCGTTCGTCTGATCGCCTTCAAATTCCCGAGTCTTATGCCAAATGTGCTGCCATTGTTGCGGCCGGTGGACCTGATGGCCCGTGATGTCAAGCAGCGCATCGTTAAAGAGTACGGGGTCAACGAAGACAACGTAACGCTGTACTACATAAATCCCTGCCCCACCAAACGCGCTCCGGCCCAAAACGCTTCTGCTGGAAAAAAGGGGGAGACGAGCATCGCTTTGGGCATAAACGATATTTATGCCGACCTGCTTCGTCAGATTGAACCCATGCAAGACGCCGATCAGATCCCCTATGCCAAGATTCGATTCGACTTTGAGTACTGTCATACGGGCAACGGGCCGATGTGGGGCATGTCGGGTGGTGAAATTGCCGACATGAATATCGATAACACCCTGGCGGTTTCCGGATTGAACGAAACCATCACCTACCTTGAAAAGATCGAGATGGGACTTTTCAGCAACCTTGAATATATAGAGCTCAGAACCTGCAGAGAGGGGTGTATCGGCGGCCCCCTGACGGCCATTGATAAGTATTTGGCCAAAAGTTCAGTAATAAAAATGATTGAAACGCTCGGCCGGGGAAGACGTTTGTCACTGGTAAAAATTTTACGGCAATATGAAACGGGTAAATTCCTGACGGACAAAGATCCTGAAAAACTGATTCAACTTTTCGGTTCCCGTACAAAACCCATGTCCATTGAAACCCTACAAGAAGTTGATGACATATTGGACCGAATCAAGGGCCACGACTGCTCGGTATGTGGCGCACCCACCTGTAGAACCTTTGCCGAAGATGTGGTCAAAGGAGAGGCATCATTGGATGAATGTCTTCTGCTCGGTGGAGATAAACCGTGTTAAATAGATTTAAAGCCGACCTCCATATTCACAGCTGTCTGTCACCCTGCAGCGATTGGGCCATGAGCCCTAAAAAGATTATTCAACAAAGCCTTGATGTTGGCCTGGATTTGATTGCCCTTTGCGACCATAATTCGGCGGAAAACGCCGCAGCCACCATGCGTGAAGGCAACAGGCAGGGCATGCAGGTGCTACCGGGCATGGAGATTTGTTCCAAAGAAGAAGTCCACATTCTGGCCTTGTTTGATGAGTTGGAGCCGGCACTTGAAATGCAGGCCTATGTCTATGCCAATTTGCCCGGCGAGAACCAAACGGAGGTGTTCGGATTTCAGGTTATTGCCAACGAGCAAGATGAGGTTATTGGCGAAAATCCGCGTTTGCTGATCGGTGCGACCCGACTGGGACTGCATGACATTGTTGATAAAACCCATGTGCTGGGCGGCATTAACATCTCCTGCCATGTCGACCGGCCGGCCTATGGGATAATCAATCAACTGGGTTTTATTCCTAAAGACCTGAATCTCGATGGCCTTGAGGTATCCCATCGCATCAAACTTGCGGAGGCGGCCCAAACCATACCCGGTGTCGAAAACTTTTCATTTGTGACTGCCTCAGATGCCCATTTCCTGAACGACATCGGAAAAGTCTTTACCGTTTTTGAACTGGCCGAACCGTCACTGGCCGAGATCCGTCTGGCCCTGGCGCGAAAAGATGGAAGAAGGATACTGGTCTGATTGCGGGAATTATCGCTACATATACTGGACGTTGTTGAAAACGGCATTACCGCCGGCGCCGATATCATCCGCATCCGGGTGGATGAGTCCCGCAGCGCAGACCTTTTGAGCATTAAAATTAACGACAACGGCCGCGGTATACCGGCTGAAAAACTGAAAAAATTGCAGGATCCGTTCGTTACCTCCCGAACCACCCGCAGGGTCGGTTTGGGCCTGTCGCTTTTGGCAGCGGCCGCCCAACGCTGTGAGGGGAAAATGGCGGTCTCGGCTGGAACCGGCGGCGGTACCGAGGTCAATGCTTCATTTCGGTACAGCCATATCGACCGGGCCCCGATGGGGGATATGGCGTCTACGATGGCCACATTATTGATGGGCAACCCCCAAACTGACTTTGTATATACCCATGTCATTGACGGCGAGGAATTTATCCTGGACACCCGGGACCTCAAAAAAGAATTGGGAGATCAATCCCTGGAAGATCCGATGGTAGTTTACCAGCTGGGGGAGCGCATCCGCACCTCATTGAACCAGCTCAGATCCAATACTGACAAACCCGAAGCAAGGGAGAAAAATCATGGCAAAACTAACGATTGACGACCTCAAAAAAATAAAAGAAGACACCGCCAAGAGCACCTCCATACGGGACGGTGATGCGAACATAAAAATTACGGTCCACATGGGAACCTGCGGCATTGCGGCCGGTGCTCGCGAGGTAATGAACGCCCTTATGGAAGAAATGGCGGAGGCGGACCGCCAGGACATTCGCATCGTCGCCTCCGGCTGCATGGGCATGTGCAGCAGTGAACCCAATGTAACCATTGAAAGTAAGGAAGCCGAACCGATCGTCTATCAAAAAATGGATGCGAACCGGATGCGGCAGGTGTTCAAGCGCCATGTCCTGTTAGGCGAAATTCAATCGGATTTTGCCCTGGCAAAAATGTAATTTGAAGAAATGCCTAAAATTCAAAATGCCTAAAGTGCCTAAAATAAGGCGGAGCTTTGCAACTCCACAATTTTAGGCAATTTAGGCATTTGTCATTAGGCATTTACCAATTAGCCATTTTTACCCGGATATTTTTAGCTTTAACCGGACTGGAGACAATTTCATGAAAGTAGACGGTAAAGACATCCGCACCATCTGGCTGGATGAAAATGAAAAAGTTGTAAAAATAATTGATCAACGCAAACTGCCCCATGAATTTGTTATTGTCGACCTGAAAACCGTAGACAACGCCATTACAGCCATTAAAGACATGTATGTACGGGGGGCGCCCCTGATCGGAGCCACTGGCGCTTATGCCGTTTATTTAGCGACTTTAAATGCGCCGACCACCGATATCAATACGGCCTATTTGAATCAGGAGGCTGATCGTATTAAGGCCGCCCGCCCCACTGCGGTCAATTTGAGCTGGGGGGTTGATAAAGTGGTAGCCCAAATATTAAATCAAGCCGATCCTGAAGAAAGAATTAGGGCCGCCAGGGAAACCGCCGGCGCCATCACCGAGCAGGAGGTGGAAAACTGCAGGCAAATCGGTCAACACGGTCTGCCGTTAATTGAGCAGATCAGTCAACAGAAGGGCGGTAAAACGGTTAATGTATTGACCCACTGCAACGCCGGCTGGCTGGCCTGCATCGAGCACGGCACCGCCACGGCACCGATCTATGCTGCTTATGACCACGGCCTTGATGTCCATGTCTGGGTGGATGAGACCCGCCCGCTCAACCAGGGAACCCGCTTGACAGCCTGGGAACTGGGCAAGCACGGCGTCAAGCACACCATCATTACCGACAACGCCGGAGGCCACTTAATGCAGCATGGAATGGTGGACCTGGTCATTGTGGGCACGGACCGAACGACGGTCACCGGTGACGTGGCCAATAAAATCGGTACTTACCTGAAAGCACTTGCCGCTCGGGACAATAACGTGCCCTTCCACGTTGCCCTGCCCTCCAGCACGTTTGACTGGAACATTAAAGACGGAATCAGAGATATCCCCATTGAACAGCGCGACCCCGATGAAATAAAGTATGTGCAGGGAATGGACAAGGACGGCGCCACCAGCGTTTTGATCTGCCCACCCTCCAGCCCGGCGGCCAATTTTGCCTTTGACGTTACGCCGGCCAGGCTTGTGACCGGCTTTATTACCGAACGCGGGACTTGTAAGGCCACGGAAGAAGATATTCGAAAACTGTTCCCGGAAAAAGCCTGATGACCATAGGCGAAGATCATCTTCGATCCGAGAAACAAATCATTTGCACAGATCTCGGATTCTTAGTATATAAGGCTTTGAAGCCACTTTTCCGAGTCATAAACAATAAGAATATATCGATTTTGGCCATAACCCGGATAACCCATTAGGCCTCACTATGGTCCGACTTTCCGATTGGAAAATTGTTTTAATCGACGATGAAGAAGATATCAGGGAGGTATTGACTATAACCCTGCAGGATGCCGGCTATAATGTTAAAACCGCAACCGACGGTGCCTCGGGGATCCAGCTCATTGAAGCATTCTCTCCTCAAATTGTTATCACCGATATTCGCATGCCCGGGATAGACGGGCTTGAGGTATTGGAATCCATCAAGCAGAAATCTCCGGAAACCGAGGTTATTGTGGCGACTGCCTATGGAGAAATGGATCTTGCCATTCGTTCCTTGCAGCTCGATGCCTCGGATTTTATAACCAAACCGATTGGCGATGAGGCATTGCATCTTGCACTCAAACGAGCCCGGGACCGTTTCACTTCCAGAAAACAACTCCAGGACTACACATCCCTGCTGGAAAAGGAAAAAGCCGAAACCAGCCAGGAGCTTTTTAGAAATCTTGCCTTTCAGCGAAATCTGATTGACAGCTCCATGGATGGCATCCTGGGTTGCAATCAAGACGGTAGAGTGGTTACCTATAACCTGAGCATGGAAAAAATACTCGGTTATTCCAAGGCCGAAACGCTCCAGAAAATGACCCTGAGCCAGTTCTTCCCGGCTGGATCAGAAGGGCGTTTCAGAGCGGAATTGGCCGGTGATCGGTATGGCGGTGAAGATCGCCTGCTCCTCTATGAAACTAATTTGCTGGAAAAATCCGGACGTGAAATACCGGTTCAGGCATCGGCCTCGCTTTTGTTCGATGAAGGTCGCGCGACCGGGCTGGTGTGCTTTTTTAGAGACCTGCGCGAAATTCGCAAGCTGGAGCAGGAAGTGACCGATCAGGCTCGCATCCTGCACCAGGACAAAATGATGTCCCTGGGTCGCCTGGCCGCCAGTGTGGTTCATGAAATCAACAACCCGCTGTCCGGGATTCTAAATTATCTGCGCCTGATGAGCCGAATTTTACGCCAGGATTCAATCACGGAAGATCGTAAAGAAAAATTCCAGCGCTATTTAAGCCTGGTGGAAAATGAAACCAATCGCTGTTCCCGGATTGTTTCCAGCCTGCTCAGTTTTTCCCGCATGTCGCCGCCGGCTTTCGAAAGCGTTCAAATCGAGGAGTTACTGGAACGCTGTATCCTGATGAGCCAGCACAAATTAGAGCTGAGCGACATCCGTCTGGAATTCAGTACCCCGGACAATTTACCGCCGGTGGTGGGAGATTTTAACCAGCTCCAGCAATGTGTCATCAACCTTATCTTCAATGCGATCGATGCCATGCCGGGTGGCGGAAATTTAAGTTTAACCGGTCACCTCGATAGCGATCGCAGGACCGTGATGGTCATCGTCAAGGACTCGGGTCGCGGAATACCCGACAAGGATATTCCACACGTCTTCGAACCATTTTACACCACCAAAAATGAAGGTTATGGAGTGGGGCTTGGACTTTCAATTGTTTACGGAATCATAGAGCGACACGGAGGCAATATTGCCGTTGAAAGCCGGGCCGGAGAGGGAACCGTCTTTATAGCTTGAGCTGCCGATTTCCACCGCGGAAAAAAGCGGTGTGATCAAAAATGAGCGCATTAAATTGAAATCAATACAATGGAATGTTTGATCGGAAAACCGGGCGACAATATCTCCTGCGATCAGTGGTTGCAAATACTGGATGAATTAAATATCGGTGCCTTCACCGTTAATGTGCAACGGCATGATATCCGCCATGAATCTCAGCGCCCAGGCATTGATCGGGCAAAAGGATAGCGAAGCCATCGGCAAGGATTGCCGCGAGGTATTTGTGGGGGTTCCGTGTCTGGCGCATTGTCCCTTCAAAGCTCCGGGCGACATGATTACAGATGAGCCCATCATCAAGATCCAGGATGAAAATCAAACCACCCATCTTGTGACACGGATGGCCACTTCTGTTTTCGGACCCGATCAACAAATCGTCGGGTGTATGACCATCCTCCAGGATCACTCTCCCATTGCCGACCTCATCGATCGAATTCATTATGAAGAACGCAGTCTGAAGATAATCCTGGATAATTTGGATGTCGGGATTTTCACGGTCGATAAGGGGGGGTGCGTAACCTTTTTTAACACCGCGGCTGAAAAGATCTCCGGTTTTAACCGTCGCGAAATTTTAGGCGAACCCTGTGCAGAAATTTTTGGAGGGGAAAAAGCCCAGGAAGTTTGTTCAATGCAAGATACGATCGTCAATGGCCAACCCCGCAGCAGTCGACAGGGCAAAATGATGACGCGGGACGGAGGGTCCATCCCCATTCGGGCCAACTACATCGCGCTGCGAAATGAAAAAGGCACCATTGTTGGCGGGCTGACGACGTTTCATGATCTCACCTTGGTGCAGCAGCTGAAGCAGGCCATGCGCGACCGCTACACCTTCCATGACATGATCGGCAGAAGCCCGGCCATGCAGAAAATTTTAGATATGATCAATGTGGTGGCCACCACGGATGCAACCATTTTGATTGAAGGTGCGACCGGAACGGGAAAGGACCTGCTGGCAAAAGTGATCCATTCCGCCAGCCGCAGATCAGATCAACCTTTTGTTAAAGTGAACTGTGCCGCGATTCCGGATAATTTACTTGAATCGGAAATGTTTGGCTACGTGAAAGGCGCGTTTACCGGTGCCGAAAGAGATAAAACCGGGCGTTTTCAGGAGGCTGATGGCGGAACCATTTTCTTAGATGAAATCGGGGATCTGCCGCTTGCCTTGCAAGCCAAACTTCTGCGGGTTCTGGAAGATAAGGAATTTTATCGATTGGGAAGTCGACATACGGTCAAGGTCAACGTCCGTATTATCTCCGCTTCGAATCGCAATTTAGAGAACCTCGTTGCCAAACGCCTTTTCAGAGAAGATCTTTATTACCGCTTGAACCTATTTCAAATTGAACTTCCCGAACTCAAAGACCGCAAGGTGGATCTTCCAATCCTCATCGGACATATTTTAAGACGTCTGAGCGCTGCCAATGGCAGCCAGCTGCCGGAAGTCTCCGAAAAAGTGATGGAGATTTTGCTAAACTATCACTATCCGGGAAATGTCAGAGAACTTGAAAATATTCTCGAACATGCATTAATTATCTGTCAGGAAGTTACGATTCAGCCAAGTCATTTACCTGAATATCTTCCAGCACGACCGAGCGCCCACAAAGCGATTTCATTGGATTCTGCCAAACCTGGTTTTCCGTCAGACAATAAAGAACACGCAGAGCTTCTTGCCGCGCTTCAAGAATTCAGCTGGCACCGCCGGAAAACCGCCCGCGCATTGGGAGTGGACCGAACCACGCTATGGCGCAAGATGAAAAAATACGGCCTTTTGGAATGAACCGTTAACAATAGCTACAGTGGTATTGCTATTGGCTACAGAGTTATAAGAACCTGAATTTAATTGATTAATACTCAATATCCGCCCCATTGTACCTCAAAGTGTCGCCAAATTAATCGATGCGGCCCTCACAGCGAACTCATCCTGCAAACCATCCGCTATCCCCAAATTTAAAAAATCTAAATAAATAAAGCTAGTTATATCCGATAAAATTAGATTGGTAGAAGATGGTACCGTCTTTGCAAATACGGATTACTAACAGGAAAGGATTTGGGTGCCATACGGCTTACCACCATCTAGCAAGACATTATGGTCAAAGGAGGACCGCAAGATGAAAACACACAGAAAAAATCAGCAAAAAAGTAAAACCCAAAAACGGGTCATCGGATTCCAGGTTGTCGAAGATGAATGTATTTGGATGAAGGCCGGGGTTGTCAATTTTAGGGCTTGCGACAATGCCTATGACTGCAACAGTTGCCCTTTTGATAAAGGAATCAGACGTGCGATGGGTTTAGGTAATGATTTCGAGACGCTAAGGCATGCACCCGAATGGGTTGAATATTTAAAAACCCGCTATCGGGGGGCATCCCGGCCATGCCGCCATGCACTCACCGGTCGGATTGATGCACCCAAAATCTGTACCCTGAACTATGAATGCTATCATTGCCCCTTTGATCAAATGCTGGATGAAGCCGATCTCGTCCGCGATACTGAGGCGCCGCGTTATCAATTGGCCTCCGGCTATCAATTGGCAGATGGCTATTACTACCACATGGGCCATAGCTGGGCGCGATTTGAGCATGGGGGCCGCGTCAGAGTCGGGTTTGACGATTTTCTGGTCAAACTTTTTGGTCCTTCACAGTCTCTGATGCTTCCGGCGCTGGGAGAGACTCTGGAACAAAACCAGGTGGGTTGGATATTTGAAAGAGATAAACACAAAGCAGCTGTTTTAGCCCCGGTGACGGGCAGGGTTCTGGCGGTGAACCACAAAGCCCAAGAACATCCGGAAATCACCCATGAAGATCCGTATCATGAGGGATGGTTGTTTATATTGGAACCCGACATGCCGAAAAAAAATCTCAGAGGACTCTTCTTCGGTGAAGAGAGTTTTAAGTGGATGGAGATGGAGGGTCAGAAGCTATTGACGCTTATCAATCCCGAGTATGAGAAACTGGCAGCCACCGGTGGTAAGCTGGTTGGCGATGTGTTCGGCAGGTTTCCGGAAATCGGATGGGGTGTGTTGACCACAGAATTTCTGCACACCGAAACGAGCTAAAATTTAAACCGTCCGCCTTGTTTGGACCCAGAGAGTTTCTAGCAATCCGGGGAGAAGTCAGCGAATTGCAAGTGCATCCTTAAAATAGGTGTTGCAATATCGGCAAAAATAGAACGGTATGTCATCCAGATCTGCAAGCCCCCCTGAATAATGCATCAGACAATTTTTTTCCTCGCAATGCAAAAGATTGTAGAGGTGACCCAGTTCATGCAGGGCGACCTTGGCCGCTCTTTCCCAGAGAATAGCAGATGGTGGATGGCGGCTCTCCTTTCCCCTGGTCAGTCTGAACAATGATACCAAGGCATGCTTGCCGCCTTGCCTGGCCTCTCCAAAAACGTAGGCAAAGGTAGGAATGAAAAGGTCAACATTAAAGACGCCGATGACTTTATCATAATGATTAAAGGGGATGGAGTCAAAACCACTTAGAATCGTGGCCGCATTATACTGGCGGTGGATTTCATCTAAGGCGGCGGCCGGGAGTTCCAAAGGAGTGAGAATCTCAGCCGCAAGTTTCAGGTAGCCGACGATATGGGCCGCGATAACTTTAGGCGCCAGTTCAGGAACGTCTCCAACGGGTAAAACAGCGATGATCCTTTTTTTCGATTTCATGGGATGAGCGTTTCAGAACGATTACTCCGTGTTTTTTTGCATTTCGAAACGTTTTATCTTCTTGTGCAGGGTTACCCGGTTGATATCCAGTATTTTAGCTGCCCGGGTTACATTCCAGCCGCATTCTTCCAGAATCCGTTGGATGTAATGCTTTTCCATATCACGAAGTGACATGGGGTCTGAAAACATCGCAGGGGGTCTTTGAAGAAAAGCAAAATCTTGACTGTCTAAAGTTCTTGATTTGGAAAGAACCACCGCTCTTTCAATGGCATTCTCCAATTCTCTGACATTTCCGGGCCAATTATAGGCGGCTAAACGCTCGATGGTGTCACGGGCGATATGATCAACGCGTTTGGTCGTTTCATGGCTGTATTTTTCGAGAAAGTGCTCAATCAGTAAGGGGATGTCTTCTTTTCGATCCCTAAGCGGAGGGATGTGGATGGTGATAACGTTGATGCGATAGAAAAAATCTTCCCGGAAATTGCCGGCTCCAATCGCCTGCTCCAGGTCCCGCCGGGTCGCAGAGATGAGCCTGAAATCTACCGTGACAGGGTGACAGTTTCCGATGCGACTAATTTTCTTGTCTTCCAGGACACGCAGGAGATCAATTTGCATCTTGGCACTGATTTCTCCAATTTCATCAAGAAACAGCGTGCCGCCGGAAACAACCTCTAAAAAACCCTTGCGGGAGTGGCTTGCACCGGTGAAAGCGCCTTTTTGATGTCCGAAAAGTTCACTTTCCAGGAGCGAATCAGGAATTGCCCCGCAGTTAATGGGAATAAAAGGAAAATGAGATCGTGGGCTCTTGGCGTGGATGGCTTTGGCCACCAGTTCTTTGCCGGTACCGGTTTCGCCGGTCAACAAAATGGAGGAGTCACTCTGGGCCACTTCAGGGATAAGTTCAAAAATTTTTTCCATGGCCGGACCTTGCCCGATAATATTATCAAACCGTGTGATTTTCTCGAGACGGCCCTTCAGATAGTTGTATTCAGTTGAAAGTTTAATCTGCTGGGTAATCTTTTCCATCACCAGAGAAAGAAAATCCGGCTTGAACGGCTTGAGCAGGTAATCGCTGGCACCCAGTTGCATGGCTTTTACGGCGGATTCAATGGATCCATAGGCGGTGATAATGACGACGATGGTTTCCGGATATTCTGCCTTTACTTTTTCCAGCAACTCGATGCCATTCATTTCGGGCATTCTGATGTCCACAAATAGAAGGTCGAAAGGATTTTTTTCTAATTTTTCTAAAGCCTCAAATCCCGAAGATGCTTTTTCAACGGTATGGCCGAGTTTAGTGAACCAATGGAAAAGAGACTCCCGAACGATCTTTTCATCGTCCACGATCATGATAGTCATTTTATCGTCCATGGTTATCCTCCATACCGTTGCTGGGGAGCAAAAGAAAAGGGAATTGCAGGAAAAAAGAACTCCCTTTCCCCGCCTCACTTTTAACCCTGATGTGTCCGCTGTGATTTTTTACAATGCCATAAGCAATGGATAAACCAAGGCCTGTCCCCTGGCCGGCTTCCTTGGTGGTAAAAAAGGGGTCAAAAATGTGGGTCAGATTTTCTTCCTGAATCCCCGATCCGGTGTCCCGGATTTCTACCAGCACTTGTCCTTGCTCGGACTCCAGTTCGGACACCAGGCACAAATCGCCGCCCCCGGGCATGGCCTCCATGGCATTGAAGACCAGATTCAGCAGGCACTGCTCCAGGCGGCTCGCATTTCCCCGGACCCATAAAAGACCGGGGTGGAGATGGGTTGATAATTTGATACTCTGGAGTTCCAGCTTGTGGCGGGTCAAGGCGATAACGGCTTCCAGAACTTCATTGAGATTGATGCTTTTGTATTCCAGATCTGTTTCCCGGGAGAATGAAAGAAGTCCGGAAACGATTTTTCCGCAGCGTTCCAATTCCGGGGTCATCAGTGACAAATACTCCTTAAATTCTTCCAGGTCTTTTGATGTGGGCTGTCCTTTTGCTAAAATTTCCTCCATCAATCGGGAGAATGTCATTAATCCCTGGATGGGGTTGTTGATCTCATGGACACAGCTGGCAACGAGTTTGCCCAGAGAAATCATGCGATCTTCCTGGATCATATAATTAAAATCCTGCTTTAACTTCTGAACCTTCTCTTCCCAGCGGGAGGACAGTTCCTTGGTAATGTCCCGCTGGATCTCTATCACCCGTCCAACTTCTCCGGCCGAATTTTTTATCGGATAGGTAACAATTTCAAAATAACCGGATCGGCCGTTGGACAAAGGCGCATCCATGATCACATGAGCGGATTCGCCGGTCCTCAGGGTCTTAAGCATGGGGCAATCATGTTCCGGTTTATGGTTTGAACAGGGCGTGTCGAAATCGTAAAAAATCTTGTAACAATACGCGCCAAGGACTTCCGCCCGGCTCTTGCCGGTTGCCTTTAAATAGGCTTCATTGGCTACAGAGATCGTAAAATCCGTATTGAGTATCACGATGGGTTCATCGGTCTGCTGGATGAGAAATTCAGAAATCATTTTTTCATGATCTATCTGCTGCTCGGCTGATTGCAGTTGTTGATTAATCAGGAGAAGCGACCGCAACAACCGACCGATGTTGTGTTCCAGGATGCCGACTGTCTTGGGCCGGAGTTTTATGAGTTCCAGGAGGACTTCTTTACTGTTGGTGAGCTCGATAATGCCGTCAAGGCCTTTGATCTTAAAAAGGTCCTTGAAGTTAGCGGTTGTATAAATACCCATTTGCCTGGCCATCAGAAGACCTTCGGCTTCGGGATTAATGTCGCAAACCCCGACAAGATGAATATTTAAATAAGGAAAGGATTCATTTTTCAGAAGCTGCAGTAAAAACCTGCAAGTTCTACCTCCGCCGACGATCGCGATATTTAATCCCAATTTTGGGGGGGAAGACTGGCTTGATAGGATCGGCATGATTCCAACCCTCCCAGGGAAATCCTGGTCATTGAGAGATTTAAATCCGAGGCCTATCCTTTATTTAACAATAAATGACTCATAAAAAAAGAATTATTTCAACGTATCGGGAATTCTACAATTCAATCAAATCATATTGTTTGTTATTAAAAAAATCCGGAAAATATAACAATATTTGTGAATAAATGCACTTAAGGTGTTGTGATGAAACGTTTCAAAATTGTTGCATATACCGTTGCGCAACATATCTCATCCATATAACTATCTATTTTTAATTAATTTTTTAAATATTCTGCCATACAATATGTTGCACAACTTATGGATTTTGACCGGATGCGGACATCGCTTTTGGGGGGAATCTTTTCAATACTTGTTGTAATTACAGTTATATACAAAAAATATTGACCCCATGGCACAGTCTATGCTGTATAGCTTGACCAAATTCGGAGGAACCTTTGTACACGGAAATTGAAAGAAAAAAAATACTCATCGTTGACGATGAATTGGATATGCGGATTTTCCTGTGCAATTTGCTGGGTAACTGTGGTTACGAACCCATTGATGCCGGTGATAAAGACGAGGGGATGCAAAAGGCCGTGAAAGAAAAGCCGGCCCTGATCATCCTCGATGTAACGATGCCCAAAGAAACCGGCATTCAAATGTATCGAGAGCTCAAAGAGCATGAAGACCTCAAGAATATTCCGGTGATTATGGTGTCAACCATCGACAAAAAAACATTTTCATTCTACCAGAAATTTCAGGGCCCGCCCCGGCAGAAAGGTGTCCCTGATCCTGGTGCCTATTTAGAGAAACCTTTGGAGGCCGAGGAACTCATCAAGCTGGTCCGCACATTGACGAAGGCCGATGAGTGCCCCTTGGCTGAGGATGATAACTAAGTAAATATTTTCACAAACAGGGAGAGTGGGCTTGACTGATGAATAACAGTAACGGTGTTGATTCCGAACTTGTATCGCGAGTTGGCAAAATTCGGCGCCAGGGATATGGAAATCTGCATGCAGTGTGGCACCTGCAGTGCATCGTGTCCACTGTCCAGCGGAACGAATCCGTTTCCACGCAAGATATATCGCTATATTCAGCTGGGGCTGAAGGACAAGTTGCTCAAGTCGCCCGAACCCTGGCTGTGCTATTACTGCGGTGACTGCAATAAGGACTGCCCCCGGGGGGCCGAGCCGGCCGAGACAATGATGGCCACCCGCCGCTGGCTGACCGCCCAGTACGACTGGACCGGGCTCGCCAGGCGGTTTTATCTCTCCGAGGCCTGGGAAATCGGTGCGCTTGGTCGCTGTTGCCCTTGGCATCATTGTGCTCTTCGCATTTTTCCACGGGCCGATCGTCACCGATCGTGTTTCCGTCAATTCCTTTGCTCCGGTTATATGGATCGAGATCGGCGATTTGGTAATGGCCGCCATCCTGTCCGCTTTCCTGCTGTCAAATGCATTCAGAATGTATCGCTTCATCATGAGCGATACAAAGGTGCCGTTTTGGCTCTATATCACAGAAGCCAAAGCCTTTGTCCTGCAATTTTGTAACCCAGAAGCGCTGGCGGAAATGCGGGGAGGACCGCAGTCGCTGGCTGAAGCACTTTATTCTGGTGAGCGGCTATATGACCATGATGACGCTGGTCATTGTTTTTATCCGCTGGTTCCAGGTCGACGACAGCAGCTGGCATTTTACGAGTATTTTCGGCTATTACGCCACCGGTGTCCTGCTGGTCATTACAGTGGAGATGTTCCGCAGCCGGCTGAAAAAAGAGGAATCCATCCACCGCTACTCCGAATTTTCCGACTGGCTTTTTTTGATCCTTCTTTTCCTGACGACCCTGACCGGCATTATGATGCACGCCCTGCGCCTTGCCGGATGGCCGATGGGAACCTATGTCATGTATGTCATCCACCTGGCCAGTCGCCGTGCCGATGCTGGTCATAGAGGTCCCCTTTGGAAAATGGTCCCATCTTTTCTACAGGCCGCTGGCCATATTTTTGGCGACCGTCAAGGAGAAGGCCTCAAAGGACTCCAGGGTCGCTGTTGAGGATGTCATGGCCGAGGTCGGTGAAACCTTTATGAGCTGCCTGCAATGCGGCACCTGCACGAGCGTATGCCCGTGGAACCAGGTTATCGTCCTACAGCCCGCGCCGGATCCTGCGGCAGCTTGCCCTGGAAACCGGCACCGAGCAGTCCGTCGATCAGGCCGTCTGGAGCTGCGTCACCTGCAATGCGTGCGGTGTGAACTGTCCGCGCGGTATCGAGATCATCGACGTCATCAAAGCGGTGCGGGGGCTCAATGTCAGCGGCGGAAGAATACCCGAGTCCTTCGAAGCGCCGCTTGACAGCCTGCAAGGCCAACGGCAATCCCTGGGATGGTGTTCGCGACAAAGCGGCTGGAATGGGCCGGAGACCTGGACCTGCCGGCGTTTACACCTGAGCACGAGTACTGCCTGTTCACCTGTTGCACAACGGCATATGATCCGGACAACCGCAAGGCCGGCCGGGCGCTTGCCCCAATTGCTGGAATATGCCGGCATTGCCTTTGGTACCCTCGGTGCTGAAGAGAGTTGCTGCGGTGACCCGGCTCACAAGCTGGGGGCGGGTGAAATATTCTCGGAGCTTGCCCTTAAAAATACCGAGCTGTTTTTGCGGTGCCGGCGTACAGAAGATATTGACCACCTCGCCCCACTGCCTGAACACTTTTAGAAATAACTATGCCGGGTTGAAAGATTCCGTTGCCAGTGAGCATTACACGGAGCTTCTCGACCGGCTGATCACGCAGGGCCGCTTAAAACCGACCCTGGAAGTGCCCGCCACGGTCACCTATCACGATCCCTGCTATCTGGGACGTCACAACGGCATTTACGAGGCGCCCCGCCGGGTTCTGCAAAGCATTCCGGGGCTTACACTGGTCGAGATGGCAAGCAACAGAGAAAACAGTTTGTGCTGCGGCGGCGGCGGCGGCGGTGCGTGGAGCGATGCTCCCCGCGAATCAGCGCTTCGGTGTGCTGCGCGTACGAAGAAGCGCTCAGCACCGGTGCCGAGGTGATTGCCACAGCCTGTCCCTATTGCATCCGCATGCTGAATGACGCTGTCAGGGCACTCGGTGTCGAGGATCGAATTGTCGTCCGGGACCTGGCTGAATTGCTATTGCAGTCGGTGATGATGAAAGATGAGGTCAAGATGACGCAACGCGTTGATTTGAGCATTGATCAGGAGGTCTGCCATGTCTGAACGAATCGGTTTTTATATTTGCCATTGCGGCATCAATATCGCTTACCGGGTTCGGGTGCAGGAAGTCGCCGAGTATGTGGCGGCTTTGCCGAACGTGGTCATTTCACGTGATTACCTGTTCATGTGTTCCGATCCCGGGCAGGAACTGATCGAAAATGATATCCGGGAACACCATCTCACCCGCGTGGTCGTGGCCTCCTGTTCCCCGCGCATGCACGAAAAAACCTTTCGGGCCGCCTGCCAGCGGGCCGGTCTCAATCCCTATCGGGCGTTTCACATGGTATGCGTGCGTGAGCATGTTTCGTGGGTCACCGAGGATGAAGACGAGGCCACCCGAAAAGGCCAAGATTCTGGTCGGCGCCGGTATCTTGCGGGTTACCCACCAGTATGCCCTGACACCGGCCACGTTTCCGGTATGCACCAACACCCTGGTCGTGGGCGGGGGCATCGCCGGCATGCAGGCGGCCCTTGATATTGCCAAGGCCGGGTTCAAAGCTTACCTGGTGGAGCGACAGCCCACCGTCGGCGGACACATGCTCCAATACGACAAAACCTTTCCCACCCTTGACTGTGCGGCCTGCATCGGCACGCCCAAGATGGTCTCCGTGGGCCAGGAAGCAAACATCGAGCTGCTCTCATACAGCGAGGTGGAGGATGTCAGCGGCTTTATCGGCAACTTCAAGGTAAAAGTCCGCCGCAAGTCGCGCTACGTAGAGGATAATTGTACCGGGTGCGGCGAGTGCGAAAAGGTCTGCCCGATCGAGTTTCCCAATGAATGGGACGTGGGCACCAAGACCAGAAAGGCCATCTACCGACCCTTTCCCCAGGCCGTACCCATCACCTACTGTATCGACAAGTACGACCGTGCCCCCTGTGTTCAGACCTGTCCGGCCGGAACCAATGTGCAGGGCTACGTCGCACTGGTCAAATCAGGCAGGTACCGGGAAGCGCTCAATCTCATCATGGAGAAATTACCCCTGCCCGGAACCCTCGGACGCGTCTGCCCGGCCCCCTGTGAAAAAGAATGCCGCCGCGCCGAGGTGGACTCCGCCGTTGCCATCCGTGATCTGAAGCGGTTTGCAGCGGACCAGGTGGACCTTTCCGAACTGCCCTTGCCGGAGATCGAAGACCGGCCGGAGAAGATAGCGGTTATCGGTTCAGGGCCCGCCGGTCTGACGGTGGCCTATTACATGCGATTAAAAGGTTACCGGGTCACCATTTTCGAGGCGCTTGATCAACCGGGCGGTATGCTGCGGGTCGGGATTCCGGACTACCGCCTGCCGCCGGAGGTACTGGACAATGAAATCAATTATATTCTCAGACACGGGATAGAAATCAAAACCGGCGTTCGATTCGGATCAGACCTGTCCCTGGAAGGTCTGCGGCAAGACGGCTTTGCCGCCATATTTTTGGGGATCGGCGCCCATGACGCCATCCGGATGAACATTCCGGGAGAAGACCAGGCCGCAGGTGTCATCGATGCCGTCGGTTTTTTAAGAGAGGTAAACCTGGGAAAAGGAGAGGTTCCCGGCAAGCAGGTCATTGTCATCGGCGGCGGGAATGTGGCCATAGATGCCGCCCGGGTGGCAAAACGTCTCGGGGCCGAGAAGGTGACGGTGGTTTACCGGCGGTCCGAACGGGAAATGCCGGCCTATCCTGAAGAAATTAGAAGGCGCCAGGGAGGAAGGGATCGAATTTTCATACCTGACGGCTCCGGTAAGTATCCATAGCCAGGACGGGAAGGTGACCGGTTTTGAATGCATTCGCACCGAACTCGGCCCGCCGGATGCCAGCGGGCGAAGGCGACCGGTGCCGGTTGAGGGATCTGAATTCGTCATTGCCTGTGATGCGGTGATACCGGCCATCGGCCAGAAAATCGATGTGTCCTGGGCCGCAGGTGAGCCCGATCTGAAACTGACTTCCAGAAACACCTTCACGGTAAACCCCCACACCTTTCAAACCAGCATCCCCGATGTATTTGCCGCCGGTGATGCCGTGACCGGCCCGGCAACGGTCATCGAAGCCGTGGCGGCCGGCCACAAGGCGGTGGCGGCCATGCACCGCTTTATCAGTGGTGAGGACCTGGATCAGTACGCCGCCGAACTGGCTGGCTGAAGAACCGCCGGGAACTGACTGGCAGGCAATTCCGGAAAAGATCGAAAATACTCCCAGAGTGGTATCCGAACATCTGGATCCCGTTCAACGGGCTAAAAATTTTGATGAGGTGGACCGGAATTTTTCCGAGGAGGCGGCCCGCAAGGAAGCGGCCCGCTGTGTGGATTGCGGTGGATGCTGCGAATGCAAGCTATGCGTGAGCGCCTGTGAAGCCAAAGCGATCAATCACGCCATGGCGGATAAGGTCGAAGAAATCGAGGTGGGTTCAATCATTGTCGCCACCGGCTTCGATCCCCTCGATCCGACACCGATGCAGCAATACGGCTATGGCAGGTACGCCAATGTCTTCACCAATCTGGAGTTCGAACGGCTGTCCAACGCCACCGGACCGACGGGCGGCAAGCTCCTTAAGCGGGATCCCAACGACCGCTTGAAATTCAGCGAGCCTCCCAAAAGCGTGGCGATCCTTCATTGCATCGGCAGCCGCGATATCAACTACCACGAGTATTGCTCGCGCACCTGCTGTATGTATGCGCTCAAGTATGCCCATCTTCTCAAGGACAAGTGCGGACACGATACGCGAAGTTTACAATTTCTACATCGACATGCGTTGCTTTGGCAAAGGGTATGAGGAGTTTTACAAGCGCGTCCAGAGCGAGGGCGTGCGCATGGTTCGCGGCAAGGCTGCCCGGGTGGAAGAAAAGGACGGTATGCTGACGGTAATGGCCGAGGATACGCTCTCGGACCGAATGGTGAAAGTTCCGGTTGAAATGGTGATCCTGTGCACCGCCATGGAGGCCCGTCCGGACGCCAACGACGTGTCGCGTATCTTTGGGATCAGCCTTGGAAGTGACGGTTTCTTTCAGGAGGAGCACCCTAAACTTGAGCCGGTGTCGACACCTACCAGCGGTGTTTTTCTGGCCGGAGCCTGCCAGGGACCCAAGGATATTCCCGACACGGTGGCGCAGGCCAAGGGAGCCGCCGCCGAGGCGCTGGCCCTTAGCGCCTCCGGACAGGTCGCGGTGGCCCCGATGATTTCATCCATCGACCCGGACATATGTATCGGCTGCCAGGCATGTATCGGGCTGTGCGCCTACTCGGCCATCGAGTTCAATGAGTTCAAAGGTGTCAGCGAGGTAAACGAAGCCGTGTGTAAGGGTTGCGGTAGTTGTTCCGCCCGCTGCCCCAGCGGGGCTGCCAAGGTTCGGCACTTCACCGACAATCAGGTTTTTGCGGAAATCGATGGTTTATTAGCCGGTTAGAAAGGAGTTATCAGATGAGCGAATTTGAACCGACAATTGTGGCCTTTTTTTGCAACTGGTGTACGTATACTGCCGCGGATTTGGCGGGTACATCGCGCCTGTCATATCCCCCCAATATAAAAAGCATTCGGGTGATGTGCAGCGGTATGGTGGATCCCCAAATATGTGATCAAAGCCTTTCTGGAAGGGGCTGACGGGGTGTTGATCAGCGGGTGCCATCCGGGTGATTGCCATTATATCAACGGGAATTATAAGGCCCGGCGGCGGATAAAGCTGCTCAAGGAGATTTTGCCGCAATTCGGTTTTGATCAACAACGGCTGCGACTAACCTGGATCGGTGCCAGCGACGGCATCCAGTTTGCCGAGGTCATGCGCGATTTGGTTGCCCAGATCAAAGCGTTGGGGCCCAGTCAGGCCAAACTGAAGATGGTGATCTGATGTGCGGGTTCTTCGATTGCGGATTTTTGATTTCAGATTTCGGATTTAAAGGCAAAACGAATGGTTAATGGCGTCTCGGTGATTCGGTTGATTGGTTGAATAGTTGATTAAGTTGAAAGGATTCGGTCTATTCAGATAAACTCAATGAACTCAATAAACTTAATCAACTCAATAAACGCTTTTTTCCAGCAACCAGTGACCAGTAACAGTAACCAGTGACCAGTAACCAGTAACCAGCGACCAGAAACCAGCGACCAGAAACCAGTGGCAAGTAAAGGAGATACTGATGGCAATTACGGCTAAAATTGATGTGAAAGACAAAGACATTTTAGGATCTCTGCGGGGCTTTTTTAAGGATCTCCTTGAAACTGAAGATATCCAATCGCTTCTGGTGCCCCAGCATCTTCCGATGAAAGACATGGTCATGCCGACCCTGGTGACTGACCCGAGTCATCTGGATGGGGTTGATCCTCTGGCACCGGCCTTTCCGATGAACACCGCCAAGATTGTCGCACGGCTGACCCGCAAGCCGATGGGCGCGAAGGTTGCGGCGGTATTGCGACCGTGCGAGATCAGGGCCTTTGTTGAACTCGTAAAACTTAAACAGGGGCGCACGGACGAAGTGATCCTGATTGGAATGGACTGTCTGGGAGCCTTCCAAAACAAAGATTATTTTCAACTGGTGGCGCACAAAGCTGCCGAATCGACGGTCGCGTTCTATGAGAGCGTGTTGGGCGGCAAAAGCACGGAGACTGAAGGCGTTGATCTGGCGCCGGCCTGCAAGGCCTGTGAATATCCGGTGGCTGAAAATGCTGATATTCTAATCGGCTTATACGGTATGGATATCGGCCACTCTTTACTGGTTCAGTCTCAAACCGAGGCCGGAGATCATATCCTAAAGCAGATGAATCTTTCGGCAACCGATGCGCCCCGGGCCCGCCAGGATGCCATTGACGCCGTAATTAAACAGCGCACACAGTACCGCGATGACATGTTTGCCAGGACTCGTGAGGCTACCGATAGTCTGGAAAAAATGTCCACCTACTTTGCCACTTGCGTCAACTGCTACAACTGTCGGGTGGCCTGTCCGGTTTGTTACTGTAAGGAGTGTGTTTTTGTCACCGATGTATTCAACCATGATCCGTCTCAGTATTTGCAGTGGGCCAACCGCAAAGGGATCATTAAAATGCCGACCGACACGCTCTTCTACCACCTGACCCGCTTGGCACATATGAGCACGGCCTGTGTGGGCTGCGGCCAGTGTTCCAATGCCTGCCCCAATGATATCCCGGTCATGGAGCTGTTTCGCACCATTGCACAGGATACCCAGAAGGCCTTTGACTATGAAGCAGGCAGGAACCTTGAGGAAGAACCGCCGCTGTCAGTGTTTCGTGAGGACGAATTTGCTGAGGTGGTAGGAATAAATTGAAAAAAAACTTTGAGGAGGAAGAAATGCCCCAAGATGTGATCACATTAGGCAGGCAGAAAAAAAGCCGTTTCATTGACAAGGTCATGGAGATCCTTCCCGAAGGAGGTAATCTGAATCTTTGTCTGACCTGCGGGGCCTGCGCCTCCGGGTGCCCGGCCACCGGCCTCGACGGGTATGGACCCCAGAAAATTTCTACGGATGGCCGCCCTCGGTATGGACGACGAGATTTTAAAATCGGATTGGCCCTGGATGTGCACCATGTGCCAGCGCTGCATCTATGTGTGTCCCATGAAAATTGATATCCCCCAGCTGGTTTACCACGCCCGGACAAGCTGGCCCAGAGAAGAACGCCCCAAGGGGATTTTAGGATCCTGTGACATGGCTCTGAGAAATGATAGCTGCAGTGCTATGGGGGCATCACCGGAAGATTTTACATTCGTAGTGGAAGATGTTCTCGAGGAGTACCGCGAGGCCCAGCCGGATTTCGCGGAAATGCAGGCGCCGATCGACAAGCAGGGTGCCTATTTCTTTTTGAATCAGAACTCCCGGGAGCCGGTAACCGAACCGGATGAGATGGTTCCTTTGTGGAAGATTCTGCACCTTGTCGGAGCTGACTGGACGTACGGCAGCAAAGGCTGGGGCGGAGAAAATTATTGTATGTTCCTGGCCGACAATGATGCCTGGAAACACATCGTTCAGACTACTGCAAACCAGGCCGATGATCTGGGCTGTAAGATATTTCTTAATACGGAATGAGGGCATGTCACCTTCTCAGTCCTGGCAGGACTGAAAAAATTCGACATTTCTCACAAATTTGAGGTCAAAAACATTTACGAATACTACGCCCAATGGATTCGGGAAGGGAAACTGAACGTGAATTCCGACTGGAACAAGGATCTGAAAATCAAGTTCACAGTTCAGGATCCCTGTCAAATCGTGCGCAAAAGCTACGGAGACGCCATTGCCGAGGATCTACGCTTTGTGGTCAAAACCGTGGTGGGCGAAGAAAATTTTGTCGAGATGCATCCCAACCGTTCCAATAATTATTGTTGCGGTGGGGGGGCGGTTTTCTTCAGTCCGGATACAAGGAAGCCCGGCTGGAATTCGGCCGGTTGAAAGACAATCAAATTCAAATTACCGGAGCAGACTATTGCATTGCAGGTTGTCACAACTGCCATGCCCAAATTCATGAACTCAGCGAGCACTACGGAGCCGGTTATGGGGTGGTACATCTGTGGACCGTTATCTGCCTGGCACTGGGTGTGCTTGGAGAAAATGAACGGGAATATTTGCGGGAGGATCTAAAGGCGGTGGCTGTCTACGGTGCTTGATAAACAGAGGACCGCGGGCAGAATTCGGCCGTCGCGCCCGCCCCCCTCGCCTGAGTCCGCCTCAGGCGGACGACCCGCCTGCCACGCGCACCAGCGGGCACGGTGGCGGGCAGGGAATGCGGAAGGGGGAAGTCGGAATACGGGATTCGGAATGAATTGATTGCCAATTGGAAAGAATAAGATGATTAACATCCATAATTTCAGGCAATTTAGGCATTTCTAGTTAAGAACAACTCCACTTCTTTCAAGCAAGGTTTCAATAGAAGCATGGAACCATGGGGAGGAACGTATGATCCGTAAAATCGGCAAAGCTCTGGTCGTCGGGGCAGGTATCGGCGGTATCCGGGCCGCACTGGATCTGGCGGAATTCGGCTATGGCGTTACTTTGATTGACCGGTCTCCCCACCTGGGAGGAATTTTGAGCCAGCTTGATTACCAGTTTCCCACCGATCGCTGTGGGATGTGCAAAATGCTGCCCCTGGTCGATCGGGACGCCAGCTCCCAGTACTGTCTTCGCAAAGGTCTGTTTCACGAAAACATCGAAATTCTTCTTTCCACGGAAATTGCTTCGGCTGCGGGCGAACCCGGTCACTTTCAGGTGATGCTCACGCAGCATCCGAACTGGGTGGACGCTGACCGGTGCACTGGTTGCGGCGGATGCGTAAACGTCTGTCCGGTGGAAGTCCCGGATGGCTTCAATGCCGGCTTGGCCAGACGTAAGGCCATTTTTCTGCCGGTTCCCCACGCCATCCCCAATCCATATGTGATTGATTTTGCCGCCTGTACCCGCTGTGGTGCCTGTGAAGAGGTTTGTCCAACCCAGGCCATTCAACTGCCGGAGCAGGAACGCGGGGAATTTCACATTTTAGTCGTCGATGACGAACTCATCGTGCGCGATTCCCTCAAGGAATGGCTTGCAGAGGAAGGTTTTTCAGTCGATATGGCAGCATCCGGCTCAGAAGCACTGGATCAGCTGACAAAACAAACCTATCACTTAATGCTGCTGGATATTAAGATGCCGGGTATGGATGGTGTTGAGGTCCTTCAAAAGGCCAAAGAGAGTCTACCGGACCTAAATGTGATTATGATGACGGCCTATGCCACGGTCGAAACAGCGGTTGAAGCCATGAAAATCGGCGCGCTGGAATATCTGATAAAACCCTTTGATCCGGAAACCATGGTGCCGATGGTCCTTAGAATATATCAGAATTTTGCGGCGGCTGAAGGGCGGCAATTAGAAATCGGCGCCATTGTGCTTTGCGGTGGCACTGATTTTTATGATCCGGCCTCCGGAAAAAACATATTTGGCTACGGGGTGTATCCAAACGTTGTCACCAGCTTGGAGTTTGAACGCATGTTAAGTGGCACCGGGCCCTTTGCGGGACGGTTGGTGCGTCCGCTGGATGGAAAACCCGTCCATAAAGTGGCCTGGATCCAATGCGTGGGGTCGCGAGATATACAAATGGATGCCGACTTTTGCTCCAACATTTGCTGCATGGATGCCATCAAGGAAGCCCTGGTTGCTAAAGAAAAAACAACCGAAGATCTGGAAACGACCATTTTTTATATGGATATGCGCACGTTTGGCAAAAGCTTTCAACGCTACCGGGAACAAGCCGAAAGTGTTCATGGTGTGCGATTCGAAAGGGGTCGGGTCCACTCCGTCATACAGGATGAAGAAACCGGCGATATGATTATCCGCAGTGTGGATATTTCCGGAAAACCCATTGAGGCACCATTTGACATGGTGGTGCTCACCGTCGGCCAGCGTCCGGCCGGGGGCACTTCTGAATTGGCCGAAATATTGGGGTTGGAGCTGAATCCATGGGGATTTGGAAACACTGCCCCCTTTTCCTTGACGCGAACCAGCCGCAGTGGGATTTTGCTGGGCGGTTCATTCGCGGGTCTTAAAGACATCGGTGATTCGGTGACCCAGGCCTCGGCGGCGGCCTTATCGGCATCCCGGGTGATTCATTCCAATGGGGGCAGCCTGGCGTTGGAGCCGCCGCCGGCTCCATCTATATCCGATGTCGGCACGTGAGATCCCCGGAATTCTGGCAGTCGTCTGTACCTGCGGCGGCAAATTTTCAGGAATTGGTCGATCCGTCAGAAATTGTTCAACACCTTAAAACCAACCCCCTGGTGAAACAGGTTGAATTTCTGGAACAAATCTGTACGGCGGTCGGGTGGGAGCAACTGGTGGAACTGGTGGAAACAAACAAACCGAACCGGCTCCTGATTGGTGCTTGCCTGCCCTATGTTTATCAACGCAAACTCCAGGAACTCAGCCGGCAGGTGGGTATGGATCCTGCCCTGATGGAAGTGGTTGATGTAAATGCGGAATGGGCAATGGGGCCTGCGACAAGCCCTTCGGCCGTGAGCTCAGGGTCGAACGGCTCAGGCGAGTCGAATGGGGAATTAAAGGCTAAAGCGCTAGTATTGCGCAATGTGCTTTCCGCTTTAGAAACGGGGATTGCTAAACTGAAGTGGGTTGATCCGCAGCCTGATTCCCACCATTGCGGTCATTCAAAAAGCGTTGGTTATCGGTGGCGGTATTGCCGGCATGACGGCGGCCCTGGCCATTGCCGATCACGGCTTTCAGGTGGATCTTGTGGAACAGGCCGAACAGTTGGGAGGAAATCTTAACTGGTTGCAGCGCACCCTGGAAGGGCACTCGATCCAGACATTCATGGCGGACACCTGTCTCCTGGTTGAAAGGCATCCCAGGATTGACGTTCATATCCAGTCACAGGTTATCGGTTCTGTCGGCCAGGTAGGAAGTTTTTTGACCACATTAGAGGGCTCCGCAACATTCCGTACAAACCATGGAGCATGGCGTGACTATTTTGGCCTCCGGCGGGACGGAAGCGGTAACCTCTTCTTATGGATATGGCACCAATCCAGTCCATCATCACCCAGAAAGAATTAGAGCAAAAGCTGGCTGACGAGCAAGATCGATCCGGCGCAATTCGAGTTCGGTGGTGATGATTCAATGTGTGGACTCCCGCGAGGAACCGCGCAATTATTGCAGTCGGGTGTGTTGTGCCAATTCGCTTAAACATGCCCTGGATCTCAAGGAAAAAAATCCCGAGCTTTCCGTATACATTCTCTATCGGGACATGATGGCCTACGGATTTACCGAGGCCTATTACACCCGGGCCCGCAAAGCCGGTGTGATCTTTATCCAGTATCAGGTTGACGAGAAACCCCAGGTCCAATCCGACCCAGCAACGTCTGGAGCGTAACCGTTTGGGAGCCGATCATCGGCCAGCAGGTTCAGATTAAGGCCGATCTTGTGGTTTTAGCCACCGGCGTTGTTCCAAATCTTCCGCAGGGCTTGGTCGGAAATGTTTGGCGCAACACTTGATCAGGACGGCTTTTTCCAGGAGGCTGAATCCAAGTGGCGTCCGGTTGACTCACTGAAGGAGGGTGTTTTTGCCTGCGGTCTGGCCCATTCTCCCCGTAACATACCGGAAGCGATTGCCACCGCCGAGGCTGCCGCCGCAAGAGCCTTGAGAATACTTTCCCGTGAACGCTTGCGATCGGGAAAAGTGGTGGCCACCGTCCGCCACAGTCTGTGCAGTCTGTGTGAACGATGCATTGATGCGTGTCCATACGGTGCTCGCACGCTGGATCTTGATCATGAAAACGTACTGGTAAATCCGGCAATGTGCCAGGGGTGCGGTTCCTGTGCGGCAGTCTGTCCCAACAGCGCATCCGTTTTGGAGGGATTTCAGGAACAGCAAATGTTTGAGACGATTGATGCGGCCATTGGATGAACATCTTTAAAAATATGAAAAATGCTCAACCTTATTAAAAATATTCGACGCAGGCTGGCTACCAAGCTCATTTTAACTGTCGGCATGACCCTGCTTATTACGATTTCAACCTGGGCTTACTTTAATATCAATTATCAAGAAAAAAAGCTCATGGAAAATATTGTCGCGGGAACCGATCGGTTAACCAATACCATCAAACTCGGCGCCCATTATGCCATGATGCTGAACTCGCGCGATGATATCAACCAGATCATCAATAATATCGGCAGACAGAAAGAGATCGAAACCATCCGTATTTATAATAAAGAAGGGGAAATCAAAGTTTTCCAACCGTCCGGCGGAAGTTGAAACCACAACCAATATTAAAGCTGAAGCTTGTTATATCTGCCATCGGACGGACCCACCGCAATTTGCAGCTGGGTCTGGACCAACGAACCCGCATTGTTGCTTCTCCGCATGGCTATCGGTTGCTGGGAATTATCAGCCCCATTTGCAATGAACCTGGGTGTTCCACCGATGCCTGTCATATCCACCCGCAGGACAAAAAGATTCTCGGAGCCCTCGATGTGGTTGTTTCTCTGGAAGCTACGGATAAAGAAATCTTTATGGCCGAAAAAGGAGCGGTCGGGCTGGCAGGTGCAATATTCCTTTTGACATCCGCCATCATTTTTCTTTTCCAATTGCGGTTTGTCAACCGCCCGATTCGCCAACTCATCGATGGAACCCGTCGCATTGCAAAAGGAACGTATCCCGGCAAGGTAGATATTGACCAGGACGATGAAATGGGTGAGCTTGCGCATGCCATCAACCAGATGAGTGAAAGAATCGCTGAGAAACAAGCAGAGTTGAATCAGCAGCGGGATGAATATCAAACCCTTTTCGATCGAGCCCCCTGTTTGATTACCGTGCAGGACAGGAATTACAGGCTCCTGCGGTATAATCACGAATTCGCCAAGCGGTTTGATCCTCAACCCGGCGATCATTGCTATCATGCCTATAAGGGCGGCCATGAGAAATGTATCAATTGTCCGGTTGAACGCACCTTTGAGGACGGCCAAGCCCATTTTGGTGAGGAGACCGCGGTCAACCGGGACGGAACCCCGGTCCACTGGATATTGCGGACGTCTCCCATCAAAAATGCCAGGGGAGATATTGTGGCGGCTATCGAGATGAGCCTTGATATCACCCAGCGCAAACAGCTGGAAGAAAAGCTGGAGAAGTCCGAAAAAAAATACCACGAAATCTTCAACAATATTCCGAATCCGGTTTTTGTGCTGGATATCGATACGCTCGCAATCATCGACTGCAATGATAGTGTCGAAGCTGTCTATGGTTTTGGGAAAAACGACATCAAGAACACCCCATTTTTAGAGTTGTTTCCAGAGGAAGAACGGGAGCGATACGCAGGCATCATAAAGACATCTGCGGAGATCACCCAGGCCAAACAATTAAATTATAAGGGTTCACATCTTTATGTGAATATTAGAATCTCACCGTCAGAATATCCGGGCCGCAAAGTGCTTCTGATAACCACCAGTGATATTACCAAAAGGCTCGAAACCGAACAGCAGTTAATTCAGGCCAGTAAAATGGCGACCCTGGGAGAGATGGCGACCGGAATTGCTCATGAACTCAACCAACCCCTTTCAGTCATGAAAACTGCCAGCAGCTTTTGTATGAAAAAAATGGCTGCGAAACAAAAGATCAAGGACGAAATCCTTCAAAATCTGTTGACCAAGATCGATAGAAATGTCGATCGCGCTACCAGAATTATCAATCACATGCGTCAATTTGCCCGCAAGTCTGATCTGGCAGTGGGACGAATTCAGGTAAACGACGTGTTGGAAAAGGCCTTTGAAATATTCAGTCAGCAATTGAAACTCAGGAGAATAGACCTAATCTGGGATTTAGTTGATGATCTACCCCTGATATCGGGAGACCCCGGCCGTTTGGAGCAGGTATTTATCAATCTTCTAATTAATGCCAGAGATGCCATTGAAGAAAAGTGGGGGGCAGAGGAGCGCGCCGGATCTGATAAACGGATTCGAATTAAAACCAGAGCCGATAAAAAAAATGTTATTGTTGAAGTTGAGGATACGGGAATAGGAATTCCGGATTATATTTCAAACAAGATATTCGAACCCTTTTTTACCACCAAAGAAGTGGGAAATGGCACCGGACTCGGGCTTTCCATCAGTTACGGAATTGTAAAAGAATTTGGCGGAACCATTCGGGCCGTTTCCGGGGCAGACCAGGGCGCTTGCTTTGTCCTTACATTTCCTATCCCGGAAAAAAAAGATGGAAAATAAAATTCTGATAGTAGACGATGAAGAAGATGTCCGCGATGTTATCGCGATCGCTTTGACCGATATGGGCTATCAGGTGCACACGGCCGAAAATGGCGAAGAAGCCTTGCGGATTTTTAAGGCCGTATCGCCCCCTATGGTACTGACCGATATCAAAATGCCGGGTATGGACGGCATCGAGTTGCTACGCAGGATTAAGCAGGAAAACCCCGACGCCGAAGTTATCATGGCAACCGGTCATGGCGCTATGGACCTGGCCATCATGAGTCTCAAGTATGCAGCAGCAGATTTTATTACCAAACCGATCAATATCGATGTCCTCGAAGTGGCCCTGAAAAAAGTTCATGAACAGATTTTAATGAAACAAAAATTAAAGGAGTATACTGAAAACCTTGAAAGGCTTATCCGGGAGAAAACGGAGTTGCAAAGCCACTTATCATCATTGGGCTTAATGATGGGATCTATTTCTCACGGGATCAAGGGTCTGCTGACCGGTTTAGATAGCGGAATGTATCTGCTGGATTCAGGTTTTTCAAAGGGTAACCAGGAGCGGATTACAGAAGGCTGGGAAATTGTAAAACTGATGGTGGGACGTATCCGCAAAATGATTGAGGATATCTTATTTTATGCTAAGGAAAGAGACCTGAACTGGGAACGGGTGGATACCCTGGAATTTGCCCGTGAGGTGGCCGCGGTTGTCGAACCCAAAATAAAAGGTCAGGGGATTGAGTTTGAAAAAAATTTTAACGCCAACATTGGAAATCTTCAAATTGACGCCGGCTACGTTCATTCGGCCCTGATCAATATTTTAGAAAATGCCATGGATGCATGCCTCAAAGATGAATCTAAAAAGTCCCACAAAATTGGGTTTGGTGTCAAACTTCAAAAAGATTATATTCATTTTGATATATCGGACACCGGCATCGGTATGGATGAGGAGGTCCAGAAAAAATTATTTACACCTCTTTTTTCTTCCAAAGGGAACAAAGGAACGGGTCTGGGGCTATTTATCGCCCATAAGATCGTTGCACAACATGGCGGAGAAATTGATGTCAAATCAACCCCGGGACAGGGATCTTTATTCAGTGTAAAGATTCCCAAGATACCGCCGGAGTCAACGACCACCGGCTGAGCCGGTGGCTTGCCATTGCGGGCCCAGAACAAAAAGTCAAGAGAAGATCAGCATGCTTGGCGTTGAATTTGCATCCGGGTGCGGAGTCCCGCCATGGCCGGATTTGTATTACAATAATGGAGGTGTAATCATGTATGCACTAATTTTCGACGAATTCGATCCCTCCAACCGCGAAAAAAAGGTGATCTCTGTCCATAAGACCCGCAAGACCGCCGAAACGGCCCTGCAGAAACGGCAGCATAGGCTCGGCAAAAAAGTATGGGAATGCAATACCCGCATTGTATGGGTTTACGAATGGGTTCGCCGGGGCGACAGCATTACGCCCAGCTCTTTTGACACCTGGGCGCCGGATGAAAAAATTCCGCAAGGAGATCGGGTTGAGGACGGAGATTAGCCGGTAATTTGGGCCAAGTCCTGAAATCTTAATCGTTTGCGAAATGGCTCAGTGGCTGTGCAGTATTTAGCAGCGCAGGCTGCAGAGAGCAATTTACGCATCCTGCTTTATGTCCGGAAATTTATGTCCAAGGGTCTTTCTGTTTTTCAGCGCGGCATTCTTTTTCATGGCTGACCAGGTCTTAACTTTTTTTAATGCTTGAGAATTATGAGCTTGACAATTATCCTGTCGGTTGAACTCGATGGCCTTTGATCGGGCATCCGCCATGATAGCTCTCCCGATCGGGGTGCGTGTGATGACGGTCGTCCAGCCTTCTTCGGACCCGATTCCACCGAAGGAAAGATCGGCATACTCAGCGGAATAGTCCGGACAGAAATAACAGGCGAACCGCTTCATGAACTCAAGCTCATCCAGCATGATGGTTTTGATGTCACCGCTGTTTAGATGAACGATCAGATCCTCTTTGATATTTACTTTTTTGACATCCTGCCACTGAAACCCACCGATTTTGGCAATTTTATCCCGCTGCTGATCACCAAACACAAAATTGCCCGAACAGAAAAGGCCCAGACAGAATTTAATCGCATCCGCAGGGATGATACTGAGGATCTGCATTCTTCGCACCGCCCGAATCTGACAGGGTGTGCCGACAAAGGCCACCCGCTGCAAACCCCTCTGAATCAGGGGATTGAATTCTCTAAACTGGGAATAGGTCAGATAATAATCGCTGAAGCGCTTCATGCCATGGGAAGTATCAAAGAAAAAGCCGGCGGCATCACGAATATCGGCCTCGGACTCTGCCAGAAACGGTTCACGGCGAAATGGTCCGGTCTGTTTGGTTACAATGGCGCCGTCGATCCGGCCGGATTTGAACAAATGTATGAGCAACGCCGTGACAACACCGCCGTCGGTCGCTTTTTTGCGAATGGACCGATCCGAGGCGCGTGCGATGGCAGTTTCAATAACCCCTCCGATGGGTGCGCGCCACCCCAGCTTTTGCCTGGTTTCATCATCGAGCTCGTCGATTTCCGGACAAATTGTATAGCACAGCCCGCACTCGATGCATTTATCCTCATCGGCATATCGGGGTTTGCCTTCAGAATCCAACTCCAGGGCCCCGAAATTGACGGCCGAGCAAAAAGTCACACAGCCGCCGCAGCGATGGCACAGCCCGGGTTTCTGGACGTCTTGAATTAAATCGGTAAAAGACTTCATCGTCGCTCCTATGAATGACGAATGGCGAATGTCGAATGAATAATGGTGGAATCGCTTCGCTCTGTCATTCTTATAGATCTTATATTTGTTATTAGTCTTGTTATAACTCCCTAAACAGATTAGTTTTAAATACAAATCGCGAAAATTCCCCATTGCTCACTCCGACGAAAGCCGGAGTCCATGATTATTTTACAACTGGATTCCGGCTTTCGCCGGAATGACGATCAAACGGGTTTCGGACTTCTTAAATCACAAACAATAAAAATGGACAGAATGCCTTAATTCTTCATTCGTCATTCGACATTCCAGAGGTTTCTTCAAACATACACGAGCTAATCATGGCCATGATCTGGGCTGTATCGAAGCCTTTAAGATGAACGGCCCCGGATCGGCATGAGGCCGCGCAAAGTCCGCAGCCCTTGCACAGTGTTGCCTGGATCTCAGCTTTGCCGGTTTTCTCATTAAATCTGGGGGCTGAGTAGGGACACAGTGACACGCACACACCGCATTGACTGCAAAAGCCTGGATCAACCTGGGCAACGGTCCCGCTGACGGCAATTTGCAAGGCGGATAAAACCGTCACTGCCCTGGAGGCGGCGGCCTGGGCCTGGGCGATCGATTCATCCAGCGCTTTGGGCGCATGGGCAAGGCCGCAGACGAAAACACCGTCGGTGGCGAAATCATTGGGTCGCAGTTTGACGTGCGCTTCGGCAAAAAAACCATCCTCGTTTTGGGACACTTTGTACAGCCGCGCCAATGGATTATTTTTTTCCGGTACCATGGCGCTGGCGAGAACCAAAAGATCACTGTGGATCTGCATCCGCCTGCGAAGTACCCGGTCCCGAAACCGCAGGCGCAAGCCGTTTTCATCCCGCTCAACGGCGATTCCGCTCTCGTTATGGTAGCGGATAAATTTGATCCCTTTTTCCCGGGCTTCCCGGTAAAGATCTTCGCGCAGGCCGTAAGATCGAAGATCCCGGTACAATATAAAAAGTTCCATGTCAGGGTTCAGCGCTTTTAGCTCCAGGGCGCTTTTAATCGAGCGGGTGCAGCACACTTTGGAACAATAGGGTCGCTGCTCCATGCGCGATCCGACGCACTGAACGAAAACGGCTGTGCGGCAGGCTTCGAATGACGCGGTCTCTTTTAATTTCAGCTGGAGTTCCAGGCCGGTAAGCACCCGATCATCCTGACCATAGAGATAATTGTCAGGCTTAAACTCCGACGCACCGCACGCTATGATCGTAATACCATGTTCCAGGACGGTTGTTTCGCTGTCTGTCTGAACCGTGGTTTTGAAATTGCCGACAAACCCCTCAACCTCTTGAATTGCGGCATTCAAATATACCTTGATGCTTTTGTCGGTTTGCACCTCACCGATGAGACCGTCCGAAAACCGGCCGACATTTTCCCCCTGCCAGGTTTGATTTAAAAATAACGCCTGACCGCCGAGGCGGCCGGTCTTTTCAACCAGATAGGTTGTGTAACCCTGCTGCGAGAGCAACCGGGCTGAGGTCATGCCGGCAACACCCCCTCCAATCACCAGCACGGCCTGATGAATCTTCATGATGGGCTCTTCCAGGGGCTCGTGCTGGGCAACCTTGGCAACTGACATGCGGACCAGGTCCTTGGCCTTTTCCGTGGCCGTTTGCATGTTTTCCTTGTGAACCCAGGAACACTGGTTGCGGATGTTGGTCATCTCGAATAGATATTTATTCAACCCGGCATTGATTAACGTTTCCTGAAACAGCCCTTCATGGGTTTTGGGTGTGCAGGCCGAAACCACCACGCGATTCAGCTTCTGGTCCCGGATGATTTCGGTAATCTGGCCCTGGGTATCCTGGGAGCAGCTGAAAAGGTTTTTTTCGGCATACACGACAAACGGCAGCGTTCTGGCATACGCAACGACTTGCGGGACATCCACAAACCCGGCAATATTGGTACCGCAGCAGCAGACAAAAACCCCGATCCGTGGTGGCTCTCCAAGAACGTTGATCTCTTCCACCGCTGCTTTTGCTTTTGTAAGTGTCCCGCGCACATCATGCAGTATGCTTCCGGCCATCCCGGCCGCCGCACTGGCATCAATTACCGAAGACGGAATGTCTTTGGGGGCCTGAAAAGTACCGCAGACATAAATGCCCGCCCGTGAGGTTTTGACTGGATCCAACCCGCTGGTCCTGGCATATTGATAGGTATTGAGTTCAACGTTCAGTTTTTTTGCCAGCGCCGCTGCGCTGTCACGGACGCCTATCCCCACCGAAAGGACAACGATGTCAAATTCTTCTCCGACGCTCTTGCCCTGCTCGTCGACATAGCGGATGAGGTGTCTTCCATTTGTACCCCGGGGTTCAACCTGCGAGATTCGCGATTTGACAAATCGAACCCCCAGATCCTCTTTGGCGCGGTTGTAATAGCGCTCAAAATCCTTTCCGAAGGTTCGAACATCAATATAAAAAATGGCTGCGTCTAAACCGTTTTTGCTATGCTCCTTGGCCAGAATAGCTTCCTTGATGGCATAGGTGCAACAGACTCCGGAACAGTACCCGTTGGCCCCGATATGATTATCGCGGGAGCCCACGCACTGCAGCCAGGCTATTTTGTGCGGTTCGGTTTTATCTGAGGGCCGCAGCACGTGTCCGCCGTAAGGTCCGGAGGCGGAAAGTATTCTTTCAAATTCCAAACTGGTTACAATATTCTCGGAGTTAGCATACCCGTGAGTGTCTTGCGTACGAGGGTCAAAGGACCCGTTGCCTGATGCCAAAATCACGGCACCGACATTTAATGAAGATTCTTTTTCCTGGTCATCAAAGTTGATGGCGTTGGTGGGACAAAATTTTTCACAGCCCCGGCATTTGCCCCGAATCAGATAAATGCATTGGGAGGGGTCGATGCAGTATTTCAGTGGAACAGCCTGAGCATATTGCACATAAACAGCCTTGCGTTTGCTTAACCCCCCGTCATAGGCATTGGCCACTTTCCGGGGGCATTTTTCGGCACAGGCGCCGCAGGCAATACATTTTTCCATGTCCACGTAGCGGGGGCGTTGGACCAGATTAACCTTAAAGTTGCCCTCTTCGCCGCTGAGGCTTTTGACTTCGGCGAGTGTGAGTAGGTCAATATTGATATGCCGGCCGACCTCGACCAGCTTGGGAGAAATAATTCACATCGCGCAATCATTGGTGGGAAAGGTTTTATCCAGCTGCGACATCATCCCCCCGATCGAGCTTGATTCTTCCACGAGGTAGACGTAGTACCCGGAATCGGCAAGGTCCAGCGCTGCCTGCATTCCGGTAATGCCGCCGCCGACCACCATAACAGATCCGATTTTTGATGTTGCCATAATCACTCCGCCATTAAATATGAGGAAATATCGGCAAGTCCCAGCCGATTTTCAGAAAGCCCCAGGATCTGTTCATCGATCCCCATGCTCAATCCGAGCAGCTGGGGATACAGAATCGCCGCCAGGGGCTCCCAGGCTCCGGAGCTGCCCGCCATTCGGCTTTGCACCCAATCAAACTGCAGATGGGTATAGGGGCAGGCGGTACACAAGAAATGCGCGCCGGCTTCCCGGGCGCTGTTGATCTTATTTAAGGCCATATCCATGGCCAGGCTATCATTGATACCGGTCAAAGGCGCTCCGCAGCAATCCAGTTTGCGGGACCAGCCAACACTGTACGCGCCGGTAATTTCCACCAGTTCATCAAAAAGGGTCGGTGCCACCGGATCGTCAAAACCGGTGATCTTGCTCGGACGCAATGCGTGGCATCCGTAGCTGACCGCAATTTGCAGGCCATTGTAGGTTTTTAAAATCAAGGGCTTCAACGCCTCCAGGCCCACGTCCCCGTGCAACAGGGTCAGCAAATGGCTGATCCGGACATGGCCTCCATAATGCAGTTTTTCTTTGAACAGAATCTCGTTTATGTCCATTTTTAAGTCTTGATCAGAATTCAAGGCATACTCGGCCTTTTTTAGCGAACCGTAACAGCATTTGCACATCGCCATTAACTCCAGGCCGGCGGCCTCGGCCAGCGCCAGGTTTCTTGCAGCCGATAAAATAAAGGCACGCTGATCAATACTTCTAACCGGATAGCCGCAGCAGTTGAATTGGCTCAATTCAACCAGCTCAATGTCCAGTTTATTGAACACCGCCCGGGTGGCATCGGCATATTGGTTTACCCGGGCCGGGATGTTGCAACCCTCGAATAGAGCGAATTTCATAGTAGCAATCCAACATTGAGGTTGATTCAATATTTTGTGATTAAAGTGACAATCATCTATACGTTATGTGTTATTCCTTATTGGACATGGGACCAGGTTAGACAGCAAACGGCAGAATATCGAATATCAAACAGCCTCATTGGAGGCCAACGGTGACGCTGATCCCTGAACGGTCCTAACCTCTTTTTGCACAACGATATTTTTTAAATCATACAGGAGATCACATACCTCCACCTGCTGGGGACAATTTTCCTGGCACTGGTAACAGGTCAGGCAATCCCAGATCATTTTGGCACCCCCGGCCATGGCGGTTAATCCCAGCCCCAGACAGCACATGATCTGGTGGGGCAATAGACCCAAATATTCTTCCGGCCGTTCATAGTTGGCGACCACCGGACACACTGCTGTGCAACTCTGGCAACTGAAACAGTGGGCAAAGGTGTTGTCCTTCAACACCGGTCGGCGGGCCTGTGACGGATTTTCATTCAGGGAAATGGCATCATCCGGTTTCATCAGATCAGCAAAGTGACCCGCAACCGCCTGCCGGGCTCTGGCAAGGGGTAAATCGTAATCAGCGGCCTTCAGCGTTGGCCGAAGCACCAAGCCCCTGGCAAAAGAAAAAGGTGTCAATACCGACGAGAGCGGCGGTCCGCTGGCGATCAGCTCTTCCCGGACCGCGTACCACAGTTCTTTTAGCCGGATCCCGGAGGGACAGTGAACCGTGCAGCGGTCGCAATTGGTGCACAAATAGACGCCTTCTGCGATGGCCTTGACCTGCCCGGAATCCAGCTGCCTGCCGGCAACCATTTTTTTCAGGCAGGCCATTTTTTCGGACGGCAAAATATTTTGGTTGCCGACGGCCTCGTAAATCATGGCGGCCGAACAATTAAGACTGCAGCTGCCGCAGTGGGTGCAGGCATCCAGTTCCATGATCTGGCGCGTCAAAACGTTGGCCGGGGCAGAGTGCCCGGGCTCCATGACCTGGTTGGCGATTAAACTAAGCGGCGTGCTAATGATATGAAACATCTTGCTGAACGGAAGATAGGCAAGCCCGGCAAAACAGGCCATGAAATGGATATACCAGAGGATGGTGACAGCGCCGATCTGATCCAGCCAGATAGCCACGGGCTTAAGGATCTTGGCCGCGGCATACCCGCTAAAGGCCCATTGGGCTGGCACATGGCAATCCCGGCAGCTGGACACGTGCACTTCCCGACCGGCAGACAGAAGGTCTTCATCAAAAGGCGGTTGGATATTCGGTGAGACGACTCCGAAATCGTTTACCCAGACAGCTTCCAATGCCTGAATTTCCTCTTCATCATCCAATCCGGCATAATCTTCCACCATAATCATAAATTCGCTGTAGGACGTAATTTTTAGCCCTAACAGCCCGATCCCGGAAAGCACAATGACCGCCAGGATAATGATGGCATAGTGATCCCGTGGACCGGTTCTCAGCCGCCGCGGTTTTGAAAGATACCGGCGAAAAATCGCCATTCCCACACCGACCAGCACCATGGCGCCGAAAAGGTCTCTTAACAAAAAGAAGGGATTTACCGTTGGGTAATAATCGGTAAACAAAGGTTCGGTGATTTCTGAATCCAGGGCGTGCATCAACACCAGCAGCATAAACCCATAAAAAATAAGCATGTGCGCCAACCAGCGCGGAATGTCCTCTTTGAAAACCCTGGCCTGCAGCAGCACATTCACCAGCAATGTTTTTAGCACCAAGAGAATTTTGGGGCTGAACAGGACCCGGACAATGCCTTTTGCAGCCGAGGCGACCCTTTGCAGGGCGGTAAAATTTTGTCCAACCTCACCAAATTTTTGGGTAAACCATCTGGATATCTTATAGAAGAGACCAAAGAGAAAAATGATCAGAGCGGTAAAAAACAGGAAGTTGAACATTGGTTGACAATCTCCATCCGATTTGATGTGAGAAAGCGTGTCCTGAAGTCCCAGTTGCGAAACAAAATTGGGAGTTATCTTTTATTCGTTACCGGTAAATAGTTTGAAAGGAATGAAATCTATTTTTATATCTAACACACCATAGAATTAGAGAATGACGGGATCCCAGAATACCAATAACGTTTAACAAATCTGCGGAGGCGGATTAACGCCAGGCTGGGCGTTTTTGGGCCTTACAGTGTCAACGGCGATCCAGCTCACATTCAACAAGGCGGGGCAAGTCAACGGAGTTATACCTAAACGGTTGATAGTCATTGCTATGAATCGGGTTGAGACCCGATCACACATCTGCCTGCACCGTGTCAGCGATTGTGAGAGGCTTTTTCGGCCCACTCTTTGTCCATTTTTTCCTTCCACTTTGGACGTTTTTTTTGTTTTTTTGACTTTTCTATTGTTTCCGGAATCAAGCGCAACAGTTTTTGCTTGTCAACCGGTTTATCAAGGAAGGCGTCCGGTTTAAAATAATCATAGTCCGGCCATTGCTTGTAATCGATTCCCAATTCATCTCCCATACCGGAGATGCCGATGATGGGAATATCCTTCAGGTCTTCATCCATCCGCAATTGTTTGCAAAGTTCAAAACCGGAAAAAAGCGTCTCCATCATCACATCCAGCAGGATCACGTCGGGACGCTCGCTGCGGATCAATTCCATTCCTTTTTGGACGTCATCGGATGTCTTGACTCCAAATCCGTTTCTGCTGAGAAACGTCTCCATGGTAAAAAGATAATCGGTGTTATCATCGACCATAACAATCTTAAGACTTTTTTCCATGATTTGCTCCCTGTTTTCTTAAAGATAGGTGACGATCCGATTGACAGCATCCGATATAGTTTTTCTATATCCGACTGCTATGGTATGAATTATTTACATCGTTTCGTCAAGTTAAAAAGTGAACTCAGCTGCGGGTGGTTGCCTGCAAGTTTTAGCGCCCGCCAATATAACCGTTGCAAAATCATGCCGGCGCAGTGCTGACGATCATTTTAATCGAAAAATCATGGTAAACCGGCTTCCCTTTCCCGGAGCCGAGTCCACCTCAATCCGACCGCCGTGTTTGTTAACCACTTTCTCTACCACCGCCAGGCCAAGTCCGGTTCCCCCGCTTCCTTTGGTTGAATAAAATTCCTCAAAAATATTTCGTTGGGTGCCCTGATCCATCCCGACGCCGTTATCAGCTACTTCCAAAAAAAAATGATCGTCATCATAAAAATCTGTTTTGATACTGACGAAATGATTTTTTTTCTGTTTATCATTGAGACAGGCCTGCAGCCCATTCCAGATCAGATTATCTAACATTTGGCGCACGCTGGCGGTATCCACCTTAATCTCGGGCAAATGCGGATTGATTTGCTCTCTAAGTCGGATCCGCAAACCGGCAGCTTTTTCTTTAAACAGGGCGAATGAATCCTTGACCAGTTGTTCGGGAGACGTGGTCTCGTATTTCAGGGGACGGTTTTTAGAGGAATAAAGGATGTTTTTGACAACATCAGTAATTTCGAAAATATTTTTATTAACGATATTCCAGCCCTTTTGGGCAAGTTCCATATCGCCCTCTTTAAAAGCCTCGTCCACAACGTAGGCCCCGCCCTGCAGACCTTCGAGGATGTTTTTGATTCCATGGGATAGCAGCGCTATGGATTGACCCAGGGTCATCAGCTCTTTGCGATCGACTTTTACCCGGGTAATGTTGGTGGCCAATTCGATGACCGCCGTCACGTCGCCGTTCTCGTCCAAGATGGGGGATGCCTGGATGAAAATCTGGCAGATTTTTCCATTGGACAATTGAACCGTCTCTTCGGTAATATGAACGCGTTTGTCCTGAAAAGTTTTGCGAACCGGGCAATTGAAACAAATATCCGGGGAGCCCTTGTAAACGGTATGGCAAAGCTGGCCGGTGCCGTCACCAAAATCCTGCTTAAAATTTTCATTGACAAAGAGAATGTTAAGGTTACGATCCTGGATCGAAATATAGCAGGGAAGATGGTTGATTATGTAATCAAAATCCAATCCGGGAATACCGGGTACTAAATCCAGCTTATGGTCAGGGCGACTTTTTTTATCGGGCATCATCTGATTCATTTAAAATCATATTAAAATAACTGTAAAGGAACTAAAAGCCGTTTTAAGAATAGGATTTTGGGATAGTTTTTTGGCTTATTCCGAGATCACACTCAGAAAATGTGGTTCTTGGGTAGATCCCGAAAACGGCCTGAACTTTTAAGCCACTATAACCAAAAGATAATTAAAAATCAATTCTCTTGGCAAGGAGGGGGAATTTCGGCTTCATTTGAATTAGACCTTGAATTTCAATCTTGCCTATTATAGGTTTTATTATCCGAGTCTTGCATAAAAATTATTGAAAATCCGAGTTGTGCAAAAAAACAGTTTCTAATCACTTTTATTAACATTTGGCAAAGGGAAGGTGTGACGTGAATGTCAAAGAACTGGTCGATCAATTTAGCTTGAATGTGGCTGCGGGTCAAAAAGGCCTTGACCACCAAATTCAGGGCGGTTATTGCGGGGACCTGCTAAGCGATGTCATGGGCAACGCCCCTATCGGTTGTATCTGGCTGACCGTTCAGACGCACCAGAATATAGTCGCCGTAGCTGTTTTGCGCGAGATGGCGGCAATCGTGCTATGTGGCGGCCAGGAGCCGGATCAGGAAACGGTTGAAAAAGCCGATGAAGAGGGGATTCCCATCCTGCTATGGGCGGGCACGGCTTTTGATCTTGCCGGGCAAGTTTTTCAGGCCGGTGTGGTCAACAATTAATAGAATTTAATTGTCAGTTCTTTATGCATTTTGTGGCAATAGCCATTAGGGTAGAATTCCAGTTACCCTAAAAATGCCTAAAATTGAGGCATGCTATCGATTTTATAAAAATGATGGAGCGCAGCGACTCCACAATTTTAGGCACTTTAGGCATTTTAGTGCAATTTAGGCATTTGATGGTTTCTGCAATTGGAGCATAATTAGCCGCGCACTAATTAATCAAACACGATACGTTGATAAATCCCATGCTGACGAACCTCGAAAAAAGAATTATTGCGTCCCTTCAGGAAGATATAGCAGTAACTGCCAAGCCCTATTTGGAAATTGCCAACAACCTGGGGGTGTCCGAAAAAGACCTGCTTGAAGCCCTTCAAAGCCTGTGTGACCGGGGGATTATCAGGCGCTATGGCGCTACCCTGCGTCACCAGAAGACCGGTTTTACCGCCAATGCCATGGCTGCCTGGCAGGTTGATGAAGATCGCATCGATGAAGTCGGCAACAAAATGGCGTCTTTCCGTGAAGTATCCCACTGCTATCGGCGAAATCCGACCAACCGGTGGCCCTATAATCTTTACACCATGATCCATGCCAGTGATGAAGCAGCCTGCCGGAAAACTGCTCAAAGTATGGCTGAAGCAGCATCGGTTGAAAACTACACCCTGCTTTTCAGTCGCAAAGAGCTGAAAAAAACATCGATGGTTTACTTTCCTTCAGATATAGAAACTCCGGGGGATGAATACTATGGATAAAAGAGATCTTGTCAATGTTTTCGACTATGAAGCTGAGGCCCGAGAAAAATTGCCCAAGACGGCCTATGATTACTATCGCAGTGGTGCCAATGACGAAATAACCCTGCACGATAACCACGCCGCCTATGAGCGCATTCAGCTCAAACCCAAAGTTCTGATAGATACCAGCAAACGGGATTTAACCACCACCGTGCTGGGGCAAACCGTATCAATGCCCATATTGGTTGCCCCCACGGCTTTCCACCGCATGGCCCATCCCGAGGGTGAAGTGGCAACCGCCCGGGCAGCCGGGCAGGCCGGTACCATTATGATGCTGAGCACATTGTCCACCAGCTCAATCGAAGAGGTAATGCCGGAGGCAACCGGCCCGGTCTGGTTTCAGCTTTACGTCTACAAGGATCGGGAAGCAACGCTTTCACTGGTGGACCGCGCTGTGTCATCCGGCTGCACCGCCATTGCCCTGGGAGCGAAGGCGGTCGGCGTCGGACGACCGATTATCTGGGGTCTGGCCGTGGATGGCGAACAGGGGGCCAAGCGGGTTCTCGATATCCTGCGCAAAGATTTTGAACTGACCATGCGACTTTGCGGCTGTGCCACCATAGAGGATATCAATAAAGACTTGCTATTTTATAAGATTCCAAAAATTTAATCCGGGCAGACGCTGGACCATTTGCTGACTCGAACACAACGGTCTCTGCGCTCGTCCTGCAGCCTGCGGTCTTTTTCTTTTCTTCTTTCCAGGCCCTGGTTTTCAAAATAATCCGAATCATAGGCCTGGCGCCGTTCTTCTCCCGAGCGGCGATCAACATACGGGTCCTTGACCCTGGAATCTTTTAAGAATAGATCTTCACTCATTATTATTCTCTCCCCGGATCTGGTACCAAATACCCAACCTCGGTCGTCATTTGATCCGTCACCAATTATTTTTAAGGGTGAGCCTTTGAAAAAGCGACCCGATTTACCAGAAGATAATCATGATTTTCTTGTAAAGCTATATTTTTTTCTTCCAAATCCGGCTCGTTAGATGTTAATCCTTAATAGCGGTTGCTACCAACCGATACATCCCAACCGTTTTTCAACTTAACCAGGGTAATATTATCAGTTTACCTTGCATATTCACGGACTAGTATTGACCTATGCCCGGTGACCGCCCCCATATTCTTTTGATCAATCCCTGGATTCACGACTTTGCGGCCTATGATTTCTGGGCCAAACCCATGGGCCTGCTTTTGATCGCATCTCTTCTGAGGGATCATGGGATTTCAGTATCTTATCTGGATTGCCTGGACCGATTTCATCACAACGCTCCCAAAACCAACCCGGCAGCAAGGCACGGACGTGGGCCCTATTTAAAAACCCGGCTGCCAAAGCCGACCGGGTTGGAAGATGTGCCGCGCTATTTTTCCCGCTACGGTATTAAGCCCCAATGGTTTGAAACGGATCTTCGCCAGCAACCACCGCCCGACCTGATCCTGGTTACTTCGATGATGACCTACTGGTATCCCGGGATTCAAGAGACTATCAGAATCATTCGTTTTGTTTGGCCGCAAACACCCATCGTATTGGGGGGCATTTATGCCCGGTTATGCCCGGATCACGCCCAGCGCCATTCTGGAGCGGACCATATAGCCATCGACCCGGCGGAAAAAAAGTTATTATCCATTGTTCAAGAATTTACCGGGTTTTCAACGACACCGGCCTTTGACCCCGGCGACCTGGACTCATACCCCTACCCGGCCCTGGATCTACAAAATCAAATCAGTTACGTCCCGCTTTTAACCTCCCGGGGCTGCCCCTTTAACTGTGCCTACTGTGCTTCCCGATTTTTGGAGCCCCGGCGCATGCTGCGCAGTCCCGCAAGTGTGATCGAAGAAATTATGTTCTGGCATACCAAATACGGCCAGAGGGAATTCATATTATACGATGATGCTTTTCTGGTGGATGCCGAACGGCACAGCATTCCTATTCTGGAGAAAATTATCAATGCCAACCTTAAGGTTCGCTTCCACACACCCAACGCCATACACATCCGGGGCATAACCAAGCAAACCGCACAGCTCATGCGCAAGGCCGGTTTTGCCACCATGCGGCTGGGTTTGGAAACGGTTGAATTTGATCACCGACAGGCGTTCGATAAAAAAGTTTCTGAAGCGGAATTCAAGCGCGCCGTCGGCTATCTCAAAAAAGCCGGTTTTGAAAAAAAACAGGTCGGTGCTTATTTGCTGGCCGGGCTTCCCGGTCAGGATTTGGCTTCCGTCGAACATTCAATTCATACGGTAAAAAAAATGGGTATCACACCTGTTTTGGCCCATTACACTCCAATCCCGCAAACGGCGCTTTGGCCCCGGGCGGTGGCAGCATCGCGCTATGACCTGGAATCAGATCCGGTTTTCACCAACAACGCCATCATCCCCTGCACCAAAAAGCCCTTTGTCTGGGATACCCTTACCCGCTTGAAAGAATTGGCAACCACCTAGAGTTTCAAATCGATGTCATTTTATTTGTTATTTGGTGCTTGGGATTTGTGATTTAAGTATTTTATTTTCCTCCCTCATTCCCCCATTATAGAATTTACGTGGACATTACCTTGACAAATAATTGTTGGGGTATGATCTTTTAGCCCAACAATGGCCACCAGCTTGAATCACTGAAAAGGTTGAAAGTAATAGGGCCGGCCACCGCTTGGCGCGGCGCAGCTTAAGCGAAGACAGCTGCCGGCCATATTGCGGGGTACTCCACATTCCAAATCCGGCGGGGACGAGGGCCCGCCCTACTTCCGGGTTACAGCGGATTGAGCTTTGGACTGTATATCAACCCTGAACCTTTGAACGTTGCTCTGAACGGTTACCAGGAAGGAGACTTGAGTTTATGCTTACCGTGAAATCATCTGATCTGAAGAAAACGAGTATCGATACATTGGCCGTACCGGTGTGCCAGGATAAGAATATATATAAGGACACCGGCATAAAAGCTGCTGCTAAAAGGGCATTGAGCCTCAAAGAATTCAAAGGGAAAAGAGATGAAACCGTCACGCTGTATGATTTACCGGGCATCAATGCCAGACGGGTAATTTTTTGGGGGCTTGGAAAATTTGAAAAAATCGACCGAGAAGCCCTTAGAACCATGGCCGGTAAATCGGTGAAAGGCTTTATCCAGCAGGGCACGACCAAACTCTGGTTTGCAGTGCCCGATATGAAAATCAATGGCCTGGAAATTTCAGCGGTTTTGAAGGCCATGCAGGAAGGCGCTTATCTCGGAAACCACCTGTTCGACAAATACAAGGGCGACAAGAAGAAAAGGCCGCTCAAACAAATAAATTTCCGGGTCCCTGCCGGCGCTGTTGGAAAATTACGACCCGTTTCTAAAAAAGTGACCGCAGTCTGCGAAGGAACCACCCTGGCCCGTGAATGGATCAACATCCCATCCAACGATAAAACACCGGAAAAATTGACCCGCTCGATTGCCGGCCGGGCAAAAAAGCAGGGCCTTAAAGTACGGATTTTGAACTACGCCCAGTTGAAGCAAAAAAAATTTGGTGCCCTGCTGGCCGTCGCCGCAGGCAGCCAGAGCAAGCCCAGCCTTTTAATTCTGGAACATAAGGTGCCGGGAGCCAAAAAAACCATCGCTCTGGTGGGCAAAGGCGTAACCTTTGACTCCGGTGGGCTTAACATCAAAACCGGCAATAACATGGCCGCCATGAAAGCGGATATGTCCGGTGCGGCTGCAGTGGCTGCCACCTTGATCAGCGCCGCGAAAATCAAGCCCCGATTTAACCTTATCGGCGCCATTCCCATCGTTGAGAACATGCCTTCGGGCAAGGCAACCCGGCCAGGTGACATCATCCGCAGCTATGCCGGGAAAACCATCGAAATCGGAAACACGGATGCCGAAGGGCGATTAATTTTAATAGACGCCATTTCGTATGTGGTCAAAACATACCAACCGCAATTTCTGATTGATGTGGCTACCCTGACGGGAGCCTGTGTTGTGGCGCTGGGTGAAAAGATAGCCGGCGTATTTTCCAACGACGAGGATTTGGCCGGCGCCATCATTGCAGCGGGTGAAAAAACCCATGAACGCTGCTGGCGGATGCCCCTGCCTGAAGACTATAAGGAACTGCTCAAAAGTGAATTCGCAGACATGAATAATATCGGCAGCACCCGCTGGGGCGGAGCCATAGCAGCCGCCTTGTTTCTTTCTGAGTTTACCGCCGACACCCCCTGGGCTCACATAGATATCGCCGGTCCGGCTTTCCACAGCAAGGAAAGTGCCTATTGCGGAGCCGGGGGGACGGGTTTCGGCGTAAGGCTATTGTTCGAGTTATTTGACAGGTTAGGCACTTAGCGCCTGGCTATCTGGCGTCACGGTGTCGGATAATTTAGGTTTCAGGTGTCGGGTGTCAGGTGTCAGATAACTGAAATCAGCTGAGCCCCCTTCAAACACAGAGGGCCGATTCGTCAATTAGAGCTGAAGATTCTGATTTGCCATCTGTCTTCTGATATCTGCTCTCTGTCCTCTGAACACTGAAACCTGAAATTTTTGATTATCGACCGCATTGCGCCAAGCAGCCCCACTGCTTCAAAGCAAGGTATGCAAACTGCAAGGGCTTAGTCAGTCTATGGGCCGACTTGATTATTTTCAAGATTGTGTTATTATTAAAATTATCATTTGAAAGGAGGGTATAACGATGGCTGATGGTGTTGTAAAATGGTTTAACAGCCGCAAAGGCTATGGTTTCATAGAGCAGGAAGATGGACCGGATGTTTTTGTTCATCATTCTGGTATTAATGCGAGCGGTTTCAAATCTCTCAATGAAGGCGATAGGGTAACCTTTGACATTGAGGATGGCCAAAAAGGTCCTTCGGCAGTAAATGTTACCGTAACTTAAAAAATTACTTCGATTCAAATTAAAAGGGCATCCCAGGTAAGAAAATGGGATGCCCTTTCTTTTTATGGATTGGAGCGAGACAATTGCGGATTTGGGATTGCGAGATTGTGGATTAATAGAATGGATTTGATCTGATGTAATTCTTTCAATCCGAATCTACATCGAGATCCGAAATCCCCTGACGCCATCACTCCAGTATTCCACCGCCAAACGATTCAAAGAGTATTGATAGGGAGAATATTACCTCTTATCGGTACGAATTTTAATCGATCTAACATGGGCGTCCAGGCCTTCCAGTTCGGCCAGACGCATCACATCGGCAGCCTCTTTTTTAAATGCTCTCTTGGAATAGTGGATAACACTGGTTTTTTTAAGGAAATGATCCACGCTGAGGGCTGAAGAAAATCGAGCGGTGCCGGCGGTGGGCAGCACATGGTTGGGCCCGGCCACATAATCCCCCACCGGTTCAGGCGTGTAGTGCCCCAGAAACACCGCACCGGCATTGCGAATCTGACCGATATATTCAAAAGGCTCCCTGATCTGAAGCTCAAGGTGCTCCGGAGCAATCCGGTTGGCCAGTTCAACGGCAGCATCGAGATCCTCCACCACAAATCCGGCACCGAAACGTTTAAGAGATTCCCGGGCAATCTCTTTGCGGGTCAAGGCGGCAAGCTGTTTGTCAGTCTCGACCGCCACCGCCCTGGCGATCCGGTCCGAATCAGTCACCAGTATCGCCGAGGAAAGCACATCATGCTCGGCCTGGGCGAGAAGGTCCGCAGCAGCATACTCAGGGGTCGCCGTATGGTCGGCAATGACCAGGACCTCGCTGGGTCCGGCAATCATATCGATGCCGACGGTACCGGAGACAATCTTTTTGGCCAGGGTAACATAAATATTGCCGGGTCCTGCAATCACGTCAACCTTGGGTATCGTCTCCGTGCCGTAGGCCAGGGCAGCGATGGCCCAGGCGCTTCCCACCTTGTAAATATCTTTTATCCCAACCTTTTTAGCTGCCACCAGCAGATGGGGGTTGACCCCGCCCGCTCTGGTTGAAGGTGTTACCATAACGAGTTTTTTGACACCGGCAATTTTCGCGGGAATCGCCGTCATCAATACGGTGGAAATCAGCGGCGTTTTGCCGCCCCTGGCGCCTGGCACATAAAACCCGGCTGCATCTACCGGGTTGACCAATTGCCCCAGCATGGTGCCGGGACGTTGGGTATCAATCCAGGACTGCTGGACCTGCTGCCGGTGAAAGGCCTCTATTTGAGAAGCGGCACGATTCAAGGCGCGCACAAATCGCCGATCCACCTTTTTTACAGCCGCGTTCATTTCCCTGGCGGTGACTTTTATCGAGCCAACGGCTAATTTGGGGGCATCGAAACGGTTGGCATATTTAATAACTGCGTTATCGCCATTTCGCCGGACATCATCAATTATCCGCGAAACCGCCTGGTAATCTTTTTGCTTGAAATCAAGGCCGCGATTGACAAGGGCGGATACCTTTTTTTCGGCTGCGGCTGATGGGTAATTGTAGATTTTCATGGTTTGTTTCCTTATTTCCAATTCATTTTCACAGATAAATAAGTCGATTATCCGTACTAATCCCAACTCCAGGTGGCAAGTGCCAGGAAACAAGGTTCAAAGTTCAGGTTCAGCGTTCTGGGTTAACTTTGAACCCGAACCTGAACCCGAACCTATCAAGCCTGAACCTTACTAAAGCCAACAGGCCTGTTTGTCAATAACCCCATTTAAATTATGAGCATTCTCTCAATATGATTCTTGACATGAAGGTGGTGATCGGTACATAACAAAATGAAGGTTTAAAGGTTCCGGGTTCAACCATTCAGAATTTCAGCGGGTAGGGTCTAAATTCGGAAGCTTTTCAACCTCTGAACCCTGAACGCTGAACCTTGAACCTCAAATTTTAATTTAATCCGCCTATAAGGATAGCTTATCGATGGAGGATAATCATGAAAGCAAACAGAATCTACAATTTTAATCCGGGACCGGCAGCGCTTCCCCTGAGCGTGCTCGAAGAAATTCAGGAAAATTTATTGGATTTTCAGGGATCCGGCATGTCCATAACCGAAATAAGCCATCGATCCCGTCAATTTGATGATGTCGTTAATGACGCTGTCGCCAGAACCAAACGCCTGCTGGGATTGGAAGATAACTTTGAGGTGCTTTTTGTTCAGGGAGGCGCCAGTCTGCAGTTTTGTATGATCCCCATGAATTTTTTGGGGCCGGGCAGGTCAGCGGACTATGTGGATACCGGCACCTGGTCAACCAAAGCAATCAAAGAAGCCGAGATACAGGGCAAATCCATTCAGGTGGTCGCCTCCTCCCAAGATAAAAATTATTCCTATATCCCCAAAAACCTGGCATTTAACGACGATGCCGACTTTGTCCATCTAACCTCCAATAACACCATCAAGGGAACCCAATGGGCTGAATTTCCCGACACCCGGGGTGTTCCTATCATTTGCGATATGTCATCGGATATAATGAGCAGACCGCTTGATGCTAACCGATTCGGAATGATGTATGCCGGTGCCCAGAAGAATGTCGGCCCAGCCGGTGTCTGCCTGGTCATCATTCGCAAAGACCTGCTGGAATGGATCCCGGATACGGTGCCGACCATGTTAAAGTATTCCACCTTTGCAGCTAAAAATTCCATGTATAACACGCCACCGTGTTTTGCAGTCTACACCGTGCAACTGGTCCTAAAGTGGCTGGAAGAAACCATCGGCGGTCTGGAAAAAATGGCCGCCATAAATCAGGATAAAGCCCAACTGCTCTATGGCTACATGGACGGCAGTGATTTTTACCGGGCCACTGCCGAAACCGACAGCCGATCGCTGATGAACGTCACCTTCCGCTTGCCCAATGAAGACCTGGAAAAACAATTCGTCGAACAGGCCCTGGCCAGCGGCCTCGGGGGCCTCAAAGGCCACCGATCGGTGGGAGGATGCCGGGCATCGATTTACAATGCGATCACCCTGGAGGCGGTCCAGGCGCTGGTTGATTTTATGAAAGCTTTTGAAAAAGAAAATGGGTAGCAACGGTTCAGAGGTTCAAAGTTCAAGGGTTCAGGGTTTAGGGTTTAGTCTGCTGGCTGCCGAAGTATATTCGCGTCCGGAGGGCATCGCCCGGGATCTAACATAATACTGTATCTGAGCCTAATCTAAAGTTTACAGCTGCAAACCTTAGAGATTGCAGATAGGTCAAGTCTCCACCTGGCAACGCACCATCCGAACCCGTCACCCGCAATTTGCAATGCGCGACCCGGAACGCTGAACCCTGAACTCTGAACCTGGGAACGGTCATTTTGAGTTTTCCTTGACATTACCAATGAATACGAATAATGACAGTGGGTGGGGATTTTGAGGATCCATTCTGATTTTAAAGTCAGACAATTTATCCGATCAACTACCAAACACTGAAATAATCACTATAGGAAAAGGAGGTATTCATGGACAAAATTTTAAGAATCAACATGGGCGCAGACGGTGGTCCAGAAATAAAAACCGAACCATTGGGTGATTATGCCGGTTTGGGCGGACGGGCGATGACCTCCGGCATCGTTGCCAAGGAAGTCCCCCCGCTGTGCCATCCACTGGGCGAAGACAACAAGCTGGTGATTGCACCGGGAATGTTGAGCGGTTCGGTGGCAGCCATGTCCGGACGGATCTCTGTTGGCTGCAAAAGCCCGTTGACCGGTGGCATTAAAGAAGCTAATTCAGGCGGGCAAGCCGCCCAGATGCTCGGCAGGTTAGGATATGCCGCCATCGTATTGGAAGGCAGCCCCAAGGAAAAAACCCTCTATAAAATTTTCATCAACAAGGATGGGGTGGAGATCAAGGAAGACAATTCTTTATGCATGCTCGGCAATTATGATCTGGTTGAAAAAATGAAAGCCGAATACGGGGAGAAAGTCCACTGCATATCCATCGGACCGGCCGGCGAAATGAAAATGTCCGCCGCATCGATCGCGTTCACGGATATGGAGCAGCGCCCCACGCGGCATGCCGGCCGCGGCGGCGTGGGTGCCGTCATGGGTGCCAAAGGCGTTAAAGCAATCGTGCTCGATGATGAAGGCACCACCGCCCGGGCGCCGGCAGATCCTGAAAAATTTAAGGCTGCCAATAAAGAGTGGGTGGCCGGCCTGCGCAAACATCCGGTCACCGGAGAAGGGTTACCGGCCTACGGCACCAATGTGTTGACCAACGTCATCAACGAAGCCGGTGCCTATCCCACCCGGAATTTTTCAACCGGCCAATTTGAGGGCGCCAGCAAAATCAGCGGCGAAACCCAGGCGGAGTTGGAAAATGCCCGGGGAGGCGAAGGCTCGGCAACCCACGGCTGTCATCGTGGCTGCGTCATTCGCTGCTCGGGAACGTTTTATGACAAAAACGGCAATTTTCTGACCAAACAGCCCGAATATGAAACCGTCTGGGCCCACGGCGGCAACTGCGGCATCGATGATCTGGACGCTATTGCCCAGATCGATCGCCTGGACGATGATTACGGGGTGGATACCATTGAAATGGGCGCCACCATCGGAGTGGCCATGGAAGCCGGTGTGGCTGAATTCGGTGATGCTCAAGCGGCTATCAACCTGGTCAAAGAAGTCGGCCAGGGGACTCCCCTGGGAAGAATTCTCGGCAGCGGCGCGGCTGTCACGGGCCAGGTGTACGGCGTGGAAAGAGTCCCGGTGGTCAAGAAACAGGCCATGCCGGCCTATGACCCACGTGCCGTGCAGGGCATCGGCGTCACCTATGCCACCACTACCATGGGGGCCGACCATACGGCCGGATACGCGGTTGCCACCAATATTATGAAGGTCGGCGGGGATGTGGATCCCCTGAAGGCCGAAGGTCAGGTCGCGCTGTCACGGGATCTGCAGATTACCACGGCGGCCGTTGATTCCACCGGCATGTGTTTGTTTGTTGCGTTTGCGGTCATGGATCAGCCAGAAACCTTTCAGGCCCTGCTCGATGTGATCACCGCTTTCAGCGGTGCGCCTTGCACCGCCGACGATGTGGCTGAGCTGGGCAAATCGGTGCTTCGCAATGAGCGGGATTTCAATATGCGTGCTGGAATGACCAATAAGGATGACCGCCTGCCCGGTTACATGCTAAGGGAGAAACTTGCCCCGCATAACATCGTCTTCGAAGTATCGGACGACGACCTGGATCAGGTTCATAACTTTTAAACGAAATATTTTGTCCTGTTTGTTGATAGGGGAGTCCGGTGTCCGGACTCCCCGTTTTCATTTCCAAGGAGGTTTTCCCGATGGCAACCATGGATGACATCGCAGCCGATCGGCTGTCTCTAATTGTAAATACCAAGCTGGTCCCGCTTTTTTTTCAATTGCTTGGACATGGCTTTAGCGTGAAGGTTCAAACGGGAACCAGCGTTAAAGAGCTGCTGTGCAATCAGCTCGGGATTCACGAAGATTACCTGGCCCAAAGAATTAAGACCCTCTTTTTAAACTCCAAGGTAGTCGATGATGTCAATTCAGCCATTGTGGATAAGGATGCGACCCTGGCCCTTTCAGGCGCCATGCCGGGGCTTGTTGGGGCAATAATGCGCAGCGGAGGCTTTTATGCCCCCATGCGCAGCCAAATCTCCCATGAAAAAGATACGCCGACATCCCAGTTAAAGCATGGCCAGGTAACCCTGAAATTATGGAATCTGGTGGTCAAAGAGCTGGGTCCGACTTTCCTTGAACGGGGAATCTGGATTGAAACAAAAGAGTGCAAATCGTTCATAGAACGTCATTCGGACGTTTTAAAGGCCGGATGCCTGTCCGCCGAATTGCAGGGCCAACCCGCTGAGGTAGACAGTCTCTGCAAAGCCGATTGGAAAACGGATCTGGTATTTCTGCAGGTCAAATCCGAACCGGCCGCATAGACACACCGGTCGGATATTCAAAATAAAAAAAGGCTGCCATATCGGCAGCCTTTTTTTTAAATAGCTTCTATTCACAAAGCTCAAACAAAGCCGCAGCTCCCATACCGCCGCCAATGCACATGGACTCCACTCCGTATTTCACATTGTGCTGCTGCATATTGCTTAAAAGGGTGGCGGCTAATTTGGCACCGGTACATCCCAGTGGATGTCCCAGGGCGATGGCGCCGCCGTGAATGTTGATTTTTTCCATATCAAGACCCAATTCCCTGACGCAATACAGGGCCTGGGATGCAAAAGCCTCATTGATTTCAAACAGACCCACATCTTTTAAATCCACCCCGCTGCGTTTCATCAGCCTGGGAATCGCATAACGGGGCCCCACGCCCATTTCATCGGCCCCGCAGCCCATGGTGGCATAAAACCTGAATTTTGCAATGGGGGTGATACCCAGTTCTTTGACCTTATTTTCGCTCATGATCACAGTAGCGGCCGCCCCATCGGTCATCTGGGAAGAATTGCCTGCCGTCACGCTGCCGTTGGCTGCAAAAGCCGGACGCAGATTCCCCAGACCTTCCAGGGTGGTATTATCACGAATGCCGTCATCAAACTCCTGCAGAAAGGTTTCACTTTTAAAGGTGCCGTCCTCCTGAACCACAAAGCGGGTGGCCGGCGTCGGGACCAGTTCTTTGAACAGGCCTTTTTTTCTGGCCTCGGCCGCTCTCATCTGGGACTGATAGGCGAATTCATCCTGTTCTTGCCGGGTGACGTTGTAGCGGTTGGCCACATTTTCGGCCGTGATGCCCATGGAGGTATACACCTGGGCACCCCGGCGCATAAACTCCGGATGAGGCCGGGGGAGATTCCCGCCCATGGGAACATAGGTCATGGACTCCAGGCCGCTGCCGATAACGATATCCGACCAGCCGGCCATGACCCTCGCGGCGGCCAGAGCTATGGCTTCCAGGCCCGAAGAGCAGAACCGGTTGACGGTGGCCCCGGTGGTCTCCTCCGGGAATCCGGCCATCTGGGAGGCAACTCTGCCGATGTTCAGTCCCTGTTCGGCTTCCGGAAAGGAGCAGCCCACCATAACATCTTCGACATCTTTTTTAGCCAGGTTTTCGGTTTTCTCAACCGCTGTGGATAAAATAAACGACAGCAGGTCTTCGGGCCGGGTATCCTTAAATGCCCCTTTGGCGCGCCGGCAGCCGGGGGTACGCACTGATGTCACAATATAAGCGTCTCGCATTTTAATTCCTCCTATGTTATCGCGGCTGGAAGCCGCTCCCACAAATTGTTGTCATCTCTAAATAAATTACCTAAATAAGAAATGAGAGATTTTTTCGATAGGCAAGGCCGCACAAGAGTTTTAGGCCGAGGCGTACTATTAGTACGTCGAGGTCTAAAACTCGCGGAGAACGCAGCATATCGGAAAAAGATCCATTTCGACTAATTTCTAAGCGGTTTACCCGTCTGGAGCATATGCTCAATCCTGGCCACTGTCTTTTCTTCCTTCAGTAAATCGATGAAGGCTTCCCTCTCGAGGGTCAGAATGACATCATCGGTAACTTCGGCATTGTCTCTGACATCACCGCCGCTGATGACATAAGCAATTCGCCGGGCCAGAAACGCATCATATTCGCTGACAAACTGACCGTTGGCCATATCGGCAATCTGGGCCGCCACCATGCCCTGGCCGCCCTGCCCCAGTACCCGGAACGGTCTTTTCAGGGGCGCCGCGTATCCGTCTTCCAGCATTCTAAGCACTTCTTTCTTGGCTTCGCCAATGAGATGGTCCCGGTTCATCACGATTCTGTCCTGGGGCCCGAGAAAGCCATTGGCCCGGGCTTCGGCGGCCGATGTGGATACCTTGGCCATTGCGATCGACATAAATACCGGGATGAACAATTTGGCCAGATCCATTTCCGTAACCGCCTCCGGAACCGAATCCAAAAATTTGCGCCACAGATTCAGGCATCCGCCCCCGGCCGGAAGCAACCCGACCCCGATTTCAACCTGACCCATATAAAGTTCGGCATGGGCCACCGATCGGTCGGCCGCCAGGCTAAGCTCACAGCCGCCGCCCAGGGCCAGGCCAAAGGGGGCTGCCACCACCGGAAAGGATGCATATTTTAGATTCAGCAATCCATATTGCAAACCGGCAATCATTTTTTCGATATCCGCAAAACGGTTTTCTTTGACTGAAATCGCAACATCCATCAGGTTGGCACCGGCGGAAAAGGCCCCCGGCATACCACCGGCTTGATTGCCGATCACCAGACCGGCCGCAGTACGGTCTACGGTTTGCAACACCTCCGGCAAAAATTCAACGATCTCCTGATTCAACGCATTCATCTTGGTGTGCAGTTCCAGGCAAAGAACGTCATCACCCAGATCGATCAGGGAGGCGGACGCATTTTCCTTGACAACTTTGCCGGTGGACTTTAAGGAAGCCAGCGACACGATATTGGCACTGACCGCCCGCTCTTTATAAGACTCGCTGGCAAAATCATAATAAAACAATCTCCCGTTTTCGGTCTTGTAAAATGAAGTATTTCCGGCGGCCAGCATTTTCTTGACCCTGGCGGGAACATCCAGTCCGTCTTTTTCCATTCTTGCCACTGACTGTTCCAACCCGATGGCATCCCAGGTTTCAAAGGGTCCCATTTCGAAATTGAACCCCCATTTCATGGCGTTATCAATTTCCACGATCGTGTCGGATATTTCCGGAATGCGGTTGACCGAATAAATCAAATTGTTGGCAATGGCTTTCCAGGCGAATTGAGCGCCCTTGTCATCCCCGTAGACCACGGTCTGAATTCTCTCCGCTAATGATTTCGCCTTTTTGGCCGTTTCCAGGCAGGGAAAACTCGCGAATTCAAATTCGGCATATTCCAGGGTTGCCGGATCAATCACCTTGCGAATGGGTTTCCAATCCGGTGTTAATTCTGTTTTGTAGAAACCGCTCTGACTTTTTTTGCCGAGAAAATTCTTTTCGATCATAGTGGTGACAAATTCAGGCATTAAGAAGCTGTCCCGGGCGTCGTCATCAACCACCAGATCGTATGTATTTTTTGCGACATGGGCCAACGTATCCAGCCCCACGAGATCAGCCGTTTTGAACATGGCGGTTTTGGGCCTTCCCATCACGGACCCGAACAGGGCATCCACTTCGGGTATGGTCATATTCTCTTCTAATGCCATTTGAATGGTTTTAACCATGCCCTGGACGCCGATGCGATTGCCGACAAAATTGGGGGTGTCTTTGGCCCACACAATTCCCTTGCCAAGATAACGCTCTCCATAATCGGCCATGAATTCAAGGATTTCCGGCAGGGTTTCCTCGCCGGGAATTATTTCCAGCAGTTTCATGTAGCGCACCGGATTAAAAAAATGGGTCCCTAAAAAATGCTGTCTGAACTCCTGGCTGAGTCCCTCGGACATGGCCTTTAACGGAATCCCGGAGGTGTTGGAGGAGACAATCGTGCCCTTGGCCCTGACCGGCTCAATCCGTTTGAAAAGGTCTTTTTTGATCTGCAGGTTTTCCACCACCACTTCGATGATCCAATCCATATCGGCAATCTTGTCGAAATCATCTTCCAAATTGCCGATAGAAATTCGATCGATATCTTTTTTCTGCATCAACAAGGAAGGATTGGACCCCAAAACGGCGTCCAGTCCTGCTTTCACGATACGATTTCTGGCCGCCGGATCTTTCTTTTCCGCTTCATTTAAATCAAACGGAACAATGTCCAACAGCAATGTTTTGACACCGGCTGCCGCAAGTAAGGCAGCAATCCCGCCCCCCATAACTCCGGAGCCGATTACGGCCGCTGTTCTGATCTTTCTTCTCATAATGACCTCCTAATTTGGATGGACTGGCAATACGCAATAAAATGAATGAATACTCATTCATTATCAAACTTTTCATTAGCTTGTCAAGTAAAATAAGCGACAGCCATTTAAATACTGGAATAGAATTATTTTGTTATTATTTCAGTTTGTTAATTAATAATTTCGGATAGTTTCTCGTTTTCCGGAAGGTATATGAGCAGAATTATAGCGCTAAATTTGATAATGAATGATTGTTCATTACCTTGGGGTGTGCAGACGGCCTGGATGAGAGGGGGAAAAAGTTAGGGGGCTCGCCCCAATTGGCCTACGCCCCGGAGGGAATGATGGAATATTGGGAATTTGGATTAATGCAGAACAATAATTAGAGCGTTTGGACCAAGCGCTATCGGACGTCATTAATAGTCCAAAAAAAATTAAAACTGCCTGTATCAAAATGTTATTATGGCAAACGCTCTAACTCTTTGGAAATTGTTTGGGGCCAAATATTTTTATTTCTTCTTCCTTATCGGGTGTCACCTTTTTTTCGACCGTAGCCGGTTTGGGTTTGGGTGTCTCGGCCGTCGGCGCTGATGGCGATTCCGGGATGGGCTGCCTTGTTTTGAGCATTTTCGAAGGGATGTAGATTTCATTGCCGGCGATGAGGTGATTGGGATTGAGTTTTGGATTGGCCTTGGCTATGGCCTTCCAGTTGGTAGCCATTGCCGGTGTACCAGTTGGCTATGACTTCCATCGTCTCCCCGTTCTGTTTTACGGTATAGGCAAAATAATTTGCGGTATAGCGGGCAGCAATTTTTTCCGGTAACGGTTCTCTTGTTTTCAGCAGCTTCGTGGGAATCACGATAACGTTGCCTTTTTTGATGCAATTGGGATCGATGCGGGGATTGGCTTTGGCCAATTTCCGCCAGTTCCTGGAGGCGCCCGTGTACCATCTGGCGACCAGCGACATAGACTCCCCGCGCCAACGCACGGTGTGCCGGTAGCACTCTTTGCAATATTCGCCGGCGTAACTTTCCGGCAGGGCTTTGCGGGTTTTCAACAGGTTCACTGGAATAAATATTTCGCTTCCGGCCGCAACTTTCTTAGAGTCGACATCCGGATTGATTTCTGCCAATTTCTTCCAGTTACGTGAATCACCCGTATACCAATCCGCAACAATCCCCAGGGTCTCCCAGGACCACCGGGAGGTATGAATGAAATAGACATCACTATTTTTTCGTTTCGCTTCGGCGGATGACTCGGAATCGCCGAAGTTCAGCATGTCTTTGACCGATTCGGTGACACTGGTCTGCCATTTATCCAGTTTTTGTCCGACACCGCTACAGCCCAGACAGGTAAAGACCACAAACAATCCGATAAATCCGACACGGGTGAGGTATCGAAAATTGGTTTTCATCCTTTATCTCCTGTTTTTTGTTTCAATTGATGCAGGTATTTTTTAGCCGATATATTTCCTGGATTAAATGCAACAGCCTGCTCCAGCTTTTTTATACAACGGTCACGGTCGCCCAGTTTCTCGTGAATGACGGCAAGGTTAAAAAGGGCCTCATCCGTAAAAGCCGGCCTCAACTCCACAACCCGCCCGTACATGACCTGGGCCCTCTGATAGTTTTTTGTAATGGTATACATGTAACCAAGATTAAAAAAGGCGTCCGGCTGTTGCGGAGCCAACTCCGTCACCTTAAGGTAAGAATCGATAGCCCGGGGATAATCTTGACGGTCCATGTAAATGTAGCCCAGCCGGGAAAGACAGGATATGTTTTGGGGGTCAATTTCGACTGCCCTCAACAATAATTCCTGAGCCCCTGCGCGATCCTTATTAATGATGTCGCTGGCCTGGCCCTGCAGTGCCCGGGCATAATCCTTGGCCACTTTATTTTGCATCGACGGTTTGCCGGCGGTTACTTCCTCAAACAACGTGGCCGCCAGAATGTATCTTTTGTTTTCAAGAGCTGCATTGGCAGCGGTTATTTTAGTGTCTTCCACCGATTCCGTCGGTGCTGCTGACTGGGAGGGATAAGCGGATGCTTCTCGTTCATGGCGGGTGAAGGGCAATTTTTTATAGCCTATGTCCGCCAGCACAGCCAGTACCACCAGTCCCAAGATCAGCGCAACGTATCGGTAATTGAGTTTTTTCAGTTTCCACCGACCCAGCAACTTCTTGAGACTTTTTATCTTTTGGGGCCAAATAGCGCTTTTCAACTGCTTTAATTTTTCAAGCAAAAATTCTTTGGTCAATATGACGGTGGTTTCATAGGTCCCATCCTGCTGCACCGGCTGATCCTGCGGTACCGTTTCCCCGGCTTCATAGATTTGCGTTTTGGCCCACAGCGCAAGCTCTTCCTCGGCATGCTCTTCTTCGAAAAGTTCCTTGATGTATCCTGCAAGGCTCCTGGCATTGGGGCGCAGAGAAAGTTCGAACATGAACTCCTCAATATCGGCCAGCATTTCACCGGCGCTCTGGTATCGCTCCTCAGGATCCTTTGCCAGGGCCCGGCTTAAAATAGCGTTTAATTTGGATGGCAGGTCCGGAATGACCTCTTCGGGGGGATCGTACTGAGCGTCCCGTACCAGGGACAGGACATGCATGGTTTCCCCGCTATACATCCGCCGGGCAGCCAGCAACTCGTATAATATGATTCCGGTCGAGAATATATCCGAGCGGTGATCAATTTTCTGCCCGTTAGCCTGCTCGGGGGACATGTAAGCCAGTTTTCCCTTGATCAAATTTTCTCTGGTTTGGGTATTGTGGCTGGCGGCTTTGGCAATTCCAAAGTCGATTATTTTTACCTGCCCTTCGTAGGTAATCAGTATATTCTGGGGATTGATGTCACGGTGAATAATATTAAGCGGTTTCCCCTGCAAATCCCTGAGATGGTGCGAGTAGTCGAGTCCGGCGCAGATACGCGATACGATGTATAAGATATTTTCCATTCCCAGCGCCAGTTCTTTGACCCTGGCCGTACGGGTAATGGTGCGCAGATCTTTACCGAACAGGTACTCCATGGCAATAAAATATTGATCATCCATACTTCCGAAATCATATATCTGGATGATATTTTCATGGTGCAATAAGGCCGCCAGTTTTGCCTCGTCAATGAAGGCCGTTACAAGATTCGCCTCTCTTGACAGGTTTGGCAGAATTTTTTTGACGGCGATCAGCTTCTCAAAACCCTGGGCACCGGTCAATTTGGCTCGAAACAGCTCGGCCATACCGCCGATGGCTATTTTATCAAGAAGCTGATATTTTCCAAATTGTTTGGGTTCAAATACGGTCATAGAAATAAGATGATCCTGCCACCACCCCGGGGAAGCGACCTTCCCGTAGGTATTATTACTGTGAGGCAATTAAGCTCAAGCTCCAGTTAACGATTTGATATAATAATATAATTTTAATGAAAACCTGTTTAGAATCATCGCCTTACAGGGGCAGATCCCCTACAAGCTGATATCCATGACTTGTATCGGCGTATAATAGGCAAAACTTAAGATCAATTTTCATTTTTGGAAGCGGATACGGAAATTAAGGCGGGGCTGGAAAAGACAACCGCGATTCGGAACTTATTTTTGAAAAGCGGTATCTATTAAGAAACCGAAACCGCCTTTTCAAGGGGTTTCATGAGCTCAGTTTCATCCTCCAGTTTTTCCCGGCGGATGCGGTTAAATTCATCCTCCAGGGACAAGAAAACATCGACCACTTCCGGATCAAAGTGGGTCCCTTTCAGGTCGATGATTATTTGTTTGGATTCTTTATGGCTGTAGGCTTCCTTGTAAAATCGCTTGGTGGTCAGGGCATCATAGACATCAGCCAGAGCGATGATCCGGGCCGATAGGGGAATCCCCTCTCGATTGAGGCCCCGGGGATAACCGCTGCCGTCCCATTTTTCATGGTGGTTATAGGCGATCTCTTTGCCGAGGGCAAGGAAGGATTGACCCTCAATTTTGGCCTCGATGGCTTTAATCGCATCACCGCCCAGGGTCGTGTGACGTTTGATCACATCAAATTCTTCGTCGGTTAGTTTAGCAGGTTTGAGGAGGATCGCATCGGGGATGCCGACTTTGCCGATGTCATGGAGAATGGACGATTGATAAATATCATCGATGTATTCCGGCGTAATGTTGCCGGCATATTTGGGATTTTTGGCCATCTGCTCGGCAATCATTTTAGCATACTCACGGATTCTTTCCAGATGCGTCCCGGTACCCTCATCTCTGTATTCGGCAAGCTTAGCGAGACCCAAAATGGTGGCCATCCTGGCGTTATGCAATTTGCGGTAGGATTCCAGCAGATCCATTTCGGCTTTCTTGCGCTTGTTAATGGTATATTGAACATGGGATCCAAAAATCATAAAAAGGCAGATAACGACCAGCCGCATCCACATTTCACTGACGTTGGGCCCAAATAGCTCGCGATAGAAACTGATCTCCTCGGGTGAAAACACATTTAAAAACGCTTCGATTCCCCAGTATAAAAAGGCCAGAAAAATGCCGATCAATACCATTTGATCGGCCATATTCAGGCGCTTGTTCATTATTTTACTCAGTTTTTTCATCGGGTCCTCAAATTTCCGACTTGCAGGCTAACGGTCACTTTACAGTATTTATAGACCACTCTATCTCATCCACCATATTAGGTTCAAAGGTTCAGGGTTCAAGGTTCAGAGTTGTTTTGGAACCACAGAACCTCGGGAACCACCAGAGGCTTACCCACCGATAGAGGGTTTGTTCGTCCCGGAGGTGCGAGAAAATCCCTGATAGCAGAACCTTTGAACCCTGAACCTTTGAACGGTCAATAACCTACTATTTTAACCTATTTGAAGTTTCAAAACCAGATTATTTTTGGGGTTTTAAGCGCATTTATTCACAATCAGTCCAAAGCTTAATATCCTTGATCATTCCAAAAAAATAGAGCCGTACCTGCCGTTGCACGATTGACCTTCACCCTCTATCCTGTTAGAATATTAGAAGCAATCTAAAACTTTAGGCATTTTCAGACTTAGGAACTTTTATTATGAAACAGAGACTTAAACAATATTTCCTCATAGCACTGGCAGCGGCTGCACTGTATTTTGTATTAGACAACCATTTTATCTTCAAAAAAAATCGCTTTTATCTGCTACCGAAATCTACCCTCAACCTGCATGACACGTTCGTCAGTTTGGACAACAAAAGGCCTGAGACGATTCTGGAAAGTGAGGACCTGAGGGACGCCGGGATTGGAGATCTTATGGTCGACCTGGGGATGCTGACCGATGACGAGAAGCAGAAGATCGAAACGAAATTAACCCTTGAAGAATGAGATCCGCAACGCGCAACTCGCAACCCGTAACCCGCAACACGGAAGCTTATTCCAGGCTTTTTAGTATATCGGCAAAAACAACCACAAGACCGCTTAATTAAGGTGTCATATTCTGGTATTGAATCCCCAGGGCAATCGATTTCTGCCCCTCGGCCAGTGGATGAAGGGTAGTGGCCGTCACGTTGCCGGTTGTGATGAAATAGAGAAACGTCTCCTGTTCACTAATTTTTTTAATCGTCTTTCCGGCTTTTATCCGGGGCACGCTTCAGATGGTTTACAAATGCTGCAAATTCTGGAAATGACAGGCGGTTGAAGAAAACATTCAACAACGTTTCATGGCACTTACCACCATTGAGCGCCTGATAAAACCGCCGGGCCTTTCGCGGGGTCGGAGGATCTATACGCCACTCCAAAATTTTGCATACGACGGCCTGCAACATCTTCCCCGATTCAATATAACGTGAATTTCTCAATTCCTTAATCCCTAAATTCCTAAATTTTTGAATTGCTGAAAGCTATTTTGGCCTGGAACCTAAGGTGGCCTATTGGTTGTTTCTACCTAAAACATTAAGCTCCAATGTGAGCGGTCGCTCCTCTTCACTTTTGCCGGTAAATCGAATAGGGCCTGGGCGTCTGAAGTGGTCGTCACCAGGAGTTGCCGCCAGCCATTTTTCCCGGTGGGCCTTGACCACTTGAAAAGCAATGGAGTCAACATCAACTATACTTTTTTCGATCACCAGAGCCAGTCTGCCCTTGCGTTCCTCCAGGTGCATCAGGGGGGCAATCGGAATTCCGATCGGCTCCCATTTGGAGAAATCCCTTTCCAGATGTTTAATCGCCGCCATCTGACCGGTGGCGCCGGCGGCAATCAAGCTGAAGACGGTGAGCCCAAGATTATAAGTATATATACAATCAAAGCGGGTGGGGTCATTGCCTCTGCCGTCATACCCGTAAAAATGAATTTGCGTTTTGAAACTCGGCATAGATTTTTTAAATATTTTTTCAACCGCTGCCGGAATTCTGTCACCCTTTGGCAAGAGACCACTGTTTTTCAGTGCTTGACCGAGGGTTTTAAGGGAAATTATCGCGGGTTTCATCAGCAAAGGTTCATCGGTATCATAATTGTTAAAAAGCGCTTTCCCGTATTGATCCGAATCCAGCCCGGCGGCCTGCAGGATTTTTTGCAAGTAGCCTTTGTGAAGGCCGATTTTGTAGGCCCCTTCTTCTTTCAGGATATTTAAATAATCCTGGACGAGACCCATGAGAACTTTCTCAGTTTCAACCTGAGAAAACGGGAAGTTGCCGTGGCTGTCCCTTTCCATTAAAAGCCCTTCCTGAAAGAAGGCAGGGATATCGTTGAATAAATCGTCGTCCCGGGTATTCCAAAGCTTGAAGGAACCATCCTCACGTGAACGCTGGGCCAGGCGGCGCAGATATTCCAGTTTGTCTTCTAAGCGGGGAAATGAGGTATGGAAATCCTTATCATGGGTCTGATTGTATTCAGCTAGGATGGTGTTAAGCTTGATGATAAAAACCTGAATTTCATTAATGAATTCAAGCACGCCTTCCGGGATGACAATGACGCCGTAGTTTTTTCCGGCCGCCGCCCGTCTGACAATGCCTTCACAAATTACCCGTGACAGATGCCGTAAGGTCATGCCGTAAGCGTGGTAATCGGTTTGGCCCGCCTTTTGTGCTTTGCCAAGTCGATCTTTATCCGTGTAATTTGAAAGGTCCTCGCCGATCAGGGTCATGTTGGCATGGGTCTGCAGGGCGACCTCCAGGGCCAAATGACTGGCCACCCTTCCCATTACCTTGCAGATATGCCAGTATTTGATGTCAGAGCTGCTGTCCGTGCACAGGTTGCTGATGGAGTTGGCAAAGGCACGTGCGGCGGTATGAAAACCAAAGGACATGGCACACAGCACGGTGCCGTCGGCGTCCCTGACCTGGATGTCTCCGTCAATGGTTTTAGGGACCCCGATGACCTGCACACCGTCAGGGAGCATTTCCTGAGCCAGAAAAGCCGCGTTGGTATTGGAATCGTCCCCGCCGACGATCACCAGGGCATCCAGTTCCAGACGCCGGCAAGTTTCCCGGGACAGCGTCATCTTCTCAGGGGTATCTATTTTGGTCCGGCCGGTTTTAATCATGGTAAAACCGCCAAGGTTGCGGTAGGCATCCACCCGGTCATCGGTAAGCTCGACAGCTTCATTTTCGATGATCCCGTCCGGGCCCACCAGAAAACCGAAAACCCTGGTCTCCGGGTTGGCCCTTTTAGCGGCATCATATAAACCGGCAATCACATTATGCCCTCCCGGCGAAGGTCCGCCGGAGAATACGATCCCGATATTGCGTTTTTTACCAAACTGCTCGGCTGTGCCACCCTCAGGAGAGTCCTGGCCTTCGACCAGTTGCACCCTGTTGCCGATGATATTCGGCAGTTGTTTTTCAGCTTCCTTATCCAGCTCAAACCGGTAAGCGTCCATCTCCCGCAACACCGTGTAGGGTTTTGCAAATACTTCGCACATCGGGGGCCGATACGCTCTTCTTTCGCACACCTCCGGGCTGATGTCGTCGGTTGCCTTCCTGACCTGGGGATGGTTCAAAATTTCTGATAGATCGATGATTTCCTGCCCTGGCATGGTATCCTCCGTTTGGAATTGAAGATTGTCGCTTGAAGATTCATTATATGCGCTTAAGGCCTTTTTTCTGACATCATGCTTAAGAAACTTAAGGTTTCAGGTGTCGGGTGTCAGGATTTCAATGATTTAGGAATTAAGGGATTCAGGAATTGAGGAATTCTTGTAGCGGTGAATTTAATCGACAGAATACCAATAATACCTAAATTTCTAAATTCGCAATTCCTCAATTTAAGGATTGCTGACACCTGAAACCTAAACTATTTTCAAATGAGCCCTGCTCATTTGAAATATTAATACCTATCCCTGGAAGGGAAAGTCAAGATGATTCAAGCCTCCTTGATGCCGACCAGCACTTTGGAATGGCAGATGGCTGTAGAGTGCGATGCACTAAAAGAACTCTTTACATTATGTTTTTTTTGAGATACAAGTGAAAATCCAATTGGGATTCAAATCCTAAATATGCTTTATCAACTAAAAGAAGGAGGTAGAAGATGAAAAAAGGATTTTTGGTTGGTTTAACAGTACTCATGGTGGCTGGATTTCTTTTTGCAACATCGGCCTTTAGCGCGGATATCGACCTGGCCAAAAAATCACATGTGGAACAGATTATAGCCAGGGGCGAACTGCGTGTTGGTTTTGAATCCGGCTATGTCCCCTTTGAAATGACCGATAAAAAAGGCAATTTCATCGGATTTGATATGGATTTCGGTCGCAGGCTGGCCAAGTCCATGGGGGTAAAGTTTGTACCGGTCAACACCGCCTGGGACGGCATTCTTCCTGCCCTGATGACCAATAAGTTCGATATCATCATGGGCGGCATGACCATCACCCAGGAAAGAAATCTCAAGGTCAACTTCGCTGATCCCTACATCGTTGTCGGCCAGACCATCCTGTTAAACAAAAAGCTCCAAAACAAGGTCAAATCCTACAAAGATCTTAATAACCCCATGTATATTGTCACCTCCAGGATGGGGACCACCGGTGAGCAGGCCATAAAAAAGTACATCCCCAAAGCAACCTATAAAGGCTTTGAATCCGAAGCCGAAGCCGGCCTCGAAGTCATTAACGGCAAAGCCGATGCGCTGGTTTATGATCTGCCCTTCTGCGGGTTCCTGTACGGAAGTCAGGGCCAGGGCAAAACCGTTTTCTTGAGCGACCCGTTCACCTTCGAACCGCTGGCCTGGGCCATCAACAAAGGTGATCCCGATTTCCTGAACTATCTGAACAATTTTTTGCGGCAGTCCAAAGGCGACGGCTTCTATGACCAAGTCTACCAAAAATGGATTATCGGCTCCAGCTGGAAAAAAGAGCTCGAATAATTGCTGATTCAGCGATTATCCGGTATGCATGATTCAACAGGCCGGCCATTCCCCGTGGGGATTCGGCCGGCCTTATTATTTTATACTCTTACAGCAGCGCGATGGCCGTCATCCCGCCGACAAAATTCGCACTGAAAACCCCAAAAAAAGCGACGACAAACTATGAACGATAATGCAAATCCAAGGGTTACGAGCAAGCCTCCCCACTATAATCTGTGGGTCGCTGTCTTCTGTGTTCTCGCTCTGGTTGTCACCGGATTATTTTACTATGCCACCCAGAGGATCGAGTATGTCTGGCGCTGGAGCCGGGTTCCAATTTATTTTGCCTATAAAGATACCATTGAGGTCGTCTCGGAAATTGAAGGCGAGGTGGAATCGATCACCACCAAAGGCGATGAGGCCGTCATTACGGTAAAGGGTATAGACGCGTCAGAATCCTATACGGTGCCGGCCGAAGGCCTTGGCGTAATAGTTGAAGGGGAGGTTATCTCCCTCGGAGATACCCTGGCCACCTACACCGAGTGGAAGCCCGGTCTTCTCATCATCGGTCTGTGGCTGACGCTCAAACTCAGTATCATAGCGACCATTGCCGGGGTTATTATCGGTATTATCGGCGGAATTGCGCGCCTGTCATCAAATCCGACCCTGAAATGGACCACCATCGTCTACGTTGAGATCATCCGGGGATCGCCCCTGATGGTTCAAATCCTTATCTGGTACTTTGTATTCGGGACGGTGATCAATGACTTGCTCGCCGTCAACGGACTGGGAAGGCTGCCGGCCTTCTGGTACGGCGTGGCGTCTCTGGCCTGCTTTGCCGGCGCCTATGTCACCGAAATCGTGCGCTCCGGCATCCAGTCCATCCACCGGGGACAGACCGAAGCCGCCCGTTCACTGGGCATGAGCTATGCCCAATCGATGCGGCACATCATCCTGCCCCAGGCCTTGCGAAGAATACTGCCGCCGCTGGCGGGCCAGTTTATCAGTTTGATAAAAGACTCCTCATTGCTGGGTATTATTGCCATTCGCGAGTTGACCAAGGCGGCCCGGGAAATTGTTAGCGCCTCACTGCAGCCCTTTGAAGTTTATTTTCTGGCAGCGGTACTATATTTGGTATTAACATTCACCCTCTCAATGGCGGTTCAAAAACTTGAACAAAGGATGGCCGTATCGTGATTGATGTCCAAAACATAAATAAAACGTTTCATATTCCCCACGACGTAAAGGCCCTGGTAGATGTTTCAACCAAAATAGCTGCCGGTGAAGTCGTCGTGGTTTGCGGACCTTCCGGATCCGGCAAAAGCACCTTTCTCAGATGTTTGAACCGTCTGGAAAAAGCGGACAGCGGCCATATCTTTATTGACGGCATCGATGTCCTGGGCCAGAAAACGAATATCAATGAGTTGCGCGCTGAAGTCGGCATGGTTTTCCAATCTTTCAACCTCTTTCCCCATAAAACGGTGTTCGGAAATGTCGTCCTGGCCCAGCGCGTGGTCCGCAAACGATCCCGGGGCGATTCAGATGAAAAAGCCAACGCCCTGCTCAAAAAAGTGGGGATACATGACAAATCAGGCGCTTATCCGGACAATCTATCAGGTGGCCAGCAACAGCGGGTGGCCATTGCCCGGGCCCTGGCCATGGATCCCAAAGTCATGCTGTTCGATGAGCCGACCTCGGCCCTGGACCCGGAAATGATCGGAGAAGTGCTGGATGTTATGAAAACCCTGGCCAAAGAAGGCATGACCATGGTGGTGGTCACCCATGAGATGGGATTCGCCCGGGAGGTGGCCGACCGGGTTATATTTATGGACGAAGGCGCCATCGTAGAGGTGGGAACACCCGAGCATTTTTTCACCAACCCCACCCATGAACGCACCAAGCTCTTTTTGAGCCAAATATTATAATTTAGGAATTGCAAATTTAGGGATTCAGGAATTGAAGGTATTCTGCCGATCTAATTCCTGAATTCCTCAATTCCTTAATCCCTAAATTTTTTGCCTAAATTCCTCAATTCATTGCACATAAATGCTAAATTCCGAAAAATGTTGCAATATACTACATATTGTGCTCTAAATACCAAAATTATACAGCCCATTGTGTTTTTCCCTTTACAAGAAATTCCCTTCCTGTTATGATTCGTTAATTAAACCTGCACTGCAAACGGTTCTGGAAGCCATCTCAAAAATAGGATTTTGGTTCAAAATCGCGGCGGGGCCGAGTGTTAAACCGGAGGAATACATCTGTATTTTGAGGATTTAACACGAGGCACAAACAAAGAGTTTGGGCCAAAAGACATTTTTGAGATAGCTTCCATTCACCTGGCACTTCATATCCGAAAGATCGCGGAATATTACACAGATTCCAACACCGAATGGAAGGTGAATCCATCAGTATCCTGCTAATGCTGTTTTTGAGGAGAGTCACCGTAAATGAAATTGAAAAAGCTGGAAATAACGGGTTTCAAATCCTTTTATGAAAAAGCCACCATAAAATTTCCCCCGGGCATCTCCGCCGTGGTGGGACCCAATGGTTGCGGCAAAAGCAATATCCTCGATGCCCTCCGCTGGGTGATGGGGGAACAAAGCCTCAAACAGCTGAGAGGAAAATCCAAAGAAGATATCATTTTCTCCGGCACCAATGGTAAATCGCAGCTAAACATGGCCGAAGTCTCCCTTACCCTTGCCAATGACAACGGCACCGGCCCGGAGGAACTCAAAGATTTCACGGAGATCAATTTGACCCGGCGGCTGTATCGATCCGGGGAAACAGGGTACTTTCTAAATCGGCAACCATGCCGGTTAAAAGATATTCATAACATATTTTTAGGCAGCGGATTGGGCTCCAAATCCTATGCCGTGATCCAGCAGGGCAACATCGGCGCGATCACCGAAGCAAGTCCTGAAGAACGGCGCTATTTTATCGAAGAGGCGGCCGGAACCACCCGCTATAAAAGCCGCAAAATAGAAGCCCTGCGCAAAGTGGAAATTACCCGTCAAAATCTTTTCAGGGTTAACGACATTCTTTCTGAAATCAAGCGCCAGATGGCCAGCCTCAAGCGCCAGGCCCGCAAGGCTGAGCTATACAACAACCTTCAAAAACGCATCAAGGTGTTCGATGTCCATCTTGGAATTCATTATTTTGAGGATCTCAGTGCCCAAATTGAGCAAACCGATTCCCTGATAAGAGAACTCAAAGATGCAGATATTGGGCACTCATCCGAATTAAAAAAACTGGATGCCGCCGTCGAAGAAATAAAGCTCAAGCGCTGGCAAAAAAACCAGGAAATTTCCGAGCGCAAATCAGAAAAATATGAAAACCAGCGCATCGTTGATCGAACTGAAAATGACCTGGTTCACCTGCGCACTGAAATCCAGCGGCTTGCCCTGGAAACCGGTGAATTGACTGAAGCCCGGGAGAATTTGGTTCAAAAAAACCAGGATATGGTTTCTGAAATCGCAGAGGTTGAAGAGGATAATGTCCGGCTCAGGTCCGAAATCGGGGAAATCAGAGACAATCTAAATCGGAAAAGGCAGAGCAGTGAGGAGATCAACCAAAAATTAGCCCAACTCAACCAGGAGCTCGACTCTCGAAAAAACCAGTTGATGAACCTGATGACCCAGGAGGCCCAGTATAAAAATATCTATCAAAACGCTGCCAGCAGCAAAGAAAGCCTTCAGAGGCGTCTCAAACGCGCTGATGAAGAAGAAGCCCTGGCCCAAAATCAAATAAAAGAGTTTCAGGCCAAAGAGTCCCGGGTCCGGGAACAGCTTGAAACCTTAAAAGCGGAAATCGAGGAGTTAACCGGGCAGATCACTGCCGTCCAAAATCTTTTGGATCAAAAATCAAGCGCTCTGGCCCAGCAGGTCAAGCACGTCCAGACACTGGAATTAGAACGCAATACTGCCAAATCCAAATACAACACTTTGAAGAAAATGGAAGACAACTTCGAGTGGTATCGTGACGGCGTCAGGGCCATCATGAAAGCGCCCAACGATACGAATGGCGAACAGGCTTCTGAGATCCCGGGTATCAGCCCTTCTTTGGCCGACAATGTACTGGAGCTTATGGCCGATATAATAGAGGCGGATCCCGCCTATGAGACTGCCATTGAGGCTGTTCTGGGAGAATCGCTGCAATACATCATTGTCAAAGACCAGGAGACAGGCATACAGGCCATCGATTATTTGCAGCTCCATAGCGCCGGACGCAGCGGGTTTATCCCGATTGCTTCGGTTAAGCCAATCACATCAGATGGATCCAGCCCGCCGCCGTCGGCCGCTCTGCTGCTAAATCATATCAATGTGAAAGCGGGCTATGAAAAAATTGCCCAGGTAACTCTGGGAGATGTCATTTTAACGGAAACCATTGATGAAGCGATCGCGCTGTTTAACAAAAGCGGGGCGCTCCAGCGAATCGTTACCAAAAACGGTGACGTCATTTCTCACCAGGGAATTCTGGTGGGGGGCAGCAAGGATAAGTTGAGCGGAATTCTGGCTAAGAAGAATGAAATTAAAGAGCTAAAACGTCAGGACGGAATATTCGCCCAAAAACTGGAAAAATCCCGTATCGAGCAGCATGATATGGAATCTGAAGTGCAGCGCCTGGAAATCAATCTGCAAAAACAAATTGAGCAGAAATACCATATCACCGAAGATGAAATTGAAGCTGAAAAAGCACTTTACAAGGCGGGTGAAGACCTCAAAAATGCACATCGGCATCTGGAAATTGTCCAGCTGGAACAGGAACAGCTTCTGGGAGAGGCCAGCGATATTGACGATGAAATGACCAAGTATAACGCGGCCCTGTCAAAGGTTTCCGCTGACATTAATACGGCCCAGGATATGGTTGCTGAAATATCCGAAAAAATCAGCACGGTCTCGTCGGAAATGGAAGAATTCAATCAATCGGTGATCGACCTTAAGCTAAAGCTGACGGCCTTGCACGCCAGGCTGGAAAACAGCGACAGCAGTTTAAAACGCCTAAAAGAATTTCACCAGGACGGCCAGGCAAGACTCGAGCAATTGTCCCGCGAAATTACTTTAAAGAAACAAAAAGAAGAAGCATCCAGCCAGGCAGTCGCCGACCATGAAGAAAAACTGGCCCAAATGTACGGCACCATCGAACGATTGGACGACGCCATCGAACTCAGTGAGGCCGATTACCAGGAAATTGATTCCCGACTCCAGAAAAGCGACAGCAAGATCAGCGAGCTTAAAACAAAACAGGAAAAAGAACTGGAAAAATTCCGCATGCTGGAACTTGAACGGTCCCAGCTCAATCTAAAACGCGAGAATGTCGCCAATCGCCTGGAGGAACGATATCATAGTTCATATCAGGAATTGAAGGACAGTTACCACGAAAATGAGGCTGCCCATGAAATCACGGCTGAAATGGCCATCGAACAAATGGAAGCCGATCTTTCCCACAGTAAAGAAAAAATAGCCAAAATTATCGATGTCAATCTCGGGGCCATAAAGGAGTATGAGCAGTTAAAGGATCGTGCTGAATTTCTTGAAGCCCAACGCGATGATCTCCTCAAGGCTATTGATGATTTGCAAAAAGTGATCAAAAAGATCAACAAAATCACCCAACAAAAGTTCACGGAGACCTTTGGCAAGATAAACGAAAAATTGATGGAGGTTTTCCCCCGCCTATTTGATGGCGGTGAGGCCAAATTGGTCCTCGTCGAGCCGGATAAACCGCTTGAATCCGGAGTAGAGCTGATGATCCATCCTCCCGGGAAAAAACTGACCCGCCTCAGCCTGCTCTCTGGCGGCGAGAAGGCCTTATCGGCCATTGCGTTTATTTTTTCCATTTTCCTGATCAAGCCGGCATCCTTTTGCCTGCTCGACGAAATTGACGCACCTTTAGATGACGCCAATGTTTTTCGCTTCAACAATCTGCTGCAAATCATCGGCGAGAATTCTCAAATTGTGGTCATCACCCATAACAAGCACACCATGGAATTCGCCGATATCCTGTTCGGCATCACAATGGAGCAAAGGGGAATCTCTAAAGTTGTGTCCGTAAACTTCCTTAAAAGGGACGAAGCGGCTTGAGCTGGTTTAAAAAAAAGAAACACAAGAAAAAAAAACAAAAAGATGCGGCAGCTGCCGAGCTTCCCTTATCAGATGAACCTGAAGATCTGCAATCCCCGGAGGTTGAGCCTCCCCTCCCGGAAGAGCCGGATGACCCGCACCCCTTGGAGACTGACGGCGAGGAGCCTGACACCCAGCCGCTGACAACCACCGATTCAGCCCCGGCCACGGAAACGGATGCCGAACCGCTCCCCGGCTCTGAGCAGGAGAAAACCGGCTATTTTAAACGCCTGAGAAAGCGGCTGTCCAGGACACGTAAATCTTTTTCGAGCGGTTTTGACAGGGCCTTTGCCGGCAAAAAGAAAATAGACGACGAAGTTTTGGAGGAATTGGAAGAGCTTTTGATAACATCCGATATCGGGGTCCAGACGACCATGGAACTCATGGAGCGAATTTCAAAAGCAAAAGTGGCAGATGTCGGTGAGGTAAAACAGATTTTAAAGGATGAAATTTTATCGATTCTGGGATCTCAATCGCCTGTTCCGGATAAGGCCCAAACCAAACCCCATGTTGTATTGGTGGTGGGTGTGAATGGTGTCGGGAAAACCACTACCATCGGAAAGATTGCAGCATCTGCCAGGGATTCCGGAGAAAAAGTCCTGATTGGAGCGGCCGATACGTTTCGGGCAGCGGCCATTGAACAGCTGGCAATATGGGCAGAAAGGGCGGATGCCGAAATTGTCAGGCACCGGGCGAATGCCGACCCGGCTGCCGTCGCCTTTGATGCGGTTGCAGCCGCAGAGGCTCGCGGCTGCGATATCGTCCTGATCGATACCGCCGGCAGGCTGCATACCAAAGTCAATCTGATGGAAGAACTAAAAAAGATCAAGCGCACGGTGGCGAAACAAATTGAAGGCGCACCCCATGAAATTTTACTGGTCCTGGATGCAACCACCGGTCAAAATGCTCTCTCCCAGGCGAAGCTGTTTGACGAGACGCTGGGTCTCACCGGATTGGCACTGACAAAACTTGATGGCACCGCCAAAGGTGGCATCGTTATCAGCATATGCAGCTCCCTGAAAATCCCCTTGCAGTATATCGGTGTCGGCGAACAAATCGAAGACCTCAGACCCTTTGATGCGGAGCAATTTGTTGAGGCCCTTTTTTAGAGTCTTAACGGAGCGAAGCGACTCAACAATTTTAGGCACTTTAGGCATTCTGCTCTAAGGCACTTTCCGGTTTGTCCCGGTTAGGCGTTGTCACTGAATTTCGGCGAATGCTGCGCTACAAATGCCAGCTATATATGGTTTAGCAACCGACAATGCAAAAAAAGTGTTGAAAATTAACGATTTCTGTTGACATGAAATTTTAGTTCCTATATGCACACAGGAAAATCGGCTATTTGTCCCGGCTCAGTACTATTAACTATTCACAAAAAGGGGGTATGGTACTATGACAAAGGCAGAACTGGTAGAAAAAGCGGCAAAAGATGCCAAGGTTTCCAAAGTAGCGGCGGCCGCGGCGCTGAACTCTTTTATCAGCAGCGTCACCAAAGCACTGAAGAAAAAGGACGGTAAGGTCACCCTGGTAGGTTTTGGGACGTTTTCCAAAACTCGACGTAAAGCCCGCAAGGGTCGCAATCCGCAAACCGGTGCACCCATCAAAATCAAGGCCCGTAACGTCGTTAAATTCAAACCCGGAAAAAAACTCAAAGAATCCGTCTAAACAAACAACTCCGGAGCGGCTTATTAGTTCCTGAGATTAGCAAAGCTATCTGGTAAGCCGCTCCGATCACGACCACTTCGCAAAATCAATGTTGAACCCTTTAAACTCCCCGCTATAATCGTCCCAGTTGACGGTCACATCGGCCACATCCGCATGGGGGGGGCCTTGCCGGCACCAATCAACAATAGCCTCCACCCGGTCTTGATCGCCTTCAAACACTGCTTCGACAGTTCCGTCCAGCTGGTTTTTAACCCAGCCGAACACGCCAATTTCACCTGCCGCGCGTTTGGTTTCCATTCTAAAAAATACGCCCTGCACCCGACCGCTAATGATGACATGGGCTCTGGTCTTGTTTTCCATTATTACCTCACAATGAATTGGCTTGAAAGCTATGATGCTGGGAGGCTGGCAGGCTGAGGAATTCCAGCCGCTTCTGCCTCCAAGCTTCCTGGCCTCCTGGCTTTATAGCTTTCGGGTTTGACCGAAAAGCTCTTTAAATTTTGCCGCATCTATTACCGTGACCCCCAGATCTTTGGCCTTTGTGAGCTTCGAGCCCGGTGATTCCCCAGCTACTACAAAATCGGTATTACGGCTCACCGATCCACTGACCTTGCCGCCGGCCGATGTGATCATGTCCTTTGCCTGGCGCCTTGTCATACCGCTGAGCGTCCCGGTCAGCACAAACGTCTTACCTTCATATAACCCGGCTTTCTTCCCGCCCTCAAAAACAATTTGCACACCACTATCAAGGATAGACTGGATGGTGCCCATGTTGTTTTCCTGCCTGAAAAAGCCGGCAATGCTCTCAGCGACCACCGGGCCTATGCCTTCGATCTGTGTTAGATCCTGTTGAGAGCAATGGGCCAATTCGTCAAGACTGGCAAAGTTTTCGGCCAGCAATAGGGCCACATGCTCCCCCGCATGCCGGATTCCCAGGGCGTATAGGAATCTGGCAAAACTGATTCGTTTGCTGGCTTCAATGGCCTGTATCAGGTTTTCAGCTGACTTTTCCCCCATTCGGTCGAGACCGGCCAGAATTGTTTCATCCAGTTTGAAAAGATCTGCAAACGAGGTCAGGAAGCCTTTTTCAACAAGTTGATCGATGAGCTTATCGCCCATCCCCTCGATATCAAAGGCACCCTTCGAGGCAAAATGCTTGATGCGCTCTTTAACCTGTGCCGAGCAATTTGAGTTGATACAGCGGGTGGCGGACTCCCCTTGCATGCGAATAGCCGCGGTACCGCATACCGGGCATTTGTCGGGCATGGAAAACTTTTTTTCAGCACCGGTGCGCTGGGTCAAAATAACTTTGACCACTTCAGGGATGACGTCTCCAGCCCGCTGAACCAGTACCGTATCCCCTATCCGGACATCTTTCTTCTCCATTTCATCTTCGTTGTGTAAAGTGGCACGACGGACGGTTACACCGGCCACGTTAACAGGTTTAAGATGGGCCACCGGTGTAAGGACTCCGGTGCGTCCCACTTGAATCTCAATATTTTCAAGTACCGTGGTCTCTTGAATTGCCTGGAATTTATAGGCAATGGCCCAGCGGGGGCTTCGAGAGGTTGCGCCCAGTTGCTGCTGCAGTGACAGGCTGTCCACCTTAACTACCATGCCGTCAATATCATATGGGAGTTGATGGCGCTGTTCGCTCAGTTCCCGGTAATAGGCCAACACGTCATGGATGGAAATCTGAGACCGTATAAGGGGATTAATCCGAAACCCCCATTTCTTCAAGGCTTGCAGAAGTTCCCAATGCGAATCAAACTCATGGTCTGCCACCACCCCGACACCGTAAAAGAAAATTTCCAGCGGCCGTGAGGCGGTAATTTTTGAATCCAGCTGTCGCAACGAACCGGCCGCCGCATTTCGAGGGTTGGCATAGGGTGTCAGGTCCTGATCGATCCTTTCCAGGTTCCAATTTTTAAAGGCCTCAATCCCGATAAAGACCTCTCCCCTTACTTCCAGACGGGATGGTAAGGCAGGGGATATGCCTTTTCGCATCACAATCGGTACAGTGCCAATGGTCCTGGCATTTGCCGTTATGACTTCCCCGGCAACACCGTCACCCCGGGTTGATGCTGTCAGCAATTTCCCATCTTCATATACCAGTTCTACCGCGACGCCGTCCATTTTCGGCTCAGCAGTATAAATTATATCGGTCGGTCGGTCGAGATAGCGTTTGATCCTTTTGTCAAAATCTAAAATATCCTTATCCGCAAAACCATTGTCCAGGCTCAACATGGGAATGGTGTGGGCAATTGAATCGAATTTGGCAAGCGGCGGCGCACCCACCCGGGCACTTGGCGAATCCGGACTGGCCAGATCCGGATAGGCTTGTTCCAGGCGGATCAACTCCTGCATCAGGCGATCATATTCTGAATCAGAAATTTCCGGGTCATCCAGGACATAATATCTGTGATTATGATGGTGAAGCGTTTTTCTGAGGTCCTGGGTTCTTTGAATTATTTCAGGATCAATAGTTGCTGGCATGCTTTCCTTACCATTTTGCAAGCGGTCTGGTGCCCCTCGACAAATCGTTTGTCCCTGAAGCCGGGCCGCCATTTTAGTGAGGAGAGTTCATCTGAGACGACAAGCATCGCGCCCAGCTCCACCTGTCGAAATTGAGCCACTGAAAAAAGAGCTGAAATTTCCATCTCAACGGCTAATACGCCTTGTTTCTGATAACTTTCTACCTTCTCCCGCGTCTCACGGTATACGGCATCCGTGGTCCAGATTTTGCCTGAGTGAAAAGCAACCCGGTTGTCTGCCAATACCTGTTCCACCAGGGATACCATTGATAGCGCCGGTTTCGATTGGCCGTTTACCGGTTCAATGTAATTTCTGGAGGTTCCCTCGTCGACAACAGCTGCGGTCGGCAGGATAATGTCCCCGGTTTTAACCTGCTCGGAAACTGCGCCGCACCAACCTAAAAATATAATCCGGCGGGCACCCCGGCAAATTAAAGCTTCCAGAATCATTACGGCATAAGGCGCCCCGATACCCGGACCGGTCAGGTAGACGCCGTCAGGCAGGGGATTCCGGGGATACAATCGACTGGTAAACAACCGGCGATAGTCATCTTTGTTGAAATGGAAAAGATCGCACAGAAAAAAAAGATCCATTTCGGTTGCCGCCATCACGGCAACCGGACCGATTTGCGGTGACTTTTTAGATTTAATCGGGTTTACGATGGCATCGTAGTTGGTCAAAATTCTGATCCGTTGCTAATTTTAAAATTAAGCAGATATCATTTTACGGAGGAATCTTTACTTAACTGGCACAAGGCTCAAGGCGCAGGGCACAAGGCAAAATCGCACTTCTGTGAACCTGCGCCTTGCGCCCTGTGCCGTGAGCCCTTGATTAAGGTTACCAGCGCTCCAAGAAGTGCATACTCACCGGCCAGAGCAAAGAGTTTTATGTACCACTCCTCCTATTCCGGTTTTGCGAATTTCTTCATTTCATCTTTGACTTCATCAATCAAATCATAAAGCCACATAATATCTTCGATAGTTAAGCGGCCGGCTTTGGCAGGAGCCCTTTCCGTACCGTCTTTTTTCAGTAAAATGCGCGGTCCGATTTGGACTTTCGGTTCTCCATTCCCATATTGATTGATCGAAACCAGCAGTCCCGTTTCTTCACATTTCCACTTTTTGAGCACCTTATCCATATCTGGGTCGTACGGCATCGTTTCCTCTCCTCATATTAAAAGTTTGTTAGTTGCCTAATTAAAAATTCTTCGCATTTTATACAGGAACTGGTTTCACCACGAAGAGCACGAAGGTCACGAAGAAACCATCGAGGCATTTTCTCAACTTTATCTTTGTGTTCTTCGTGTTCTTCGTGGTTTGATTTCTTTTTGGTTCTCCGCCTTGGGCAAATCCGAATCAGGTTATATTTTAATCTGCTAAATCTAATCTGTGATAGACCTGCTGTCAATTGGTCAGTTATAATAAGTTGTCCACCGTCTTCCGGATGGCCTCAACAAATCCCTGGTCTGTTCCGCAGCAGCCGCCGATAAAGCTGGCACCGGCATCGACCAGTCCGGGAATGTACTCGACAAATTCCCTTGCAGTTGTGCGAAATACCACCTGGTCATCAATAATTTCCGGCAGACCTGCGTTGGGTTTCATCCAGATGGGAAGGTCGGTAGCCTGCCGAAGGCGGGTGCAGATGGGCAGAAAGGCTTCGATGCCCTGTCCGCAATTGGCCCCGATGCCGTCAACGCCCACACCCGTCAATTCCGCTACAACTTCTTCGGGAGAATTGCCCATCATGGTTCGATCTTTATTCTCACCGGAGTCATACACCATGCTGACAATTACGGGCAATCCGGTTTGCTTGGCCGCAGCAGCGGCAATTCTGGCTTCGGTGGCATCAATCATGGTTTCTACAATTATGCCATCCGCCCCGGCCAGGGCCTGGGCTGCGGCCTGCTCCTCAAAAGCGGCCTGCAGTTCATCTTCAGTCGTCTCACGGGTTACAAGCATCAATCCGGTAGGACCGATGGAGGCGAAAACAGAGACGCGATCGCCGGCCGCTTTTTTGGATATTTCCACCCCGGCCCTGTTGATTTCAACTGCCTTGTCGCCAAGTTTAAATTTTTCAAGTGCCAGACGACTTGCGCCAAACGTGTTGGTTAATATGATCTGGCTGCCCGCGTCGACGTATTGTTGGGCAACTTCCAATACGCTTTCCGGATGGGTTAAATTCCATGAATCCGGGCCTCCCCGCGCTTCAGTCCGCGTTTTTGCATCTGGGTCCCCCAGGAGCCATCGGTAACAACGGGACCGGATTCAATTAATGATTTAATGAGTGGGTGCATCATTTTCTCCTTTTAACACTTGGGTTCAGAGGTTCGGGGTTCAGGGTTCAGGGTTATCTGTTGCGAAAGTTCGACGTTTCAAGATTGACAGATGATTATAGCTTTTTAACATTTGAACTTTGAACCTCTGAACCTTTGAACTCAGAACCCTTTTCTAAGGCCGATCCGTAATGGCGTTTAAATTGGGTGGATGAATACTTTGCTACTTTCCAGTCGGGAACGCGGCAAACACCGCAGACCCCCCTAAACCATTTATTTCTGAGCCAGCGCGCCGCCCGGCTGTTCCTGGAATCGGTGATCAGAAACATTTTGTTGCAGTGGGTTGTAATCCTGGCCTGACCGCCGATGACATCGATGGTCTTGATTCCATGTAACAGCCCCCGGCGTGACGGCCAGAGCTTGATTTTTTCAATCAACCGAAAAAGCTCCACGCGCTTTCGATAGTAGCGCCTGGCCGGCTGCTTAGTTTTAGTCTTATTCCCCACAATACTAAATTCCCTTATATGAACCTCCGCTGGCTCGGAACAGTGAAAAGACCGAACGTCGAACATCGAACGTCCAACATCGAACGTCGAATGTTGATGACGCTGCGCTTTATCGATTTTAAAACAAGCGAATCACCCGGAAGACGTGATCTAACAACCCAGAATTTCGGAGGATAGATCCGCTCGCGCAGCAAAAGCGCCTGCGCCGTGTGTTGCTCAGTCGTTTTTATAAATGGACAGAATTCATTATTCGATGTTGGATGTTCAATGTTCGATGTTCGACTGCCCGCAATGCCTTACAACCGCTTTGGGCAAATTTAACCATTTGTTTTCAAATAGATGATTACAGCAACCCACTGCGTTATGCATGGCAGGCGGGTGTTCATTTTTTTGTTAACTTCTCGTGAGATATTTGTCTAACTATCTCCATCCCCATTGTCGCCACACCTATCTGCAAGGGATCGTGCAGAAGCCGATCCGATACCCTGTTTAGCGCGTCATGACTCAAACCCAGCGGCATGCCCGGTGCGGCGATAAAAGTTTGCGGCCAAATATCTTTGGCCCGTATAATCCCCGCTGCATTGGTCGCGTCGACAATCAATGAATGCCCGGCCAGAGCTGCCTCAAAATCAGGCACGATTTGAATCCTGTCGGAATCTGCTCCGGATATGGCATTTAGAAATTGCCCGGTATAGTCGGCATTGGCATCAAAAATGGATACGGTGGCGCCAAAGTTTAGAAGGGCTAAAGCCGCACCGCGCCCCACCGCACCGCATCCGAGGACTAACACCTTTTGATCACCCAGCCCGCCGGCCATAAAATCCAGGCCGGCCGCAAATCCTTTTCCGGTTGCTGCCCCGTTGTGGACGTACTGGCGGGTTTGGGTGTTTAGGGCAACGAAATCATGGTCATCAGATAAAAAAACAACATCGGCCCTGGTGTCATAGGCCTCGGCCAAACCTGCTATATCCGCTTGCCCGGTAACAAAGGTGTCGAATCCAAGGTATCTTAAAACCCCCGCCACAGCTTCGCAAAATCCTTCAATCACACCCTGCCCCCACCGGATCGGCACAACTCCCACCCGGACTGTTGCAATAACTCTCTGGACATCATCTTCCGTCACCTCCACGGCACGGCAGGCGATTTGTCGCAGGTTATGGCCCGTTTTGGCAAGCAATTCTTCATCGTAGGCTTCTAATTGTGATGGGATATTGAAAATATCATCAGACTCCAGGCGTGTCATGTTACAAGTTCCAGGTTACGGGTATATATTGTTGATTAAGTTGATTGCAAGGGCGTCGGTTAGTCAAATAGACTGAAATCCTCTAACCTAATCAACTATTTAACTGATTCTGGTTACGGGTTTGGGCTCAACAACTTCTTTGATCCCCAGGCGCCGGGTGATTTTGGCAATGCCGAGGTTTCGATTTTCCCAGGCCTGGTGTCTGTTCGTCCCGCAAAAGATCAGGGTCGCCACCCACTGGTCCCTGCCGGGCTCAAAATTGGTAATCGCCTCATCGGCGCCGAAAAAGTCTTTCTGTAAATTGAGCGGCCCCCCTTCCGTCATGATGTGCTCACCGCATATCTTCAGCCTATTCCCTGAAACCCGAATGTGCTCATAGACGGTTCCGCGCATATTGTCCCCGGCCGGCGGCAAGTCGTCTGTCGGCGTAGCGTAGAGGTCCCCTAAAAGCTTGACCATATTTTGATTGGTGGACCAGTATACCGCCGTCGGTGTCTGGCTGGGCAGCCGTGCGTCTATCTCAAGAATTTTAAACTCTTCCCGGAAATAAATAGCCTCCACATCCATAATGCCGTGAAGGTTTAGAGCCTCAGCAATTTTCAGTGTTAATCTTTTCAAATTCAGCAACCAAATTCAACGCTAGATTGGATGGGGCGATGACCCTCATGCAATCGAATTCTTGGTCCACATATAGATCGGTCACCTGCAATACCCGGTACTTCCCTGGCCGACCGACCACTTCAAGCGAATGCTGGCTGCCGTCAAGATATTCTTCCAGGACCCAGCCCGAAGGCGGGAACTCAGGTGAAAACCGGTTTAGCATTGAATCACGATCCTGGAAAACGCACACCCCTTTACTCCCACTTCCCCGGATGGGTTTGGCAAGAACAGGAAAACCGCACTGCGGCCAGGCAACCGGAAGTGGCAAGCCTATTTTTTTGAAAAGTTCTACGGATTTCACCTTGGATGAAGATATGGCATAGGCCTGGGGGTCAAAAGCCAGCGGAATACCGGTTTTACGGCTCCAGCGTGTTAAACTTGCCAGGGTGCCGTCATCTTCAAGGGCGGGAATGATAAAATCGACATCGCCCAGTACATCTGCCAGATTGCTTTCGAGGGTCACATCAACCTGCGCAAAAGAATCGCCTAAATCGAACGCCGGCACATCGGGCCTTTTATCAATAACCCTGACTTCCCAGCCCGCTTTGCGTGCCAGGTAGGCAGCTTCGACACCCTGCAATTTACCACCGACAATGCCTACTAACAAGCAACATTCTCCCGTGACAGGTCCCATCCGATTTTCCGGCGGCGATCTTTAACCCAGTTTAAATAGTCTGCAGTTGACGCTGACTGCATGCCGAGCTTTTCAAGTTCCAGGCGTATGCTGGCCGGGGTCCGCCTGGCATCGGCAATATCCAGAGAACTCTGGGCCACTCCTGCCAGGCCGAAACCGGGAGGCACCAGGGAAGTAACCACGTTGGCGCCGGCTTCCAGCCGGCTATGCAAACCAGCCAAACCGGCAACATCCAGGGTTGCCGGGATCAATCCGTCCGGAAAGGCCAGGCGCAGGACTGCGATCACCAACATCTCCCGCAAAGGATCCGGATTTTCCCAGGACTGCATGGGCGTTCCTTTCTGGGGGACGAAGGTCATGGCCCTCATCTGGGACACTTTCAACAAGCGCATGGCCCTGATGGAATCTGCAATATCTTGAGATGTTTCTCCGACACCGCAAAGCAGGCCTTCTTCGGCTAACAGCCCCAGTTGACCGGCCAGCTCCTTATTTTCCATACGCGCAGCATAGCTTTGATCCGGCCTGAGTCTTTTAAACAGCTCCCGGTTATGGGTTTCCTGGTAGCAGGCATACCAGCTGACGCCAACCTCCGAAAGACCGGATAAGACATCGGCAGGGACGACACCGGGTGATATCATAACGGGTAAACCGGTTGTTTGGCGAACCGCTTTGACCAGTTGAAAAAATGGTTCGAAACCCTGATCTTGAAAATATAGGGGATCTTCCCCCAGGGTCAAATCTATTAAATGAACACCGGATTCAGCCAGGCCTTGCGCGGCCTCGATGATATCTGATGCCTTGCGACGGTAGCGCACCGGATGCGCATTGGCACTCCGATAATAGCAAAAATTGCAATGGTTGCGACAAAACGTACTGATATATATAAATCCGTATAGGAAAACCCGGTTCCCAAAATGCCGGGACCTCAATTCCCGGGCGGCGGCAAAAACGGCCTCAATCCGGCTTCTTTCCCTGAGCCCCAAAAGAAACACTATTTCTTCCCTACCAAGGTGTACTTCCTGAGTCGCTTTTTCCAAAATTACGTTTAGCTTGTGTTGTAAGTCACTTTGTTTCATCGAGTGAAGATCCTAAAATTTGGTAAAAGGATTAATTCGCTCGGAAGCTGGAAGGCCAGGAAGCCTGGAGGCTAGACTGATCGAACCACTTTCCGGCATCCCAGCCTCCTGGCCTCCCAGCCACCAAGTATCTAACACCCAATAAATTAAACACCTAATTACCATTGATTTTATCGTCCAATCCAATTCGAATTACAGATTGAGCCGTATTCCGTCCAAATACCCCAGACTCCTTCCCACTTTACCAAGGCTATTAATATTTTCAGCGACCATAAGCAGGCGTTCGAGACCAAAGCCTATGCCCACCCAGGCATCCGTGACTTGCCAGGTTTGATCGAGCACATGGGGCCCCATGGCAGAGGAACCAATTTCCAACTGGCTGTCACCGGCTACAATATCGATGGTCTCGCCATAAACGGCCGAGTCTACCGGCTGAAACCCGTAATTATCTATGCCAGCGGTCCGGGCAATCAAAGCGGCCAGGTCTTCGAGCCTGTTTTGCCGAATTTCAGAATCCAGGCCCATCTCCACCAGGTTGAGCATGGTAAATTCATTGGCATGCTGAGCTCCCTGTGATTCCTTACGAAAACATGAGCCAATTTCAAATATTCGTACCGGTTTCTCCCATAACCGCAGGAGATCTTTCAAAACAAAATACAGGTGCGGCGCCAGCATCGGTCGCAGGCATCGACCCTTGTCCAGCCAAAATATCTGGGTTGCCAGCAGGTGGTGGTCGTCAATCGACATTTTTGCCAACAACCCCCTGGACATGATGGTCGGTGTCGTCACCTGGACAAAACCATTATCAATCAAAACTTTTGTCAAGCGACTTTCCAGGCGGCACAGCCGAGGGCGACGATGACCGGTGCGAAGTTCATCCAATTTCTGCCGTGCTGACCGCACCAGATTTTTTTCCATTATCTGAAAGGCCCGGTCGCGTTTATGCTCCGTTTCAAACCCCGGGCCCAGGTCATCCTCACTGGCCTCTAATTCTTTCAAGCGCGCAAGCTGGGTCTCCGTCCACGAAATCCTCAAAATTTACCCTCTGTTTTGTTAAATTAATGAATGGATTCGATCTAAAGTAAAAAAGAATTTAGACAGGATTAACAGGATCAATTGGATTTTTTTATTTATTCTCATTTCCCGGATGGAAATGAGAATATTCAATCCGCTTTCAGCGGATAATTCAATTGGAGGTTCAACCCGGGATTTATCATAAACACTATCAATGGTAATTTGTGACAGATCCATCGCCGCAGGCGATTGAATTTTTCTGCTCTCTTCCGGAGAGCAGACAAACTATCCTAATGGTCCTGTTAATCCTGTCAAAAATTTTATAAAGATCGGATCCAATTCCTTTTAATAATGCAATTAATAACTGGCGGGAGGTCCCGGTGTCGCACCGAGCTACGTGGATTTAGAGTCCACGCGATCTCATTTCGATCCACCCCCCGCAAGCTTTAATTACTCGTTTCCATACCCAAATGTCAAGCTTGTCCAAAATCTGCATATTTCCAAAAACATTGATTTTTGACAATCCTTCTGGTACCTTGTGCCCGCTTTTAGTATCATTCGCAACGGATCAAAGGGAAATAATAAAATGCCAAACCAATATTCAGGCCAGCATCGCAGCCAGGGTTTGAGCCTCAACGGCTTAACCGACGATGAACTGGGTGACATCCATCAGGCGACTTTAGATGTCCTTGCAAATACCGGTATATTTATCGAAGCCGATGAGGCCCTGGAGGTGTTTGACGGCGCCGGTGCTGATATTGACCGCCAAAATAAAATTGTCAAAATTCCGCCCCAACTGGTCGAGGACGCCATTCAATCAGCACCGTCCAGAATTCTGCTGGCCGGGCGGGACCCTAAACATGATAAAGAACTGGGAACAGGCCGGGTTCACTTTACCAACTTCAGCGAAGGTATCGAGGTGATAGACCCCTTTACCGGCGAGCGCCGAGTGCCGGTAAAGGCCGATCTGGCCAACGCCGCTAAACTGGTTGATTATCTTGATGAAATCGATGTCTGTGAGAAGGCCGTGGGCTCCAGTGATGTGCCCCAGGAAGTGCTGCCGCTTCATAATGCGGAAGCCATGCTCACCCACACGACCAAACACTGCTGTGTCGGACCCGGAAGCGGGTATTTGCTGCAAAAGCTGGTTCAGATGGCCGCTGCTATCAGCGGCGGCATAAAAAAATTCCAAAAACGACCGATTCTGTCCTTTACGACCTGCCCGGTCAGCCCCTTGAAGCTGATCAATGAATGCTGCGAAATCATCATCGAAGCCGCTAAAAGCCGTTCAATCATCAATATTTTATCAATGGCCATGGCGGGCGGGACGTCTCCGGTTACCCTGGCCGGGACCCTGGTGACCCACAACGCCGAAGTCCTTGGGGGAATTACTCTGAATCAATTGGTTAAAAAAGGCGCGCCCGTGATTTACGGCAGCTCGACCACCGCCATGGATTTGAAAATAGGTGCGGCCTCGGTGGGCACCCCCGAGTGCGCGATTATCAGCGGGGCGGTGGCCAGGCTGGCCAGGTACTATGCCCTGCCAAGCTATGTCGCCGGGGGGTAGAGCGATTCCAAAATATCCGACTGCCAGATGGGCCACGAAAAGACGCTCACCGGACTCATACCAGCGTTGGCAGGTGCCAACCTGATTTACGGTCCGGGAATGCTTGAAAGCGGCATCACCTTCGATTATGCCCAGCTGGTTCTGGACGGCGAATTTATCCGTATGATCAAGCATGTCATCAACGGGTTTGCGGTCGATGGAGAATCCCTGGCAGTGGATGTGATTAAATCGGTGGGAACATCCGGCGACTTCATTTCCCAGATGCACACCCTTGAGCATATGCAGGACCACTCCCAACCGGAGTTTATGGATCGGCGCCGGATGGAAAAGTGGCAAGCTGCGGGCGCCCGGGACAGCTATCAACAGGCATTGGAGAAGACGCGGATCATATTACAAAACCATCAACCGGATCCGCTGCCGGAAAAGGTCCTGGCAGATATTCGCTCCATAATAACTGAAACCCAAAATGAGTTACTAAGTTAATATTTATACAGGCCTTTTAGGGATTAAATTCCAAATCACAAGTACCAAAATACAAACAAATTATTTGTAATTTGGGTTTTGGCATTTGTTTTTTCCTGATTTATCCGAGATAGGAGACACCCACAACATCCAACCAGAGGAACAAGATTGATGAAAACCAAAATATTTACCCGCATGGGCGATGGCGAGCTGGTTTCCATGTCGGCGGAAGAGATCAAAGAAGACATCGTGGCCGCTACCCAGGAAGCCGCCCAGCGCGCTGACATACCGGAGCTCACCGCTGATGAAATCGAACAGCTTTATGCGATCATGGCCGAGCCGTCCCGGGCCGTCAGCGTGAACCCGGGTCAGGAGGTCATCGTCACCGATGACGGATGTTCGATGAGCTTTTATTCCGGACAGGACGGCGGGGGCGTCGGGGTCCCCATGAGCCGCCTGCAGGCCGTTTTGACCTATGAACGGGCCTGCGCGGCCGACACCACCTCCATGGGGCACAGCGATTACAGCTTCAAGCCGGTGAAGCCCATCATCAATTTTGAAATGAACGAATATTACACGGCCTCCATGATGACCACCGCCCCGTTTTTGTATGGGGCCCAACCCAATATGGGATTGTATTTTCAGCCCGATGGCCCCCACCCGAATCCGGCTGATCTTCTGCCCCAGGGCAAAATTAAAGAAGCCCAGGAAGTGCAGGAGGCCGCCGCTGAGCAGCTGCGCCAGGATCTGGTTTTTATCGGCAAAAAATTAAATGGTATCGGCTGCGAGGGGCTCAACTTCGATACCGCCGGTTCGGCCGGTGATGCCGATTACTGGGCCGCCCTGCAGGCAATCAGCGATTTAAGACAGGCCGCTCCAAACCTGCCCATCATCATGGGCGGATCGGGAGAATTTGTGCTGGGCATGCACGGTGAGGTGACCTTCAACGACCGGCAGCTGGCCGGAATGTACCCCCACGAACAGGCCAAAATTGCCGAGGCCGCCGGTGCCAGCATTTACGGCGTGGCGGTGGGTACCAACACCAACGAATCCGTGGCCTGGAATATTGCACGCACCGCAACGTTTGTAAAAGAAGCCGTGGCAGCGGTGGATATACCCGTGCACGTTAACGTCGGGATGGGAGTGGGCGGTGTCCCCATGATGGAGGCCCCCCCCATCGACTCCGTCACGCGGGCCTCCAAATCCCTGGTCCAAATCGGCAAGGCCGACGGATTGTAGATAGGCGTGGGAGACCCATTCGGGATGCACATGGCTCATATTTTCGCTTGCGGTATGGGCGGCATCCGAACCGCCGGAGATCTGGTGGCCTGGATGCAGCTGGTCAAAAAAATGAAATTAGCCCAAGCCAAAAAATATGTAGCTCAAAAGCTGGGAATTGACGTTGCGGACATGGTCAACGAAGAAGTGATGCGAGAACTCAGGGAGGACCTGGGCATCGGCACCACAACTTCGGTGGCCGGCAGTCCCAAGGGCATCCGGGCCAAGTTCAAGATCGCCGAGTTGCTTGGAGTTTCGATTAATTCGGTTGAATTATTTAAATCCCAGATCAAATGATTAGCCAGCTTTTTGCAAATATGCTCACCGCAGAGACGCAGAGACCGCAAAGGATTTTATTTCTTTCGGTTTGCCGCTGAGAGGCCGGCAAACCGAAAAGAACATGCCCTTCGGGCAATGGATACAAAATCATTTTAAAAAAATTGACAACCGTGGTTATAAATTTGTTCTTTAAATTCGACGAACCCAAAATAAATTCAATGCCGCGCAGCGGCTGTGAATTTGCATTTGCCGACCTCTCACCGGCAAATGCAAACAATAACCTCTCTGCGTTCTCTGCGTCTCTGCGGTGAAATAAAACATTAAGAACGGATCAACAATGACACAAAAGATTTTTGAAGAAGCCATTAAGGCAATCGTAGAAGGTGATTTAGATAAAGCGACTGAAATTGCCAGGCGCGGATTGGCAGAAGGACTTGATCCCCTGGAACTCATGACCAGCGGTTTCATCCCCGGCATCAACGAAGTCGGTGAGCAGTTCGGTTCCGGCAAGCTGTTTATTCCGGGACTGGTTAAATCCGCCGATGCTATGGCAAAGGCCACGGCCATTATCAATGACGCCATTCCCCAGGAGCAGGAAACGGTCAGCGGAAAAATTGTCGTCGGCACCGTGGAAGGCGACATGCATGACATCGGCAAAACCATTGTCGTCTCTTTGCTGCGCGCCAACGGCTTTGAGGTCCTGGACCTCGGGCGTGATGTCCCCCCGGCCCGATTCATCGAAGAAGCTGAAAAATTCAACGCCGACATTATCGGCAGCAGCACCCTTTTGACCACGACCATGCCGGTTCAAAAAGAGCTTGAAGAAGAACTCAAAAAAACCGGGCTCAAAGAAAAATATAAAACCATCGTCGGAGGCGCCCCGGTCACCCAGCGCTGGGCCAACCGCATCGGCGCGGATGCCTTCGCCCAGGACGCCGGTGACGGTGTTAAAAAGGTCAAGCAATTGCTGGCCAAATAGCACTAAAACCTTTCCCCCAATCCGAAATACTTACTTGCCGCCAATCGGGTGTAACGCATCCGGTTTATTGACAAGAATTAGCCCGATAGACAATATTTGGATTTGCATAGGTAATCTGAAAATCTCCAGGATTATCTATGCAGGCGCGCAAACTACAATTTCGGACCTTGCAAAAAGTTGAAGACTTGCGTATGCATTATACAATTGGTCTTTCCGAAAACTATATAAGGTGTCTGCAGCTGCGAACTATATATGAAAAGTAATGTCGATGACAGCTTCTGATGATTATTCTCAGAGATACAAAAGTAAAAATTAGTACAGAGGCACACCTAAAAATATACTACCATCCGCAGGGGGAATCCTTATGAATGAAGCAGATAAAATTGCCCGAGAAAAAACATACATAGGACCCGCAATCGATATAGCGATTCGAATCGGTGTCATAGCTCTTTTAATAGCACTTTGCTTCACTATTCTAAGGCCCTTTATCTCTCCGGTGATGTGGGGAATCATCCTTGCTATTACATTATACCCTGCTTGTAGAAGACTCAGCAGCTTTTTGGGCAGCCGTATTAGGTTGGCTTCCGCCATCATTACTGCAGTTATGCTCCTCGGTATCATCCTCCCAAGCATCCAGATGGTAGGCTCGCTTGTCGGCGGTACAAAATATATCAACGAGAGGATACAGCGCGACGAAATTAAAGTTCCGCCTCCACCAGATAACATCGATGAGTGGCCCCTGATTGGCAAGTCATTGAAGGAAGAGTGGATTGAGGCTTCAGATAACCTAAAAGAAACGCTGACTCGGTTTCAACCTCAGCTCAAAGCAATGAGCTTATGGCTGCTAAAATCGGGGATGGGTACTGCTCTGGGATTGCTCCAATTTTCACTCTCAATTATCATTGCCGGAATCTTTATGGCTAATGCAGAGGGAAGTGGAAAAATGGCAAGAGACCTGTTTATTCGTTTAGCAGGAGAACGTGGCGCTAATTTTGCCGATATTGCGAACAAAACGGTGCACAATGTGGTTAAAGGAATTCTTGGTGTTGCGATCATTCAGTCACTGTTGGCAGGTACCGGATTTTTCGTAGCCGGGGTACCGGCTCCAGGTCTTTGGGCTTTTCTCTGTCTTTTTTTGGCCATTATTCAAATCGGTATTTTCCCAGTTGTCATTCCGGTCATCATCTATATGTTCTCCAGTGCAGACACTTTTACTGCAGGATTATTGACCGGCTGGCTTATTATAGTGTCCTTGTTGGATAATTTTTTGAAGCCCATACTCATGGGACACGGTGCTCCCGTGCCCTTACTCGTCATTTTTCTTGGTGCGATCGGGGGATTTATTTCAATGGGATTCATAGGTCTTTTTGTTGGTGCCGTCATCTTATCCATAGGATTCAAACTCTTCAGGGTCTGGCTCGAGGATATTTCGCAATCGAATATAAAATCCCAAGGAAATATAGATTAGGGCATGAATTTTTGAATTGGTCAAGCTGGGTAATTTTCATTAGGGGTTGTTCTGTGATTTGCTGCTACTCTCAGTCGAAGGGGTTGTCTGAATCAATCGCCGGTAATACACCAGCAACAGGTAGGTTACCGGCAGGGCAATGATCATACCGAGCAGACCGAGCAGTTTACCCCAGATGGACAGTGACAGCATGATCATGGCCGGGTTTAAACCGGTCACCTTGCCCATTATTTTTGGGACCAGAAACCCATCCTGAATAAGCTGTACCACCACGAACACAAGGCCTGTCAGACCCAGAACCATCCAGACGTTGATTCCGGACTGGACGGCATGCATGATCGCCAGCAATCCGGCCGGGATGAGGCCGATGATCTGCAGGTAGGGTACCATATTCAACAAACCGATGAAAAGGCCCAGCAATATCCCAAGGGGCAATCCAATCAGGGCAAATCCGATGGCAAACAGGACCCCGCAGATGGAAGCCACCGCCGCCTGGCCCCTGAAATAATTGCTCATGGCGGACTCGAAATCGTCGACAAAACCGACGATGGATTCCCTGTATGCAGGCGGCACCAGTTCCTTCCAGCCCTGCACCGCCTCATAGTCCAGGAGCAGAAAAATAAAATACAGGCCGATGACAAAAAACCCTATCAGCCAGGCGAAAAAGCTTGCCGTTCCGGTGATCAGGCCCCATACCCCCGGCAGAACTTTTTGAGAAACAATCTTCAGAATCTTCCAAATATTGATGTCTTTAAAGAATTCCTTAACATCCGTGCGGGCAAAAAAATTCTTTAAAACCTGCCATAGATCCGGCGGCAGCTGCTGGGAGGCCTTTTCAGCCAGATCTGAATTATTGACCAGATCCGTCACAATGCGTCCCAGCTGAACGATCTCGCCGGCAATCATGGGTATGACAAACCATCCCAGGAGAACAGCCAGGACAATGATAACCAGCAGGCTGGTAAAAACCGCGGCCGCGCGATTGGAAATTTTTTTCTGGACCAGGGATACCAGCGGGTGGGTCAGATAGGCCATTAACAAAGCAACCGCAAAGGGGATGAGCACATCGCTTAAATAACCGGCCAACCAGATCATGCCGGCCAGTATGCCCACGCTGAGCAGGATACGGACAACACGATCGAAAGTATAAGGTTTGGGCTCGACCAAAGTTTGTCTCCTAAACCGGGTATTGATGCCAGCTCTATATCACCAGGTTCAGTTAGTTGGTGGTGACATTTATCTACCGAAAATTCGAAATTCGAATTCCGAAATTCGAAACAAATCCGAATATCGATATTGTTTCGGGTTTCGATATTCGTTTTTCGAATTTCCGGTTTATCCGGCTTAAGTCGACAATTTCGAAAAATCGGCAAATTTTCCGAACAGCGCCGCGATTTGTCCCAGCAGGGCCAGTCGATTGCGGCGGATGCCGGGGTCTTCGGCCATCACCATGACGCCCTCAAAAAACCGGTCGACGGCATCGCGCAGTGAGGCAATTTCCACCAGCGCCCGATCGAATGATTCTTTTGCCATGGCATCGGAGACCTTTTGATCCACCGTTTTGAATTCTTCAAACAGCGCCCCCTCGCTTTCGTGTTCGAACAGCTTCGGATCGACTGTTTCAGGTTCAGTGCCCTCTTCTGGCTGTCCTGATTTTTTGATGATATTGACCACGCGTTTGAACCCGACGGCCAACGGTTCAAAATCCGGCCGGGCTTTGAGTGACTCTAAAGCGGCGACGCGGTTGCGGACATTGGGGACATCATCAACTGACGCACTGACAATGGCTCCGATCACATCCTTTGAGAAGCCTTCTTCAGCCAGCAAGTGAGAAATCCGGTTTTTCAAAAATGTATGGACTTTTTCAATCAGCTCGCTAATATCCGATTCACTTTTGCCGCCGAACTGCTCGAGGCTGCAGCGAATAAGCTTTCGCAGGGGAAACGACAATCCCTTATCATTCATGATCTGAATGATACCGATACCCTGCCGGCGCAGGGCATAAGGATCCGAAGCACCGGTCGGAATCAGCCCGACACTGAAACAGCCGCAGATGGAATCCATCTTATCGGCAATGGAAAGGATGGCCCCCACCAGGGTATCAGGCAGCGGAGCGCCTGAGTATACCGGCCGGTAGTGCTCCTCGATAGCGGCGGCCACATCGGCCGCTTCACCCGCGATGCTGGCATAGATCCGGCCCATGACACCCTGCAATTTCGGAAATTCACCCACCACCTGACTGACCAGGTCGGATTTACTCAAGTGGGCGGCCCTGATCACCTGCTTTTTCAACTCATCGCCTTTTTGGGCCGCTGATGCCAACACTTCAGCAACGTTGGCTACCCGCTCACTTTTTTCAAACACGGTCCCGAGCTCGGCCTGAAAAAGCACCCTTTTTAATTTCTCTACCCGCTCATCATTGGTAACTTCAAGGTCTCCCTGGTAAAAAAACTGAGCATCGGCCAAACGGGCCCTGATCACTCTTTCATGACCGGTTGCTGAAAGCGCCAGATCCCGGGCGGCTGTGTTATTGACCGCAATGAAGCAAGGCATCAAATGGTTGTTGCGGTCGACAACCGCAAAGTATTTTTGATGTTCCCGCATGGCATTAATCAACACTTCATCGGGGACTTCGAGAAATTCGGTATCAAATTTTCCGGCCACCGGTATCGGGTATTCCACAAGATTATTGTTGATATCCACCAGCTCTTCGTCAGGCAGGATGCTGCCGCCAAGTTCCTTTGCGACAGCGCCGATACGTTCCTCGAGGATTTTTTTTCGCTCTGCAAGATCGGCCACGACGTGGGCCGCGCGCAGCTTTTCCAGATATTCATCCGTGTTGTTCAATTTGATTTTGGCGGGCGACATGAAGCTGTGACCGTTGGTGTAACGGCCGCTTTTTAAATTGCCAAGCTTAAAGGAAACCACCGAATTTCCCAGCAACGCCAAAATAGAATGAATCGGCCGCGCAAATTCGATATCCAGATCGGCCCATCGCATTTTTTTAGGAAAGGGGGTGGCTAAAATAACCCGCGGTAAAATCTCTTTCAGGAGGGTTTGGGTTGCCAGCCCGCGTTCTCTTTTTTCGGCCGACAGGTACGCGCCTTTGGGGGTATCCTTTACAACCAGCTTACTTGTGGGAACACCGATTTTTTCCGCAAATTTCAGGGCGGCCATGGTGGGCTTGCCATTCTCATCGAACCCGATTTTTGCCGGCGGACCGATCACCTCACTTTTTACAGATTGCTGCTTGGGGGCTAGACCTTCAACTATGACCGTCAATCTGCGGGGCGTACCGTAAATCCGAGAAGCGCCGTGTTCGATGCGGGCCTCAGTTAACTTTTTCGACAATGTCGCCGACAATGCCTCCAGAGCCGGGACAATATATCCAGCCGGTATTTCTTCAGTTCCAATCTCAAGTAGTAGCGTGTTCATATTATCCTCTAAGTCGATTACCATTCTGTCCCCCCTTGCCCTGGCTCAGGCGATGCAGTTTGGGTTGGACATTAGGTTTTTAGGTTTCAGGTGTCAGGTGTCAGGTTTCAGCAGCGCGTATCTGACACCTGAAACCTGACACCTGACATCAACTTTTTCTTAATTTTCCTTCAATAGCGGAAATCCCATTTCTTCGCGCTGCTTCAAATAGCCTTCCGCACACCTGCGGGCAAGGTTCCGGATGCGGGTGATATAGCCGGTGCGCTCGGTAACGCTGATGGCACCGCGTGCATCCAGCAGATTAAAGTTGTGCGAGCATTTCAGGCAGTATTCATAGGCCGGCAAGACAAGCCCGTCCTTGATTTGCTTCAAGGATTCCGCCTCATATTTACTGAACAAATCAAACAGGACGTCAACATCCGCTTTTTCAAAATTGTAGGTGGACTGCTCGACTTCCTGCTGGTGATGCACCTGCCCGTAGGTCACCTCATCGTTCCATTTCAGGTCGTAGACATTGTCCACACCCTGCAGGTACATGGTAATGCGCTCCAGGCCATAGGTCAGTTCCACCGGTATGGGATTCAGCTCGATACTGCCCGCCATCTGGAAATATGTAAACTGGGTAATTTCCATGCCGTCCAGCCAAACCTCCCAGCCCAGGCCGGCGGCGCCCAGGGTCGGGGATTCCCAATCATCTTCGACGAAACGGATGTCATGGTCCAGCGGATCGACGCCCAGCACCTTCATGCTTTGCAGGTATAATTTCTGAACATCAAAGGGCGACGGCTTCAGGAGGACCTGATACTGATAGTAATGCTGCAGGCGATTGGGATTATCCCCGTAGCGGCCGTCAGTTGGCCGCCTGGATGGCTGAACGTAGGCAACATTCCAGGGTTCGGGGCCCAGTGCCTTTAAGGTGGTAAAATGATGAAAGGTTCCCGCGCCGACTTCCAGGTCGTAGGGTTGCACCATAACACAACCTTTGCGAGCCCAAAACTTGTTCAGTTCCAGAATAACATCTTGAAAATTCATTACCGATTCCTTTTCCTTTGTTCGGTTCAGGGTTCAGAGGTTCAAGGGTTCAGAGTTTTGCGCTCTGGGTTCTGTGGTTCAATGGTCGCTGTCATCTAACCTCTGAACCTTTGAACGTTGAACCTATGAACCAGGCGACTGACACCTGAAACCTAAGGTTAATGCACAACCACACCTTTGGTATCCACCACAACGTCCAGCAGACAGGCCTGTTTGCGGGCGGAAAGAATTTTTTCCCACAAAGGCCTCAATCTGTCAACATTTTCGATCTCCCCCAGGGCCCAGATACATCCACCGCCGCCGGCCCCCGTAAAGCGGGCACCGCAACCATTTTGCAGGGCACTTTTCACTAATCGCACCCCAATATGGTCCAACACGTCCGGCGTCATTTCCCGGCGCAGGGCGACCTCCCGGTTCATGTGGATAGCGGCCTGATTATAATTATGGTCGGCCAGGGCAGCCGCAAACCGACGCGTCTGCTCGATGATTTCCTGCCAGGCAGCCCGGTTTTTCCCGGTTAGAAACTGCCGGATCCATCTACCATTTACATCTTTAGAAACGTGGGGTTTACCACAATAGGCCAAAAGAAGGCGGCGCTCAAGTTCTTTATGGTATTTTTTTTTGACGGTGACGTTACGCTTGTAATGGGATAGACCAGGTCGATTCTGCCAGTTCCAAACATTCACGCCTCCGTATGCTGCGGCCAGTTGATCCTGAGAACCGCATGGCACCCCGGCAACGGTTTCTTCAAGCTTATAAGCCAGAGAAGCTATCAGGCGTCTATTTAAAGTGTTTTTGGAGGCCCCGCGTTCGATAATGGCCAGGAAGGCCGCCACAAGCGCAACTGCAGCTACGGAAGACCCTCCCAGTGCGCTGCGCGGCGGTGATTCGGATTCGATATGGATATGAACGCCCCCGGCGTTGAAATAGGCAGCCGTGGCAAACATCAATCCCATAGGATGATCGAATCGTGGGGCATCCGCCGGAAATTCCGCATCCTTGAATCCTTTGGATGAAATTTTTATTAAACCATTGGTGTATGGCAACAAACGAATCCGGGTCCTGAGTTCCAGCGCAATATTGAATGTACCTGGACTCAGATGGTGCAAAGGGTAATAAAATATCGGGATATCCAGCGTGCCCCCCATGTCGATCCTGCAGGGGGCTGAAGTTTCGATGGGCCTCTGCTCTAGTAGCTTATTTAATTTAGTGGACATCATAAGTCTATAATTTCAAATATGGCTATTGGGAGAATTAATCCCTAAATTCGACAGTTTCTTTTTCTATGCCAATCCAGTGGCAAGCTAATTATTCACTCCATCAACTTAATCAACCATTCAACTTAATCAACTATTCAACTGTTTTGCCTGATTTGACGCAAAAATTTCAAACTGCGTGGCTCTTTTCCCAGATGATAGCAGACAAATTCTTCCAGAAATCTCGTGCTTTCCTCCATGGCTGGTTTTAAAAATTTTATCCGGGTGGTCTTGGCCAATTTACCGCTTTCAAGCCATAGCAGTTGCTTTATCGTCCCTTTGGCAAGCGACACGCGGGGGGTAGGGGTTGTGCTGCAATTGCCGCATAGAATCCCGCCACGCTGAAGGTTAACGGTAATTGCAGCGCTCTTGATCTCCTCCAGGGCCAACCCGCACACACTGCAGTGGCGGAAATTGGGGCGATGGCCGGAAAGGGTCAGGAATCTCATCTGAAACAATATATTCAATACCGCTGGTGCAGTCTCCCCGGCGTCCAACCCGTATAAAACATGCTCAAATAGATAGTACAGCTCAACCTGCTTGAACCGCTCTTCAATCCAGTTATAAATTAACTCTGACCAGTAGCTGGCATAGGCAGTTTTTTTATAATCAGATCTTATGGCACTGAAAGGCTGCTTTAAAACCGCTTCCTGCAATACAGGAAGTCCTTTGCCACGGCCGAACCCCGCTAATATCTGCAATTCCGAAAAAAGTTCCAGCACCCCCGCAAAACGCTTGGTGCTCTTTTTTGCGGACTTTGCTATCACAGACAGCTTGCCCCTTTCCAGCGAAAAAAAGGTGATAATAACATCGAAATCACCATAATCCAGCCGTCGGAGCAAAATGGCAGTGGTGGAAAAAGCCGGCATGTGTTTATACCTGATGGCTACATCAACCCGGGGTTTGCATATTAACTTTCATGCAAAAATAAAATTAGAAGCCATCTATATACCAAGAAGCGTCGTGGCGATAATAAAATAAAAATATACACTAATGATATCAATGGCTGTCGTCACCAGCGGGCCCGTTGCCACAGCCGGATCAATATTCACCCTGGCAAATCCCATTGGTACCAGCGACCCCACGAGGGCAGCGATGGACATCGAGCAGAGAACGGCCAGGGCGACCGACAGCGCCAGGGCCTCCATACTGTATCGAAACTGGGCCACAGAACCGATCAGCAGCCCATAAACAAGCCCCAAAATTAAGCCGATGGAAAGTTCCTTGTAAACCACAGTCCATATGTCTCTTGCATGGATGCGTCCGGTTGCCAATCCTCGAACGACAATCGTGGAAGACTGGGTGCCGATGTTGCCGCCCATCCCCATTATCACCGGTATAAAAGCAGCTAGATAGGCTATTTTACTAAGACTGCTCTCAAATTGGCCAATGATAAAAAAGGCAAAGATACCGCCCAGGCAACTTGCAAAAAGCCATGGCAGGCGAATCCGAGTGCTCTTGAGAATGGTTTTGGTTTCGACAAATTCCTCGCCCGCTCCGGCCATCTTCAGAATATCTTCGGTCGCCTCTTTTCTGAGGATATCGATGACGTCATCGACCGTAACAATTCCCATCAAGCGGTTGGATCCATCAACGACCGGAACCGCCAGGATATCATAGCGGGCAACAAGCCTGGCCACCTCTTCCTGGTCCATATCGGTCTGAACCGAGAATACATCGGTGGTCATAAACTCCTTGAGGGGGGTCTCGGGTGATACCACAACCAGCTGCCGCAGGGAACTGACACCGACCAATTTGCCATATTCATCGACCACATAAAGATAAAAAGCCATCTCAACGTCGGAATGCTCCGTTTGCAAAGATTCAATGGCTTCCCTGGCGGTCACATCCTCGCGCAGGGCAATAAAATCGGGAACCATGATCCCGCCGGCGGTGTCATCCTCGTAACGCAGCAGATCCTCGACTTCTTCGGATTCCGCCTTTTTCATTTTATCAAGGATGGTCTGTGACTTTTCCTCCGGCAGGCGCCCGATGATATCGGCCACATCATCAGCCGGCATGCTTTCCAGGATCCTGACAATATCCTCAATCTTCATATCCTCGATGAGATCCTGAAAGGTGTCCTCATCAAGCTCGCTAAACAGGATGCCTTTTTGCTCGACATCAAGAATCAGGCCGAACAGGTTGCGCTGCTGAGCAAGGGACAGAGAGCGAAACACAACGGACAAATCCGCTGCATGGGTTTTGTTGACGATCTTGCCAAGATGGCTGGCGGCACCCCGGCGCAAAAGTCTTTTAATGCTCTCTACCAGTATTCTGTTGCGATCAGTGGACATGGCTGTTTCCAGTGCGGCTTGCAAATTTAAATATTTCTAATCTCGTCAAATAGATTTCATCTGCTACGGTAAGTGAATCGTCACTACCTCCCCGCTTTTTCCCGAAAGTGAAACCGGCTTATCGTTGAACATAATTTTTACGCCCCCGGAATTGCCGATCAGCAGGTTAAAGCCGGATGTGGCCTCTAGTTCAAGGGTGTCTCCGGAGGTTAACGTGTGCTCGGAGGAATCGTTTTCATCAATAATGACTTTCAACCAGGTATCTTCCAGCGCAGTGACTTTCAACAATAATTTCTCGGCAACCGAGCTGGCAGTTTTGACCCCCGAATCAAGTTCTTGATGTTTCTGGGTATCTGCAGCTTGTGATGGGTCGGCAGAAACCGCTTGCTCGTGTTGTTGGTCCGTATCCGGCTGGTGTTGAAAAAAGGCTATGCCGAAGATGGACACCGCCGCAATACCCCCAAGCAAAATAAGGGACATCAGAAGTTTCAACCACATTCGAGGAGGCGACTTGCCGATAAAGTCCTCCGAGACGGCTATTTTCTGAACGATATTGACTCGTGATTCGTAACGGCCGACCGCCTCGTCACCATCAGCACCAATCGCATCCGCGAATGACCGTAAAAAGCCTTTAACAAAAACCTCGGCCGGCAGCCTTTCAATGTCCTCCTGCTCAATCAGTAAAAGATTGGCAAGGCCGATCCGGGTTTGGGCTGAAATTTTTTCCAGACTGATCTTCTTTTCCAGCCTGATGGCTTGAAGATAGCGCCCGAATGATAGAGAGTCGTGGTTGGTATTCATATCAAAGTACCAAGTTCATTAGATTTGAGTTTCATTAATTTCAGGCAATTTAGGCATTTTAGAGCATTTTAGGCATTTGTCTATTTTAATTTATTATCCGGATGTGAGATCGTGCCCGCAGTAGTTCAAGCCATTCCTGATATTTACTATCCACAAGTTCTTTGTAAAGTATCTCTTCAATTTCTGATCCCACTTCTTCAAATGGTTTGGCCTTAGCATCTTCGATTTTCTGAACGTAAATAATCTGATAACCAAAATCGGTTTCCAGCACATCCGAAAAATCGCCGGCATCCATTTTTTCAACAACCTGCCGCAATTGCTCTGACAACTCTTTGAGGCTATACAATCCCAGGTCTGTGCCCTGCACGGCAAGCGATGATTTTTTAATTTCATCCACCAAAGTTTCAAAGGACCGTCCCTGCTTCAATTTTGTTAAAATCGCCGCTATCTCGTTGCGGGCATTGCTCCTTTCTATACTGCTGCTGTTCGATGACACTTTAATATACATATTCCAGAGGTAGTATTTTTTTTCTTCGGCGTACTTTTCCCGGTGGCTTTCATAGTATGCTTTTATATCTTCCTTGGTGATAACGATTTTGGACTTGACTTCGCGGTTGACAAGTTTGGACCGCAAAATCTGATCTTCGATCTCTTTGCGGTATTCCTCCATGGTCATCCCCTGGCTTTCAAGGCCCTGGCGTACTTGCTCATCTGTTAGCTGGCGGGACTCTTTAAAACGCTCGATAGCGTTATTAATCTCATTTTGACTAACGGTGATTTTATCCCGTCTGACTTGCTGATTTGCCAGCATGCCCTCGATGAGCTGGTTGAGAACATCCTTTCGTACCTGGAAGAGGGTTTGGCGCTCCTTCTCCGGCGGGTAGTTTAAACTTTTAATTTTGTTGACATAGGGTGCGAAGGCCCGGTTTAGCTCGTAAAGGGTGATAATTTCGTTGTTGACCACCGCCACAATGCGGTCCACCACTTCAGATTCCTGGGCCCATAGATTGGCGGATGTCGGTCCCGCAATGACAATGGTTGCCGCCAACAGGGCCAACAGCAAAGCGAACACTTGTTTTGCCGGGTATCTATAAGCGGTCTTTAAATGGCCGTTAGGCCTATTCGCTTTTTGATTTACCGCTATCGGCTTCATTCTGATTTACACTTCTGGGAGGTGCAATTCGATCCCATTGTTCAGTGTTTATTTCGATTGTATATTTGGTTTTTAACTCTTCTATCCAGGTTTTATAAGCCTGTTCTTTTTTTTCGTTGCGTAATTGCTTTACAATGGCTTCATTGAGATCTTCTGCTGATTGGGTCGAATCAGAGCCGGGCTCCTGGCCTTGAAAATTCTTTTTGTAATATTCAGATATATCTTCGGGGGCTATGGAAATTCGGTTCTTAAGCTCGGTGTCCACCACCTTATCCATCGTCAACCGCGTCTTTAAACGATTTAACCAGGCATCATAGGAAACGGCAAATTCAATCAAGAGTTTGCTCGAATTCTCCTTCAGGATAGTCACTTTTAATATCGGATACCGCCCGCTCGAGTTCATCATCGCTAACGCTGATGCCAAGCTCTTTGCCGCGTTCCAGTATGACCATCTCGACTGAAAGCTGATTTAATAGCCGCGTTTGGGCGTCTCGTAAATCGTCGGAGTGCTGTCTGATATTATGGGCATAAGCTGTTTTGGAAATTTCAAATGCTTCGTTGAAATCGTGAACGGTCAACACCCCTTCACCAACACGCAGCAGGACCTCATTGCCATAATCGGAAGTTTTCTGCTCGCATCCCATCGCCAGGATACAAAGCAGTATCGAGCCAATCGGGTAAAATAATCTAAACAGGCTTTTTTTCATCACTAAATTAGTCCGGTTTGTTTCCGCGCGAAAAACAACGTTAAATTTTTATCGAAAACTGCTGTGAATACAAGCTTCCTTGAATGCAATTATTCCATTTTTCCCGGTGGCCCAAGGAGATTAAGAGCCACAAAAAAGCATAACAATTCCAACAAGTTGCTTTAAAACCTTAAAGTACTAATTGTTAACACGTTGGGCGATTTCTTTCAAGAGGTTTTTGATCTGAGCCAGTTGGCTATTCAATTGAGAAGAAGCCAATTGAGTCTTAAGAACGTGTTCCGGCGACAATTGGAAATTCTTCGGTGAAGCTATTATCATATCCACAAGGGCGGCGGGATTGCGTTGGTGAGATTCGGAAAAATTCAGACTTAGGCTGCGGCCTACCAAATCAAGCCGGGAAACACCGGCTGTTTTAGCCAGTACCTTTAGCATAATTTTCAATAGCAGATTCTCAGCCTCTTCCGGCAGCGGCCCGAAGCGGTCGAGGGACTCTGATTTAAAATCGGAGAGTTGTTGAAGTTCGGTCATCTTCGCCAGGCGGCGGTAAGCGGACATACGCTGATCGATATCCGGAATATAGGACTCGGATAGAAAGGCGGAAAAATTCACGTTTATTTCCGGTTCCAGGGCTTCCACGGTCTCCTCCCCTTTCAAGCCGGCAATGGCATTTTCCATCAGTTTTAAAAACATGTCATAGCCGACAGCAGCGATGTGTCCGGACTGGGAAGCGCCCAGGATAGTACCGCCTCCCCGTATTTTCAAATCGCTCATAGCGATTTGAAAACCGGCACCCAGATCACTGTGCTCCATCAAAACTTTCAGCCTTTTCTGGGCATCTTTGCCCAGCAAACTTTCGTGGGGGATCAACAGGTAAGCATAGGCCTGTTCATCAGCGCGTCCAACGCGACCACGCAATTGGTACATCTGGGCCAGTCCGAAGCGGTCTGCGCGGTTGACGATGATCGTGTTGGCGGTGGCGACATCAAGGCCGGATTCAATAATGGTGGTACAAACCAACATGTCTATTTCCCGATTCATGAACATGAACATAACCTGCTCAAGTTCATCTTCATCCATCCGGCCGTGGGCGACGGCGAGACGAACCTCAGGCACCAGCCGCTGCAATTTGCCCGCAATACCGTCGATACTTTGAATGTTGTTGTGGACGAAGAAAATCTGCCCCTTACGCCTCAACTCTTTCTTAATGGCATCAGCGATAACAGCAGGATCAAATTCTGATATGTAGGTCATAATTGATTTTCGAAATTCAGGCGGTGTGGAAATGATGCTGATGTCGCGAACCCCCACCAACGACAAATGCAAGGTTCGCGGTATCGGGGTTGCTGTCAGGGCCAGCACATCCACCGAACTTCTTAATTTTTTTAGCTTTTCTTTATGTTTAACGCCAAAGCGTTGCTCTTCATCCAATATCAAAAGCCCGAGATCATTGAAATGGACATCTTTTTGCACCAGCCGGTGCGTGCCGATAACAATATCGACCTTGCCTGCTTTGAGGTCGTCAATAATTGCACGCTGCATACGAGGTGTGCGGAAACGACTTAAACATGCGACATTGATCGGATAGCGCTTAAACCGTCGGCGAAAGGTTTCATAGTGCTGCTCCGCAAGAATGGTGGTCGGGACCAGCATGGCTACCTGTTTACCGTCATTTACCGAAAGAAATGATGCCCGCAAGGCAACCTCTGTCTTGCCATAGCCCACATCACCGCATACCAGGCGGTCCATGGGCGTTGGTTTCTGCATATCCTCAATTACAGCTTCAATGGCTTTAAGCTGATCGGCCGTCTCCTCATAGACGAATCCGGCTTCAAAATCCCGGACATCACTGCCTGGCGGTGAAAAAGCATACCCTTTATCCACCTCTCTACGGGCATAAAGTTTAAGGAGCTCCCCGGCAATTTTTTTGGCCGATTTCTTTATCCGTGACTTCACTCGCTCCCAGGATTTACCGCCGAGGGTGTCCAGAACCGGTACAATGCCCTCCACTCCCATGTACTTCTGGACCACACCCATGCGATCGACCGGCAGATAGAGCTTATCGCCTCCTTTGTATATGATGATCAAAAATTCATTCGTGATGCCGTCAAGGGTCATTTTTGCCAGACCGCCATACTGTCCGATTCCATGATCGTTGTGAACGATAAGATCATCCTTCTTTAATTCCTGAAGGTCGAGCATCTGGATGCGGGGTCTTGGTTCAGCCCTTCTCCGGCGCCGATGCCGAACCCCAAAAATCTCATCATCGGTAACCACGGCGAGAGATTCCGCCGGCCACACAAACCCTGTGGAAACCTCTCCGATGCAAATGTAAAGTTGACCTGAATTCTGCTTTATTTCTGAGTACCCTTTAACGGCAGTCAGCTGAATACCATAGGGAACAAGCAGGGACGACAGTCTGTCAGCCTGGGATCGATTGCGACAAACAAGGATGGTCGCAAACCCGGATTGCTGTTTGTCCCGCAGCCATTCAACCAGCGGTTCAAAAAGCTGCTCCTTCTCATGGAAATTTTTCAGGGCCGTGCTGAGTTCCGAATTGTTCTCAACCCTCGCATTGAACTGATGGGGCGGGACCTGGGGGTGGTCGTCGCTTTTTAAGACATCGAGCATCTTAAAATTCAAAGGTTTTCTTTCAAATATGGCCGCTGCAGCCTGGGACCAATTCAAGTATAATTCCGGTGGTTCTACGCAAAGTTTTTTTTCATTACGGGACGCTTGATAATTGTTATACAGGCGTTCTTCGGTTTCCAGGGCAACTTTTTCTAATTTACCGGAATCAACGGTAACGATCAAAGAGGCTTTGGGAATATAGTCGAATAAGGTGTCAAGCTGGGGGTAAAATAGAGAAATCAGGCTTTCAAGTCCCGGCACATCCTCATCATGCCTGATGGCGTCAATGATTTTTCGCGCATGGGATACCGGGACATCCAACTCATTTGCCAAAGATCGTATCTTGCTTATAATATGAGGGATATACTTTTTATTGAGTATTAATTCCCGGGCCGGCAATATAATGGCTTCTTGAATATCCTTAATTTTGCGTTGATTTGAAGCCGAAAAAAACCGCAAGGATTCGACCAGGTCCCCATATAACTCAATTCTCAGGGGATCATCGTACAGCGGGGAAAAGACATCAATAATACCCCCGCGAACACTAAAATCACCGAATTCTTCAACAATGGCAGTTTTAGAATAACCGCCGGATATCAATTTGGCGATCAATCCGTCTCGATCAATCTCCTCTTCAACGATCAAAAGTTCGGCATACCGGCCAATCTCCTGGGAGGGAATGATTTTTTGCAGCAAGGCATCGACCGTTGTCACCACAATGGGGGGGATATCGGCCTCCATCAGCTGATGCAGTACCCGAATTCGATGGCCGGCCGTTTCACTATGATAGGAAAGAAATTTAAATGGTAATATGTTGTACGGAGGAAAAAACGAAATGGGAAGGTCATTTTGACCGGCAAAAAACCGCAGGTCCCCTATAAGGCGTTCCCCTTCCTTGACAGATGACACAATCACCAGGCAGGGCAGGTTGTGTTGCAGATAAAACCTTGATATCAAGCAAGCTTTTTCAGAGCCTGAAAGTCCGATACAATCGATCCCGCGATCTCTGTCTGAAAGTCGATCGAATATTTTTTCAGATAAAATTAATTCTTGATTTTGCACCACAACTCCAGTATCAGAAGAGCGTAAATAAGGTTCAGGGTTCAATGTTCAGGCGTTCAGAGGTTCAGGGTTAAGTTCGAACTGGGATAAAATTCAAGCCGTCCGTCCTCGTATGGGTATCGCAGAAGCCTGCGATATTAAGATGCCAAGAGGCTAAAGGCCACTGTCACGAATTTGCTAACGGGCAGGATCATCGATGCTAAATAACCCTGAACGCTGAACCCTGAACCTTTGAACGTTTTTTTTATGAGCCGACGTAGCTCAGTTGGTAGAGCAGCTGATTCGTAATCAGCAGGTCTGCGGTTCGATTCCGCACGTCGGCTCCAGCAAAAAATCAAGGGGTTCCAGGGAAATTCATTGGAATCCCTTTTTTTGTAACCTTCAGGGGTTCAGGGCTACGCCCTTCGGGCTTGCCCTAAACCTTTGACCGCTTCCAGACAGAGAGCATTTACCTGAATTTTCCAATTTTCGCAACCCGCGTTTGATCCCGTCGGTGTCGATGAGGTTAAAAAGCGCAGCGCCCATATTTTTTAACAAGATACTTGACATAAAGTCGAAATCCATATATTCTTAATAGTTACAGGGTGTTCGAAAAGATTGGCAGCGATAAGCTGTCTCAAAAAAAGTAGAAACAGAGAGGACTGAATGACGGATCCAGATGATTTAAAGCTGAAAGCTGAGATTGATGAGATTATGAAAAGTGTCGATAGTATCATGACAAAGGTAGAAACTGTTATGCCAGCCAAGCAGGAAGAAGCGCAACCACAGAATAACGGGAGCTCTATTTCATAAGCTGTGAATATAATTAACACTCAACCACTTCTACCAAAAGTTCGCGTTCGGTTAAGGGGATAATCGTCCATTTAGAGGAGGCACCATGGCTTTGACTAAAAGTGATATCGTTGCCACGGTTCATGAGCTCGGTTTCACCAAGAAAAAATCCGTCGACATCATAGAATCTTTGCTTGAAATCATTAAAGGTACCCTGGAAAAAAGTGAAGACGTTCTAATTTCGGGATTCGGCAAATTCTGCGTCAAGAATAAACGCCAACGCAGAGGACGCAATCCTGCCACCGGCCAAGACTTGATCCTTAGGGAGCGAAGAGTGATCACCTTTAAGTGTTCCGGTAAATTAAGAAGTAAAATAAATGGGATAGAATACTCTGAGCAGGAATTCTAACAACCAATTTCTGACACCTCGTCTCGTGGACACTCCTATAAACATGCCGCCAGCGGAATACGACCCAACCGCCTGCGGCATACCGACCACCTAATCTAAGAGTCTGTACCTAAATCCTGGAATGGAATATTCCAGGATTTTTTTATCCGTTTGCCGGTTAGCCGGTTTGCTTCCTTCCGCTTAATATTTCTGAATGTCTTTCATCGGCGAACAGGATAACGGATTCGCCGGCCAACGGGAGAACGGGCTCAACCGGCCAACCAATTCAACTACAAATTAATGCTGTACGCCTTTATCTTGGTCAACAGCGAGGGATGGCTGATTTCGAGCAATTTGGCGGCCCGGGTGCGGTTGCCTTCAGTTTCCTCAAGGGCTCGGGTGATGAGCTTTTTTTCCAAAACCTTCTGGGCATCTTTCAGTGAAAACCCGTTAAAAATGCCGGATGGTTCCGACCCGTTATTATCTATTATCCCACTGGGAAAATGTTCCGGCAAAAGCATCGAATCATCGGTAATCACCATGGCCCTTTCAATACTGTTTTCCAATTCCCGGACATTGCCGGGCCAGGTATATTCCATCAGCCGCGACATCGCTTCAGGTGCCAGGCCGGAGACATTCTTGTCAAGGGTTTGATTAAACTGATCTATAAATCGTTTGCATAACAGGGGGATGTCTTCGGTGCGTTCGTTCAGTGGCGGCAGCTTAATGGTCATGACATTCAAGCGATAGTATAGATCCTCACGAAATTTCCCCTGTCTCACTTCTTCTTCGAGATCTTTGGCAGTTGCCGCCACAACACGGACATCTATCTTCATTGACTTGGAATCACCGACCGGCCGAATTTCATTTTCCTGCAAAACCCTTAGCAATTTCACCTGCAACGAAAGCGGTAATTCACCTATTTCGTCTAAAAAGATGGTGCCGCCCTCAGCTTCTTGAAATAGCCCTTTATTATTGCGATCGGCCCCGGTAAACGCCCCCTTTTTATGACCGAAAAGCTCACTCTCAAGCAGGTTTTCAGGTATACCACCGCAATTTACGGGTACAAGCGGCTTTTCTGATCTGTCGCTACTGTAGTGAATACCCCTGGCAATCAACTCTTTTCCGGTGCCGCTGTCGCCCAGAATCAGCACGGTGGTCTTGTACTGCGCCGCTTTATCTGCCAGCTGGAACAAGGACTGCATGGCCTTGCTTCTGGTCACCATATTGTGAAATTTAAAATCCCCCTCAATTTTCTGAATCCGTTCCTTTAATAAGCGGTTTTCTTTTTTCAAACTTTCACGTTCTTCGGCCTTCTTCAGCGTCAGGTAAACCTCATCGGTTTTAAAGGGCTTGGATATGTAATCATAGGCACCCAGTTTCATGGCTTCAATAGCAGTATCAATACTTCCGTATGCGGACATCATAATCACGGTGCTCGCCCCGATCTTGTCACGCGATGATTTTAGGAATTCCATCCCGTTCATCTTAGGCATTTTTATATCACAAAGGACAAAATCATAATGCCCCTCCTTGATCATTTCCAGCCCTTCGGATCCATCCGAAGCTGTATCGACAACATAATTTGCCTTCTTGAGCACGGTGGATAACATATGACGCATGTTGGCTTCATCATCGATGACCAGTAGATGCTTGGGGGTGTTGTTGGTTGTCATATCAGTTGTGTACTCCGCTAACTCGTTCTTTGGGTTGTTAAAGTAGGGTCGGCCTCTGTGCCGACCACTTTAAAGGGTTCATTATACTCTTTTACCGGCGGGCACGGTCGCCCGCCCTACTTCAATGGCCGAGTATGAGTTTAACAGCAAACCGCAGAATGTCGAATATCGAACCGCAGAATAATGAAGGATGGAATCGCTACGCTCTATCTTTTTATGAAATAGATAGAATACATTATTTCGACATTCGACATTCAGGATTCGATATTCGATATTCGCCTTTAAGCCGGTTCTTGCTCACAAATGGGCAGCGATATGACCAGAGCAGTTCCCTTACCCAGTTCACTGCTGCCTGTCATCTTGCCGCCCAGGCTTTCAACAATCATGAAGCTGACCGAAAGTCCCAATCCGGTACCTCTGCCGGGATCTTTGGTAGTGAAAAAAGGGTCGAAAATATTACCCATATTTTCTTCGGCGATCCCCGGCCCGTTATCGGAAAACATGATTTTCAAATGATCGGTTGCCGCCGGGCTATCATGGTCACCGTTTTTCTCAAGGGTAGTGGATATTTCCAATTTGCCCCCGGTTACGTTTTCAACGCCGGAAATGGCATCCGCTGCATTAATGATCAAATTCAAAAAAACTTGCCGCAGTTGATTGGGGTCGGCCAGCACGGTATCAGTATCAGCCGCAAGATTAAGCACCAGTTCGATATGTGACATC
>CAVXZZ010000001.1:385000-509022 GCA_963766255.1 uncultured delta proteobacterium
CAATCTTTTCATTGTTCAGGGCAGAAGGATTTTATGCGAGGTGACAGCCTTGAGGAAACGGCAATATAAGCTGGCATGGATTCCTGTCTTAGTTCTGAACTAAAATCTTGTGAAAACGTTTTTTACCCGATCGCAAAACAATGGTATTCTCATCATCCAGGTCCTGCTCGGAAATCAACTGGTCAAAAGCCTCTATTCTTTGGCCGTTCACATAGGCGCCCCCCTGCTGAATGAGCCGTCTGGCAGCACCGTTTGAATCAGCCAGGCCCGCATCACGAAAAAGCATGAACGCTGGAATACCGGCCTTTAATTTGCCTGTTTCCACGTAAGAATGGGGCACGCTCACCTCTTCCCGGTCTGCTTCGCCCCGGGGCACGCTGCTTGAAGGCAGGATATGATCGGGGAGATCCCGCCTGCCAAACATATTCACGGCCGATTGATAGGCTTTAAGTGCCTCTTCTTTGCCATGGGCCAACAAAGTGGTTTCGAACGCCAGCACGACCTTGGCACTGTTTAAATCAGAGCCCAGGAGGGTTTCAATCGTACGGATTTCATCCATCGGCAAGAAGGTGAAAAGCGCCAGAAATCTGGCAACATCCCGATCATCTGTATTGACCCAGTATTGATAATATTCATACGGGGATGTCCTTTCAGGATCCAACCAGATCGCCCCTTTGGCAGTCTTGCCCATCTTTTCGCCGCTGCTGGCCGTAATCAGAGGAAAGGTAACGCCGAAAGCGGTCTGCTGCTGCATCCTGCGAATGAGCTCGACCCCGGCCACGATATTGCCCCACTGATCGCTGCCGCCCATCTGAAGCCAGCATCCCTGGCTCCTGGACAATTCCAAGAAATCATAGGCCTGCAAGACCATGTAGTTGAATTCAATAAAACTCAAACCGTCTTCCGAATCGAGACGAATTTTACAGCTTTCAGCTTTAATCATGCGGTTGACAGAAAAATGGCGCCCGACATCCCTCAGAAATGCGATATAGCCCAGTTTAGTCAGCCAATCGGCATTGTTGAGCATTATGGCCTTACCGGCACCGAAATCGAGAAAATGGGAAAGCTGCTGTTTAATACCCATCGCATTTTCTTCAATGGTTTCCGGCGTCAGTAATTTGCGCATTTCTGTCTTCCCACTGGGGTCTCCGACAAGACCGGTGCCGCCCCCAACCAGGGCAATGGGACGATGCCCGTGTCGTTGCATATGAGCCAGGGACATTATCGGAACCAGGCTTCCAATATGCAGGCTGGATGCCGTGGGATCAAATCCGATATAGCAAGTTATATTGCCCTGATCGACATAATCATGCAGTTCCTGATCATGGGTCGTCTGCTCGACAAACCCCCGCTCCCTCAATTCATCAATTACGTTCGGCATTTCTCTGTCTTCCTAGTAGTTTAATTTTATCTCCATTCTTAATGCTGCTGGGATAGTTAGAATAGATAAATTAAAAAATGAACATCGAACATCGAACGTCCAACGTCCAACATCGAATAATGAATACTGCCTATTTAAAAAGCACGCGGCCGCGCGTAAATCTATCCTACAAAGTTCTTTGGATCGGTCTTCAGCATCTTTTAAACCAGATCTTCAGCATGATTCACTTTATAAAATAGATAAAGCGTAGCGCCTTCATTATTGGACGTTCGATGTTGGGCGTTCGATGTTCGATGTTCATTCTGATTACTGTTCAATACACAATGGTTTTCGGATGAGAGCGCATTAACTTCGCATTGCCTGTCATTCAATTTGCAAACTGTAACCCGCAACTCATATCCTGACACCTGAAACCTATTTATGCCTGAAAACTGAAACCAATTGAAATCATATACTTTAGAATCTCTACCTTCACCTTCTCAGTACCGCATCAAGGTTGTCCGGTTTGCCGGTTGAGCCCGTTGAGCCCGCAAAACCAACAGAACTTTCGACCCTGGAGCTTACCGGCACACGGGCGAACTGGCTAACGGGCAAACCTACTTATTGGCATACTCAACCGCGCGTGTCTCCCGGATCACCGTAACTTTTATCTGACCGGGAAAGGTGAGCGACTCTTCAATTTTTTTGACAACATCGCGGCTGAGCAATATGGATTCTTCATCGGAAATCTTTTTGCTTTCGACGATCACCCTTAACTCCCGGCCGGCCTGTATGGCATAGGTATTGGCCACACCTTGGAACGAATTAGCAATATTTTCGAGATCCTCCAAGCGCTTGATATAATTTTCCAGTAATTCCTTGCGGGCCCCGGGCCTTGCGCCGGAAAGGCCGTCTGCAGCCTGGACCAGCAATGCATACACCGAGCTTGGTGGCACATCTTCGTGGTGGGCGGCAATTGCATGCACGATCTTGGGGGATTCGCCGAATTTTTTGGCGATCCGGGAGCCGATAACGGCATGCGGACCTTCCACCTCGTGGTCGATCGCCTTGCCGATATCATGCAACAGCCCCATACGTCTGGCCATCTTAACATTTAATCCCAATTCGGAAGCCATAATTCCCGAGAAAAAGCCGACTTCAACCGAATGCTGTAACACATTCTGAGCATAACTGGTTCGGAATTTTAACCGGCCCAGGAATTTTATCAGTTCAATGTGGATACCATGCACACCCAGGTCAAAGGCAGCCTGCTCACCGGCTTCTCTGACGGCAACATCGACTTCTTGCTCCACCTTCTTAACCACGTCCTCAATGCGTGCCGGGTGGATCCTGCCGTCGGAAATCAGTCGCATCAAAGATAAACGCGCCACCTCCCGCCGGATCGGATTAAATCCTGACAGAATAACCGCTTCGGGCGTATCGTCGATGATCAAATCGATTCCGGTCGCTGCTTCCAGAGCCCGTATGTTACGACCTTCCCGGCCAATGATTCGGCCTTTCATTTCGTCGCTGGGCAATTGGACCACCGAAACGGTTCTTTCGGCCACAAAATCTCCGGCGTATCTCTGGATAGCCGTTGCAAGGATATTTTTGGCTTTTTTATCAGCCTGCTCCTTGGTTTCATTCTCTATTCTTTTGATAAATTTGGCCCCCTCATGGCGGGCCTCATTTTCCATGGCCCGGATGAGCAACTCCTTGGCCTGGTCCACCGTCAAACCGGAAATTTTTTCAAGCTGCCTTTTCTGCTCCTCAATCAGCTCGTTGTATTCCAGCTCCTTGCGTTCAAGCTTGCCCTCACGTTTGGTCAGGTGCCTTTCTTTGCGCGTTTGCTCGCTTTCCCGACGCTCCAACTGCTCGGTCTTGCGATCAATAGTTTCCTCTTTGTGCATCAACCGGGCCTCTCGCTTTTTTAATTCCGCCCGGGTATCCCTGGTGTCGGCATCAAACTCACTTTTTAATTTAAAAAGTTTGTCCTTTACCTCCAAATCGGCTTCTCGAAGAAGTGTTTCCGCCTTTTTTTTGGAATCTTCGGTAAACCGAGCCGCTTCGCTTTCAGCCGCCTTTATTTTTTGGGTCATGATCCTGCCCTTGACCCAGTAGGCGATCAACAAACCGGCAAAAAAGCACCCAATGCCGATCAATATATTGTAATCATTCATTATATCTCTCCCCAGCTATCAAAGAACATTCGTCATCGCTTTGATCACCAAATTTATCAAATCGATTAGTAATGAGAAATCGGGGGATAAGGTATCTGGGGTCTCAAAATGAGGGAAGTACCGCTAAAAACAATCTGCCATCCACCAGAATGGGGGAAAGGGAGAACCCCCGCCACAATGCCGTGTTGGTAGGTCTTTGAACCTGGGGTTCAAAGTGGGCACCGTTTAGCTTCTTTAGGCTTTTCTGAACGAGCAGAACATGCACACCGAAACCAGGGAAGGCTCCCATAGTAAAAAATGTTGGATCAAAGAATATCTTCCAATCACGTGCACGGCAGGGGAAACAGATTTTTTCTTTCGTTAAGCTTCCTTCACCAATAGACCTGTAAATGGATCCCGGAAAGACCACTGAAGGAATCGAATAAGCTATGCTGGTATAGGTATTGGGAAGGTATTTTTACTTATTTATCAGTTACATATGTCCAAATACAATTTTCAAGCCTGGAAATCCCATCACTGCACAGTGATATCCAATGTATGAATCAATTTCGAAGTTCGATTTGTAACATCACGTAAAAATTTAGAATAATTCCTTTTCAGTTCCATATTTTCATTGGCGATATTCAGTGCAGCTAACATTAAAATGGCTAACTTTGAAATATTTGATGATTGACCGGATTGCTGATTTTCTACCCTGGCCACTTCTTTGACCAGCAGATCAGCAACCTCCTTTTCCTTGGTTACTTCCGAATTGGCTTTAAACGTATGCGGCTGTCCAAAAAGCTCTATGGTTACAGTTTTTTCCAATGGCTATTGACTTTTTCCCTTCCGGTACCCATACCGTGCCGGCCATCCATGAGATTACTCGGAAATTATCTCATCTATTCGGGCCAGCAAACCGTCAATTTTTGATCGGATCAAGGCCTTCTCCTCAGCGTAACTTCTTTCCGCCTCAACCTTACCTTGAATCTCCTCCTCTAAGCTTTTAATTTTTAACTTTAGTTCTAAATTGGTTGCCTCGTGGGCTTTGCAAATTTCGATTAATCTGTCAACTTTTTGTTCAATTTCTTCAAATTGTCTGAAGACCAACTCATCATTCAAAATTCGTACCTCACACTAAATTAAATTCAATATAATCTATAATATATCAAAAAGTCAAGGAGTAATCCGCCGCCGTTTTTTCATGATCGCCTCCACCAATTCCAGATCCTGGCAGGTGTTGACACCCAGGATCTGCTGACAATCGGTTCCGATTTGAACCCCTATTTTCCTTTTTTCCCGGTATCCAATTCCCATGACATCGGTGAGGTATAATTCGCCCTGGGCATTGTTCGGTTTGATTTTCGGCACGGCCTCCAGCAGGAATTGTTTTTTGATGCAATAAATGCCGGTATTTATCAGCTTGATTGCCTTTTGCTCTACTGTAGCGTCGGTTTCTTCTATGATCCCGGTAACCCCCCTGATTCTCATCCAGCACAACCCGGCCATAACCAAAGGGGTTGTCCAATTCAACCGCCAGAAGCGAAATATCACGGGTATTTTCCAGGTGGTCCTCTACAAGATCGAAGATGGTTTCGGATCGAATAAGGGGCACATCACCGCATAATATGACCACCTCTTCACATGGAGCCGGTATATGCGTTAAGGCGCACTGCACCGCATGGCCAGTGCCGAGCTGTTTATCCTGATGGGCGAATATGAGCCCATCAAAACCGGACAGGCATCCCTGAACCTCTTGGGCCTGGTGTCCAACAACCACAATCACGCTATCACCGGCAATTTTTTTTGCAGTTTCAACTACATAGGAGATCATGGGTTGATCGGTTATCTCATGCAGGACCTTGGCTTTGTCAGATTTCATGCGGGTCCCCATGCCGGCAGCCAAAATTATAACGGCTACTTTATTTATCATATGTTGACTCCTGTGCCTTCTGAACTGATTATTTCAATCAATTATTTTAAACGCTGGAGTACTAAGAGTAAATTGCAGATAAAGCTGCAAATTCCCATATTCAATGACCAAAACACTCCAATAAACTCAAGCAGTCTACTCCAAGTACGAATTTGGAATTTTGGTCATGGATTTGTGGAAATGGGATTTTAATTGTATTTTGAGTCAGCACCAGATAAACGACCCGCACCTAAAGACCACGTACGCCTACAACAAAAAAGGGTAAACCAACAAGTTGGTTTACCCTATATTATACAATATCCCCGTCCGGTGTAAACGCCGAAAAAGAGTTGACCGCAATAAATACCTGGAATTAGGATTTAAAGTCCGGCAATTTTTATGCGCATCATCGCCCGCTCAAGGGCTGCCTTGGCCCGGGCAATATCGACTTTTTCTTTGGCGCGCGCCTGCGGCCAATCGCTCTTCAGCCCGTTTCATGGCCTCTTTGGCCCGCTGCGGGTCAATGTCTTCCATTTTTTCAGCCGACTCCGCTAATACCGTAACTTTGTCCGGAAGCGCTTCAGCAAATCCGCCGCTGACGAAGACATATTGGTCCTTGCCGTTTTCATCCCGGTAGTGGAGTGCACCGGTGTTTAACGAGGTCATAAAAGGTGTATGACCGGATAGGACACCAAATTCACCCAGGCTGCCCGGCGCCATCACAATTTGCGCCATCGCGTTGACAACTTCCTTTTCCGGGGTAACGACTTCTAATCTGATATTTTCAGCCATTTGAGTTCCTTATTATTCACCAGACAGCTTCTTGGCTTTTTCGATAACGTCCTCGATGCCCCCGACCATGTGAAATGCCTGTTCCGGGAGGTCATCGTGTTTGCCTTCAATGATCTCTTTAAACCCACGGATGTTATCTTCAATTTTTACATAGGCACCGGGGGTGTTGGTAAAAACTTCAGCAACATGAAAGGGCTGGGACAGAAATCTTTCCAGCTTTCTGGCCCTGGAAACCGTAATCTTGTCTTCATCCGCCAATTCATCAATTCCCAAGATTGCGATAATATCCTGCAGCTCCGTATATTTTTGCAGGATTATCTGCACCTGGCGGGCTACCTGGTAGTGCTCATCCCCGATATAGGCCGCATCCAGGATTCGAGAAGTCGAATCAAGGGGATCCACCGAGGGATAAATACCCTTTTCAACCAGTTTCCGTGAAAGTACCACGGTGCCGTCAAGGTGGGCAAAGGTGGTGGCAGGTGCCGGGTCCGTCAAGTCATCGGCAGGCACGTAGACGCACTGAACGGCCGTAATGGAGCCCTTGTCGGTCGAGGTAATCCGTTCCTGCAGTTCCCCGAGGTCAACTGCCAGTGTCGGTTGATAACCGACAGCCGACGGCATCCGCCCGAGAAGGGCTGAAACTTCTGAGCCGGCCTGGGTAAAACGGAAGATGTTATCGATGAAAATAAGAACATCCTGCCCCTCTACATCCCGGTAATATTCGGCAGCGGTCAGAGCGGAAAGCGCCACCCGCGCCCTGGCGCCGGGCGGTTCGGTCATCTGCCCGTAAATCAGCGCCGCTTTGGGCAGAACCCCGGCCTCTTTCATTTCATGGTAAAGGTCATTGCCTTCGCGGGTCCTTTCACCGACGCCGGCGAATACCGAAATACCGCCGTGCTGCAGAGCAATATTATTGACCATTTCCATCATAATAACGGTTTTGCCGACACCGGCGCCGCCGAAGAGGCCCATTTTTCCGCCACGGGGAAACGGGACAAGCAAATCGATAACTTTAATGCCGGTTTCGAGTACCCGCACGGTGGTATCCTGTTCCGTAAATTTGGGGGCTTCACGATGGATGGGCATCATTTTTTCCTGACTCACCGGTCCCAGGCCATCCACCGGCCGGCCGACCACGTTCAGGACGCGGCCAAGTCCGGCTTCGCCCACAGGCATCATAATCTGTTTGCCGGTATCTTTTACTTTCTGCCCTCTCACCAGACCGTCGGTTACATCCATGGCAATGGTCCTGACCACATTGTCGCCCAGATGCTGTGCGACTTCAACAACCAGGTTGTCCTCTTCATCGCTGATGGCCGGGTTGGTGATATTCAGTGCCGTATAGATCGTCGGTAGATTGCCCTGCTCGAATTCTACGTCCACAACAGGCCCCATAACCTGCGCTATTGTCCCAATGTTTTCTCCCATCTATAGACCTCCAAAATGTTTAATTTGTAGCTCGTTATTGTATCAATATTTAATCACTTTTTAAGTGTTTTCGGGTTCAGGGTTTTCACAAGCGAACCGCAGAACCGTAGAACCCTGAACCCAGAAAGGTTAATTAACCTCTACCCTTTAAGCGCCTCGGCACCACCGACGATATCCATCAATTCTGCCGTAATGGTGGCCTGGCGGGCTTTGTTGTATAGCAGTGTTAAACTCTCGATCAAATCGTTACATGCATTGGTGGCATTGTCCATGGCCGCCATGCGGGCGGCATGCTCGCTGGTGGACGTCTCCAGTAAACAGCTGTGCAGCTGTACGTGTACACTTCGCGGCAGCAATTCCCCCAGAAGACTGTCGGGTGACGGTTCACAAATGTGCTCGGCCTGATATTCTCCGGTTTCCTCCGCATCCCCTTCATCTTCGGTTTCAATCGGCGGGATCGGAAGCAGCTGTTTTACCGTTGGAACCTGTCGGCCCATACTGATAAATTCAGCGTAGAATACATAGACCTCGTCATAGTCGCCGTTAAGATACCCATCAACGAGCTTGCGCCCGGCAGTGGCAGCCACATTGAAGCTGAAGGTGGTGCCCACAACGCCGATATGCTCTTCGACGATGGCGTATTTGTTTTTGCGGGTCCAGTCGCGTCCCCGTTTTCCGAAATTGGTAAAGGAAATTTCAGCGGCATCACCTTTTTTTTCCTCTACAAAGGCTTTGGTCTTTTCAATCAGGTTGACGTTGAAGCCCGCGCACAGCCCCCGGTCTGAAGTACATAAAACCACGTGAATTTTTTTGACTTCCTCTCGCGGTACCAGCAGCGGGCTGGCTTCATCGCCGGACTTCTGGGCCAGACTTCCCAGCACCTCCGAGAATTTGTTGGCATAGGGGCGGAAATTTTCCATATTCTGCTGGGCGCCCCGCAATCTCGAGGTGGCCACCATATTCATGGCCTTGGTGATCTGTTTGGTCTTCTTTACCGCGCCAATTTTATTCTGGACATCTTTTAAGCTTGGCATACTGATTAGCTCCGTGTTGCGCTATTCGTGTTGCGTGTTACGCGTTTCGTGTTGCGGGGTCGGCCTGTCAGAATATTCTGCTCAACCCGTAACCCGCAACTCGCAACCCGTACCCCGTGCTATTTGATCGTATCCTTAAACTCCTCTCCGTAAGCATTCAGGGCCTCGGCCATGACTTTGTCCAGGTCATCCGAGAATGCTTCTTTTTCCTTAAGCTCGGAAAAAATTTGCGGATATCTGTCCTCGATGAAGGTGTAAAGGCCGGCTTCATATTTGGCCAGCACATCGACCGGAAGCTCGTCCAGATAGCCTTTGGTTCCGGCATACAGAATACTGACCTGTTTTTCCATTGGCAGCGGCTGATACTGGGGTTGCTTCAGGATTTCAACCAGCCGTTGGCCGCGCGTCAGCTGCTTTTGGGTGGCCGCATCCAGGTCACTGCCAAAGGCGGCAAAGGCTTCCAGTTCTCTAAACTGGGCCAGGTCCAGCCGCAGGGTGCCGGCCACCTGTTTCATGGCTTTTACCTGGGCGGCACCGCCGACCCGGGATACGGAAAGGCCGACATTAATCGAAGGTCGGACGCCGGCAAAAAACAGGCCCGGTTCAAGATATATCTGACCGTCTGTAATCGAAATAACATTGGTGGGGATATAGGCCGACACATCACCGGCCTGGGTTTCAATGATCGGCAGGGCGGTCAAAGAACCGGCGCCAAGCTCGTCATTCAATTTAGCCGAGCGCTCCAGCAGACGGGAATGGTTGTAGAAAATATCGCCCGGATAAGCCTCGCGGCCCGGCGGACGTCTCAGCAGCAGGGAAACCTGCCGGTAAGCGGCCGCCTGTTTGGAAAGATCGTCATAAATAATCAGGGCGTGCTGGCCTTTATCACGGAAATATTCTCCCATGGCGCAGCCGGCATAGGGGGCAATAAACTGCAGGGTCGCCGGATCACTGGCACAGGCCGATACGATGGTGGTGTATTCCATGGCGCCGTGTTTCTCGAGGACGGCATGCACCTGGGCAACCGTAGATTGCTTCTGACCGCAGGCCACATAGATGCAGTAAATATCGGTATCCTTCTGGGCCAGAATGGCATCAACGGCGCAGGCGGTTTTACCGATCTGGCGGTCACCGATGATCAACTCCCGCTGGCCTCTGCCCACCGGTGTCATGGCGTCAACGGCCTTTAAACCGGTGTAACACGGTTCATGCACGCTTTTTCGGGCAATAACACCCGGGGCCACCATTTCGACCCGGCTAAAATCTTTGGCATCAATCGGGCCTTTACCATCCAGCGGCTCACCAACCGCCGAGACAACCCGGCCCAGCACGGCTTCACCAACCGGCACCTGGGCAATCTTGCCGGTGCGTTTGACCATGTCGCCCTCTTTAATGTGGATATCTTCGCCCATGATGGCGCAGCCGACATTGTCCTCTTCAAGGTTCAACACCAGCCCCAGGATACCCCCCGGAAACTCTACAAGCTCCAGGGCCATGACCTTCTCAAGGCCGTAAACGCGCGCGATACCGTCACCTACCGACAAAACGACACCTGTTTCGCTCAGCTCAACTTCTTTGTCGTAATCCGTAATCTGTTCTTTAATAATTTGACTGATTTCTTCTGCTCTTAGTTCCATTAGACACCCTCACCCCTTTTTAATGATTCTCTCATATTGAGTAATTGTGTTTTAATACTCCCATCCAGAACAAGATCGCCAATGCGGGTCACAATACCGCCTATAAGACCTGGATCCTGTTCAACTTCAAGTATAATATCTTTACCCGTCTTGTCCGACAGGGTGTTGCGAATCTTATCGACCGTCTCCGATGACAGCTCGGTGGCCGAAACCAGGCTGGCCCGTGCAATACCTTTCAGCTCATCGGCCAGCTTTTGATAAAAATCATTGATACTGCTCAAATAACCAAACCGCCCCTTATCAAACAAGAGGGTTAAAAAGGATTTCATAACCCGGGAAAGGGCCAGTTTCTCCAGGACGGACACCAAAACCTTTTTACGCCCCTCCGCATTGTAAAGCGGATTGCTGATGGCCTGCCCGAGAGCGGCTTCCTTTTCAATTAAAGCACTAAAATCTTCAAGCTCCTGCCGGTAGGTATCAATTTGGTTGTCTTCTTTTCCGATCAGCAAAAGTGCCTTGGCATAACGCCTTGCAATCGCCAGATTTTTCATCCTGCCACCACCTTCTTCAGATAGTCATCGACAATTCGATCTTGATCTTGGCCCGTAAATTTGCCTTTAATAATCTCTTCGGCCTTGACCAGTGATTTTTCAAATATCTCTTTTTGCAGTTCTAATTTTGCCTGGGCAAACTCATGCTCGATATTGCGACGGGCTTGAAGCTGCAGTTTTTCGGCAGAGGCTTCAGCCTCCTTCAAAATTCTTGCTTTGGCCTCGTTGCCCTGACGAACATAGTCATCGACAATTTTCTCGGCCTCTTTTTCCAGCTGGGCCAGTTTTTGATTGTATTCAGCCAGCTTTTTTTCCGCTTCGGCCTTCTGGGTTTCCAGTTCGTCGAGCTGTTCTTTGATTCCTTTGATACGAGAGCCGAGGGCCTGGGACAATGGTTTGCGTAAAACAAAAAAGAGCGCCACCGCCAGCACCGTAAAATTCATCACGCGATAGGTGTCTTCCCATTCCCATCCTTTGGTACCGCCTTCACCGGATGCGCATAAGGCCGTTGAAATGGAAAAGGTTACGAACAACAGAACATATAAAATAACGAGCGCTTTATTCTTCTTCATAGGATGCGATCGGCCTTTACCGGAAATCTTCATCAAACAGCCCTCCCCAGAATTTTTTCACTGATTTGATCGGCAAAACTATCGACTTCTTTTTGCAGGCTGTCTCTTGCAGTTGCAGCCTCTTTCTTAATTTTTTCACGAACTTCCATTAACTCTGCCTGGGCTTTCTGGTTGATGTCGGCTATAATTGATTTTTCTTCATCGGCCGCTTCCTGCACCAATTCGTTCTTTTTTTCAACGCCCTTTACCCTCGCCTCTTTTACACCTGCAACAAAAGCCTCATCTTTTTCCATGGCATCTTTGGCGGAGGTTTCAATCGAGAGTTCAAGACCTTCGACTTTCTCTTTTCTCTGGCTCAAAATTTTACGGATCGGTTTGTATAAAAGCAGATTCAGCACCCAGATGGCGAAAACGAAGTTGGCGATCTGGATAAGAAGGGAACCGTCAGGGGTAACGACCACTCCGCCTCCGCCGGACTCACCGCCGGAGCCGAAGGCCTGGAGGGGAAATATGAGACAAATCAGGACGAGCAAAGATAACAGAAGCCGAAAACTTTTCCGGTAAATACCAGAAATTTTCATAAATAAACCTCCATCAACAAATTTTGAGCGAATTAATTGGAATGATCCCGAAAAAAGTAAGAAAAGCACAATTTTTTACGGGTTTAGCTATCTCCCACTATGATATTTTCCCTATAAAGAATAGGCAGCTATACCATCTGACATAATTGGTTGTCAAAGGTTTTTTGAAAATTTTTATCGTCTGCTATCTAAAAAGAACGGGGGATGTAAGTAGTCTGGATTGTTGCAGAAAAATAGATGTCGCACGGATCCACCCGGGATGCGCAGCAACTCAATCGTCCTGGCTGGGAAGGGAGATCAAGGCAAGATACTGGGGATGAATTTTGCTCTTATGGCGGTATCACAAAACCGTTGCGTAAAAGGAGTCGCCCCACTGCTCATTATTGGTAAAAAACCACTATTTTTCTTTTGATTTTTTCGATCTGCGGTTGGTTCTTGACAAAAAAGGCCGGTTTAGCGCCCTGATCTGCCTGGGCTTTCATCTCACAATTTCCATTAAAAACACCGCCTGGCTCGATGGAAATCACCGGTGCATGAATATCACCGCCGACCCTTCCCGGGGGGTAGACTTCAATACGTTCTCTGGCATTTATGGTGCCGTTGAGTTCACCCATAATTACGGCCACATTGACGAATACTTCGGCGTTGACAACGGCTTTTTCACCGATAACCACCGTGCCACTGTTACTGGATATTTTTCCCTTGACCGTTCCGTCAACTCTTATGGTTCCCTTAAATTCGATATTACCGTCAATACTGGCATCAGCGCCGATAAAGGTTGAAATTCGATCCGATCCCTTTTCTTTTTTCATTTTGTTAGCCTCATTGAGAATTGAATATCTCGACATATATGAATAATGGAATAATATCGTGATAGGTATTCTATTTTTTTAACTACTTCAATCGTTCAAAAATTTAAAAGACAGAATATCATATATATTCATTCGTCATTCGAATTCGTCATTTGTATGGTCATTCCAGCATAAACCGCCGCATACTGACATTCATTAATAAACCTATTCCGATGGCTGTTGTCAATACCGATGACCCGCCATAACTCACCAGGGGCAAGGGTACACCAACCACCGGCATCAATCCCATGGTCATACCGATATTAATGATTACCTGCCAAAAAAACATAGAGGTGATTCCGACGGCCAGGATCGTACCAAACGGTTCGCGACATCCCTGGGCGATGTTGAGGCCCCAGAATATCAGCAGCAGAAACAAAAGGACAAGGACCACCGAGCCAATGAAACCCCATTCCTCAGCCAGAACAGAAAAAATAAAATCGGTGTGCTCTTCGGGAAGAAAGGACAAGGCATTCTGAGTGCCCTGTAAAAAACCTTTGCCGGAAATCATCCCCGAACCGATGGCAATCTTGGATTGAATAATATGATATCCCGCCCCCAGCGGATCCAGATCCGGATCCAGAAAAACCAGGATTCGCCGCTTCTGGTATTCCTTTAAAAAGAACCAGACAAGAGGGACCACAGCGGCACAGGATACAATTAAATATATAAGCGATCGTCTCTCGATTTTTACAAATAAGGTGATAGAGCCGGCAATTAGCAGCAGCAGCCCGGCCGTACCCAAATCCGGCTGCCTCACGATCAAAACAAACGGGATAAGTGTCAAAACGGCGGGTCTGAAAAGCTCTCGCAGGGTATGGCCTCTGGTATTGGCATCCTTTGAATAATATCGGGCAAGCACAATCATAACCGCAATTTTGGCCAGCTCTGACGGCTGCACGGATACCGGGCCCAGTATCAACCAGCGCCTTGAACCGCCAACATATTTACCAAAAAAAAGAACCCAGATCAGCAAGAGGACACATCCGATGTAAAGCACCTGCCCCCAACGATCCAACAGTTTATAATTGATCGAAAAAGAAACGGTCATGGCAACCAGGGCGGTCGAAAACCAGATGAGCTGCTTGTAAAAAATAATCTTCTGAGGGTCCGGCGTCTCCGCGGTAACGGCGCTGTAGAGCGTTAACAACCCAATGCCGCCAATTATACCGGCCAGGGCCAGCAGTCCCCAGTCAAAATATTGTAAAAGTCTTCGGTCGAACATTTTCGTTTACGTATGGTTTCTTGTTAGGGGTTAAGGATTCCTTGTCAACCGTCACCTGTCTCTGGTTTCTGGCATCTGGTTCCTGACGTCTGGCATCTGGTTCCTGCCTGGTGGTCGGCACGGTGACCGAACCTACGAAGGCTGATATGCCGCCGTGCCACCAGCGACCAGCGGCCAGAAACCAGCAGCCAGCGACCAGCCTAACTATCCACTATTATCTTTTTCAGCACTATCTTGGGCCATTTGATCGGCCTCACCGATTTTCTCAGATACGTCTTGATCAGTTCCCTGGCTACGGGCGCTGCCGCACTGGATCCGTGCTCACCGTGCTCAATCAGGACCGCCACTGCAATTACCGGGTTTTCAGAAGGCGCATAGGCAACAAACCAGGCATGGGGCCTGAGATGGGCCGGCCGTTCCTCTTCCGACCGGGTATCGTCCTTTTTGCGACTGATAACCTGAGAGGTCCCCGTTTTCCCGCTGATCTCGATATCCGCCAGACGGCTGCCGCGAGCAGTGCCGTGATCACTGTTTACAACGGCCCAGAGACCGGTTCTCAAAAGTCCCAGGGTTGGTTCGCTGACCGGCACCTTCCCGATCACCTGGGGTTCGCTTTGATACAATATACGGCCATCCGGGGTTTTTATCGTCTCCATTATGATCGGTTTGTATCGCGTTCCACCGTTGGCAATGGCGGCCGTCATTCCCACCATCTGCAATGGAGTTGCCAGATTAAATCCCTGTCCGATGGCGACGGAAAGGGTTTCCCCCCTCTGCCAGGGAACGCCGATACGCTTTTTTTTCCAGGCTGCGGTCGGTATCAATCCCTTGGCTTCTTTGTCCAGATTAATCCCGGTGGGCAGTCCCAGCCCGCTGGCTTTGGCATACCAGGCCAGTCGATCAACCCCCAGCAATTCACCGACTTTATAAAAATAAACGTCGCAGGACTCGATTATTGCTTTGTGGATATCTACCTGCCCGTGACCGCCTTTTTTCCAGCAGCGGTATGTGCGATTGCCAAATCGATAAAACCCGGGACAAAATACCTGGGTATTTACGTCGATGACACCTTCCTCCAATCCGGCCATGGCGGTGATTATTTTATAGGTAGAACCGGGTGGATATTCACCCTGAATGGCTTTGTTCTCCATGGGGCGAAAGGGATTGGAGATCAGCGTATCCCATTGATCATGGGACATGCCGACTGCAAAGTAGTTTTGGTCAAAAGAAGGGCTGCTGGCTAAAGCCAGAATTTTGCCCGAACCTGGTTCCATTGCTACCGCGGCCCCGGCAACACCTCTCAGGAGTGACTCGGCCTTTTTTTGCAACCCATGATCAATGGTTAAATAAATATTTTGGCCGGGTTTGGCGGCCACCGTCTTCAATATCTGCACCACCTGACCGTTGGCGTTGACCTCGACCTGTCGTCCGCCGCGAGTCCCCCGCAGATAATTTTCGTAAGCCTTTTCAGCTCCGAATTTTCCGATGAAATCGCCTCTGCGGCGTCCCGGATATTTTTTGCCGGCAAGTTCATCAGGGCTGATTTCACTCAAATAACCGATAAGATGGGCGGCATCCTGAACATTCAGGTAATGTCTTCGCAGCTTGACATTTACGGCGATACCGGGCAGATCGTATTTGTGAGCTTCAATGGATGCCAGGGCATTGCGGCCGATATCCTGCTTCAGCAAAATCGGCTTATAGGCGGAGATGCCTTTGCTGGAGGTTAGTTTCAGCATTAACTCCTCATGAGAAACATTGAGGTGTTTGGCGACTTTTTTTACGGTCACTTCAACCTTGCCGGCATCTTTTAGCGTAATATCGACATCGAAAGAGGGGCGGTTCTCCACCAGGACATGACCATTGCGATCGCTAATCAGCCCCCTGGGCGGATCAATGCTTTGGAGTCTAATCCGATTGTTGAGTGACAATAGATGATATTCCTCACCCCTGATAACCTGAAGATACATCAGTCGCAACAAAAGAACCGCAAAGGCCGCCAGAACGCATATCATGACACCCGTAACGCGTTGCCGGAACCATTCAGAATCTGCTGTTTTTAAATACTTATCGGCCATTGAAGTTGTTTAACGCCGTGTTAAATATTTTGGCAAATTAGCTCTTGATTTAGTTATATGACCCTCGAAGAAATGCCTAAAATAAATGCATTCGGTCGATTTTAGATTGTCTGAATCTCAAAGTTCACAATATAGATGTTTGCTGATTACCAAATATCGTTTTTTCATAGAAAAGAAGGCGCGCAGCGACACCACAATTTTAGGCACTTTAGGCATTTTAGTGCATTTTAGGCATTTTCCATTTAATCCGGTAAGAATTACTCATTCGACGTTCGTCATTCGTCATTCCAAATCGTCATTCTCCATATGCGTCATTCCGATTGGCGAGCATATAAAGCCCTAAAACCGGCATCCAACCAGCTGTGTGTATTTCTGAAAACGATTAACAATACAGCCCCGGTAAGCAGGGCCCACATAACCTGGACGGCAACAATTTTAAAGGCATCGCCCCCCAGCTGCTGTTCGGGACTAAAAATGGCGAAAGAACCCAGGAAAATAAGGTTTTGCACTAGCACGCCGGAAGCGACAATAAAGGTGATAACAAACACGCGCTTGCCGACCTGAAGCAATTGGGTGATACCCTTAACCCCGCTAAACAGCCAGAAATAGCTGGTTAAATAAAGTCCGAAGGGACTTCCGGATAAATTGTCCATAATAAACCCTAGAAAGCAGACAAATAGCAGACCCTCACGAACGGGGCGGGACAGGCCAAGATAAACAATAAAGGGGATCAAGAGATCATAAAACCGACCCAGCAGAGATAAATTAGGCATGACCGTGGTCTGCAATATGACCAGAATCAGGCATATAGCTATATTGAAACAATAGCTCATGGCTCACGCGCCATAGCATGTTTTTGAACTTCCAGGACCACCAATACCTCTTCAAGTTTCTCAAAATCAACAAAGGGCGTTACGATAACTTCATGAAAAATGTCAGCGTCATGTTCGATAACTTCCGCTACAAATCCGATCCGCAACCCTTTCGGGTAAACACCATCCAGGCCGGAGGATATGACGGTATCGCCGACGCGGACGTCATTTTTACGCAGCACAAAGTCCAGGCGGCAGCGATCCGTTGATTCGCCTTTGATGACTCCCCGGGCTCTGGATCTTTGGACCAGGGCATCCACTGCGCTGTTGCGATCTAAAATCAACATGACCTTGGAATAGTGATTGGATACTTCTATTACCTGACCGACTATACCTTGCGGCATCACCACCGGCAACCCCTTTGTCAGTCCGTCGGCTCTGCCTTTATCAATGATAACCGTTTTAAACCAGGCCGAAGGATCCTTACCGATGACTTCAGCCGCGACAACAATTTCGGAAATTGTTTTTTGAAAGCCAAGTAGATTGCGCAGGCGGGAGTTGGCCAGTTCAGTTTCCTGCCACTGGTTATTAACCCCAATCGCCTGATTCAGCTGGGTTCTTAATACTTGATTTTGCCTGGTGACGGTAACCAGATAGAAATACTGACGCCAAATGTCCCCGGTAAACCGCATCGTGTGGGTAACCAGTTCCTGGAAGGGGGAAATGAAGGAAATGGCGATTCGCTCCAGACCAAAGGTCGTGTAGCGTTTGCTGCTAACTGAAAGGACAATGATGTTGACAGCAATCAATACGATGACGCCAACGATGAGAACCATTTTTCTGGAAAACATAGATATGACGGTATTTACAGGATATTTTATTAGATCTGAGATCTGGCATCAAACATGGGCTGCTGGGATACGATCAGGTTGCGAGTTGCGTGTTACGCGTTACGTGGTGCGCGTCTGTTGTTCAGCAACTCAGAACCTCGAACCTCGTAACCCGCAACCCGTAACCCGCAGCCCGCAATTCGAAGCCCTTCAGGGAATAACCACTTCTTTCAAGAATTCGAGATTATCCAGGGCTTTACCCGATCCAAGAGCAACTGTCGACAATGGATCTTCGGTGACGGTAATAGGCAGACTGGTTTCCTCACGTATCAAACGGTCCAGGTTTTTAAGCAGAGCGCCGCCACCGGTCAGGATAATTCCGCGGTCGACAATATCGGCGGACAATTCCGGTGGTGTCTGCTCCAGGGCAATCTTGACCGTCTCGACAATGGCATCGATCTGCTCGGAAATTGCGATGCGGATCTCCTCTGAGTCGATGGACAAAATTTTAGGGATCCCCGAAGCCAGATCGCGGCCTTTGACCTCTATTGTTTCCAGATTTTGCGGATCCGGATACGCATTGCCGATGGTGGTTTTGATTACTTCAGCTGATCGCTCACCAATTAACAGGTTGTATTTGCGCTTAATATACTGGATGATGGCAGAATCCATCTTATCACCGGCGACACGCACGGACCGGCTATAGACAATTCCCTTCAAGGAAATAACCGCCACCTCGGTCGTACCGCCTCCGATATCAACCACCATATTGCAGGTTGGTTCGGTAATCGGCAGACCGGCTCCAATCGCTGCGGCCATGGGTTCTTCGATCAGAAACACTTCCCGGGCACCAGCCGATTCGGCCGATTCTCTGACGGCTCGCTTTTCAACCTGGGTAATTCCGGACGGAACGGCCACGATTATCCGGGGTCGCACAAAAGTTCTCCGATTATGAACCTTGTGAATAAAATGCCTGAGCATTGCTTCGGTTACTTCGAAATCAGCAATCACCCCGTCCCTCATCGGCCGTATGGCCAAAATATTACCGGGGGTTTTACCAAGCATATTTTTGGCCTCGAGTCCGACGGCCAGAACCCGATTCTTGGAACGGTTGCCGGTGCTCACTGCAACCACAGACGGTTCGCTTAACACGATGCCCTTACCTTTAACATATACGAGGGTATTGGCCGTGCCCAGATCAATTGCAAGATCGTTGGAAAATATTCCTAGAATTCCATCTAAAAAAAGATTCATAATTCCTCATAATAGCACACGTGTCGGTGCCAGTTATTTATACCAACGGTACAAATCGATAACTTAAATAAATCAGTTAATTACTATCAGGGTTATCATAACACTACAAGAGAAAATTATCATTAAAAAAATAGCAATGGGTTGAAAAAATCAACCGTTCAGAGGTTCAAAGGTTCAAAGGTTGAAGGCTTCAATCTCCGTCACTTAAGGATTTGCGCCAAATTTTGATAATTATATGGGTTCTAAATTGAAATGGCCAAAAAGATATCCTTCCTGGTGACCACGGCCGGTCAGGCCTTGTCTGCAAAATCAGAAACCTTGAACCTCTGAACCCTGAACCTTTGAACCCAAAAGGAACCGCATGACCGCGTCATGCAGGGTCGGCCTGAAGGCTTTAATCGCCTCATTATCACGCGTTGGATGCACGCGGTTGGTTAGCAGGACGACTATAATGGATCGGTCAAGATCCATCCAGAACGACGTTCCGGTAAAACCAAGATGGCCGACGCTGTTGCGGGAGAAGAACCGGCCGGAACTTGAACCACTTAAACTGGGTGTATCGAAACCAAGGGCCTTGTCACTGCCCGCCAAAGGACGAAAAAACAATTGGACCATATCGGATTGGAATAAGGGGGTCGAAGGCTGTCCATGCCAGGCCGCTAACAGATGGCTCAGGAGGCTATGCACATCTATGGCGGTTCCGAAAAGACCTGCATGGCCCTGAACGCCGCCGACCGCATAGGCATTTTCATCGTGCACCTGACCCGACTGCATCTGTTGACGCCAACGGCATTGTTCGGTCGCCGCAAATACACCCGGCTTGCGCCCGGTCTCCAGGTCTATGAAAAATAGATTGCCCAGCCCCAGAGGATCGTAAATGGCCGCGGATACAAAGCGATCGAGCCGTTTCCCACAAATTTCCTCAATCACCCATTCCAAAATCATGAAGCCGATATCGCTGTAAACCACATGACTGCCAATGGGATGCACAAGTGGTTCTTTCACCAGAAATTTTCGCAAGGCTGCTTTTCGATTTTTTTGCGGGAGGTGCTCAATTTTTTTATAGAAAGCGTCTGTAATCGGCAAGTCCGGAATTGTGATACAGCAGATGTTTAATCTTGATTGGCGCCTTGGCGTCTTTTTTAAACGCCGGTAAGACATCACCTATCTCTTGGTCCAAACCGACTTTATTTCGCTGAACCAGCACCATCATCGCCAGCGCTGTCGCCAGGGGCTTGGTCAAAGAGGCAAGGTCAAAAAAGGTGTCGGTGGTCATGGGGGATCCAGTAAGAAGGTCTCTGAAGCCAAAGGCATCGTGGAATACACACCGGTCATTTTTTGAGACGAGCAGCACGGCGCCCGGGAATACTTTGTCGCTACCGCCTGCTGCATCAGCTGCCTAATTTGGGTCATATCGAATTGTCCGTTGTTCTGCTGGCCCATATTGGTCTTGGTGTGTAATTTGCAGTTCAAAATATCAAATAACAAGCACCAAATTACAAATAAATTCCAATAATCAATGACCGAAACACAAGTTTGGGATTTTGAATTTTGGACATTGTTATTTGTTTGTAATTTGTGATTTGAGATTTGTTTTTTTCCGGTTTACCCAAGTTGGACACTTATGGTCGAAATAGCAATTAGCATATAGCAGCCGGTGGCTACGGAAACATACCATTAACCGGTCGTTGCTGCCCGGTGATATGACAACAAATGCCTGCCGGCATCAAGGGACACTTCCATGCCCATGGGAAGGGTAAAGTTGAGTTGGCCATGTCCGGCAGTCAGGCCGGCTAAAATCGGCACCTGGAAATCCCCCAATACCTCTTTGATGATCGTTAAAATATCCTCGACTGGCCCGCATTCTTCAAAAGAACCCAGCACAATTCCGGCAATATCCGCAAAACAACCGGCAAGCTTCATCTGCGTCAGCATCCGGTCTATTTTGTATGGTGCCTCTGCCCGGTCTTCGAGAAACAGAATTTTATTGGCAAAATTGGGTGCAAAAGGAGTCCCACCCAGATGACATAAAGTTGCCAGATTTCCACCAGCCAGAATTCCAGATCTGGATCCGGGATTGATTGTGATACCGTTGGGCACCTCGATTTCCAGTTTGCCGTCAGATGTGATCGTTTGAAATAGCGAACTTACCGTAAGCTCATGGGCATCAGCAAGGGAAGTCACCACCGGCCCGTGAAAGGTCACCAATCCGCAGCGATGCGGAAAGAACGGTTAGCAGAGCGGTGATATCGCTAAATCCAATGAACACTTTTGGATTTTTCGCAATAACGCCGTAATCCAACAGAGGTAGAATTCTAAGGGAGCCATACCCTCCCCGGGCACACACAATGGCATCAATGGAATTGTCTGCGAAGAGTTGATTTACAATTTGTGCGCGATGAGCATCAGAGCCGGCAAGATAACCGGCGGCTTCAAGCAACCCGTCGGGCAAAAAAACCTCAAATCCCTTCTCCTCGAAAATGTGTATACCGCGGAAAAACGTTTCGCGATCAAATGGCCCGGCCGGAGCCGCAATTCCGATTTTGTCGCCCGGTTTGAGCCTGGCTGGTAACAGTATGTTCTCCCTTGTTGACATCGGTCAAATCTCTCCCTGAGTAGGCAATCTATCAAAAGGCTTTATTAAACATTAAAATCCAAATCCGCACCAAATTACCTCTTTTAATGATGTAACCCTTCAAACATTCCATACTATGTTGACATGGGTTCAGCAACATGTTAGTGACAGTTTTCTAAGTCGGGGCGTAGCGCAGTCTGGTAGCGCACTTGAATGGGGTTCAAGGGGTCGGAGGTTCAAATCCTCTCGCCCCGACCATTTTAAGGCTTTTGAAAATCAATATATTTTCAAAGGCCTTGAATTATTATAAATAATAAAGCGGGTGAGCACAAGTGCTAACCCGCTTTAATTTTTTGGGGAAAGCAACTTAGCTTGATGGGGACAATCGGATCGTTAAGGGGTTTCGTGCGCTAGGAAGACGCCTGGGTAACAGGATACCCATCAGCGCCATTGATCTGGCCGGTTTCCATGTACTGCAGGATAATTCCCTGATTGTAAACCTCCCTAAATGCCGCCACAACATCCGGGTCGAACTGGGACCCGACACCTTCATTTATAATTTTGAGAATGACCTCTTCGTCCATGCGTTTGCGGTAGGCGCGGTCTGAAGCCATGGCATCGTAAACGTCAGCCACCGACAGAATTCGGGCTAAAAATGGAATCTGCTCCTGCTTTAAACCATCCGGGTATCCGGTACCGTCATAGCGTTCGTGATGACAGCGAATAATTTGCCGCTCTTTTTCCCAGAATCCCATCTGCTCCAATATATTGGCACCGATGGTCGGGTGCTCTTTAATCTTATCAAATTCCTCATCCGTGAGGCGGCCGGGTTTCAATAGGATATCATCTCTGATTCCAATTTTGCCGATATCATGGAGGTGGCCGGCAAAATTAAGAATATCCAATTCTTCGACACTGCACCCCAGCTGTTGGCCAATAATCATTGATATTCCCGTCACACGACTCGAATGCTCACGGGTATACAAGTCTCGCGCCTCAACTGCGTTAACAAAAGCGTATAGGGTTGCAAACAGGTTTTCATAGATGTTCTCATGCAACGCCAAATTCTCGATTGAATGGGCGGCGCTCTTAGCCATAAAGGAAAGGTAAAAAATATCTTTTTCGGTAAACCGAACATCACCCTCTTTGATGCTCGCCGTCAAGACCCCAAAAACCTTATCCCGGATCTTCAACGGTACCACCATGGCAGACCGCAGCTCCGGCGGCAGCCCGTGGGCCCCATTGTTGTTGGAGATCAGCAACGGAATCTCATCGGAAACAACCTCCATAATCAAGCTGGAAAGAGGCGGTGGTGTAGACACTGGTTGGGAAATTTCTGAGGATATTTGATTCTTCGGGGCTGCTGTGGCTCCGGCTGTGGCCACTTCAAAAGGCTGATCGAGGGCCTCGTTGATTACGTAAAAAATGGCATTCTCAGCGTGGGTAACCTCAAGGGCCACATCAACAGCGCGCTTAAAGACGTCTGTGGTGGATACAATGGAGGTAAAACTGCTCATAATTTTATTTAAAATGTGCAATTCCTCCACCTTATACGTTAACTCCTGATTTAACCTTTCCAGACGCTCTTTGCCTTCGACCTCCTGCTTCAGCAGAACGTTTTCCACAAACAGTGAACGCTGCCGCAAAACACGCCGCATACAAAGCTCCATCTGCTTGAGATTGACAGGCTTGATTAAAAAATCAACAACGCCGTTTTTTATCGTCTGAATTGTATTTTCCAGGGATGGATAACCGGTCATGACAATCACCGGCATGGTATTATCCTGCAGCCTGATGTTTTCAGCGAGGTCCAGCCCGTTCATTTCAGGCATGTTTATATCGGTGAAACAGCAGTCCACATTTTCATTTTTGAGGATTTCCAGAGCTTCAACACCGTTGCACGCAGTCAGGGTTTCGTAACCCTGTCGTTTAAAAAATTCACTGGCAACGTTTAAAATACTCTCTTCATCGTCAACAAAAAGAATTGTTTCCGCTTTCAAATCATTCATGGTGTCAAATCCGAAAACCTTGCTCAATCTGGCGGTAGGGTAAACTTGTTAAGAGTATTATCGACAAATTATGGGGAAACTTTAATGAAATGAGATGATTCCTTCGCAAGGGGTTGGCCCGTTAAGCCCGTTAGCCCGCTGGCCCGTTAACCGGTTAGAGCGATCCGTTAACCGGAATCCTTGTGAACGGCTCAACCAGCCAACCGGCCAACCGGCTAACGGGTTTGCAACAACAGGCGGTGCATCCTGCCGGGGAACCGTTTGGCAAGGTAGTCTTCAAGGCGACGGGAACACTTACTTACTGCAGCAATATCAACGCCGGTGCGAATCCCCATGGCATCCATCAAATGGACGGTATCCTCGGTGGCTATATTGCCGGCCGCCCCCCGGACGAAGGGGCAGCCGCCCATTCCAGCAAGGGCCGTATCAAATTGATTCACACCGCATTCCAGGGCCGCCATCAGATTGGCAAGACCCAACCCGCGGGTGTCGTGCAGGTGAAGGATAATGGGAATTTCACCACAAGCCGGCATCAGAGTTTGCAACAAGCGCATTACGGACATTGGATCGGCCATCCCGGTGGTGTCTGAAAGGGCAATCGCATCCACTTTTTGGGAGGCATAATATTGAACAAGTTGGACAATCCGCTCCTGGCTGACCCTGCCCTCATATACACAGCCGAATGCGCACTGAATGCCCGCACGCACACTGATGCCTTCGGCGCGCGCCAGCTGAATCATTTCCATCATCCCGTTAAATGCCCGGTCAAAGCTTACCCCTGCATTTTTGCGGCTGTGGGTATCGCTGATGGATATGGAAATTTCCACATGGTTCAATCCAGCCTGAAGCGCCCGCTGCAGGCCCCTGGTGTTTAAAACCAGTCCGCTGAAAATAATCCCCTGGGATGCAGGTAAGCGGTTTACCACCTCTTCGGCATCCGCCATCTGCGGCACGCGTGCAGGATTTACAAATGAAGCCACCTGTATGTGTTTCAGACCGGCTTCCACCAGGTCGTTGATAATCTCCACTTTCATCTCGGTGGGGATCATCTGTTTTTCAAACTGGAATCCATCCCGGGGTCCGACCTCTATCAAGGTCACATTGTCAGGTAAATCATTCTTCATTTCAGGCACTTTCAATCAAAACAGGTTACGGGTCCTCGATTTCGGATTGAACAAATTTCATGCGTTACAGATTGTGCGTTGCGGGCTTCGATGCAACCAAGGGGATATGATTGCGTATCTTGGATTCTAAAATTTTAAATCAGATCCCTTCCTTATTTACAAATCCGCAATCCCAAATCCAGAACATAATTTCATGATAGCGATATTTGGTAAATTCGCAACCGAAAACGGAAAAATCCCTTGACGCAGCCAACAATGTGCCTGTATTTGAAGGCACCTATGAAAGCTCGATCGCCATTGAATATCTGCCTGTTAAGTTACCGCAGCAATCCTCACTGCGGCGGCCAGGGCGTTTACCTGAAAAACATAAGCCGGGCGCTTAAAGATCTCGGACATGCGGTGGAAGTCGTGTCAGGCCCCCCCGACCCTCAACTGGATGAGGATATTCCCCTGCACCACCTGAAAGGCCTTGATTTGTATGACCCCCAGGATCCTTTTCGAGTACCGAGCCTGGGCGAACTTTCGGATCCTATCAATTTCATGGAATGGGTGGGGGTTTCCACCATGGGATTTCCGGAGCCTTTCACTTTCGGCCTAAGGGCCTATCTGTATTTAAAATCCAGACTGCGCACCTTTGATATCGTCCACGACAACCAAAGCCTGTCCTATGGCGTTTGGGCCATGAATAAATTGGTCCCCACCATTGCCACCATCCATCACCCCATCACCGTGGACAGAAAAATTGCCATCCGGTCGGCTTCTTCCCCTTTAAAAAAACTCAAAGAGTGGCGCTGGCATTCCTTTATCGGAATGCAGAAGCGGGTGTCCAGAACCCTTCCGGGAATTATTACCGTTTCAAAATCGGCCCAAAGAGACATCAGCCGGGATTTCCGCATACCTAAAAATAAGTTCAGCATCGTTCCCAACGGCATCAATACCAGGCTGTTTTATCCAATTAACCAGATCGAAAGGGAAAAAAACCGGTTAATTGTAACCAACAGCGCGGATACCCCCCTGAAGGGTCTCTTTTATCTCTTCCAGGCGGTGGCCGAACTTGAGAAAATCCAGAACATCAGTGTCACCGTCGTCGGGGAGCCCAAAAAAGACGGGGATATTGTCAAATTGATTCAAAAACTGGGCATCGGCCACCGCATCAATTTCACCGGCAGAATTGACCATCGCGAATTTGTTCAGCAATATGCCAGAGCCGCGGTGGCTGTGGTGCCGTCGGTATATGAAGGATTTGGCCTGCCGGCCGGTGAGGCCATGGCCTGCGGGGTTCCGGTTATCAGCACCACGGGCGGTGCACTGCCCGAGGTGGTCGGAGATGCCGGCGTTCTGGTGCAGCCGGCTAATTCTGCAGCTCTGGCCGGTGCCATCCGGGAACTTCTCAATAATCCGTTGCGGGCCAAAGAATTGGGAATGGCCGGCTACAGAAGGGTTCAGAAGCATTTTACCTGGGAAAAGGCTGCTGAAAAAACTGTGGCGGCTTACCGGGAGGTCATCAGTGGTCACCGTAGAATTTGATCGGCTGAGGGTCAAACCGGGCTTCAAGATCCTGGACATCGGATGCGGTTCCGGACGTCATACCAGCGCCGCCTATCAATGCCGGAATGTGACTGCCATGGGGGTCGATCTAAACGTGGATGATTTAAATGAAGCCAGAGGCCGGCTCAAGCTTCACGACCGCCTGGGCGAACACGGAGGGGGAAGGTGGGCCCTGGCAGCAGCTGATGTCATCGATTTGCCGTTTAAAGATGACTATTTCGATCTGGTTATCTGTTCCGAAGTTTTGGAGCATATTCAACCCTACCGGATGGCTATCCGGGAAATCGTCCGCGTATTGCAGCCGGGGAGCAATCTGGTGGTCAGCGTCCCCCGCTTTTGGCCCGAACGGATCTGCTGGTTTCTATCCCCGACCTACGCCAATAGCAAGGGCGGTCATGTTCGAATATTCAAACAACACCAACTAATTTCAGATCTGGTATCAGCCGGCTTAAGCCTCTGGGCGATTCATTTTGCCCACAGTCTGCATACCCCCTTCTGGTGGTTAAAATGCCTGGTGGGACCCGACCGCCAGGATTCATCAGCGGTCAACCTGTATCACCGATTTCTCACCTGGGATATGATGAAAAAACCGTCCATCACCGGTTGGCTGGACAAACTGCTGAATCCGCTTCTGGGCAAGAGTCTGGTAATGTATTTCAGGAAGGAAATGTGATGGGAGCGAGATCTGAAAAATTTACCACGGAAGGACACGGAATATCACGGAGTATATAACGAATTGGATTTTATTTTATTCTTTTTAGGACACGGATGAACACAGATGAACACGGATTAAAAAGAAAATTTATTTCGCCTGCGGCGAGAAAAGCCTGCTGTGAACAGGCACTTTCGTATTTCAGGATTCAGTACCGCCGCCAGGCGGCTTGAAACTATCTGTGTTTATCCGTGAAAATCTGTGTCCAAAGGTTATTTATTTTTTTCCGCCGCAGGCGGTTTAATGTTTCTGTGTAACTCGGTGAAAAATCCGTGGTTAAAGATATAAAATCGACCACATTCCTTTTATCAATCCGCAATCCGAGATCCCCATTCGCAGCGACCCGTTCCGGCGGGGTCACCGGCATCTGGCTGCTGATCGGCACGGTGGCCGACCCTACTGCTCGTCACTTGTTACCCGCTTTAAAACCCCCAGCGTTTTAACCATCTTAACTTTCTTAAACAGTCCGGATTCCAACGCCAGGTTATATATATGATAGGGCGCCTGTCCGCCCTGGGACGGGTCCGGGAAGATATCATGGATCAGCAAAAAGCCCCCCCCAAGGATATGCCCGGACCAGGCATTGTAATCCGTGCAAGCGGCCTCCATTGAATGCCCACCGTCGATAAAAACCAGGCTTAAAGGCGTCGCCCACTGGCGGGCGGCGACCTCGGATCGACTCACAATGGGGACAACCGTCTCTTCAAGCTTCCCACGATCGATGGTGGTTCTAAAAGCTTTGAAGGTATCCACGCCACCGGATTGCGGGTCAGACAGATCGGGGTCAAAGTATTCTTCGCCGGGCTGCTGCTCTTCAGAGCCCCGATGATGATCGATGGAAAATAGGATTGTACTATTTTTCTGGCAGGCCGCCGCCAAATACAGGGTAGATTTACCGCAGTAACTTCCGATCTCCAGACAGGGCCCCAGGCGGCCTGCTTCCAGCGCGACCTCATACAGGCATCGGCCCTCTTCCTCATCGAGAAAGCCCTTGGTGCTCGCGAGTAATTCTCTGTCTATGTCCATAAAAGATATTAGATTGCCAGACTATTTTAGAATTCTTTTCTGGGTTGGTGAATATCTACAAACACTGAATCTCGTTACTTCCTTCGTTCATAGCTAGTAACTTAATACTTCCCGGGGCTTCACCCCATCCGAAGGCCCCACAACCCCCTCTTTTTCCATTACCTCGATCATGCGGGCCGCGCGGTTGTAGCCGACACGTAAATGGCGCTGAATCATGGAGATAGAGGCCTGTCCCGTCTTGGTAACCAGGGCAATCGCGTCATCGTAGCGTTCGTCATATTCCTGTTCCTCGTCGGCCCCGGCCTCGACGACGGCCGCTTCGGTGACCTCATCGTCATAATCGGGTTTGGCCTGGGCCCGCAGGAATTTTGTAATCTGAACAAGTTCGGACTCGGAGATGTAAGCACCGTGAATCCGCTGCAATTTAGCCGTACCCGGAGGCAAAAACAGCATATCTCCGCTTCCCAGCAGGTTTTCGGCACCATTGGTATCGATAATCGTCCGCGAATCGGTTTTGGAGGAAACCTGAAAGGTCAACCGGGTCGGAAAATTGGCCTTGATAATGCCGGTCAACACATCCACCGACGGTCGCTGGGTGGCAAGGATGAGATGAATTCCGGCGGCCCGGGCCATCTGTGCCAGCCGCGTCAGCGTGACCTCCACGTCCCGGGAGGCCAGCATCATCAGATCGGCGAGCTCATCAATCACAATCACCAGATAGGGCAACTTTTTAAATTCGCTATCGTCATCCGGTTTATCAATCGTCTCTATCTTTTTATTATATTGACTGATGTTGCGGGTATTCATTTTGGAGAGCAGTTCATAACGCCTTTCCATCTCTCTGACCGCCCAAAACAGGGCATTGGTCGCTTTCTTGGCGTCAATAACCACCGGGGTGATCAAATGCGGGATTCCGTCATAGCTGGAAAGCTCAATTCTTTTGGGATCGACCATAATCAGTTTGACATCGTCCGGGGTGGCTTTATACAGAAGGCTGCATATCATCGCGTTTAGGGCCACACTCTTACCGGTACCGGTTGCTCCGGCTATCAGCAAATGGGGCATCTTATCAAGGGCCGCCACCACTGGATTTCCAACAATATCCTTGCCCAGACAAAGCGTCAATTTCGATTTGGATTTATCGAACTCACCGGAAGCCACGATTTCCTTAAAACGCACTTTCTCACGGTTGACATTCGGCACCTCGATGCCGACCACGGCTTTCCCCGGAATCGGCGCCACGATCCGGATGCTGGTCGCCCTCAATGCCAGTGACAGGTCGTCGGAAAGATTGACAATCTTATTTATCTTCACCCCTGCAGCCGGTTCATATTCGTAGGTGGTGATAACGGGTCCGGGTGATACGGCGACCACCTTGCCGTGAACCCCGAAATCCTCCAGCTTTTTTTCGAGCAGTTGAGACTGCATGCGCAAGTTTTTGTCATCCGAAGACACCGGCGGTTCATCCGGGTCATTCAGAAAGCTGAAGGGCGGTACCTGATAGCCCTTGCCGCTGCGCATAAAATCAAAGACTTCCTGGGTGGCTGGCGGCACTGTCTTGATGGGTTTGGCCGGCGCGGCCTTGATTTGGATCTTTTTGGCCCGCTTGGCAATTTTTTCTTTATCAACCCGGGACCGCTTTTTGGTTTTCTCCCTGCGTTCCCTGCGCTTCAAAAAGAAGGTCGTCAAGCGGTCATTGATAAGGTTCATCCACTGCCAGATTCGTTTACCAAAGGCAATCAGTGAAAATCCGGTCGCCAGAATGAATCCGATGATCCACAGTAAGATTAAGATGATGGCACTGCCCGCAAAATTGGTATACTTTACCAAAAAGGCCTTGAAGGGAATGCCAACCATGCCGCCGGCTGAGAATTTATTACCGAATAAAATAATATGATTTTGCCGCAGTGATAGGAGGGCACCCGTGATCACAACCAGGACAATCCCACCTATCAGGGTGGAAATCATGGCTTTATTGGGATGGTTCCCAAAAAAATGGATGCTTGCCAGCAGCAATAAAATCGGGATCCAGAACGCCCCCAATCCGAACAGGCCGATCAGCAGACCGGAAACGTGCGCCCCGACGATACCGAATAGATTGTGAATCTGCCCGGCAGCCCGGGCATTATGAATGGAGGGATCAGCGGGACTGAACGATAAAAGGCTGACCAGGGTAAAGATAACGAGAAAGAAAAGTATGATTCCGTAAATTTCTTTGCGCATTCGATAGCTTCTGCGAAAACTTGGATTAGTATTTTAGCAAGTAGCGAGTTAGGTGTTGCGTGCTATGTGTTAGGCGTTGCGTGTTTCGTGTTGCACGTTGCGCGGTTGTTGGGCAGAACATCAGACACGCAACCCGTAACTCGCAACCCGAACCCCGCAACCCGAACCCCGCAACCCGTCACACTTCCATTATAAACGGAAGTATAACCGGACGACGTCCGATGGTAAAGAAAAAATATTGCCGTAAGGCAGTTTGGATTTTGGCCCGGATTCTGTCTACCCGATCTGGGCGTATCAAAAGCGATTTCCTCAACTATTTCCAGGATCACACATTGAGCGTCTTCAAGCAGGTGGCCGGATTCAGTTGCGAAGACAAACCCGCAGGAAAAAATTTCCGGTCCATACATAATGATGCCGGTTTCCTCATCAAAGGCCATCGTCACGGCAACCATTCCCTCCTCTGAGAGAACCCGCCTTTCTTTGAGCACACTGCGCCCGACATCTCCCACGCCTTTACCGTCGATAAGCACACGGCCGGTGGGGACGTTTCCGTTTAGCCTGCCACCGCTTTCATCAAATTCAATTACCTGACCGTTTTCCGCCAGCAGGATTTTGTCCTCGGCAACCCCTACTTCTTTTGCCAGCCTCGCATGCAATATCAAGTGGCGGTATTCGCCGTGGACAGGAATAAAATACTCAGGTTTGGTCAGGTTGATCATCAACTTTAACTCTTCTCTGAAAGCATGGCCCGACACATGAATATCGGATATTTTTTCATAAATGACGTCGGCACCATTGCGATAGAGGTTATTGATGATCTTGCCGATGGCTTTTTCATTGCCCGGAATAAACTTAGAAGACAGGATAACCGTATCTCCGTCCTTGACTTTAATTTGCTTGTGAATACCCGAGGCCATCCGTGCCAGGGCCGACATGGGTTCTCCCTGGCTCCCGGTGGTTATCATGATAATGTCATCATCGGGAAAATCAGGCACCTGCTCGATATCGATTTCCATTTCCCCAGGAATCGTCAGGTGCCCAAGTGCTTTGGCAATATTTACGCTGACCTCGATACTGCGGCCGCTGATAACGATCTTTTTGCCCCTGGCCCTGGCAATATCGACGATAAGCTGGGTCCGGGCGACATTGGAAGCAAACAGGGCCACAATGATGCGTCCATGGCTGTCGGCAATAATTTTATCCAACGTCTCGCCGATCTCTTTATCGGAAATGGTATACCCTTCTTTTTCCACATTGGTGGAATCGGACAGCAGGGCCAGCACCCCTTTTTCACCGCAACCGGCAAATTTATTTAAATCGGTGGTCATTCCTCCCGCAGCACCATAGCCGATTTTATAATCACCGGTATGCACCAGCGTCCCGCAGGGTGTATGAATCACCAGTCCGACACCGTCGACGACACTGTGTCCCACCCGGATAAATTCAATATCAAACGGACCCAACCGCAGTTTTTCATCGAGGCTGATTTCGTGCAGATCGGTTGAGTGGATCAGTTCCAGCTCCTCGAGTTTGTGGCGCACAAGTCCCAGGGTGAAGGGAGTCCCGAAAACCGGCACTTTGATATCTTTAATCAGATATGGCAGAGCGCCGATATGATCTTCATGGCCATGGGTTAATACAACGGCGGCCAATTTTGATTGGTTCTGGCGCAGGTAATCCATGTTGGGTATAACAAAATCCACCCCGAGCATATAATCCTCGGGAAACATCAACCCGCTGTCGACCAGAAAGATGGTATCCCCGTATTCGAACACCATCATGTTCAAGCCGATTTCTCCCAATCCGCCCAAGGGGATTATTTTAAGTAAGGACATAGTTTCTTGCTAACTAAATTTTCAGGAATTTATTAATGAATCTCATATATATAGGCTGCAGTTTACAACAATTCTCCAGTTACGTGTTACGAGTTGCGGGTTGCGCGTTTGTTTGGCAGAATTTCAGACACACACCCCGTAACCCGAACCTCGTAACCCGCAACTCAAATCCCGCAACCCAACATGCTATGGCGCTTTATCAAATTTCTGGCTGATAACAGACCTGACGGCCTCCATCAGCTCCTCCTTGGTCTCCCTGGAGTAGCCGGTGGTGTCGATGGGCTTGGCGATTTCCATTTCAACCTCGCCGTGATGAATTCGCAAACTGCTCTTGGCCATGATGGGCCAGGTTCCCCTGATGATAACCGGCACAATCGGGACTCCGGAATCAATCGCCATAACAAACCCGCCTTTCTTAAAAGACTTGATGCGGCCGTCTATACTGCGGGTGCCTTCCGGAAATATCATGATAGAGACGCCATTTTTCATTTTTTGAGCCGCTTCATTGATACTTTCAAAGGCAGATTCCTGATTGAAGCGATCTATTTTGACATAACCGGCGCCCTGCATGGCCCGCCCGAACCCCGGTATCTTGAAAAGCTCGGCTTTTGCAAGCCATCTGAATTGAACGGGGAGATATCCCAAAAGAACCGGAATGTCAAAGTTACTCGAATGATTGGCCATGTAAACATACGAAGTGTCCGGTTCAATATTAGACAACCCGCGGACCCTGACAGGAACCCGGCTGAACATTATAATCGATTGCGCCCAGATTCTGGCAACAATGTGAACGGGATTCCCCGTTCGGGTAAAAAATGATATGATAATGGCAACAGTACCGAAAAAAGTAGTTGTCAGCACCACCCATAGTAAAATTAAAGCCGTACGGATCATAATCAGCTCGCAATTCCCAGTCGGTTAAACATATTATCAATCAATTCGATCAGCCAATTGCGCTGCTGTTCAGAGGCATACTGAATGCAGTCGCAACGCATACGGTTTTTGGTGCGGACCAGCAGTTCGCAGGCAATCCGGTCCTGATCAAGATCAAGGGCCAGGAAGTGGGGTCGGCATTCCTCATGTTGAAGCTGGATATCAGCTAACAGTTCGGTGGCAACCGGTATCCAGTAAATTCCGTCCATTTCAGCTTTCCCGAATTGTTCATCCAGATATTTTTTGAGGGCCTCATAATCTTCCGGGCGCAGTTCGTCGATTACATATTGTTTCATAGCATCATAATTTTATTTTTTATTTACGACCATTTAGGGTAGAATTATCACAGATTTTTGCAACTCGCAAGACGCCAGGGCCCAAAGAAAAAATAAAAATTTTAGCGCCTTTACGGCCCGCGCGCGCCATTCAGACAAGGCGAGGCGGGCGGCTGGGTGTGGTTTTTTTTTCTAATCTTGATTATAGCAGTTTCGCTGATGCTGCCCTGAATTCATCGAGCCGCCAGATCAGAAAAATTTTCCATTCACTTTAGCTTTAACCCGTAAAAGCCGATATTAAAATGAACCCTAAGATACAGAATTTTCTATTCATCTAGGAGTTCGGGAGAACGAACATGCGCAGGCATCTATACTCTTTCATATGGATGATTGCAATTGCTAATTTGATGATACTTGCAGCATCACAGGCGGCGATGGCAGGGTCGGAAAACCATTCATATATACGTGCTGCCACACCTGCCGCAAAAAAGACCCGTCTTGGGCCGGAAACTGAATTTATCGTCACCGGCGGCTATCGCGTGGATGACCTGGACTGGAACATTGCCGGGGACATCACCGGCCAAAATCCGAACATAATATCGGAGTTAACCTGGGATGATCTGGAGAGTTATCAGCTAAAATTTCAAGGTGGCCTGGTTTGGCCCAATCTTATTGCCTTAAGGGGGTCATTCGCCTATGGCTGGCTTTTTGACGGTAAAAACCAGGATTCGGACTATTGGGGCGATAATCGCACCTTCGAGTTTTCGCGATCCAACAACACCACCGATGATGACCAGGTGTGGGATGCCTCCCTGGCAGTCGGCTATCCTTTCAGATTTGGGCGGACCGTGATCGGAACCGTCACTCCCCTGGTGGGGTATTCCCATCATGAGCAGCAATTGAACATCAGCAACGGATTCCAAACCATCGCGACACCGGGAGTCACCCCTCCCGTGGGACCCTTTGAGGGCCTGGACAGCTCCTACGAAACCAAATGGAGAGGGCCCTGGATAGGCATTGATATGCATTTTAGGGCAGCCGAAATAAAATCCTTCGCCCATCGCATTGAAACGTATGTGACCTATGAATATCACTGGGTCGATTTTGACGCGGACGCGAATTGGAACCTGATTGACAGTTATGCCCACCCCAAGAGTTTCCAACATGATGCCAACGGCAACGGCTATGTCATCAGCGCCGGAATCAACTGCATGCTCACGCAATACTGGGCACTGAATCTCAACTTTGATTATCAGGACTGGTCAACGGACAGCGGTACCATAAAATTCTACCTTGCCGATGGGACTACCCACAAACAACAACTGAATGAGGTCAACTGGACCTCCTACGCGGTTATGATGGGTCTGTCGTTACGTTTTTAAAAAAGCCAATTAGAAATTTATCTCAATTGGTGGTTTTTCCACACCGAATTTCCATTTGGAAACGGAGTGTTGGAGTAATGGAGTCCTGGAGTGATGGCCGCAAGGCGAGTATCAGTTTGCATCCCTCCAATACTCCATTACTCCAGAATTGCTAAATTCACGACGTTGCATAATCTGGGGGGTTTTTTACATAACCGGCTTATAAATTAGTTGGTTCCATAGAATCCTACAGGTGGGTAACTGATAAAAATCCCCCTGCCCCGGAGATGGCCACCATGACAGAGGGATTTAAACACGGCGTGATTAGGTCTCTTCGACTACGATTGCGCCTTCTTCACAAACTTCGACGCAACTTTCGCATCCAAGGCATTCTTCGGCATTGACGGGTACGGATTTGCCGTCTTCCATCTCGAATACTTCGACCGGGCAGACGTCTACGCACTCTTCGCAACCAACACATTTTTCTGAATCAACGATCGGATTAAAAGCCATTCGGAAAATCTCCTTTCAATAAATTATTTAAAAATGGTATCGGTACCATCCATCAGATCCAGCAACAGGTTAGAAGCCATCTCAAAAGGCGCACCTCTGATACTTAAGATCGGTGCGTTTTTTGAGATGGCTTCTAGTCCTTGTTCCAGAAAAAAGTCCTTATACCAATTAAAAAAGCGAGTCAAGCCTTCTTACCATTTTTTCAATCATTAATTAAACCTGACCAAAAAACTTGCTTATCCCGGCAAGCATGGTTGCCCTTGACCCAATCAGCGAAGAAGCAGACCGGCGCTAGGACTCAACCAGACCAAGGAGGGTGTTTCTGCCCCCCGCGGTCGGGCACGCTGGGTCGGGTTCAGGGCCCTTAATTCCAGCACCGCGGCAAAAAAATTGAGTGCAATTTTGATTCGGAACCAAATAGATTTTCAGCGACACCGAATTTTTTGCGGTTGGGATATTGAACGCTTCGGTCTTTGCCCCGGATGCGGAAGTATACTTTTTTTCTACAATATCAGTAAGATATGACATTAATTGTTCTTGCCAGAGGGCAGCCTCAATCGTCGCGGTGGTTAATTTCGGAATCGCCTCAAAATCTAAAATTTTTTCGGCCGTGGGGGCCGTGTCGAGCAGTTGTTCCACCACGGCCTTGCTATGGGTCACAAATAATTCCGACGGCTGCTCATCTTTTAATAAAATTCGGGTCCAAGCCTCCAGCCGGCCCGCAATCAAATAGTCGGTATTTACATCCGGCATATGGCCGGGTTCTTTTTTAAATTCAGCTGCCAGGGCGTCTTCTTCCATCTTAAGATCCTGAATCAAATCCTGCTCTTTTTTCTGGAATTCCTCCAGAACATGATCGAGTTCCTGGCTTTGCTGATCAAATTCCTGGGCAAAATACAAAAATATCCTGGCCGCTAAAACCGGATCTGACGATTTATCGGTCGCGGACCGGTTAATCTGTTTTTTTACCTCGGCCACAATTTGTGAGGACAGGGATGTGCCCAAAGGCGGTGCAGAGGCCTTTAGGGTCTTTAAAGATGCGGGATTAATGCTGGAGCTTCCGATATTCAATTGGGCCCAGTTCCGAAAATTTTCTGCAACTGATACCAGTTTCTGGGTATCCCCCTTCACCGGGATCCGGATGTCGATAAGGCCTTTATCAACCCAGGGCTGCATGGGCAGCGGCAGGTTATCAGACAGCGGCTGGTAAACCGTAAACCGACCAAAACAGGCGGCCATCGCCTCTGCCACCGGGTTGGAGATGTAGGTGTAGGGGAAATAGATAGGTTTCATTGGATTCGTAATCTCATTGATTAGGTCCTTAGGGCCTATGTCTGTTTAAAGCAGTGAAAAGATTAACGTCCAACATCGAACGTCCAATATGGATTACGCTGCGCTTGATCAATTTTTAAACAAGCGAACCGAAGAATCTTCCAGAGGCAGACAAGTTTCTGGGGGCAGATACGCTTTGCTATGCATTTTAAATCGATAGAATACATTATTCGATGTTGGACGTTCAATGTTCGATGTTCGATGTTCATTTTTTATTTAACCACTCGTATGAAACTCCGCAAGTTTGAGGTATAATTGTCATTCAACCTTGCTATCACCAACCACAACCCCCCGTGCCTCCAGCTGGTCGCGGATCTGATCGGCCAGGGCCCAGTTTTGATCCCGCCGGGCCTGGTTTCTGGTTTCAATAAGTTTCTGGACTTCACTGTCACGAACCGGCAGGTTGCATTCGAGAAAGCCGAGAACTTTGTCAATTTTGCGAAATGCATCCAAAATTTTGGATGCGTCTTTTACCGCAATCTTTTTTGCCAGGGCCAGGATATTTATTTTTTTGATATTTTTATACAATGAGGCCATTGCCGCTGATATGTTGAAATCATCATCCATGGCGGTGGTAAAACCATTCTTGATATCATATAGAACCTGATCCAATTCGGCATATGACCGGCCTTCTTTTATATTCCGTAACGAATTAAAGAATTGATCAATCCGTTTTAAAGAAAGCCGGGCGGTGTTGAGGCGATCTTTGCTGAACGTAATCGGTTTGCGGTAATGGGTTGAAAACAACCAAAACCGAATCAGCCTGCCTGAGTATCCAAAACCGAAAAGGTCCTCCAGGGTATAGGCGGAGCCATTCTCATCCACTTTTTTCCCGTCGATCAAAATTCGGTCACAGTGAATCCAGAACCGGGCCAGCGGTTTGCCGGTAATGGCCGCCGCAATGGCATTGACATTTTCATGATGGGGAAACAGCAACTCCCGGCTGCTGGCGTAGATGTCATAATTGTCGCCCAGGTATTTCATCGACATGGCAGCACACTGGATGTGCCATGAAGGACGGACATTTCCCCAGTCGGTCTTGGTAAAAATACCTCTTTTTAACTCGGAAAGCCTGGATCGTTTAAAAAGGGTAAAATCCCTGGGATTTTCTTTCTCGTACTCATCAAGATCAACGGTGGCGCCAAGTTTTATCTTGTTAATATCAATACCGGATAATTTGCCATAGTCTGAAAATCGGGAAATATCAAAATACAGAGAGCGCAGCTTTTCATAAGCCAGACCTTTGTTAACCAGCTTTTTTGAAAGCGCCACCATATCATCCACATGTTCGCTGGCTTTAGGATATTTTTCAGCCGGTTGAACGCCGAGCCGTGCCAGATCATCCATAAACTGCTGCATGTGGCCCCGGGCAAATTGATTCAGATCCATGCCGGCCTGTTCGGATCCCTGGATGGTTCTATCATCCAGATCGGCGATATTCACGATGTGATGGACATCCAATCCCCGATATCGCAAATAGCGACACAGTTGATCGGCAAACACATAACGCCTCATCTCGCCGATATGCATCCTGGCATGCACGGTTGGCCCGTATGAGTAAACCGACGCGTTTTGCGGTCTGAGAGGTTGAAAGGCCTCTTTGCGTTTTGTCAGGGTATTGAAGAGTTTCAGCCCGATATCGTCGGAAACAGCAAAGAGCGGGGTGCTCAGGTAACGTTCACCGCCATCGGGCAGTATCACGACCAGGATGCCTTCGGTAAGATGCTGCGCCTCTTCAAGGGCCACTGCCATGGCGGCGCCGCTGCTCATGCCCACCAGCAATCCTTCTGTTTTTGCCAGGCGCCTGGCCATATCATAGGCAACCTCATCGTCAATATTAACCTGTTTATCCAAACGATTTTTCTCAAAGATCTCTGGACAATAGGCTTCTTTCATATTTTTCAGCCCCTGGATCTTATGACCTAGGTAAGGTTCGACCCCCACGATTTGAATGGCAGGGTTGAGCTGTTTCAACTTCCTGGAAGCCCCCATTAAAGTACCGGTAGTACCCAGGCAGGCAACCAGGGTTGTCACTGCACCATTGGTTTGTTGCCAGATTTCCTGGGCGGTCCCGTCATAATGTGACTTCCAGTTGGCTTTGTTGTTGAATTGGTCGACGACGAAATAACGCTCAGGATTTTCCCGGGCCAGACGATAAACCTCTTCGATGGCCCCATCGGTTCCAAGATGTCCGGGGGTTAATAGAATATCCGCGCCGCGGGCTTTTAAAATTTTCCGGCGTTCAACACTGACAGCTTCTGACATGGTCAGCATAAGCCGGTAGCCCTTAACTCCGCACACCAGCGCCAGACCGATACCGGTGTTGCCGCTGGTGGCTTCAATCACCGTTTTGTCCCTGGTCAGCTCGCCGGATTTTTCGGCGGCCTCGATCATATAGAGAGCCGGCCGATCCTTGGTCGAGCCACCCGGGTTAAGATATTCCAGTTTGGCAAACACTTTAACGTTGGGGTTTGGATTGAGATTTTGGATCTCAATCAGCGGTGTGTTGCCGATGGTGTCTAGGATAGTCTGAGTCATGTTACCTTAAGGGTATTGTCACATGTTGAAGTTGAAAAGAAAACCGCAGAATGTCGAATATCGAACCGCAGAATAATGAAGGATGGAATCGCTAGGCTCTGTCTTTTTTTAATAGATAGACAGAATACCATACTTCGACATTCGATATTCGATATTCGCTTTTATTTAATTCCTTTAATCAAGAAATTCACTCAACACCTTACGAATATCCGCCTGCACCTGCTTCTCATCCTTGGAGGCATCAATAATTCTGAACCGCTCGGGTTCCTGGCGGGCGCGGTCCAAATAACCGGTCCGCACTTTTTCGTGAAAACTGAGGGTCTCTTCCTCAAAACGGCTCTCGGAGCCGCTGCGAGCACCGCTATTAAGCTGCTTCCAGGCCCGGGCCAGCCCGATACGGGGTGAAAGATCCAGCAACAGGGTGATATCCGGTTTAAAATCCTCCAGCACAAGGCGATGCAATTCGCAGATGAAGCGGGTGTCAAGTCCCCTGGCATCGCCCTGATAGACCACTGTGGCATCAAAATAGCGATCGCACAATACCACTTTGTTTTCGGCAAGACAGGGTTTCACCAGGGTTGTGATATGCTGCGCCCGATCGGCCATATAGAGCAGCAATTCTGCCCTGGGCACGAGATCTTTGCTCGACGGATTCAGCAAAATGGATCTGATTTCCTTGCCAATAGCAGTACCGCCAGGCTCGCGGGTCAACACACACGGTTGCCCCCTGTTTTCAAAAAAGGTACTGAGAAGATTTATTTGAGTCGTTTTACCGCAGCCCTCGATGCCTTCCAGGGTGATGAACATTATTTTGTGCCTTTCATTCAATAAAGAGCAGGTATATAGATATTTAAAAGTACAATCGATTTTCTGGTTTGTTCAGATTACGGCCCAAAGGTTCCAGGTTCAGGGTTCACCGTTCTAAGGTTTAACAGAGAACCACAGAATGATGAACCGCAGAATATCGAAGGGTGGTTTCGCTTTGCTCAATCTTTTTAATAAAATAGACAGAATTCATTCCTTCGAAATTCGATATTCATTATTCGATATTCGCCTTTAATCAGAACCCCTGAACGGTGAACCCTTGAACCCTCTTTTATGACACCTGAAACCTTCTTAGACCTGAATCCCTAATTTCCGATACCGTCCCTTTTAGACCTAATAATTTTATCCAACCCCCAGCCCTGCATATCATCCAGCATGTGGTAATCCGTCATATCGCACTTAACGGGCGTAATTGATATATAGTGCTCTCTCAGCACAGCCCCGTCAAGCTGAGGATCGGCCCCAAAGGATTGCATGTCCCGCCCTTGCCAGAAATATGTTCGGTTGCGGGGATCTTCACGTTTTTCAACATATTCGGACAGGACCTCAACCGCTTGCCGGCTGATCCTTACACCGGCAATATCTTTCAGAGGGCGGTTGGGGACGTTAACGTTTAAAAATGTTCCGAAGGGCAACCCCCTCTCATATACTGTTTCACATAATTCGGCTATAAACGACGCGGCATCATCATAATATTCAACCTCAGGCCCCTCAATCGATACCGCTATTCCAATCGTACCACCCAGGGCCGCCTCTTTAGCGGCAGCAACCGTGCCTGAATAGTTTAGATTTGCGCCGACATTGGCACCGGCATTGGCTCCGGCGATCACCACATCAGGTTTTTCAGGAAGTATTTCCGAAAAACCGAGTTTGATGCAATCCGCCGGGGATCCGTTGACCGCATACCCACTGTACCCGCCGTTTAGCGATATCCGGGTCGCCCGCAGGGGTTGATGCAGGGTAATCGCATGCCCGATGGCACTTCGTTCCCGGTCGGGTGCTACCACATCCACATGATGGTCTCCGGCAAGGCGGTCGTATATCGCCCACAATCCCCGGGCATGGATGCCATCGTCATTTGTCAAAAGTATATTCATGATTCATTTATTATTAGGTTTGGGTACTATATTTCAACAAATTGCCCTATAATAATACCCAGGTGTAAAAATCAATGCCTAAAATTGAGTCCCGCCTTGGCGGGATCCGTTCCGTCTTTTATATAAGTCGTTGACGCTGGCAGTATTAGAGGCCAGAATTCAGAACAATGCAATGACAACTAAGCGTGAGTTTCTATTTTCATAAAATGGATAGAATACATTTACTTTAGGCATTTTAGGCAATTTAGGCACTTCAGGCATTTCTTTTCTTAGGCATTTTAGCGCACTTTAGGCATTTCCCAGTTTTGGCAATAAATTTCGATTTACAGCTAATTTACTATGCAACCATTCAACTATTAGATATGCTTCAAGTGAACAATATCTTGACTTTTTTCGTCAACTTGGCTTTATAACTTAATTTTCAGCGGGATTCAACGCCTTAATCTTAGAGCTGTAAACTTCGATGCCGTGATTATCCGAATGGAGCCAAAGAATACCAACCCAACATCCCGGCGGTCTATTCCCGGACCAAAATGTTCCGATCACCGGCCCTCGTATTTCCCGGCCATTCTGCCCCTTATTGCCACCTGCATTCTTGTGACAACTACTGTCCTGATCAGCACCGTTCCAACGGCAGCGCAGACGAACTTCAAAAAGAACGAAACCATCGCCCAGGACCCGAAGCTGCCCTGGCAGCTTGAAGCGGATCGGATTGACTACGACCAAACGGCTGATGAATACTCTGCCACAGGTAATGTGTTGATTTACAAAAAAAATATAAGGTTATCGGCTGATTTTGTGCGCTTTGATCATAAAAACATGAAAGCCTATGCCGTAGGAAATGTGGTTTTAACAGACGGGGAAGATATCCTCAAAGGCACGAAGATGGATATCGACCTGCAAGACCAGATCGGGTCGATTGAAGACGGCTATTTGTTTCTGAAAGAAAACAACTACCATATCACCGGTGATGTCATCAAAAAAGTGGGCCCCAGAACCTATACCATCGATGATGCCACCATCACGACCTGTGACGGCGACAAGCCGGATTGGAAGATCACCGGCAAAAAGGTGAAAATTAAAGAGGACGGTGAAGGAACCGCATGGCATGCCGCCATATGGGCCAGAAAGATGCCGGTTCTGTACACACCCTACTTTTACTATCCGGCCCGGAAGGATCGCCAAACCGGACTTTTGTGGCCGGATGGCGGGACATCGGATCGCTGGGGTGCTTTTTACAGCCAGCCATTTTTCTGGGCCATCGATGACAGTTCGGACGCGACGTTTTACGGGCACTACATGGCCGACCGCGGCTTCCGTCCCGGAGCGGAGTACCGCTATTACCTGGACGAGTGGTCCAAGGGGACCTGGATGGTAGACGGGTTGTCCGACCGCCAAGTCGATGACGGTATTGGCACTTCCAGCGAGGATTGGGGATTTGCGGACGGTGGCGGCACTATCCTGCGTAAAAATAAAGAACGATACTGGCTGCGTGGCAGCCATCACCAGAAAATGCCCTGGGGCGTTCGGGGCCGCCTGGATGTGGACATTGTCAGCGATCAGGACTATACCCGGGAATTCCGAAACGGGCCGATGAGCTGGAAGGCTTCAAAGGAATATTTTGAAGATGTTTTTGGCCTTGACCTCGATGATTATAATGATCCGGTGCGGACCAACCTGCTCAATGTCAATAAAAGCTGGCCATCCTACAGTTTCAATGCCAAATTACTTTACAATCTGGACAGCACGATTCGCAACTCCGACCTGCCGGATGAAACCCTGCAGCAGCTTCCATTGATTGAATTTGACGCGGTCAAACAAAGAATCGGAACATCGCCCTTTTTTTACAATTTGAACTCCGAGTACGTGTATTACTGGAGCAAAGACGCCACTCGGGGCCAGCGAGCGGATCTTTGGCCAAGATTTTATCTGCCGCTGCAGGTCACTCCCTTTTTCACCATCGAGCCATCGGTCGGAGTTCGCGAGACGCTGTGGTACCTGGATAAAGAGGAGTTCGGACCCCAGGACGAAAAATTCTACAGCCGCGAACTGTTCGACACCGGCCTTACTTTTTTCTCGGAAATCTTTAATGTGTTTCACCTGGAAGGCGATACTGTTAAGGCGATCAAACATACCATAAGGCCCCAGGTTTCCCACGCATATATCCCCAATGTGGATCAGTCGGATTTACCCTACTTTGATGGCATTGACCGGATTAACAAAGTGAATCTGGTCACCTATTCGATGACCAATACGCTGACATCCAAATCAAAGAAGGAAGGATCTTTTGAAATCAGCCGGCGCGTTGACCAGAACCAGGCCGGAATAATAGATTCGCCGGCCGATTATGCCTACAATGATTTTTTACGCTTTAAATTGGAGCAAACTTACGATATTAACGAAGCTCGGAAAAATGACCCGGAAAAACCGTTTTCTCCCCTATACGCCGAGCTGGACCTATTCCCCGGCAAGTATTTAGCGTTGGATGCAGATGCACTGTGGTCGGTTTATGATTTTGATATTTTATCCCATAACGTGGCCGCCAACTTCTGGGATCTGCGGGGCGATAAACTGTCGCTTGAATATCGATATACGAAGAATTCCGATGAAACTTCACTGAATGAATCCAATTCCCTTAATGGGGTGCTGACGGTTAAAATGAGTGACAGCCTTACGGTCCGTGGAAATTACGAATATAATTTTTTAGAAAACGTGGAGGTTGAAGCTGGTTTAGGGTTTGTTTACACATCTCAATGCTGGTGGTTCGACGCACAGATCAGGCAAACGACCGGCCTCGATAATGAAAAAAAGTATGAATTTGCATTTAAAATTAACCTGTCCGGATTAGGGGGGCTTGAGTTCTAACGTGTTGTAAGTTTTACTAGGATCTATGCTCGCATAAATTGAAACCCGAGTTTTTATATCAAGAAGGTGCGTGAACTAACGCAAATCGAACATCGAATTCTGCAATGTCGAGGTAAGGTATTCTAACTATTATATAAAATTTAAAAGCGAAGCGATTCAACACTTCGATAAAAGGTAAATATTTATGGCCGCACCCAAAACTCCAGCAATTGTGGTATGTGCTGCACACCAAGAGCCGCCATGAGAATGTTGTAAATGATGGATTGTCGCGCAAATCGATGGAGGTCTATCTTCCCCAAATCACCGTCCCCAGCAAACGACGCGACCGTAAAAAAACAATCCGGGTACCGCTTTTCCCCGGTTACATATTCGTCAAAACCGATCTCCACCCCCAGACCCATCTGGAAATTGTAAAAGTGGCCGGTGCCGTGCGTTTTCTCGGTAATAAACAGGGCCCGTTACCGATTGCCAATGAAACCATTGAATCCTTAAAGATCATGGTTGAAAGCGATTATTCCGTAACCACCGGTAATAATTTAAAAAAGGGGGATAAGGTCATGGTAATCAACGGACCGTTAGAAGGGCTTATCGGGACCTTTGTGCGCTATGGCGGTAAGGGGCGTATTGTGGTGAACGTTGAAGCGCTGGGGCAATATGCCGGTGTGGAAGTCAATGAAGATGATATTGAAATTTTGCCGAAAATATTATCATAATTACTTGACATTTTATTAAGTTATGGGCTAGTATGTTTTTAATAAAGGACATTTTTCAGGGGGCAAGGAGGGTGTATGAATAAACTGGAGCTCATCTCCGCTTTGAAAACGGAAGCGAATATTTCGAAAGCTGAAGCGGCAAAAGTGGTTCAGATATTTTTTGATAACATGGCAGATGCCATGGCCAGGGGAGAGCGTGTCGAGATTCGCGGCCTGTGCAGTTTTTTTGTAAAAGAATACAAGCGCTACACGGGCAGAAACCCGAAAACCGGCGAAAAAGTGACCATTAAGCCTAAAAAACTTCCATTTTTCAAATCCGGAAAAGAATTGAAAGATCGGGTTGACTATTGATTTGTGCCTGGTTTTGAATCGATAATAGATCAAGAGCGCCCCATACGAATTCTAACCACCTTCCTTCAAAATGGAACCATCCCTCACGCCCTGCTGTTTACCGGAGTAGAAGGGGTCGGCAAAGAAAGAACGGCAACAGCATTTGCGATGGCGTGCAACTGTGCCGGGGAAATTCCCAACACAACCCGGCAGGAAACCAATATCCCTTGCGGTCTATGCAAACCGTGTCTTAAAATCGAAGCAGGCAACCACCCGGACATCATCCGGGTGAAACCGTCCGGGCCGTTCATCAAAATTGATCAAATACGCTCCCTCTGTCAAACCCTTGCCATGAAACCCTATGAGGCCAAAAGGCGGGTGGTGATTATCTCCGATGCCCAGGCAATGAATCCAGCTGCAGGCAATGCCCTCCTCAAAATGCTGGAGGAACCACCGGCTAAAACCATTCTGATTCTTGTGGCCACCCATACATCAGATCTCCTGCCAACCGTAGTCTCACGCTGCCAGCAAATCCGGTTCAAGCCGATTTCAAGCAAATACCTGGAATCAGAGCTGGTTCAAAAATATGGACTTGATGCCAAAAATGCCATGATCATTACGACCATGGCCGGCGGCAGTTTGTCACGGGCGTTGCGTATGCACCGCACCCATTGGATCAGCCGCAGAAATTGGCTAATCCAGGAAATGGATGCTTTTTCAACCGATTCTGTCAACCGTCTCCTGGCCTTTGGCGCACAGCTGTCCAAAAATAAGGATATTTTGCCGGACTCACTGGAAGTGATGAAGTCTTGGCTGCGGGATCTTTTGGTCGGCCAGTTCAATCCTGAGGGGGTGATCAATCAGGACCTGATTCAAAAAATCCAGCAGGCATCCCAAAAAATGAGTATCCCTGCGTTGCTTGATAAGATAGATACGATTCAGGCAACCCAGAATGCAATTCACGCCGGCACAAATTTGCGATTGGCCCTGGAGGCCATGGTGTTAAAGTTAGCAAAAATGTGAATTTAGTGTTAATGGTGTACATTGAAATAACCAATACTTAATGAAATACGGTATTTGGTGTTTAGTGTTTGGTATTTGATATTCGGCATTGTTTTGCCTCACAAAATCCTCTTCACCAAACACAAAACACCAAACACAAAACACAAAGTGAAAAATGAATAAAAAAGTTGGTGTTAAATTTAAACCCACCGGGAAAGTATATGATTTCAGCTGTGGTGCCTTTGTCCTGAACCCTGGCGATCATGTCATTGTAGAAACCGAGCAGGGGCTTGGCATGGGCACGGTTGCGGTGGGACCCCAAGAATATAAGGACAAATCATCCGGCAGGCCTTTAAAAAAAGTCTATCGTTTGGCCAACGAAAAAGATTTTAGACAACGCCAGAAGAATATTGCCGACGAAAATGAAGCCCACAGCTATTGCCTCAAGTGTATTAAAGACCTGGGCCTGAAAATGAATCTTTTTTCCGTCGAAAAATCCTTTGACGGAAATAAATATGTCTTTTTTTTCACTTCCGAAGGACGCGTCGATTTCCGCCAGCTGGTAAAGATGCTGGTCAAGCAGTTAGGTGTCAGGATTGAAATGCGCCAGGTAGGGATCCGCAACCAGGCCAAAATGTGCGGGGGAATCGGTCGATGCGGCCGGGAGCTGTGTTGCTCCGCTTTTCTCGAAAAATTCGAACCGGTTTCCATACGCATGGCCAAAGAGCAAAGCCTGTCATTAAACCCCACCAAAATCTCCGGCCAATGCGGTCGACTGATGTGCTGCTTGACCTATGAATATGAAACCTACAGGAAGCTGAAAAAGGATATGCCTAAAATTGGCAGATCCGTCGTTACTCCCAGTGGAAAAGGAAAAGTATCCGCCACAATGCCATTTGCAACCGTATAACCGTTCGCCTGGAGGGCGGTGCGGAAATCGAAACCCCTGCCGATCAGTTCAAAAAGGAATGAAAACATGTCTCAGCCGTTTTATATCACCACCCCTATTTATTATGTAAATGCACGCCCTCATCTGGGACATGCCTATACCACCATCGTGGCCGATGTCGCCACCCGCTTTCACACCATGGCGGCGGCGAGCCTATTTTCTGACCGGTACGGACGAACATGGCGACAAGGTCGTGCGCGCGGCCAAAAAAGAAAACCTAAGTCCCAGGGTCTATGTTGACACCATCAGCCAGTTTTTCAGGAACCTTTGGCCCGAGTTAAATATCAGCAACAGTGATTTTATCCGCACAACCGATCCCGCCCACATGTCGGTGGTGGAGAAAGTGCTGCAGAAAATTTATGATGCCGGGGATATTTATTTTGCCGAATACGAGGGCATGTACTGTTTTGGCTGTGAACGGTTCTATACCGAACGCGAGCTGGTAGATGGCAAATGTCCTGATCATGAAACAGAGCCGGAGGTCATCAAAGAATCCAATTATTTTTTTAAAATGAGTCGCTACCAGGATTGGCTGATCGATCATATCCACAACAATCCGGATTTCATCCGGCCTAAACGCTATATAAAGGAAGCTCTGGCATTTTTGAAGGAACCGCTGGAGGACTTGTGTATCTCACGGCCTAAAACAAGGCTGAAATGGGGAATTACCCTGCCCTTTGATAATGACTATGTCACCTATGTGTGGTTCGATGCCCTTTTAAATTATGTTTCCGCCCTGGGATATCCGGATGGCGACCTGTTTAAGACCTACTGGCCGGTCGTGCAGCATATCGTGGCCAAGGATATTCTCAAGCCCCATGGCATTTACTGGCCGATAATGCTAAAAGCCGCCGGAATTCCAATATACCAGCATTTGAATGTTCATGGATACTGGAATATCGATCAAAGCAAAATGTCAAAAAGTCTCGGTAATGTGGTCGAACCGCTCCAGCTTAAAAATATTTACGGACTGGATGCATTTCGGTTTTTTCTGATTCGAGATATGTTCTTCGGCCTGGATTCGAGTTTCAGTGAGGATTCGCTGGTTCAGCGCATAAATTCTGATCTGGCCAATGATCTTGGCAACCTGTTTTCCAGGGTGCTTTCAATGGTTCACAAATATCTGGATGGGATTGTCCCGCAGGTTGATCCGCCGGCCGAGCAGGAATGTGGATTCGGTCTGGCGGCAGATGCCCGCAGCGCGATCGATGAGTATGAAGGCAATATGGTATCGTTTCAGTTTCACAATGCCCTGCACGCTATTTGGAAATTTATCAGCCAGATGAACAAATATGTTGATGTTACCGCCCCCTGGGAACTGGCGAAGAAAAAATCCAACCGCAAACAATTGGAGGCCGTTCTCAGCAATCTGCTGGAGGGTTTACGGGTTATTTCAGGCCTCATTTACCCGGTCATGCCCGATACGGCAGCCACAATGCAAAAACACCTCGGGCTGGATTCCAAAGCGCCTTTTTATCTTTTAGATCGAATCCGGACCTGGAAATCAATTAAGCCCGGCACCCAGCTGCCAAAATCTGTGGTTCTTTTTCCGCGCGTAGAACCGGCTGAAAATAAGATAGAACCGACCAATGGGCCGAAAGAAGCAGATGAAAAACCTGTCATCAAAGAAGAAATTACAATAGACGAATTCGCCAAAATTGATCTCAGGGTGGCAACGGTGGTAAAGGCGGAAAAAATTCCCCGGGCCAAGAAACTCTTAAAGCTTGAAGTTGATGTAGGCCAGAAAAGAGTCATCGTTGCCGGCATTGCAGAAAAATATACGCCCGATGAGCTCGTCGGCAAGCAAGTCATTATAGTCGCCAACCTGAAACCGACAAAACTCATGGGAATTGTCTCCAACGGCATGCTGATAGCCGCTGTCGATGATTCGGGCCCAACGGTTGCGGTCCTTGACAATCCTGTGGATTCGGGGACACCACTGAAGTAAGGCTCAGTGCAGGCTCTAACAGTAAAGTTTACACGCCTCAGGATAATTGCCGGTTTGATCAAAAAAGAAACTGATGAACATCGAACATCGAACATTGAACGTCCAACATCGAATAAGGTATTCTTTCAATTTATAAAAGACTGAACAAAGCGAATTTACTGATTGAAATTGTTCGGATCGATATTCGACTCGGCTGCCCTCGACAGGATCAGGCCCCGAGCACGTCGAGGGGTGCCGTTCGACCCTGAGCTCACGGCCGAAGGACTCGTTCCAGGCCGCGGACTTTAGATCACGTCTTAAGTGGGATTCGCTTGTTTTAAAATTAGGTGAAGCGTAGCGTCATCAATATTGGACGTTCGATGTTGGGCGTTCGATGTTCGACGTTCAATATATACACTTTTCCGACCTCTCGACAATTCAGCTTAATTATGACCGCTAAAAACTCCCAAAACAGATTACCGATCTGTTACGGCATCATCCCGGCACGCTACCAGTCCACACGATTTCCCGGCAAAGCGCTGGCGCAAATCGCCGGCCGTCCCATGATATGGCATGTTTTCAATCAAGCCCGGCAATGCCCCGAACTGTCTTCTGTGGTTCTGGCAACCGACGATGACCGCATTCGATCCGAAGCAGAAAAACAAGGGATCCCGGTGGTAATGACCCGCGCCGATCACCCCAGCGGCACGGATCGGGTTTTGGAGGCAGCCACTAAGATGAATCTGCCCGTGGATGCGGTGGTCGTCAACATTCAGGGCGATGAACCTGCTCTGGAACCTGCCATGCTGGCGGAGTTGGTTCGCCCTTTCAGCCAACCCGAGGTCATGGCTACCACCCTGGCACGCATAATGGATGCCCGGGAGGCTGCCAGTCCGGATCAGGTCAAGGTGGTGATGGCCCAAAACAGCACTGCCTTATATTTTTCACGGTCACCGATTCCCTACCATCGAAACACCCAAAAGGGCACATACTACGGCCATATCGGCCTGTACGCATTTCGCATGCCGGCCCTGGAAAATTTCGTATCCCTGGATCAAAGCCATCTCGAAGTCACCGAAAAGCTGGAGCAGTTAAGACTGCTGGAAAATAATATTCCCCTTCACGTTGTATTAACCAGGCATCACAGTATCGGAGTCGATCGGCCGGAAGATATTGAAGTTGTTAGCAAAATTATAGAGGCCAAGAGCCATAAACACTAATATTTTGTTTTATTAATTGCGAGTCGTCCATAGTAAAGGACCAATATAAATATCGAATATCGAACAAGGAATTTCGAATGTCGAAGTATTGAATTGCTTTCGCAATCGCAGCTGAAGTCCCCATATCGCCAAGGGCGATGCGAGCAAGTTTGTTTTTTTCACAAATAAAATGATATAATACCTTACTTCGACATTCGAAATTCCTTGTTCGATATTCGATATTCATTACCCTCAACATTATTCAAATCGGTTCTGACAAATACTGCAGAATTATTTGAGGATTAACGTACGATGAGATTAATCATAAATATTATATTAGCAGAGGTACAAAACACTTTGAATCAAGTTTTCCGAAACGTTTGTCACTGGTTTTCCCATTTTATTGCAACTAAGGTTTATTTTGGCCGCAGCCCGGCCGGTGTCCCCGGCGGGTCCCTCGTTTTTTTCCCTTTTCTGCCAAACGTTCTGGGCTGTGGTATCGCCGCTATCGTTTCCTATAAAAGGGCCCGGCCGGGGAATGCCCTGGATTCCGTCGCAGCGCTGGATAAACTGGCGAAACCCATTGAGGGCCTGGGATGTCAGGCCTGCGACAAAAATGACTTTAGCGGCCTTGATCGGAACTATCTGGGCGGAAAAAATCTCATCGAATCCCTGTGGCAACGGACCCAGGCTTTCAAGAGTGAAAAACCTTTTTTTGCAATCTACAGGGACCCAAATGAACGCCGGCTTCTGCGCACCGTTGGTGACAGGCTCGCCGGCATAGCCGAAACTGAGGCGGCAATCCTGGCCGATCACATGGGCCGCATACCGACCCAAAAAGTGGATTTAATGGCCGCCAGGATAGATAAACTCAAAGATATCGCATGGTGTATTCGCGCTGAGATATTGGACAACTTTGCAAAAATAGACGCCTTGCTCAACGGGTCCCAAAAACAGCCGCAGCCGTCAGTGGTGAGCACTTTTCAAAAAATCAACACCGTCCTGAACAGCATTGATCGGCTGGAGGTCAGGGGACGCGATTCGGCCGGCATCTCCTTGATGTTCGTTTTAGACCCGGCGGCATATGACGGATTCAAAAAAACGATCAAGCAAAAAGATCTCGAAAACCAGCTTCAGGAGCGCTGCACCCAAAAAACACTGGCAAACCGCGCTATCGGTATTCACCAAAACCAAAAAGATACAAAGGCAGGCCGGATTGCAGTTGCCATGACTTATAAAGTGGCCAATGAGGTCGGCAGCCTGGGAGATAATATTGCTTTTTTGCGCCACCAGATCGCCAATGATCTGATACTGCAAGTCCTGGCCGCCTGTCCGGCCGAATTTGACACAATTTCAGCCCACACCCGCTGGGCATCGGTGGGTGCCATCACAGAAGCCAACTGCCATCCGGTCGACAACCAGACCGTTAGGGGATCTTGCGTCTACCAGCGGAATCATCCATACCTGCCTGAATGGAGACATTGATAATTATCTGCAACTCAAACGGGAAATTGATGAAAACGGGGATCAAATTCCCAAAGAAATTACCACCGACACAAAGATCATCCCCCTTGTGATTCAAAAATATTACCAGCAAGGACATGAAATGGAGGAGGCCTTCCGACTGGCAGTCAATGACTTTGAAGGCTCCCATGCCATCTCGATGCACACGGATCTGGACCCCGGCAAGATGTTTCTGGCCCAAAAAGGCAGCGGACAGGCTCTTTTTGTGGGAATCGCTGAAAATCATTACCTTCCTACCTCCGAAGTTTACGGTTTTGTTGAAGAAACCAATCGATTTATAAAGCTGGACGGTGAAAAGGTAGTGGAAGGTAAAAACGGAGCGACCCAGGGACAGATTTTCATTCTAAATCAGCAGTCGGCAGGAGGATTGGAAGGTATCCGGTCTGCTTATTATGACGGTACACCCCTGGCATTAAGCGAAAAAGACATCAAACACACTGAAATTACTTCAAGGGATATCGACCGCCAGGATTATCCCCACTATTTTTTAAAAGAAATTTCGGAATCGCCGGATTCAATGGACAAAACCCTCCAGAATCGTTGGAAGATCGATGAAAACAACCCCAGCCGATACACCATCGCCCTGGATGACACCGTGATTCCACCGTCATTAAAAAAAGCTCTGGTCGAGGATCGGATTAAACGCCTTTTTTTCATCGGACAGGGCACCGCAGGTGTGGCGGCCCTGGCCTGTGCCAATATTCTCAATCACTATATGAATAATCCCTCCTACCAGATCAGTGCCTTAAAGGCTTCGGAATTCAGCGGGTTCCAATTAAATGAGAATGACGCCGCCGACAGCATGCAAGATGCACTGGTGATCGCGATCAGCCAATCCGGCACCACCACCGATACCAATCGTACGGTTGACATGGTCAAAGAAAGGGGAGCATATACGCTGGCCATTGTCAATCGCAGGGATTCTGATATCACCTTCAAGGTCAACGGGGTTCTGTACACCAGCAGCGGCAGGGATATTGAGATGTCGGTGGCCTCCACCAAGGCCTTTTATTCTCAAATTGTTGCCGGGGCTGTCCTCGGGCTTTACATTGCCGCCCTGAAAAAGCGCCGCAACCAGGAATTTGTATCCAACGAGATTAAACAGTTACTTGAACTGCCCGGCCACATGCGCAAAGTATTGGCCGGCAGTGATGCCATTCGGGAGTCGGCTGCTAAATTAGCTGTCACCAAAACCTATTGGGCAGCGGTGGGCAGCGGTCCCAACAAAGCATCGGCGGATGAAATTCGTATCAAGCTCAGTGAACTTTGTTATAAAACAATTTCATCGGATTTTGTGGAAGACAAAAAGCACATTGATCTGTCATCGGAGCCGCTGATTATTGTCTGTGCCGCAGGCACCCGCAATACGGTGATCGGTGATATAATTAAGGACACTGCCATATTCAAGGCTCACAAGGCCACCCCCATCGTTATTGCTGATGAGGGCGATGATCGATTTGACCTTCACGCGGATGCTGTGATCCATGTACCACACGTCAGCGAACATCTGGCCCCAATTCTAAATACCCTGGTCGGGCATATCTGGGGCTACCATGCGGCTCTATCCATAAATGAGGGATCACGCTTTCTTTACCGTTTCCAGGATGAAATTCAAAACAGCCTGGATGAATACAACTCTCGGGGACTGGATGTATACGAAATCCTTCTCGAAAAACCATTTCGGGAAAAAATTGCCGAGTTCTATAAAGCCTTCAGGAAGAAAAGAGCCTCCAACCAGTTTCCAAGCGCCATCGGCCTGGATATCGTATCGGACCTGACCCTGCTGCTCAAGTACCTGTCCGGCCGCCTACCGGTATCGGACTTCGATCTGGACTTTCACCAAAAGGGTACGGCGGTCAATATGTTCAACATTTTCTTCAGTCGCCTGGCCGATGGTATCAGCGCTATGGCAAGACCGGTGGATGCGATCAAGCATCAGGCCAAAACCGTTACGGTGGGAACCAGCCGGATCATTGAACGAATCGAGGGTGTCCTGTTCGATACCCTGGCCGATGAAACCTTTACACTCTCCCAGCTGACCAATACGAACATCATCGTCCTAAAAAATCTACAGGCAGTTATTGATCGAATTGAAGGCTCCGTCCTTTATCGAATTGATGGTTTAAGCCTGCTGGGTGAACCGGCAGATGACACCACCATCCAGGTCTTAAAAAAGGGGGGGGATATTGCCGCCGTGCCCTCCCGTGTTGAATCGGATAATCGCTTGAAGGGTACCAAACGAATTATCATCAGACAGGGTAATGTTTATATCGGCAAAGGCCGCCGGGATGAGCGCAGCATCCTGGTCATCCCCATCTTATCTGCTTCGGTTGACAGTCCGAACAAAATTGAGTTTCTGCTGTTATTGCATGTGTCATTTAAGCAGAATGTGGCTCTGACCAACAAAATCAAAGCACTGGGCGGGAAATACGAGCATGTAAAAAATATTGTTCAGGAAAACAGCGTTGCCTGGCAAGATCGATATCTCGACTTAGTAGAAATCGATGAACTATTCGGCCGCTCCGCAGAAAAGATCGGGGAACACATTGTGACCCAACAAAACGGCCAAGCATAGCTTCGTCAATTCATTATACATAAGAAACATATAATCGGAATTCGGAAGTTGGAATGCGGAATGCGGAAAATATGCATCTCAGACATTCAACCATTTCCATTTCCGCATTCCCAATTCCACATTCATTTCTCCCTGCCCTCCGTAGCCGAAAGGCGAAGGAGAGACGCCTTTTTATTCCTGCCAGCTTGAGCAACCTGTATAAAAAAGTTGACATTTTTGTGTGAATTGTTATACAATATCATCATTAGTGAAAACACGGCCCGTTTCATGTCCAAAAATTAATACTCCTAAAAATTAATTAACGCTATCGCCAAAGCGGAAAAATTCATCTTTGGATAGCTTATATAAAAATGCCTCAAAGCCTTTTGGGACGAAGCTTTATGGGCGCTATAGCCCTGCGCCGTCAGGGGCTCGACTACCGTAGAAACCGAAACGTGCTCAATTTTAAAACATAGCGAGTGTATGCAAATGGATAACATGCCCACATCTGTCGATGCTTCCATCGATCGTTTAAAAGAAATATCCACCTGGGTCTCATCGGTTCAGGATCTTGATCAACTCCTTGAACTCATCATCGAAACCGCCACCCGGATGATGGATGCCAAAGCCAGTTCCCTGCTGCTGCTCGATCAAAAAACCAAAAAACTTCAGTTCAAAGTTGCCACCGGTGACAAAGGAACCGACGTCAAACAATTCGAAATCGATCTCGGCCAGGGTATTGCCGGCCATGTAGCGCAAACAGGGGAGCCGCTTTTGATAGCGGATGTCGCCAAAGATCCCCGTTGGTATAAGGAAATCAGCGAGTCCATTGGCTTTCAGACCCAATCCATTGCCTGCGTGCCGATGAAATTGAACGGCGACATCATCGGAGTGGTTGAGATTATCGACAAGGCCGATGGCAGTTCCATCCTGCCAAAGGATTTAAAGATCCTGTCCGTTTTTGCCGAACTGGCCGCCCAGGCGATCGGTAACGCCCGCGAGATCGAACACGATAAAAAGGAAATTAGAGATTTAAAACAGGAATTGCAGGGCAAGTATGAAATTGTCGGCGAAAGCAAAGCGCTGCGCAAAGTTATCTCTGACGCCATCAAAGTTGCCAATTCCAAAGCAAGCACCCTTCTGCTGGGCGAAAGTGGCACCGGCAAGGAAATACTGGCGCGCCTGATACATCGTGTCGGATCCAGGAAAGATGAGCCCATGATCGTTCTCAATTGCGCCGCCCTTCCGGAGACACTGCTCGAGGATGAATTATTCGGTCATGAAAAAGGCGCTTTTACAGGTGCCGCCAACCGCAAAATCGGCAAATTTGAACTGGCTGACCGGGGCACCATCTTTCTGGATGAAATTGGAGAAATGAGCCCGGGTATGCAATCCAAGCTGCTTCGTATCCTGCAGGAAGGCGTTTTCTACCGGGTAGGAGGCAATAAATCCATTCCCGTAGATGTGCGCGTAATTTCGGCGACCAATCGCAATATTGAAGAAGATGTCGCGGAGGGCAGGTTCCGTGAAGATCTGTATTATCGTATTAATGTCATCCAGATCCACATGCCGCCGTTAAGAGAACGCAGAGAAGATATATCTATTCTGGCCCAGCACTTTCTGGACATTTTCAAAAAGGAAAGGGGGGCATCCGATTTAGTTATCTCCAAAGCTGCCATGGATCTGATGGTCGAGTATGACTGGCCGGGCAATGTCAGAGAGATGAAAAATGCCCTGGAACGCGCGGTGGTCATGGGCAACGGTAAGCAGGTTTTACCTGAAGACCTTCCGGCATTTGCCTGCCGCCCCCAGTATCCGGGATTGGAGGTCGGGTTAACATTGAAGGAGGCGACCGATGCCTTCAAAAAGGAGTTTATCCTTTTAAATCTCAGGCATACCGACGGCAATCGCAGTATGGCAGCTAAAAAAATGAAAATTCAGCGAACTTACCTGTCACGGTTGATTGCCAAGTTTGGAATCAGCTAGGAATGACAAATGACGATTGTCGAATAACGAATGATTGGAGTCGCTACGCTCCACCAAATTTAAAACAGATAGAATTCCTTGATTATTCATTCGTCATTATTCAATTTTCATTCCCAAAGGGGGCGACATGAAAGAATACAAATTGTTGCTGGTGGATGATGATCCCTTTATACTCGAAGGCATCGGAGAGGACCTGGAAAGCAATGGCTACCAGGTTACCCGGGCGTCAAGCGGCGAGACTGCCGTCGCTCTTGTTGAATCGACCCCATTTGATATGGTCATCACCGACCTTGTCATGGACAGCACCGACGGAATCCAGGTGTTAAAAAAGACCAAAGAACTCAACTCAGAAACCCAGGTAATTATTCTGACCGGTTTTGGCGATATGGACTCGGCGATTGAAGCGCTGCGCAGCCAGGCAGATGATTTTCTGCTAAAACCCTGTGAATCCCAGGAAATGCTGTTCCGGGTCAGAAACTGCCTTGAAAAACAGGAATTGACCCGCAAACTGAATCTGTACCAAAAAATCCTGCCCATGTGCTGTGTTTGTAAAAAAATCCGGGACGAAAGCGGCCGCCAATCCGGTACCGGCGAATGGATTTCAATTGAACAATTTATCCATGAAAAGGCTAACCTTGATATAACATCCAGCTATTGTCCGGACTGCGCCCAAAAAACCATGGACGAATTTACCCGCAAGAAGGAGTTCTAAATGTTGAAAAATTATATAAAATCATTCGTGGTGGTGGCGATTTTATTGTTTTTGGCTATTCCCTTTCAGGCGGATGCCGAAGTCGAATGGCAGATTGAAAACACCCTCAAAACCGGACAACCACCGCTCGATGTGGCGGTCCCTCCAAACGGACAATGGATTTTCGTGCTGACCGCCGATGGCAATATTCTTATTTACACCAGTAAAGGAGAATTGGCAGATACCATCAAGGTCGGCCCCCATATTGACCAAATTCGGGTGGGCCCCGGCAGTGAACAGATCTATGCTACCAGCCGCCAAAACCAGACCGTGGAGGTAATTGCGCTGGATTTTATCCGCAAGATCAATGTAAAGGGCTCACCATTTAAGGGTCGTATGGATGCACCGGTCACAGTTACGGTCTTCAGTGATTTTCAATGAGCGTACTGTGCACGGCTTGTGCCTCAACTCGAGCAGTTGCTTGAGAAATACCCGACAGACGTCAAAGTTGTTTTCAAGAATTTCCCCATTCGAAGTCACAAATTTGCCATTCAGGCCGCCATGGCCGCTTTGGCAGCCGGCCGACAGGATAAATTCTGGGAATTTCATGACGAGCTTTTTAAAAATTACAATCGTCTCAATGAGCAAAAATTTCAGGAGATCGCGACCCAACTCGGCCTGGATCAAACAAAATTTGAAGAACACCGGAAAAATCCCGTTGAGGCAGCCCGGATACAGCAGGACTACGAAGAAGCGCTCAGCCTGGGAGTCAGAGGAACGCCAACGCTTTTCATAAATGGCAAAAAGTTGAAAAACCGCAGCATGGAAAACATGGAGATACTTATCAACGAAGCGTTGAAGGCAGGGAAATAGTAAAACGAATTTGGAATCCGGAATGCGGAATTAAGGAAAAATATTTACCACGGAAGGACACGGAAAATGAAATTATTAGGAATGGATTCTATTATAGACTTTTGGGGACACGGATTAACACGGATATACACAGATAGGTTCAAGCCGCCTGGCGGCGGTACTGAATCCTGAAATAAGAAGGTTCCTGCCTGCAATAAGTTTTTCTCGCCGCAGGCGAAATAATTTTTCTTTTTAATCCGTGTTCATCTGTGTTCATCCGTGTCCTAGATTGCCCTTGTAAAAATAGAATCCATTCATCGAAATGCTCAGTGTAGTTCTGTGAAAAATCCGTGGTTAATAAAAATTAAAATCAGAATACAACCCTCTTAAAAACCCCAAATCCAAAATCGAAAAGCCCGTAACCAGTAAACCTTATCTCACTCGCGATTTAGAATACGCCAACGCCGCTTTTATAAAATCCCTGAATAGCGGATGGGGATCCATCGGGCGCGATTTAAATTCCGGATGGAACTGACAGCCGAGAAACCAGGGATGGTCTTTAATCTCGATTATCTCAACCAGATCCCCGGTCGGTGAAGTTCCGCTGACCACCAACCCGGCTTCAACCAGTTGCGCTTTGAAATCATTGTTAAATTCGTAACGGTGACGATGGCGCTCGGATATATTTTCTTCACCATAGGCTTTGTAGGCAAAGGTATCTTTTTCCAAACGGCAGGGATAAGCCCCCAGGCGCATGGTGGCTCCCTTTATCGGAGGATTCATCCCGTCGCTGGGTGCTGCCGGTCCTTTCATCATACCACTCCAGCATCAGATAAATCACAGGATCCGGAGTGAGCTCATTAAACTCGGAACTGTTGGCCTGGGCCATGCCGGCCACATTGCGTGCAAATTCTATTACCGCAATCTGCATCCCCAGACATATGCCGAAATAAGGTATTTTATTTTCCCGGGCATAGCTGGCCGCACAAATTTTGCCTTCGATACCCCGGGTCCCAAAACCGCCGGGTACCAGGACGCCGTCGGCCTCCGCCAGCATGTCACTGCAAGTTCCATCCTCTATTTTCTCCGAATCAACAAACACAAGATTCACCTTGCAATTGTTGGCAGCGCCGCCATGGTATAAGGCTTCATTCAGGCTTTTATAAGATTCGGTCAGATCAACATATTTTCCAACAATGGCAATCGTCACGGCTTCTTTTGCATTCTGATTTTTTGACCAAGCTCTGCCCAGGCCTCGAGCCTGGGGGAGCGTGTCCAAATTTTGAGAAGTTCGACGATTTTATCGTCCAGTCCTTCTTTGTGAAAAACCAGTGGCACTTCATAAATACACTCCACATCTTTGGCGGTCACCACCGCGTCAATCCCGACATTACAAAAAAGGCCGATTTTCGACTTGATCTCCTTGGAAAGGTAGCGGTCGGTGCGGCATAGAAGAATGTCGGGCTGAATACCAATGCTGCGCAGCTCTTTTACGCTGTGCTGGGTCGGTTTGGTCTTAACCTCACCGGCAGTACCGATATAAGGCACGAGGGTTAGATGGATATAGAGGGCATTGTCCTTTCCCACATCGGCCTGGAACTGACGGATGGCTTCCAGAAAAGGCAGGCTTTCAATGTCCCCAATGGTACCGCCGATCTCAACAATTACAATATCAACGCCGTTGGCAGCCAGTCGGATGCTTTTTTTAATTTCATCGGTGATGTGCGGAATCACCTGGATCGTACCACCCAGGTAATCGCCCCGGCGCTCTTTGGAGATGACGGAATGATATATTTTGCCGGTTGTAAAATTATTGTCCTGGCCCAATTTGGCATGGGTGAACCGTTCATAGTGCCCGAGATCAAGATCCGTCTCAGAGCCGTCATCGGTGACAAAGACTTCACCATGCTGAAATGGGTTCATTGTGCCCGGATCCACATTGATATACGGGTCCAGTTTTTGAAGGGTGACCGTAAGTCCCCTGCTTTCCAGAAGCGCACCAATTGCGGCCGATGCAAGCCCTTTTCCCAGAGATGACAGAACACCACCGGTCACAAATATATATTTTGTTTTGTCTTCCATCTTAGTACCTCAATTTCTTTTGTTAACGTCTAATAATTTCTACAATTCTGATATTATAACTTGGGGGAATAGCATTTATACATCACCTGGAATTTTGGTTCCCAAAAAAAGAGAAAACCCCCTTGTGCGATGCTCAAAGGGGTTTTAGATCACATAAATCAATTAAATATGTTGTCGTGTAGCCGGGGATTTTAATAGGCCCTCTCTTTCTGAAAGACCTTTTGATTTTCTCTGTTTTACACCGATAATAAGGTATTCGATTAAAAATGTAAAGATGGAATTTTGTTGTTTTTATGTTTTTTCTCTGCAATCGAGCAATTAGTGGATACAGTCGAGAGATACGATCAAAATGGCAAGATTATTAAGTTGATCGGTTTCCCGGTTAGCCGGTTGGCCGGTTTAGAAAAGGCGACACAACGGAGCACATGGATGAACCGGTGAACGGGTTAAACGGGCAAAGGGCCAGCCCTGCGTTGGCGCGCCAACCGGCTTGAATAAAAGTAACTCTCAGAGCGCGCCAAATGTTCGAGGGCCCCGCCAAAACCCGGCGGGATTTCACGCCTAATTTTAGAAAATTAAAGTGTTCAACAAAGCCGGGGAGCTTTAGTTAATAAAATTCGAAGTGGTCTCCTAACCCCAGATCATGTTCAATATCGAGGCGTCAAGGGGATTGAAAGCGGAGCGTACACGAGTACGTGAGCATTTCAATCCGCGGGACAACGAAGATAGTGGACATTAGATGGGGTTAGGAGACCGCTTCTATTCAAAGACCTTGCGAAACTCGTCTATCGTCTTCTGAACCTCAGAAGGCTCTTCCTCGGACTCGCCGGGTACAAGCGGTTGTTCGGGTGCCAGGGGATATATAGATCTGAGATTATCGATATCAAAAAGATCTTCAGAAAATTCGTCGCCTTCGCGGAAACTTTTGGTCTGGTTTACGCGCACCAGTTTGCCGTCCTGATAAAACTCAATCCGGGATGGGTACCGGACCTGGCCGGACTTCCACCAGGTCAGATAACGGACCTCGAGTATATCAGAGTTGGAGCTTTCACCATTGCCCCTGATAATCCAACGCGTGGGCAAAAAGGTGTCCCGATCGATCCAAATCTGAGAAACCGATTCATCCGGATAAACAGCTCCGATTACGAGGGCTATCTCACCTTCAAATCTTCCCAGGCTCGAAATCGACACATCCACTCCCAGCTGCAAAAGCCTTTCAGCTAGATCCTCGCGTGTTCGGTAAAGGAATATATCTTTATAGAGGTCAAATCGATTCGTCACCGCCGGCACGATGCTGCCATCCACGATGGTTATGGATCGATCTCCGGACACCACATGGATTCGTTCAGAATCAGAGGATTTGGCATCGGATCGAAATGCAAATGGGAAAAAGAACCGCAAAGTTTCTTCAAGCTGCAGCATCTCTTCCAGGGAGACAGTTTCATCAAGCTGGATTCTCTGATCAGCAGGCAAATCTGCACCGGCATTGTCCTGCGCTTGATGCTCATCCTGCGTCTCGTCGGTTTCGATTTCAGTCTGGGAAACGACACGATAAAAGGTAAGCTCCTGGGTCACGTAAAGGCTCTTGGCTTCTCCGAGTTGTTCAATCATCAAATCAAGCAGGTGGAGCCCCTGAATCACGTACGCCTGGACAGGACCATTGATGAAAAATGTCCCTAAAACAAAAAAGCATATTGTCAGCAATTTTTTTCTAAAAATAGCCATGGTTCTCTGATTTGGATTTTAGATTTCGGATTAGTAAACGGATTATATCCTGATTCTTATTTTTTCACCACGGATTTTTCACAGAATTACACAGATTATAGTAAGGAATGGATTCTATTTTTACAAGGGCAATCTAGGACACGGATGAACACAGATAAACACGGATTAAAAAGAAAATTTATTTCGCCTGCGGCGAGAAAAACTTATTGCAGGCACGGAACCTTACTTATTTCAGGATTCAGTACCGCCGCCAGGCGGCTTGAGCTTATCTGTGTTTATCCGTGTTAATCCGTGTCCACAAAAACCTATAATAGAATCCATTCTTAATAGTTTAATTTTCCGTGATCTTCCGTGTGTTTCCGCCTGCCCAGTTAAACCTTTTTTATGTTTAACCGGGGTGGTAATTATTTCAAATCTCACTGCCATCGAATCTTTAATTGGCTCGACAAGCAGGGCATAGCGCAAATCAGACCAATCCGAAATCCGCAATCCCAAATCCAAAATCCAAAATCGAAAGACCCGCAACCCGTAACTCGTCTAAAATATTTCCTCCGCAAACAGGGCCGCTTCACCCAATTCTTCTTCGATTCGGATGAGCTGATTATATTTTGCCAGTCGATCGCTGCGGGACATGGAGCCGGTCTTTATCTGTCCGCCGTTTACCCCGACGACAAGATCCGCGATAAAGGTGTCTTCGGTTTCACCTGACCGATGAGAAATTACCGTGGTATATCCAACCTGATTGGCCAATTCTATGGCATCGAGGGTTTCAGTCAAGGTACCAATCTGATTCAGCTTGATTAAAATGGAGTTGGCAATGCCCTGCTCAATTCCCTTATTGAATATCTTGGGATTGGTTACAAAGATATCGTCTCCTACGATCTGGATATCCCCCTCGAGCTGGTCAGTCATTAATTTCCAGCCTTTCCAATCCTGCTCCGCAAGACCGTCTTCAATGGAAACAATGGGGTAGCGGCTGATGAGATCACCATAGTAATCGACCATTTTAGCGGCAGTTAATTTTTTCTTTTCTGATTTTAAGACGTATTTCCCCTTCTGATAAAACTCGCTGGCGGCGGCATCCAGCCCAATTCCGATGTCCTTGCCCGGCTTATAACCGGCATCCTTAATGGCCGAAATAATAAGCTTGATGGCGGCCTCGTTGGATTCAAGATCAGGGGCAAATCCACCTTCATCGCCAACGGAGGTCACAAGATTGTCAGACTTGAGGATGGATTTCAGGCTGTGAAATATCTCCGCCCCCATTTGTACCGCCTGGGCAATGGATTTTGCTCCGAAGGGAATGATCATAAATTCCTGAATATCAAGGTTGTTTGCAGCATGGGCACCACCATTGATGATATTCATCATCGGAATCGGCAGATACCTGGCATTTATTCCACCAATATACCTGTACAGGGGCATATCATAGGCCATGGCAGCTGCCCGGGCGGCCGCCATAGAAACTCCTAAAATGGCATTGGCACCCAGTTTGCTTTTATTTGCCGTACCGTCCAGTTTAATCATACGGTTGTCCAGCGCGACCTGATCGGCGGCATCCATACCCATAATGGCAGGCGCAATAGCCTTAATTACATTACTTACGGCCTTGGTGACCCCTTTGCCACCGTATGCCTTTGAGCGTCTATCTCTGAGCTCGAGAGCCTCGCGCTTTCCGGTGGATGCACCGGAGGGAACCGCCGCACGTCCGACGGCACCGCAGGCGACATACACATCAACCTCGACGGTGGGATTTCCTCTGGAATCAAGAATTTGCCTGGCTTTTACATCAATTATTTCGGTCATATCATCCTCCTGGGCCCTGAGACCCTTGAAGTACGCCTTGATTGGCAACTGCTTAGAAATTGCAATAAACATCTTGAATCTTGACAAATTTGTAAGAAATGTTACTCTGCTTCCATCGGTATGTCAAGTAAGGAACCGTGAGGTTTTTAGATAGATCACTTATCAATACGGTATTTCGAATTTGTTTCGGATTTCGAAATTCGTATTTCGAATTTCCAGGTTAATTGGTTCAGGTCTATTATGGCGGACAATCAAAAAGACTTCTATTCCCAGGCCCATCTGATGGTGGCGGCTATCCGGGTTTTCGAACATAAAAACTCCCGCCCACCGACCATCGGCGATCTGTGTCAGACAATCGATTTCTCAATTGAAAAGGGAAACTTTATCTGCCGCAAATTGGAAGAGTTGGAAATAGTCGAGGCGGTGGAAGGGTCCTATGGCACCCGGCTGTTTGTGCGTGATCATCTGAAAATAGAAGATATCCCCCGTGGCGAGTCGGACAATAGCTTTGAAGAGGAACTCAAAAAATTTCAAGACAACCGTAAAGCCCTTTCCCAGAAGATAGAAACCTTTCAAGCTGAACAAAAGCAAAAGAAAAAAGATCTTTTTGCCGAAATGGAGAAAAAGCTCAAAAACGAACTTGAAAAAAAGTAGCTGAGGTTCATAGGTTCAGGGTTCAACGTTCAAGGTTACCCTATTGTCAGATCATCAATTATGATAATCTTCCTGCTCTTCCCCTAACAACTCAGCAGTCAACTTCCAACCACTCGTTTTCCTCAAATCCCAAATCCGAAATCCCAAATCCGAAATCCCTTGTGGGGACCCAAGTATTAAATATTATAATAAATTTTTTACTTGACATAAAATCCTCTTTATCATTTACTTAAGTATTAATAGCTTCATTTTTTTTATTTGTATGCCTCGAAAATATGCCCAAAGGTCAAAATATGGACAGTGGTTGGACCGGCCCATCGGATGTTTACTATCGGAAGGTAATCCGCAAAGATAACAATGCGGTTTCATTGGATGCGGACATGATCCGCTTGCTGATTGCCATCGATGAGAACAAAAATCTGTATCAAATTGCCGAAGAGGTTGATATGGGGTCATTGGCGTTTAAAAATGCCCTGTCCAAGCTTCTCGACCAGGGCCTCATCGAGGAGGTGCAAAAAGACATTCCAGTGCTGGACCAATCCTTCATTGAAACCCTGCGCATCAATTTATCCCGGGCCATCGGACCCATGGCCGAAATCCTGATCGAAGACATTGCGATAGAAATGGAAGTGGATCCTGCTGCTATTCCGGTCAGCCAGGCCGCCGAATTGATCGCCCATCTTTCACTGGAAGTCCCGGATGAAGAAAGTCAAATTCAGTTTAAAAAAGCAATGCTAGCTATTCTAAATAAAATACAGGCGTAAGGAACGAAGATATGATCGAAATATCCTGTGACGCATGCGGAAAAAAATATCGGGTTGATGAAACCAAAATGAAGGGGGCAATGGCCCGGGTTAAATGTAAGGCCTGTAACAACCTCATGGTTGTTACCAAACCCCGTCGGGAAGAAATCACTGAGCCACCACCGCCTCCTGAAAATTTCGAACCCTCAGTGACGGCCGATTTCCCCGACCTTCCCGTTAAGCCGCCGCAAACGGTACCGCGAAACGTGGTTGAAATGGCCGCCCCCTCTGTCGAGACAAAAATGGCTGCCGTCAAGGAGGATTCGTCGGCTTTTTTAGGCGGCCAAAAGATTCGTTTTGGTTTGTTTGTCAAAATCATTATTGTCATGCTGATTGTCAGCCTGCTGCCGTTTGCCATCTTCTGGGGTATCACCCTCAGGGAAACCAACCTGCGCGTCCAAACCGAAACGGAGAAATTAATGGCCCAAACCGCCAAGGGCCTGGGTGAGCAGGTTGACGCCTGGATCGATAACAATGTTTCGGTGTTGCGCACAGTCGCCAACCTTGCCGAAATTACTTCCATGGATCGAGAAAAACAGGAACCGTTACTAAAAGCTATCCAGAAGGAATATCCCTGGATGTATCTGGTCTTCACCCTGGACTCTGATGGTATGAATGTGGCTCGCAATGACGACAATCCTTTAAAAGACTATTCGGATCGCCAGTATTACAAGGATGCCATCGGCGGGAAAAAGCTGAGCTGGCAGACACTGATCGGCAAAACCTCCAAAAAGCCAGCCCTGGTGCTGGCGGTTCCGGTAAAAGACGGGGACCGCCTGGTGGGGGTTATCGCTGCCGCGATGACCATTGATGTTATTTCCGCCAACATTGCCAACTGGCGCCAGGGCGACACTGGCTTTGCCTTTCTGGTAGATGAAAAGGGATTTGTCGTCTCGCACCCCAATAAGCAATATGTAAGCAAGCGTAAAAACCTCAACAGTCATCCGCTAATCGCCAGCTTTCGTAAAAAAGGCTGGCGTACAATTTCCAGCAACTTTAACGCGACCGACGGTAAATCTGCCTTTGGTCATGTAAGAAGTAATAATTATGGATGGGCCCTTGTTCTGCAGCAGCAGGAAGGCGAAGTTTTTGCCGCCTACAAGCGCACCCAGGATTTTGCATTGATCCTGCTTGCGAGTACGGTCGTCCTGGTTTTGATCATCGCCTGGTTTTCAGCCCGGGCCATTGTCACCCCATAATGAAGCTGACCGATGCCGCCGAGCGCATGAGCCTCGGGGAATTAAATGTTAAAATCGATGTTAAGTCAAAGGATGAAATCGGCCTGCTGGCCCAGGCCATCGGACGCATGCAGACCAGTCTCAGATTGGCGATGAATCGATTGAGAAGAAAGCGTTGAAAATTTTTTGGAGTTTGTTGAGTTAAGAGAAAAAGCACTGAAGATTAAATATATAGCCGGATTGTCCAGAAATTTAGGGCAATCCGGCTTTTTTATTTTTTACCACGGATTTTTAACGGAATTAAACGGAGAATAGTTAGGAATGGATTCTGTTTCCAAAATCCTGCAAGTATCACGCACCGACCTACCTTTTATAATCTCACTGGCAGCAAACCTGATTGCATCTGCCTTGTCGTCATCCAGCTCCCATTCATTTGTCTTTTTGTTAAAAGTCCTACCAAAGCCGACTCCATATTTTACACGTTGCAGATAGCCTCAGGTTTTTCTAAGTGAATGAGATCCAAAATTATCCTTTAAATTAATGGCCTTTGTCCAGAGCTTGATATAATTATTGACTGCCTGAATGGAAATAGGCCCGTTCCCCTTTCGACTTTTGAATAAATAATCATCATACTTGTCTCTGAAAGAGCAGAAATCTTGTAAATTAGAAATAATTTTCAAGAAATATAATAATTGTCCGATAATAAATATGATAACTGTCTTTGAAGAGGTATGTTTTTCCAAAGCATCATCAATGTAAGCTGCTACATAGACAGGAGGAATTATGTCTGAAAGATCACATTTGAGAAATTGGAAAAAATGTGACAATGACCTTGCCAGATCTAATGATGCGGGTTTTTCTAGTGGGCAGAAAATTAGATCCGGATTATTTTTTAAGCTGACTATAGGCATGGGAGTATTAGCGATAATAGGTACCCTTGCTATTCCAACCCTAAAAAAGCAGCCAAATGATTTTCAAAAGATCATAACTGCTCCAATTGACCAAATTAATCCAACTGAATTAGCTACGATATTAAACAACCAAAACGAGGATATGAACCACCAGGCGCAGATTAGTGAAAAAGAAATTGATGGCAAGATAGTTGAATGGGAATTGGAGATTTTGGTGGTCGCAAGTTTACCAGATCATTATAAAATATTAACAAAGCCAACTTCCAAGTATCCTGGAACCCTTCTAACGTTATATCCACAAAATAATCAGCAAATGACATACATAGATACTATCCAACCTGGGACCAGAATTAAAATTAAAGGAAAAATTGCAGGCATACTTCAGGGAAGAGTCATAATAAATCCATCACTATTATTGTAGCCTTCAGATATAAAGTCAGAACTTTAGCAGAGACTACGATAAAGTGATGCTTTTGTTATCAAAAATATCTGAATATTTTTTTGATACATATGAGATCGAAACAGTTAACCATAATTTCCATTGCATCTTCTTTATAAAATTGAATTTTGAAAGAATATATTATTTCATGGCTATTCTTTAATGATTTTTTGATATTTACTCATGAATGAAAGAGAAATTACCAATAGGGATAAAACAGTAATTATTGACCGTGAGTCGCTTTTGCAACCAAACCAGCGCCATCCCTATTTGGTAATATATATCGGCCACGATAGCGGACGCCGCCATAAACTGCATCGGGGTACCATGACTATTGGCAGATCATCACAGGCCGATATAACAATTGAGGATGACCGAATATCTCGCATTCACTGCATCATCGAATGGATGGGAGACACCATTCGAATTGACGATCAAGGCTCAACCAACGGTATCTACGTTGATTCCCAGGCAGTGAATCATGCTATTCTATCAAACGGTGTACCCATTCAACTGGGTCACTCAATCATGAAAATTGAATATAAAACAGAAGCTGAAATTCAATCTGAAGAAAATCTTCTGTATAAAGCATCTTTTGATTCGTTAACTGGAATTTTTAACCGTCACCATTTTAAAAAACTTGCCTGTATGGAAATCGCTTATGCGTGCAGACATAAGCTGCCTGTTGGAATTATTATGATAGATATTGATGATTTTAAGCAGGTTAATGATCAATATGGTCACCTGGTAGGCGATTCTGTGTTATCACAGTTTTCCAATATTGTTATTGAAAATAAGCGAACTGAAGATCTTTTCGCCCGTTATGGTGGTGAAGAATTTATTTGTATGCCTCGTGGTGAGGTGAATAAAGAGCTGATGAATATTCTGTGTGAGCGTATGCGCAAGGCGATTGCGAAGACTGAATTCCGTCTTGATGAAACATGTGTTCGGATAACAGCTTCATTTGGATTTTTTTTAATAAAAGTTGAGAGTGTTGACACTGAGAAAGTGCTTCAAGGTGTGATTCGAAAAGCTGATGAGGCGCTCTACCTTGCCAAAGACCAGGGGAAGAACCGAACAGAAAGTTTACTCTGATTTAATCACCTGCAGCATTTCATCTACGATGTTGTCTGCTCGCTCATTGCTTACCTGGCAAGTTCCAACTTGATAGTGCCCCCCCCCACCATATTGGAGAGTTAAGGAACCAACATTCACATTGGAAGTTCGGTTAATGATACTGTGCCCTACAGAGATCATCGTAAATCGTTGGTTTTTTCCGTCAACTAATCGAATTGAAATATTTTGTTCTGGAAAAAGCACATATTCCAAAAAACGATTGCCAATTGGAGGACTATCAACACCACGGAAGTCAATGACAATTGCGTTGCCCGTTTGAGAGGTATATTTTAAAAGAAACTTTTTGTATCTATCTGTTTCCCTTTTATAGACATCAATACGGTCCTGGAAATCTGGTATTGACAATATTTGTTTCACAGAATTTGTTCGCAGCAATTTTGGCAACTGTTTCATTAGTTCAAAATTACTGATGCGAAACCCGCGCCTTTGCCCTAAACCGGTACGGGGATCTGTCATAAACGCCAGTAAATTCCAACCCTGGGGATTTAGTATATCATTTCTGGAAAATCTGGCAGAATCCACTATATTTGCTGCTGCAACTAATTCTTCAAACTTTTTTAATGTTTGGCCGGACCCATTTTTCTTTTTATAATAATCATAAATCACTTGCGCAGCGCTTGGAGCAATTTCAGTGGCACCTGTGAATCCTTCATGCAACTTCAATCTCTCATATTCACTGCAATGATGATCAAACCATAGTCCACATCCACTAACAAAGGGGGCATTGGCTATTACATCATTTTTGGTAACCTTGATTTTATTGTCTTGCAAATCTTTTGGATGAACATACAAAATTTCCTTAACAATCCCCAATTCTTCAAGTATTGCTGCGCACACTAATCCATCAAAATCAGAACGTGTAATTAATCTCACTTAACCCCCAAGTGCAAATAAATGGAATTTTTAATATTACCTTATATAATTTAAATTATATCATTACTTGGACTAATTTAAGATATAGACAAAAAGCATATGCCGAATAGAATCAAATTTTGGATTTGATTAATGGCCTGTCTAATAATTTTTCGTTCGAACGGCTTTTTTAAAGTGAGAGCACCCAGTGACTTAGCCACCTCAAACTCAGCATCAATACCATACCAATCGCAGCCAGACATTAGAATAATTTTTATATCAGGGTATTCTTCCTTTCTCTTTAAAAACCTGAGGACCAAATAAGCCCGCAGAACCGGTTGCACCAAGCACTTAGAACCGAGTCTGCTTAAAGCCATTTTAAGTATATTTCTGACTCCATTTCCATTGACATTCGGTCCCGTTCCTGAACCAATATCCTGTATTCAGTATACGATGATTAAATTATCGGAATTTTTGCTGAATACTTTAAATAAATCAGATTAAACCGATATTTCAGAAATGTTGACACATCCAAAATATCGTATGTGGGCCACAATTGCATATATCGGCTTTGAATCCATCATCATGCAGTCTATCTATTCCGGCGCTTAGAGTCTCTATTCAGCTTTTTTACGTTCTGACGGTTTGCTCGGTCTCTGAATAATAGAATAATTTTTAGCTAACTATCATAAATTACTACTAAAATATTTATCAACCAGCAACTGGTGTTTTTATATTCACCTATTTCCAATCCCGCATCAAGCAGGGATTTATAATTTTGGGAAGTGTTTGTTTTGCTCCAATCGACATTTTTTGACAGCATTAAAAGCAAAAATTGGCGGGTATCACAGTATAATTTTCTGCAAAATTATAAAATATGTAATGAATCAGAACAGTTACAAATAATCAGACAACGGTACATATTTTGCATAAATATGATCAGGAGTTTTTTAAATTATTTTGATTTAGCTCACCCAGAGGAAAATAACTCGCCTAAATGTAAATGCTATCCCACATCCGCCTCAGTTATCCATTGAGTGGAATGAATCAAGAGTACATAAAATGATATTTCCGTCTAATGAAAAATTCGAGTTTATATCGGTGGTTTTAGCAATTTTGACGGCGGTTTTGATTCTAATCCATCCAGGAAATGCACCTGCAGCGATTGAGTTGGACAGTATCAGTGGCGGCACAAACACGGCTACGCCGTTGACTTTCAGCCATACGATCGGCAGTGGCTCCAACCGCCTTTTGGTGGTCTCCATCGCGTCAGAGGGGTGGGCTGCAGGAAGCTATGATGTCACCGCTGTCACCTACGACACTATCTCTTTAACCAAGGCGGTTGAGAACACGGTGGGTAGCAGCGCCTTCATGAACACCGAGATCTGGTACCTGCTGGATGCTGACCTTCCTTCAGCCGGTACTTATACGGTTTCGGTTGCGGTTTCAGGTACTCCACAAGAGATCAATGCGGGTGCGGTATCGGTTACCGGAGCCGCCCAGAGGGCGCCGGAGGCCATCGCCGCCAGTGATGATAATGAAAACGGTGCGGGTTCGATTCAGACCGGCATCACGACGCTGACAGATGGTGCATGGGTTTTCGACTGTGTGGGCTCAGGCAATAACATAACATTTACGCCGGATGCGGGCCAGACGGAATTTTATGAACAGGGCGTAAGCACCAGTGGTGGCGCGGGCAGCTACGAGGAGAAATCCACAGCCGGTTTGGAAACTCAGGGGTGGACAGCCGACGCTACCTCCAATCGCCTCTCACATGTGCTTGCAGCTTTCGCACCTGCAGCGATTGAGTTGGACAGTATCAGTGGCGGCACAAACACGGCTACGCCGTTGACTTTCAGCCATACGATCGGCAGTGGCTCCAACCGCCTTTTGGTGGTCTCCATCGCGTCAGAGGGGTGGGCTGCAGGAAGCTATGATGTCACCGCTGTCACCTACGACACTATCTCTTTAACCAAGGCGGTTGAGAACACGGTGGGTAGCAGCGCCTTCATGAACACCGAGATCTGGTACCTGCTGGATGCTGACCTTCCTTCAGCCGGTACTTATACGGTTTCGGTTGCGGTTTCAGGTACTCCACAAGAGATCAATGCGGGTGCGGTATCGGTTACCGGAGCCGCCCAGAGGGCGCCGGAGGCCATCGCCGCCAGTGATGATAATGAAAACGGTGCGGGTTCGATTCAGACCGGCATCACGACGCTGACAGATGGTGCATGGGTTTTCGACTGTGTGGGCTCAGGCAATAACATAACATTTACGCCGGATGCGGGCCAGACGGAATTTTATGAACAGGGCGTAAGCACCAGTGGTGGCGCGGGCAGCTACGAGGAGAAATCCACAGCCGGTTTGGAAACTCAGGGGTGGACAGCCGACGCTACCTCCAATCGCCTCTCACATGTGCTTGCAGCTTTCGCGCCGGTAAATGGATCATTTATTTACAGCAAAGGGATCACCATTGATCACACCAGGGTCGGAGCAAGCTGCGGCAGCTCTCTTCAAAACTTTCCGTTACTGATCAACATAACCGGTGACAATGACCTCAAAAATTCAGCCAATGGCGGGCATGTGTCCAGCACTCTTGGATACGACATTATCTTCAAGGCGGATGACGGTTTGACCATTCTGGACCATGAGATTGAAGAATATGATCCGATCAATGGACACCTTGTTGCCTGGGTGAGAATCCCCAGTATGTCAGATGCTGCTGATACAACGATCTATATGAATTATGGAAACAGCACTGTCATTTTTCCCTCGGAGAATCCAGAGGGCGTGTGGGATGCAAACTATAAAGGGGTTTGGCACCTACACGATGACTTTGAAGACAGCACATCCAACGGCAACGACGGTACCAATTACGGTTCAAGCGATCTCGGGGGTAAAATAGCCAATGGGCAGAATTTTGACGGATCTGACTATATTGCGACCACTAGCGACGAGGCCCAAACCGCCAATAACTTTACCATCAGCTTATGGTTCAAGGCAAATGAAACTAATTTTGCGCATCATCTTTTATGGGAAGGAGAGAGTATCGGCAACGGGTGGGGCAACGATTCATATGAACAGGAGATGAGTATTAGCTTGGGTTGGATAGCCACGACGGGCGAAAATGATAAACTGTCATTTTTTTTAGGGGATCAGGACACATCATCAACTAACGACGTGCTTGACATATGGACACCCTTCACCGACACAAACGGCTGGCATAATGTGGTTGCGACGGTTTCTGACCTGAATACTTCGCCGGCAGCTCAGATGTTTCTGGATGCAAGCTCTGTAGGAACGGATACAGGCACTACCGCCAGAACATCACGATTCCTCTGGGACAGAAATTTAAGATTTGGCAAACCGGGTGCTGACCAGAGATATTATGACGGCGCTCTTGATGAGGTGCGCATCTCCAGCGTCGTACGGTCCGACTGCTGGATCGAGACCGAATATAATAATTACTATTGGCCCAACAAAACTGATTACCCAACGAACGGTTTTATCCAGGTGGGACCTGAAAGGGCAACCACGGCGGTCAGGTTACTGCGCTTTGAAGCCAGGGGCGACGGTTCTGATGTCAGCGTGGAATGGGAGACCGCCCACGAGATCGGCAACATGGGCTTTTACCTGTGCCGATCCGAGCATCCGGGTGGACCTTATAGCAAATTGAATGAGGGTATGATCGCCGGTTCCATGTTTGGCGCCGCCGGCCGATCCTACAGCTTTATAGATAAGAACGTCACCCGCGGCAAAATTTACTACTATAAATTGGAAGACGTCGACGATGGTGGTAACAGGACCATGCACGGTCCCATCTGCGTGGACTGGGACGCCGACGGCATGCCTGACGACTGGGAGCTGGCCTACGGCTTTGCCCCCACGGTGGACGATTCCCTGCTCGATGGTGATGGTGATGGGTTAACCAACCTGGAAGAATACCAGCGGGGCACGGACCCCAACAACCCGGACAGCGACGGTGACGGCATCCTGGACGGCGATGAGGTCAACGACCTGAACCCGGAAGGCGGCTATGCCACCCGCAGCTTGATGCGCGGGGTGGAGGTGGTTGCCGAAGACAGCTACGGCATCACCCTGGAGCTTAATACAGAAGCCTTTGACAGCCGGTTGGTGGCAGCAGATGGTTCTGAGTTTGAGCGCCTGAGTATATCAGAATACATCCACGGCTATACTCAAATAGTCGGGCAGCCTGAGCTGCCGTTAAAAGGTATTTTAGTGGATATCCCGGCCGGCCAGCACGCCCAGCTGACGGTTGTGGAGACAGACATGCAGGTGCACGAAGGCTACCAGGTCTATCCGGTGCCCGAAAAGCTCGGACCTGAAGACACAGATTCCGGCAGCGTGGGTGAGGTGTTTGTCATCGATGAGATCGCCTATGCAACCGACGATTATTATCCGCAAACCGCCGCTGATCTGGCCGCCAGCTTTATATACAGGGGTGAGACCAAACAGCAGGTGGTGTTTTACCCGCTTGCCTTCAACCCGGCCACAGGCGAGATCAGACATTTTAACCGCCTGCGGGTGCGCATCGATTACATCGACGGAGACCTGGCCAAGGCTTCTGGCATGAAGCCAACGCCCTGGCAGCCGCCGGCAAAATCGACCACCTTCGACAACCTGCCGCCCATCGGCGTGATGGCCAGTGTCTTTGGCCCGGCGCCGAGCTTTGTCAGCCCCTTATTGTCGGCGCTGTTGTCCTTTAACGGCCTGATGGCCGCCGCCTGGGCACCGCCCGATGAGGAGGTGTCCAATGCCGCCTATAAGATCACGGTGGGCTCCGATGGCATTTATGAGATCGACCAGACCGTGCTGACCAACAACGGCATCGACCCGGCCGTCATCGATTTTAGCAGCCTGCGGCTGTACCACCTGGGCAATGAAGTGGCCATCGCTGTCCACGATGACAACTCCAACGACAGCTTTGATGCGGCCGACACCATCCGCTTTTACGCCGCTCCGGTGGCAGCCGTGTATGCCAAATACGCCCCGAACAATGTTTACTGGATGACCCTGAGCGGCGGGCTGGGCGCACCGCTCCGTATGGCCGAGGTTGACGGCACGCCGGCCGGCGGCACCCAGGCCACCACCCATACCTATACCCACCACCACGAGCTCAACCAGACATACTGGACCAAGGCCCCGGGGGCCGACAGCCTGGACCGCTGGGTGTTTGGCGCCTATGCCCTTGGCACCGGATTTACGCTTCCCAACGGAGATCCCAAGCCCAGCTCCGGCGCACCGGTCAACGTTAATATTACCCTTTCCGATGTGGGCGGCACCTCAAAGGCCACGGTGACCATGCTGCTCTACGGGGCCTATGACACCTATCACGAGGTGGATGTGTCCATCAACGGCGGTGGCACCACCCTGAACTGGAGCGGGATTAGCGCCTATGAGGCGACTTTTGAAGATGTGGATCTGGTCGACGGGCTCAACACCATCACCATCACCTGTCAGAGCGCCACGGACTCCATCGCCTTTGACTGGTTTGAGATCACCTATGACCGGCAGTTTACAGCCGTCAGCGACAGACTTCAGTTTGTCCACGACGACGGCTACCTGTACCAGGTCGACGGCTTTACCACCGACAACCTGGTGGTGTTTGACATCACCGATCCCATTGGCGTCAAACAGGTGACAAATCTGCAGACCTCGGCGGCATCAGCGCCTTATAGGTTAACCCTTGAGCCGGTGGATGCCACCGGTGATGAGCGCACCTATCTGGCGCTGTCGGAAGCCAATGTCAACACCCCAACGAGCATCGTGGAAAACAGCGTCTCGGATCTGGCCGATACTGCCAACGGGGCCGACTACATTTTGATCACCCACCGGGATATCGGTTGGGACGGCGGCGGCAGTGCCGAGAACTGGCTAACGAAGATCGTTGCCCACCGAGAGGCCCGTGGCCTGCGGGTTGTGGTGGTGGATGTCGAAGACATATTCGACGAGTTTAGTTACGGGATGACAACGCCGGTGGCCATCAAAGACTTCCTGGCCTATGCCTATGACAACTGGACGGTCCCGGCCCCGCAGTACGTGCTGCTGGTGGGCGATGCCATCTATGACTTTCACGACCGCTGGGGCACGCACAAGGTCAACTATGTGCCGTCCTATTTAAGCTACACCCAGTTTATGGGCGAGACGGCCGCCGATGAGTGGTATGTGACCGTCAGCGGTTCGGATGCCGTGCCCGATCTTTACATCGGAAGGCTACCTGCAGCCACAGCAAACGCCGCCGGGATCATGGTGGACAAGATTATTGATTATGAGAATGCAGCCAACAGCAAAAGCTGGGAAAATGACGTTTTGTTAGTGGCCGACGACAAGGACGAGGACTGGGAGACGGTCTTTGAGACCATGAACGACGATGCCGCGGCCCTGATCCCTGCCGGTATGCACAGCCCCTTTCATGGTTATTTGCGGATATACGAACAAGAAGGATGGAATTTAAATGCCGAGATGGTGGATGCGATCAATGACGGGGCCTTGATGGTCAACTATTCGGGTCACGCAGCTTATGCCAACTGGGCCAATGAGCAGATATTTAACAGCGGCCATGCGGCTGCTTTGACCAATACGGACAAGTTGCCGTTTTTTGTGAGCATGAGCTGTCTGACCGGCTATTTTATCAACACTGCGGCCTGGGACACTGCCCCGCTGGTGGAGCCGCTAATGGGCTTGGCCGACAGGGGAGCAGTGGCGGCCCTGATGCCCACAGGCATGACCACCACCGAGGGGCAGCACATCTTAAACAGCGCGCTGTTTGAACAGATCTTTACAAAGGATCAAAGGGAGCTGGGTGCTGCGATTGCCAACGCCAAGATGACGCTGTTGGCCAACGGCGATGCTTATTTTGAAGAGGTCAGCCGCACCTTTATGCTCTTTGGCGATCCGGCCATGCAGCTGAAAGTGCCCATCCCCAGACGGCCCACCGGGATGGTCGCCGAGCAGCAGGGCACTGATGCGGCCGTCGCGTTTAGCTGGCGGGCGGCTGTGGATGCAGACGGAGCGGCGGTGGACGGTTACAATGTCTATCGCAAAACCGCCGCTGATGCTGGTTACAGCCTGATCACCAGCCAGCCCGTTACCGGCAACGGCTTTACAGATGAGGATGTAACCCCGGGCACCCGCTACTATTATATGGTGCGCGCGGTGGATGCCGACGGCCTTGAAAGTGTCGATTCCGAATCGGTGAGCTTTGTGGTCCCGGTTCCAACCGCCAGCCTGGCCGGCTCAGGCGGCGGCGGGGGCGGTGGTGGTGGTTGTTTTATTTCGACAACGATGAATTCTTCTGCCCCAATCGCACAAATCAGAAAATGATAGATAACTGGGGCAATGCTAAAACTGCATTGCCCCTTCCGTTTTAGGCATACAAGTTTTCAATCCATCTAATCGCTTCCACGTCTGTAACCTTTCCCAAATATCGCTGGGTCGTTGCCAAATGGGCATGCCGCAGGATGGCTTTTCTGACAATTTCGATTGGAGTCCCGGATCTGGGTGCATGCGTGGCAGCATGACGTCTAAGATCATGGGGACGCAGATTCACACCCACCATTTTGCCCGCCTTGTTGACCATCACCCGGGCAGCATTGTAGGTGATTGGGAAAATACGCTGCTCAGGTTCAATCCCTTTATCTTGGATGTATACCCTTAGCCGGTCTGCGATTTTCCGGGGAATGAACACGATTTCGGATTCCCTTCCACTTTTGGGATCCGGCAGTGTGATTTTCCGATCTTTGACATCGATGGGTATTATTTTTAGCACCTCACCGATTCGCATGCCACTTTTGGCCATGAGTTCCAACATGATGCGGTTGCGTGGATTGGCCGTTCTGAAAATGATTTCATCAATGAGACAGGAGTATCGGTTTCTTTTGGTGGTTTGTTTGGTTCCCTCGGTGAGCCGAGTTAAAAAGGAATCGAAAACTTCAAATTCTAAAGAAAATTCTCAAAATGCCGATTTATTGAAAGAGCCTCCTTATTTTTGCATGGAATTGGCTGTGAAAAATAATAAGGAAGCCCAAGAGTTAGCGCGTCAGATAGATGTACCGGAAGCCGAATATCAAAATATTGGATATTAATTCTTTTGAAACTATTTCCATTCTTTTGCAGAGCCGCTGGGCTCTACCGCAGCCATGCTAATCTGCTTAAATATTAATGACTGGAATTTTTATGGAATTATCACAAGATAAGAAGCCAATAGAAAACGATATACCAGAAAAAATCATGGAGAAAGTGTCATCATTTCCCAGCATGCCACGTGCAGGGATTAAGTTGAGGGCACTTCTTGCCGAAAAGGATGTGTCATTAGATGAAATTGAGGGCATTTTGCGCCATGATCCGGGACTTGCAGCCAATGTCCTTAGATTGGCTAATTCTGCCTTTTTTGGCCTATCAAGAAAAGTCAGTACTTTAAAGCATGCAGTAGCGCTATTGGGAGTCAAGCGGTTTGCCCAAATTGCTGTCAGTGCTTGTATGAGCAAAACTATGGATAAAGCCGTTGAAGGCTATGGCTTATCGCCTGGAGCGCTCTGGCTCCATGCAATCGCAGTATCAAATACCGCGGAAACTTTAGCAAAGTATAAACAATTTGATGCAACAAATGATGTTTTTACCCCGGCTCTGCTTCATGATTTGGGCAAATTAGTATTAGGAGAATTTTTACAGGAAGAGTCGCAAAAAATCAAAAGCCTTGCTGGGGGAGGTGTCCCTTTAGATATAGCTGAAAACATGGTTCTTGGAACTGATCATGCTGAAGTCGGAGCACTAATATTAAACAGATGGTCTTTCCCAAGTGATCTCGTTGAGGCGGTTCGCTGGCACCACAATCCAGAACGTATAAAAAATTCAAATTTGCAATCAGAAATAGTCTATCTCGCTAACTTATTATGTCAATCTGATGGTGACAGTGATAAAGCTGATCAACAGTCCATTATGCCATCTTCTGTAGTGCTCAACCGATTTGGAATTAGTTTAGAGAAATATGAAGTATTTGCTGAAAAAACTCAGAGTTGGATGAAAGCATTGTCTGAAACCTTAAACTTTGACTAAATTTTTTGTAATAGGCAAAATACTTTCCATTTTTTTGTATAGCAACTTTTCTGCTGATAAACCGACTTTCGATTGTGCTTTCAACCAACTTGACTTCGTGGGGTGAAGCGCTTTGTATGTCAATGGCGTCAGATCTTTCCAGGGTGCTCCTGTTCGAAGCACCCAAAGGATGCCGTTGAGTACATCCCTGGGGTTTTTCCGGGGACGACCTCTGCCATCTTTTTTACGTTGAGGGTATGGAATTAAAGGCCCTAATCTGGTCCATTGTTCGTTTGTAAGTTCCATCCACAGTATATGCTATATTTTTCATCAAATGTCTAGATCTATTTTTGAGATACGCTCTAGTATCATGGAACTAACAATTTAATAGGCTTGTGCTCCGGTTACCATATAAAGAAATAGAAAAAGGCACGTACCATTCCTACGCGAAACAATTTCTTGAGGAGTGCGATGTGTTTGAACGGCCACCCAGAAAGAAATGCGCCTTGAAATTTGCCGAAACGTTAGGTTTGGACCCTTGGCCGTTTTGGGAGATTGTCAAACAGGTTCTTGAGCAACAATAGAAGGGGGATAATCTATGTAAAAGGGATGGACGAGTATTTTCTTGTTGACACTTTCAAACATATCAGCCGAAATCTCTAATTCGCAAAAATTGGATATTGCATTTGCTAATTTACCAATCTTGGATTTAAACTTGTGCGTTATCAAATAAATTCAAGGCTAATTTTTCCTATGGTAAAACCTATTGTTATTTTTAAAGTTTTTTCTATTTTTGCCGATATAAAGATGAGAATTAAATGGCGACCTTATTGGTATTATTTTTATCTATTCTGGAGTCAATTTAATATGCCGATTATGAAAAACGTAAACAAGGTAAACAATCAATTCAAGTCCTCCGATGTCACTTACAAATTTAGAACATTGAAACCCAAGGAACGCGGTCAAAATTTTCACCTTTTGCAGGATCTGATAGTTGAAGGCGTTGTCGTTCTGCAGAATGGCAGAATAAGAGAATGCAATAAGTCTATGCAAAAAATTTGTGGATACAGCGTAGAAGAGATGTCTGGGATGCCAATAAAAAATTTCTTCCATCCAGACAGCAAGTCTGTAATCGAGCAAATTGGAAAACGATCTATCTATGATAATCAAATGATCAAGGGCCATGAGGCAGTTTTGATTTGTAAAGATAGGCATCAGATAGACGTTGAAATTATTACTGATTATATTACCTTAAATGAGAAACCTGCCAACATATTGGTAATTAGGGATATATCGGATCAGATTAAGTCGAAAGATGAACTGGAAAAGGCATCCAAAGTCATATCAATTGCTGCCCTTGCTGGAGGGATTGCCCATGATTACAACAATCTGTTAACAGCTATTATCGGGAATATTTCTCTAACTCGGGCAACCCTAAATCCTGATGATAACGGTTACTCTTTTTTGACTCAGGCGCTTACAGCATCGAAAACAGCCCAAAATTTAACCCAAAAACTGATCACCTTTTCCCAAGGCGGCGAACCGATTAAGAAAATGACTGAAACTGCTGTATTGGTCAAAAGTGCAACAGAATTTACTTTGAGCGGTACAACTATAAAAAGTGAATATGAATTCCCAGATCATTTATGGTCAGTAGCAGTAGATCAAACTCAGATTGGGCATGCGATCCATAATGTAGTTCTCAACGCCAGAGAAGCGATGAAAGAAGGTGGCAATTTAAAAGTTACCGCAAAAAACACTATCATTAACAAGGGTTTAAAAAACCTTAGACCAGGAAAATATGTTCAGATATCGATAGCCGATCGAGGAAATGGAATTTCTGAAGATAGATTGGATAAAATTTTTGAACCCTATTATACATCTAAAGATTTTGGAGTCCAGAAAGGAACCGGATTGGGTCTGCCTATTAGCAAATCGATTATAAAAAAACATGGAGGAGACGTTACAGTTAAGTCGAGAATTGGATTTGGAACAACCGTTAGCATATATCTACCAGCGGACCCCAGTGAAGTCATCTGCAAAGATACTGCCGTTCAGGTTGAAGGTAAAAGACCCATTTTCGGAAATGGCAAAATCCTAGTGATGGATGATGAAGAAATCATCCGGACACTAACAAAGCATATTTTAAACCATTTAGGATATGATGCGGAGTTTGCACAAGATGGGAAAGAAGCTATAGATTTATACCGAAATGCTTTGCTTGGCGCTAATCCATTCGATGCGGTAATTTTAGATCTAACAATTCGTGGCGGAATGGGAGGGCAAGAGGCGATAAAAAAAATGAGTGAAATTGACCCAAATGTCAAAGCAATTGTTTCTAGTGGATATTCTCAGGACCCCGTTATGGCAAATTTCAGAAATTTCGGTTTTTGTGGTGTAATCGCCAAACCATACACAGTCGAAGAAATGGGTGAAAAATTGAATCAAGTGTTTGGAAAAGCTATGTAGGCTAATGACTTAAACCGGCTAAAAATAGATAGAAATTCATGTGAATTTTCCTATGGAAAGAAGGCCTAAAGGCCAGATAGAATATGAAAAGGAATCAAAAAAGCCGATGCTGGATTTTGGGGATAGAACTGTAAAAGTAAAAAAGTAATTTGGAAATTATATTGGGTTATAGGTCACGCTATACCAAATTCAGAAGCCTGAAGGATTTGATATGAGTGAATTCTATATCAACAGGTTAGGCTCTCGCGCGCATTAATTTCGGATGTGACAGTATCAACGACTTTCTGTTTGGCGTTGTTTTCAAGATCTACGTATCGCGGAACAGCGAGAGCAGCTAAGACGCCTAAAATGACCAAAACAGCGATAATTTCAATCAGCGTAAAACCCGTATCGTTTAGCAACCGTTTTTGTTTGAGCATGGATTTCATTTACTAAAAAAGACTTTGAACACCACCCCAATGCCTTCTTCTGATATTCTGACTATTTCTCCCGTCACCATTTTAGCATTCCTGGATATTGGAAACGTAAAGGTCATTGCGATCTCTTCCCCAGCAAAAAAAGGCCTATGGGTCCTGATAAAAACTCCGTTGGAACTTAAGTTTGTGATAGATGCCTTAAAGTAGCCATCTTTAGCCTGACAATTCACCATAGGTAATGGTTGGTTAAATTTAATTCTTGTATCTTTTCTTCTGTCAATAATTTTGATTTGTCTATTTTGAACGACGGTATTTCTCAAATCATGAGTTCTTTGCTTAATAGCAGTATTACTTATTGCACCGATCATGGTTTATGTTCCCTCAATATATTTAGAATAGTGCTTTCATTCAAAATTTTGATCAATCTTTTATTTTCATTCTCGGCACCTTTCTTCGGTCTGTGTCAGAGCGCCGATCCTTACCAGTTCTTCTCTCTGGAATATGCAAGTGATAGGAGTAGTTTCTCCGATCCAACCCCAGCCTTCTATCATTTTGGTAATGTATTTTTGTCAGAGATTCAGACTTATCACTATCTATTTTTAACATGTTATCTGTCATGGCAATTTCGTATTTGGCAACAAACTGAAGATTCCGATAAACTAAATAGTGGCCACTATTGGCTTAAATCCTCGTTTCTGCTGGGAATAAAGGCGGTACCTGCCATTGTTTATTTTAATATGAAGCATTTATTATGCCACATGACCAAATTCTCTATTTTATGTCGCAAAAGAATCCAGGAAATTAAATAATTTGTCATGATTACAGATGGATATAGGAAAAATCTATGATTGAATAGAATAAACTTTGAAATAGTTCACAACCATTTATTATGAATCCCGTGTAATAGTATTATGAAAACATTTATATAATATTTAATCGGTAGGATTTAGATCTAAAGTGGATTGAAAGGCGCAAATAACAATCTTTAGGCGTATATAATCGGCGTTGAGATTTCAGCAGGCGTTCTATACAAAATCTTCAGGAGGTTTAAGTTCCAGATCCTGTATTCTGGAAAGCAAGGTCTTATAGCTGACTTTTAATATTTCGCAGGCTTTGCTGCGGTTCCAACCAGTTTTCTCAAGTACATATGATATTGCATTTTTTTCGACCTGATCAGATACCTTCTTTCTAAACTTTTTGAGTGAAAAATCCGTGAGATCTATCCGGTGCCCGTTTAATCCAAGACCGTTTCTAAAATTTGGTTCAATATAATTGTGCTTGCTATTATTGGGAAGGTTGATCATTTTATCCAGGTTTCCTTCCCCTTCACCAAGAACAATGATCCTTCTTAGCACATTTTGCAACTCGCGCACGTTTCCTGGCCAGTGATAGGCCATAAGTTTGTCGATAGTCTCATTGCTTAGAGATGTCGGCTGATTTCGATTAAGTTCTAAGGCGTATCTTTGTGTATAATAAGAAATCAAAGGCGGTAGATCTTCCGGTCTATAGCGCAATGGATCAATGCGAATTTTTACGGTACATATTCTGTAGTACAAATCTGGACGGAATTTTCCAGCCTTAAGGTCCTCCTCCAGCTCACGGTTGGTGGCCGTTATAACCCAGGCATTACTTTTTACCGATCTTTCAGATCCAAGGGGAACAAATTCGCCATCTTGAAGCGCATGAAGCATCTTGGATTGCAGTGCTATGGACATATCGCCGATTTCATCCAGGAATAAAACCCCTTCTTTGGCCTGTTCAAATTTTCCCCGCATTTTGCGCACCGCTCCTGTAAAAGCACCCTGATCATGACCAAACATTTCGCTTTCCAGCAATGTATCCGGTAAAGCGGCGCAGTTTACTTTGACAAAAGGTCCTCGGTTCATACTGGATTTTTGATGCAGCATCTTAACAACCAGCTCTTTTCCAACACCGGTCTCACCACAGACCACAGTGTTTAAGCATGAGCCTGCTACCTGGTCGATCAATTTGCGAACACTTCTGACATTTTGGCTTTCGCCGATTAGATCGGTTTCCATATGAATAATTTTTTATTAAGAAATATTGGATAATGGCCATTTTCAAAGATTTTAAGCCTATATTTCTTATCGGTATTTTTGTCTTAATTCTTAAGAAAAACTTGTAATGAAAATGGAATGCTATCAAAAATGAAGGGTTCAAGGATGGGTTTATGAGAACGCTGTTAGGAGCGAGACAATGTATTAATATTTATGGTGGGGAATTCCAATCTAATAGTTAATTTATTTTATCAATTCTATCCTAATACTTTCCTAATGGCTTTAGCAATATCCCCTTTGAGAACCGGTTTAGATATAAAGGCTCGTATACCCATAGTCAAAGCCTGCTCTTGATTGATATGGGCGCTGTACCCGGAACAAATTATGATTGGGATTTCAGGCTTTATACGTATCAGTTCACTTGCGAATTTATCACCGGTCATGTTCGGCATGGTCATATCAGTGATTACCAGATCAAAGCTATCTGGTTTAGCCTTAAACAGTTCTAAAGCCTCTATGCTACTAGTCCTGGTGGTAACTTTATAACCTAGAGATTCAAGCATCCTTTTTCCAAGATTTACGAGGACCGTTTCATCATCAACAAAAAGAATGCGTTCGGTTCCGTTGGCAATAGAGTCTTCCGTTATCGAAGCCAATGCCTGGCCCCTTTCCACAGCAGGAAGGTAGATTTTGAAAGTTGCGCCTTTTCCCGGCTCACTGGAAGCTGTTATCGCACCTCCACAACTCCCGACGATGCCATGGACTACCGAAAGGCCCATACCGGTTCCTTCACCTTGTCCTTTGGTTGTGAAAAACGGGTCAAAGATTCGGTCGATTATATCTGCTGGTATGCCCTGACCGGTATCACTTACTGTCAATTCGAGATATGGTCCTGGTTTCAACTCAGGGAATTTGGCCGAAAGACCTGCCTCAAGATTAGCATCGGTCAACTTTACCTCCAGCACCCCCCCTTTTTCCCCCATGGCGTGTCCAGCATTGGTGCAAAGATTCATTAAAACTTGATGAATTTGGGTTGGATCTGCCATTACCAAGGAATCACTTTTGATTTCCTGGCGTATCTTAATGGATGCAGGGATTGAGGCCCTTAAAAATTTAATAGCTTCTTTACATATGAGTTTTACCTGAACCGGTTTGCGCTCCTTCTCGGCTTGACGACTGAAGGTGAGAATTTGTTTGACCAAGTCCTTGGCACGCCCGCTGGCCTTGAAAACTTCCTGCAGATTTTGATAGAGAGTAGACTCTTTTTCAGCATCGTTTAAGGACAGTTCGGTATAGCCAATAACGGCTGAAAGAATATTATTGAAATCATGTGCAATGCCACCTGCAAGGGTACCGATCGCTTCCATCTTTTGGGCTTGTTGGAGCTGAGACTCGAGTGCTGCCTTTTCTTTCTGAATAATTTTGGTTTCAGTGACATCAGTTAGTACGTTTATGAAACATTCCTGTCCCTCAAATTCAATCGGATCCGCCGACCAGAGCATAGTGTGGTTTTTTCCATCCTTAAATCGCATTTTCGTTTCAAGATTCCGGAAGTATCCTTGCCGATAAAATATCTGGAGTGCCCGTTCTCTGTCACTTTCCGGGTCAAGCCAAAAGCCAAGATCATAACTAGTCCTACCAATCGCATCTTTCCGAGTGAAACCCGAGATTTTGGTAAATGTATCATTGACTTCTAAAAATCTATCTTCACTTATTGTCGTTATATCAACCCATACCGGACTGGCTTGAAAGGCTTTGGAGAACTTTTCCTCGGATAGCCGCAACGCTTCCTCAGCTTGTTTGCGGTCAGTCACATCTCTAGCAACACCAAGCACTAATTGTTCATCCTTGATTTCAACCGGATGAGTTAATATCTCAACGCAAACAGGCGTCATATCTTTCCTATACAATGTGAATTCATCAGGTCCAAACGGATTTCCTTTCTGACTCTGCTTTAGCGTATTGAGAGCCTTTGGAAGATCTTGCCCTGAGAGTAGCCCTATTTCGAACAAATTCTTTCCAATTAGCTCTTCTTTTTTATAGCCAAGCAATTTTTCGGCAGCTTTATTGCCATCCAAGAATGTCCCATCCATTTTGTGTATATAAATGGGGTCTGGAGCATTATCAAACAATATCCTAAAACGCTCATTGCTCTTCCTCAGGGCTTCCTCTGTTTGTTTACGATCAGTGATGTCCAAGGCTGTGAAAGTTACCCCCTCTGTTGGCTTATCAGCATCGATAGGGGTGGAACTCAGCAAAACATCAATGATGGATCCGTCCTTGCATTGCCAGCGGGTTTCAACAGTTCCGGTTCCTTGTTCTCTGATTTGCTTATATTTTTCTTCTCCAACCCACTGGAATTCATCCTCGCTCGGGTATAATATTCTCGCGCTTTGCCCGACAAGCTCCTCAGGTGAGTAACCAACCATTTCACACAACCGCTCGTTGACTCGATCCAGTATCCGATTTGACACCATACCAATTCCCGTTGGTGCGGCACGAAATATGCTCTTTAAAGTAGCTTCACTTTCGGTCAAAGCATCCGTCGTGTGCTTGCGTTCCTCAACTTCCGATTCCAGTTCATTCATTATTTTTATCAAGCGCAACTGCTCTCTTTTCAAGTTGATAGCCAAATCTTTCTCTTTCTGATGGGCAAAGTTAAGGCCCTTAACCAGCACTGCAACAGACATCGCAGCAACTGTGTTCAAAAACATGAAACTAGCACCTGCAGTTATCATATTTTCAATGCTGTTGAAAAATGGAAACGCCTGACCAAATAAACCAGCGTTGAAAGTCCAACCAATACTCGCGAGAGTTATTGCGTTAAGTATTAAAGCTTTAATTGCTGCTTTTGATCCGAGCAAAACGCCAACTAGAATTGCAAAAGCAAAGATAAATGCAGGGCCGCCGCTCAATGGTCCAACAAAAATAATTATAACCAAACCGAGGATATAAAACATAAACAATGTTATTGCAGCGCGTATTTCATATCTCGGACGACTTGCAAGCAGGAGACTAATTCCAATTAGCCAGGCAGCTGCATCAAACATCAGCAGTGTCCATAAATTATGCTTGATCACCGTGGCAATTAGAGGCACAAAGACAAAAAGGCCTATCAATAACCCTGAAAAAATTATCGTAAAGAGAATACGTACACGCCAGTAAGTTAGGCTGTCTTCCGCCAGAATTGAGGAAGAAACCATTCTGTTCATGGCGAATTTTTGAAATTGTTGGAAATAATTATTTTTACTATCAATCATTTTCATTTAAGTTATCTTCTTTAATAAAATTTTTGGAAGCCTGACAAGCTATTAATCTAAAGTAGCCTATAGGCCGGCGAATTTGCCAATGTGTCCATCAAGGATAAGTTGTATTTGTGATACATAAATTCATAGCCGACATTTCTAATTACCCTAATATTTAGATTGCGTTTGCTAATGCCGCAACAATTTCAGGTGCCGGCTAACCTCTTTTCTGATAATCAACTTTATAATAATGTATTCGACAAATACGGAATCTGAGATCGATCTATGTCATAAACTCACTTATTTTTTCTGACAGTTGATTTATGCTAAAAGGTTTCTGAATAAAATCATCACAACCACGTCGTAAGATCTCAGTCGCCTGTCCATCAATGCTGTATCCGCTGGAAAGAAGAACTCTTGCTTCTGGATTCATTTCTTTGATCTTATCAAAGACCTTTCCTCCTCCCATATCGGGCATAATCATATCCAAAATGACCATATCAATTTTTTCTTTGTTTTCTTTATAAATCTCAACTGCTTTCTTGCCCTCGTTCGCCTCAAGAACCGTATAACCAAGTCTTATAAGTATTTTAGATCCTGTTCCAAGAACCAATTGCTCATCATCTACGAGGAGGATGGTCCCGTTGCCATTAATAATTCGGTTCGGTTCTTCAGTTACTGATTTAACAATCTTCTTGATAGATGCCGGTAGATATATTTGGAATGTAGTCCCTCTTCCCACCTCTGATTCAACATCAATATAACCACCATGACCTTTGATAATGCCAAAAACCGAAGCCAGACCAAGTCCAGTACCTCTTCCCATCTCCTTTGTTGTATAAAAAGGTTCGAAGATACGATCTTGGGTGTTTTTATCCATCCCTATACCTGTATCCGTGACTGTCAGTTGAACGTATTTGCCAGGCTTGGGAGTATAGAGGCTACTTTTAATGTTTTGGTGAGTAATATTGATAGTTTTCAGAAATAGATCTCCTTCTGCGGCCATGGCATCTGCGGCATTTACAAAGAGATTCATAAGTACCTGCTCGATTTGTCCCTGATCTGCTAAAATTGCCTTCAAATCTTCTGCAAGCTCATAATGAATGGTAATATTTTTTCTTGTCCTGCCTACAGTATTTGCAGTTTCCTCAACCAATTGGTTCAAGCTGATAGGATTGACCTGATACTTTCCTTTCCTTGCATACCCTAGAAGCTGCTTGGTAAGTTTTGAGGCACTTTTTACAGCGTTTTCAATATTTATTAAAGATTGGCAATGCGGACTATCGGTATCAATATCACAATGTATCAAGGATGCATTTCCTTGTATTGCCATTAGCAAATTATTGAAATCATGAGCTATTCCGCCAGCAAGGGTGCCAATGGCTTCCATCTTTTGGGCCTGTTGCAGTTGACTTTCAAGTCGTTTTCGCTCTGATATATCTTCTATGATACCATCATAATATTTCACATTCCCGTTTTCATCTTTTACACCAACGCTTGAAACAGAGGCTTTTATGGGAGTGCCATCCTTTTTCCTTAGATTTAATTCTTCGTTTTGGACAAATCCCTTTTGCATCATTTTTTTATTAAATAAATTCCGATCATTTGGATCCTGGTATAAATCTGCAACATCAACAGCTATAAACTCATCTTTGCGTTGAAATCCAAACATTTTCACAATAGCAGGATTGGCTTCGATGAATTTTCCTTTTGCGCCAACAGTATTCCGGTATACCCCAACATTCAGATTGTTTGTCAGGGTTCTATATTGAAATTCACTCTCTCGTAAGGCAGAATCTGCATGTATTCGGAGCTGAATCTCACGCATTAGCTTATCATTGGCTTCGGCAAACTTTTTGTTCTGCCGCCCCAATTGATCTTTATTCTTTTTTATCAGGCTTGCGCTGGTTGCTGATATAAAAGCAACCGTATATAATAGTGCTATGACTACCGAAATGATTATCAATTGATATATCAAGGGAGGGGATGATTCTGCGATTAATCCTAAATGCGGAATAACATCGATTTGTATCAAGGCGAACATCAGAAAATATGTTGCAGCACAAAACCCGGCGACAATAAAACAATGCTTTTTAGAGGCAACTACTCCAACATATGCGATCAAAGCTGCATAAATGAGAGTGAGATGCGTGGCTTCAATGTCACCGCAAAAGTATATTATTGAAGTATAACCTAATATTTCAAGCTGATTAATTAACAACGAAAAATTATTGTAGGACCGTTCGTCTGAAATTTTCTTTAAAGCTATTAAAGCCGGAAAATTTATCAGAACTAAATATAGCACTGATGCGCTTATCCCTATTAAATGTTGGGTTTTAAGCACACCGGCAGAAAAAGCAATCAACGCAAAAGCCCATCCACTCAAACTCGCAATCGAGCGTACAAGTGCTCCTCGCAGATGCCTACTATTTAGTTTTAGAATTTTTTCAGGGGATAATTTCTTTTTATCTACCCTATCTGGAGATTTCATGATGGGCACCTTTTTCCTGAAGTAGAAATGTCAAAATTGTATAGGGCAATGGGTATTTTTTACCGTCTTATCCTTCCAACAAGGACACCAAGCATCTCAGCAATGTAGGGCTTAACTTCTTTAAACTCTACACCAATGCCCTGTTGATTGGAACGGACAATATTCCCCTTTACTTTGAATGGACGATCATATCCATGCATATTGAAGGACAGCATTATATCTTCACCGATATTAAAGTGCCTATTCGTCACTTACTATATAAACTTTTCATATTTCACGTTGATCAAATCAATTATAGACGATGTAGAATATAGAAATAATATCGCGTTAGACAAACATGCTGACATCCCAACTCTTTAGCCTCCTTTATTTGGTTTTCTGGTAATTTACGATACTATAAAAAACAAAGGCACCTATTTCTGATAATCGGCATTTTTTTCGCTCACTTTAACTGCGAATTATTTTTTGTGATACTTTTCAGATTACCTAATCACATTCTATGTTTTGGTGAGATGTATTAGAGGCCTATCGAAATACAAAATTCACACACAATTTTTATTTTTGATCTGATTGGAAATTTTCAGGTAAGGTATGAACGAGCAGGCAACCTCATGTATGTGATGCTTCAGGTGATAACCCACTTAAGATCCTTTCATAGATACCGATATAACCATAAAGAGCACGATGCGGAATTGGCGCGGGTCGAACCGGTCAGGCACCTGGTTGGTAGGCTTGAATAAAACCTAAAGCAGTTAAAAAACCATTTGTAAAATATAATTTTATCGGTTCCAGGGATAGGAAAATGAAGATTCTTATCGCAGACGATGAAAAGGTCAGCAGAATAAAATTGAAGCTGATAATGCAGAACTTCGGCGAATGTGAATCGGTTGACAATGGCAAGGAGGCGGTTGCTATGTTCCATAACGCCCATCAGCAAGGCACGCCCTTTAGCTTAATCATGCTGGACCTTGACATGCCGGATTTGGATGGATTGCAGGTCTTATCCGAAATTATCGCAGCTGAAACCAAGCTTGGAGTACCCAAAACCCAAAAAGCCAAAGTCCTGATGGTTTCATCATTTACGGACGAGGATCTCGTGCTCAAGTGCATCCAATCAGGTTGTGACGATTACATTGCCAAACCGTTCGGTATCCATACAATTGGCAAGAAGCTTTCAAAGCTTGGAATCCGTAAGCGCAAGATCCAATCTAAAAATGGTGCTGCCAACACTTCAGACGATAAAAACAACCCCAATTTTATAGCCGGTATCGTCACCGCTTTTGAGGGGAAAAAAATAACTCTGCCGACGCTTCCCAGAATCCGTACTAAATTTCGCGAATTAATCCTAACCGGGGCAGTTTCCCAACGTGTTGCGGATCTGCTAAAAATGGATGTGGCCATATCCGCGGAACTGATCAGAATGTCCAATTCAGCTTACTACAGAGGTTTTATACAAAATAAATCTCTGGAGCAGGCAATTTCGCGGATCGGTTTTGCGGCTACGGAACAGACTGTCACGGAACTAACCGGCCGCGAATTTTTTACAATGCAAACCAAGAAATACCGTACACTGATTGAACAGGTCTGGAAACATTCAATTGCCTGCGCATACGCATCTGAAATCACTGCTAAATTGCTTAATCTCGAATTAGCGGCCGATCCTTTTTCAATGGGCTTGTTACATGATATTGGCAAATTGATCCTTTTGCAAATCATTGCCGACATGGAGCGCAAAGGCAAATTTAACGGCGGTATTCCAACTACCAAATTGATCGACACCATCTCCGCGCACCATGGTGTCGTCGGAGCAAAGCTGCTTGAGAAATGGAAGTACGCAGACAGCTTCATAGTGTGTGCCTCAAATCATGAAGATAGCGGCGTAAACAAGGACGAGAAGCAACAAACAACGCTGCCCAAAGAGATACTGATTGTTCGTTTTGCCAATCTGGCTGCAAAATCCATGGGCTACAGTCTGGGGGAAAAAGATTATTCGGGCCTGGCTATTGAAGATAACGAGTTGGCATACGACCTAAAGTTAAATTTGATAGGCATTAACAAATTAAAAGAAAAACTGACCGAGGAAATGAAGGGCGCTATGGAGCTGTTTTGATGGCCCGTTAATTGCGATGGGGATGGAATCAAGTGTACTACTGTTCGCTGCCCCCGTACGAATTTGAAATTGCTTAACAGTGTGCACGTTTAGAAGAAAACCGTCATTCTGCCATTTTTTTGATATAATTCATTCCAGAGCTATTCTTTTCCGTATTCAGCCTTTACGACATATTATCAATATTTCTCAAGTATTGGCTAATCTTGCCGATATAAATTCTATATATTTTCGATTAAAAAAAGATATTGAATTGGGCTATACAATAAGGATTTTAATCACTTATAGATAAAAACAATCCAAATTTTTCTTAGAATACACTAAAAAATTTCCATTATTCCAACTTTTTAATGAATCATGGCAAAGGAACCAGAATAAAATGAGTTTGCAAATCAATGTAGAGCCAAAATCTGATAAATCACATAACGGTGTACCTTACCTTGAAGCGAATCCTTCTGAGTATGGTAGCGAACTCGTAGAATGTTTTTTAAAAGCAGGAATCCTAACCCCCAAGCAAGTTCAGCACGCACAACGCGTTTCATCAAAGATAGAAACCTCTAAGCCGCTGACAATAATATTTAAAGATCTCAATTTCATAACACATGATCAAATTATAGATGCATTGCAAAACAAACCCATCTCAATGCCCCTGGGTAATCTTCTGGTTGAATTAGGCCATATTCATCAGAAAGACTTGAAACTTGCAATAGATATGCAGACAAGTGAGAATTCAAAACGCGGCCTTGATAAAATCCTTATCGACCAAGGCCTCATAGACGAGAAGAACTTGATGCAAACGAAGGCCCTTAAGTTTGGTTTACCTTATATCGAGCCGGCTTTCTCGGAATTAGATCGAACGCTTTTTTCAATGGCCCCAATCAAATGGTATGTAAAGCACAATTTGATTCCGGTGCGCCGCGAAGGGCAGAGAATCATGGTGGCCTCGGCTAACCCTGATAACAAACAAGATTTGGAGGCAGCCAGACAGATTTATGGTACCAACCTCTTGCATGCCATCACCAGCAAAGCCCTGGTTGAAAAAGTGATAGAATGGGTGAAGCGTGGAAATAAAAATGGAGGAACCGCATCTTCTAGTGAAAGCCTTGCGGTGAATCTGGTCAATAAAATCATTTTGGCGGCTATAGAGAGAAATGCCAGCGATATACACATGGAACCTGCCAGTGATAGTTTGCGCGTCCGTTTTCGACAAGACGGTGTACTGGTTCATTTCGAGGATTTTCCGAAAGATGCTATTCCCTCCCTGACGAGTCGCATTAAAGTTATGTGTAATGTTGATATTACGGAAAAAAGAAGACATCAAGGTGGTCGAATACTTTTTGAGTACCCTGAAGGGGACCTTGATCTGCGCGTTTCGTTTTATGTGTCTATCCACGGTGAGAAGATAGTTATTCGCCTTTTGAATCGACAGGGTCAACTATTAAAGATCGAGGAAGTTGGGATGTCGGCTCAAATATTGGAGCGCTTTAAGAAAGATGCTCTATTTAAGCCGAGTGGTGTTATTCTGATCACAGGCCCCACCGGTTCAGGGAAAACTACCACAGTTTATAGCTGCATCCATAGTATTAATGACCCCAAGACCAGTATTATCACCGCCGAGGAACCCGTTGAATATGTTATCGATGGGATCACTCAATGCTCCATTAATCCCAAAATCAATCTTACCTTTGAAGAAACTCTGCGTCACATTGTCCGTCAGGACCCGGATGTGATTGTGATAGGGGAAATTCGAGACAATTTTTCAGCTGATGTCGCAGTTCAGGCAGCTTTGACAGGACATAAAGTGCTGACGACATTTCACACTGAGGACAGTATCGGTGGTTTAGTTCGTCTGTTAAAGATGAACATTGAAGCATTTTTAATCTCCTCCACAGTAGTAAGTGTGTTGGCGCAACGGCTAGTGCGAAAAGTATGTCCTAATTGCAGTGAGCCATATAAGCCGACTGCTGCGGAACTTCAAAATTTAGGGTATACGGCAAATGATATTATCGATATGCCATTTCAGAAAGGCCGTGGTTGCACCTTTTGTCAACATACCGGTTATAAGGGGCGTGTTGGAATTTTTGAGCTACTCGTTCTTGACGAGTCCGTTCGCAATGCCATTATTGATCTAAAAACAAGCCAGGAAATCCGGCGGATAAGTATTGAATCAACAGGACTATTAACCTTGTTCGAAGATGGAATTTTTAAAGCTGCATCCGGAATTACGACTATCGATGAAATTCTGCGCTGCCTTCCTCAACTCGAAAAACCCAGGCCTTTGCAAGAATTGCGAAGATATTTAGGAGGAAAATGATGGCCGATCATAACTCTTTTGCTGAAATAGTGAACTCACAGCTAACCTCTGAGAAAGCGCAGCTTCCTGTATTTAACAAAACAGCCATGCGAATACAAAACGAGATCGCTAAAAGTGATCCTGACGTTGGCTTAATCGAAAAACTAATTGTAAGTGACCAGGCCCTAACCGGTGAAATTTTAAAGGTCTCTAATTCGTCTTTTTACAAAGGCCTGCAACAAATAGAAACCATTCATCAGGCCGTGATACGTTTAGGAATAAATGAAGTTTCCAATATCACCACACTTGTTGCCCACAAAAATCATTTCCGTTCCAAAGACCCGATTCTAAATGAGATTATGCGAGACCTCTGGCGGCATTCTGTGGGATGTGCCATCGGGTCACACTGGTTAGCGGGCCATTGCGGCCTGCAGGGGATAAAACATGAATCATTTTTCGCCGGCCTTCTTCATGATGTAGGAAAGCTTCATATCCTAAAAATCGCTGATACGCTGAAAAAAAATAACGGAACCGGCATCCAAATTTCCAATACTCTGTTAACCGAGGCTATGCACAGTTTACATGCCGAATGCGGATCTGCGCTCATGCATCACTGGAATTTACCTGAAAAATATTGTGAAATAGCCAGAGATCATCACAAAGATGAATTTGATTCCAAAAATTTATTAATGGCGCTGGTAAGAATCGTAGACAAAGCCTGTCATAAACTGGGCATTGGTTTGAGCAAAGAACCTTCAGTTGTCCTATACGCAACACCCGAATCCGAGGTGTTACGTTTGTCTGAAGTGGATTTGGCCAATCTTGAAATATTTTTAGAAGACTCTAACCTATTCGAGGGGTAAATGTTCTTGATCTACTATAACTAAAAAATTCATAACCCATAGAATATTTAAAATGAGAACCAATAAGATTCTAGTTGTAGATGATGAAGCTCCTATCCGAAATATGCTTAAAATGGCTTTGAGCAGAGTCGGCTATCAAGTGCGTGTGGCAAGAGGAGCTGAAGAAGCTCTTGATATTTTAGAGCACGATCAAATTTCAGTTATTTTCATCGATTTAGGCTTAGAAGCAATGGATGGATTTGAATTATGTGAACTGGTTCGAAAAGATGATCCTGATGCTATGATTTACGCACTGTCCGGCCATGCTGGCCTCTTTGACCCGCAGGATTTCAAGGATGCTGGTTTTGATGGATATGACACAAAGCCCATCGAAATCCAAAATCTTTATAAAATTGTAAAAGACGCTTTTGAACAGATAGATCGGTTAGCCAAAAAGTCATCTGTTAAAGTAATCAAACGAATCCTTATAATTGATGATGATAATCAACTCCGACAGATGCTCAGGAAAATGTTAGAGCAAGAGGGTTATACGGTATCAGAGGCATCAGGTGGTGAGGAAGGAAGTGTACGTTTTTCTGAACAACCTGCAGATTTGATTATAACTGATCTCGTCATGCCTGGTAAAAGTGGCATCGAAACTGCTGTGGAGATAATGGGAAAATACCATGATGCCAAATTTATTCTAATGTCTGGTTGCGATTGGTATGGTATTGATGCTGAATTTGAGGTTGCAAAATCACTGGGTGCCTTCACTTTAAAAAAGCCGTTTGAGAAAAAAAATATGTTAGAGGCCATTAGGCAAATGCAAAAGTTAATTTAATTCGGCATATGCTTTTTTAACAATGGCACTATTAGGACACGGACCCGCCCGCCTCGCCTTGCTCGCCACCCGCCTGCCACGCAAGGCGCGAGCGGGCACGGTGGCGGGCGCGGTGAACACAGATGAACACGAATTAAAAGAGAAAAGTTATATCGCCTTCGGCGAAGAAAAGCATATTAAAAACAGACATCATCGCATTTAAGGATTCTTTACCGCCGCCAGGCGGTTATAAACAATCTGTGTTAATCCGTGAAAATCTGTGTCCCAAAAGATATTTAATTAGATAAGACTCCATTCCCTAATTTTTTCTGTGCTTTTCCATGTAATTCCGTGGTGAACTGCCGTTTTTCACCTTCCAGCTATGCACTGAAACTTCACAGAAGTTTCCCGTCCCAGTTCCAGAGCCCCTTCCGTTGTTTGAGCTTCACTGATTTCGGTATGGGTTCGACCAGGTCGATAAACATCTGATAGCCGGCTTTTTGCAGCAATTTTTTTTGACTTTTCAAATCCAGCTTCCAGTTCGGAAACACCCAGTAGTCGGTATCATATTTCGCGACCCAGGCCTGCTCCTGCCTGGGGCTTGAAAAAGCTTGATCCGGTTTTATCTCCTCTGTCAGTGACCGGGCAACGCACAAAGGCCAGCTCCCGGCAATAACGATTCCCAGCGGAAGCGGGCTGTGCCGCGGCAATTGCAGGTAATCTTCCCGGCCAAGCTCGGGGCTGACAATAACGCCGCTGAAGCCCAGAGATTTTACCTGGGCAATGGCCAGCGGGTTGGCCAGGTTGCAGAAGGGGCCGGCCCACAGTTCGAACCCTTTTTGTTTTTTAAAAAACGCCACTTGCCAGGGCGCATTCAGCACAAAATGGCGACCGCCTTTTTTAATCGCCATTTCCACCCGGGAAATTAATTCGGCTTCATTTTCCGGCCAGACCACCGGTGGCAGCCACCACCAGACAGGGGCTCTCATGTTGGCTGATATATTTTTGACGGACTGCCCCGACAACCATATCCCGATGCCGTCCCGGGGGGTGGACCCGGCCTGTTTGCGATATACGGGCAGATCAACCACCCTGCCCTTTTTTAGACTGCCGGTCGGCAATTTGAGTTTAAATGATGATTCACCCTGGCCATCCTCCGGAATCCGGCCCAGTGTTCTTTCAAGGTCTGAAATCATGTCCACCAGGGCTTTTTCACGCCGGTCGGTTAAAAATACCGGGCCCCCTTTGGCCGGGGCCTTATTGGAGGAAAAGCTGACATCCATCCGTCCGCCTTTGGGAACGGACCGGCCGATACGCTTGATGGAATGTCCGGCTTCATCCTCATAGCCCAGGCGCAGAACGTCCCCGGCCAGGAGCTTTTCCCGGGCAATAAAATACGGTTTTTGCCGGGAGCCTTTGATTCTTCCAACCAGCAGACCGGAGCCGGTTTGATTACCCGGGTTGACGGGATTCTGCGGCCGTTGCGGCAAAAAGTTATAGTGAGTTGTGGGCCGACCCAAGCGCTTGGGACAATAATTCCAGGGCATTTTTTTTCATCTTGGCATCATGCCCATGATCTCGCAGCATGCGGTAAGCGCTGACCGTGTAGTACACATAATGGGGGCCCTTTTTACGGCCCTCTATTTTCCAGGTGCGTATCCGGGGTATGGACATCAGCACCTTGGCCAACACATCGACACTATAATCCTGGCAGGAAAAATATCTGTTTTTCTGATTGCCCTGGCTGTATTGCCGCCGGCAGGGCTGGACGCATCGCCCCCTGAGACCGCTCTTGCCCCCCAGATAACTGCTCCAGTAACATCGGCCGGACACGGCATAGCAAAGGGCGCCGTGAACAAAAACCTCTAATCCCAAACCGGCCGGACACGCCGCCGCCAGTTGTTTGATTTCATCGATGTTCAGCTCTCTGGGCAAAACCACCCGATCCACACCAACCTTTTGCCGAATGACCTGCAGGGCCGCTGTAAACCCTGCATTGGCAAGGGTTGACAAATGTATCTCGCCTGGAAATCCGGTCTGCTTGACCAGCTGCACCATGGCCAGATCCTGAACGATAACCGCATCGGGCTTAACCAGGCGCTGCAGCTGATCGAGCATTTGCCCGGCCCGCAATAAATCATCGGCCTTCAGCAGCGAGTTAATCGTCACAAAAACTTTTACCCCCTGCTCATGGGCCAGGTTCACCAGTTCGGCAAACTCCTGCATCGCGAAGTTTTTAGCCTGCATGCGGGCGGAGTAAATCTTCAGTCCGCAGTAGATCGCATCGGCCTCAGCTGCCACCGCGGCTAAAAAAGAAGCCCGGTTGCCGGCCGGAGCCAAAATCTCCGGTGGGGATATGTCAACATCTGGTGTGTTCATTGGGTCCTTTTAAATTCAAAAAGTGATTTTGATTATGTTACGTTTCCGCAGCACAATCAAGGGTAATTAGTTGAACTGTTAATTGGTTGATTAAGTATGCGCAGCAGACTCAGAACGCAGGAACAGAACTATCAGCTTTCAACCACGGAAGGACACAGAATTTCACGGACAAAATTAATGGAATGGATTCTGTTTTTAGAAAAAATTATTAGACAGGATTAACAGGATTTACAAGATTATCTCTTGACCGTTTTCCGGAAGAAAACGGTCAAACCCTATCGCCTTCGGCGAAAAGACAAAAAATTTTTATAGTCATGATTTAGAAACTATAGCGATTAATTATTGAAGCTAATTTAGATGTTGTGTTTTTCCGCCGCAGGCGGATGGAGATTCTTAGTTTCTTCCGGAAACTGCAAGAAAGAAAATCATGAAAATCTCGTTCACCCGGTTAAATAAGATTTTATTATTTTCATTTTAAGAAAAAATCATAGCTTGAGGCATTTTGCAAAATCAGAATTAGATACTATATCTTTTTCACCCAACAACCATTAAGTCTTATGAATATTTACCTCAAGCTATTTAACTGGGTAAATCCTGTCTAAATTCTTTTATAAAAATCGAATCCATTCCATAATATACTCCGTGATTTCGTTCTCCGTGGTTAATTTATTTCTCTAACTGCCGCCTCCGTCAGCTGTCTTCTGCTTGCCGCGGCGAAGCCGTCAGGCGAAGACGGGTCCTCTGTCATCTATCCTTTCCCTATTGCAAGATTGTAATTAACGTAGTATGCTTAAATAATTAGTTATAATTGCGATTTCAGTGATAATTTCGGCATTTTAACTGTCGATCAATTAGATGCGTGACCTGTGGGAGCGGCTTTCCAGCCGCGATTTTATCGTGACCGGAAATGACATCATCGCGGCTGGAAGCCGCTCCCACATTAAGGTATTATCAGAATTATTCTTACATTCTTATAGCTCAAATACATGGTGTCAAAAACGATGAATGACGACAATAACACCGCACCCCATGGCGGTTCGCTGGTAAATCTGCTCGTTGATGATGAGCGCTCCGCCGTCCTCAAAAATGTTACTGTTAACCTGCCGGATATAACCCTCAATGACCGTCAATTATGTGATCTTGAGCTGTTGGCCAACGGCGCCTTCTCGCCGCTGACGGGCTTTATGACCCGTTCCGATTATGAATCCGTGCTCGATCGCATGCGGCTGCAAAACAATGTATTGTGGCCGATCCCCATATGCCTTGATGTCAGCGAGTTGCAGGCCCATAACCTGGAAGCCGGCCAGTCCGTCGCCCTCAGAGACCCCGAAGGGTTTCTCCTGGCAGTCATGCACATTGAAGATATCTGGAAGGTCGATCCGGAAAAAGAAGCCGCCCGGGTCTACGGCACCAGGGATAAGGCCCATCCCGGCACCCATTATTTATTGACCAAATCCGGGCACTATTACATTGGCGGCAAGCTGGAGGTTTTAAGCCTTCCGCTGCATTTTGATTTTAAAAAGCTGCGCCAGACCCCGGCGGAAACCCGGGCCGTTTTTAAAAAACTCGGCTGGAAGCGAATGGCAGGTTTTTTAACCCGCAATCCCCTGCACCGCCCCCAGTTTGAGATGACGATCAATGCCATGCGGCAGGCCAGGGCCAACCTGCTGCTGCTGCCCATTGCCGGCATGACCCAACCCGGTGATTTTGACCATTACACCCGGGTGCGCTGCTATCGTCATGTGGTGCGCCATTATCCGCCGGATACCCACATGCTGAGCCTGCTGCCGCTGGCCACGCGCATGTCCGGCCCCCGGGAAGCCCTGCTGCATGCCATTGTTTCCAAAAATTACGGCTGTACGCACTTTATCACCGGTCGTGATCATGCCAGTCCCGGACCTGACAGCAACGGGCAGCCCTATTATGAAAGTGATGAAGCCATCAAACTGGTGGAATCTTTCGGTGACGAAATCGGCCTGACCGTTGTTCCATTTCCCGAGATGGTTTACCTGCCCTTTGAAGACGAATACCGCAGTGCCGATCAGGTACCGCAAGGGCACCCAGTTTATATCGCTTTCCGGCTCCGATATCCGTGATCGTATTCGCAGCGGACGGCGCATACCGGAGTGGGCGACTTTTCCCGAAGTTGTCGAAGAGATGCAAAAAGCCTATCCTCCCCCGCGCAGGCAGGGCTTTGCAGTCTTTTTCACCGGGCTTTCCGGGGCGGGAAAATCCACCATTGCCAAGATTCTCTATGCCCGCTTTCTGGAAATCGGCGATCGTCCGGTAACCCTGCTGGACGGCGATATCGTGCGCCAGAATTTATCCAACGAATTGAGTTTTTCCAAAGAGCACCGGGACATCAATGTCCGGCGCATCTCCTTTGTTGCCAGCGAAATCACCAAAAACCGCGGCATCGCCATTTGCGCTCCCATTGCGCCTTATGCCGCCACTCGCAAAGAAATCAGGGAAATAATTGAACAATACGGTGGATTTACCGAGGTTCATGTGGCCACTCCCATCGAGGTTTGTGAGCAACGCGACCGCAAGGGCATGTATGCCAAGGCCCGGGCGGGCCTTATCAAAGGCTATACCGGTGTCGATGATCCCTACGAAGTTCCCGAATCACCCGAGGTTCGGATAGACACCACCGGCATCGCTCCGGATGAGGCGGCCCAGGAAATCATGCTGCACCTGCAGCAGAAAGGATTTATATGAATTGCGGATTTCGGAATGGGGATTTGTGATTGTTTCGATTTCGGATTTGGGATTTCGGATTGCGGATTGATAGAAGGACGAGAAATCTAATTTTGAACTAACAGGCCAGGAAGCTGGCATGCTGGGAAGCCATAAAGCTGAAAACTCAGAGCATTCCAGCTTCCAAGCCTCCAGGCCTTCAAGCCTTTTTATTTTAGGCACTTTAGACATTTTAGGATTTGTTAACATGACCAACGTTCTGGTTACCGGCGGGGCCGGCTATATCGGTTCTCATTGTTGTAAGGAGCTGCACGGCCGCGGTTTCAATCCCATTAGCTTTGACAACCTGGTATACGGCTATGAGGATTTTGTCAGGTGGGGAGATTTCTATCGAGGCGACCTGGCAAACCCACAAGATTTAACAAATTGCTTTAAGAACAATCGGATCGAGGCCGTGATTCATTTTGCGGCCTACGCCTACGTTGGAGAATCGGTGACGGATCCGTTGAAATATTATGAAAACAACGTTGGCAACACGATCAATCTCTTGCAGGCAGCCCTGGCCCATGATGTACGATTTTTTATCTTCTCCTCATCCTGTGCGACCTACGGCATTCCTGAATCGATTCCCATTGACGAAACCCATCCCTTAAATCCCATTAACCCGTATGGCCGTACCAAACAGATGATCGAAGACATTTTAAAAGACTGTGACGCCGCTTACGGGTTGAGGTATAACAGTTTACGGTATTTTAACGCTGCCGGGGCAGACCCGGAGGGCGAGGTCGGCGAAAAGCACAATCCCGAAACCCACTTGATACCACTTGTTCTGGATGTGGCTGCCGGCAAACGCAAGGACATCAAAATATTCGGCAATGACTACCCCACTGCGGACGGAACCTGTATCAGGGACTACATTCATGTCACCGACCTCGCCCGGGCCCACGTACTGGCACTGGAACGATTGCTGGACGGCGCCGCCAGCGACTTTTATAATCTGGGTCAGGGGCAGGGTTTTTCAGTTAAGGAAGTTGTTGAACAGGTTTCAAATATTACCGGGCAAGATATCGCTTCGGTATATGAGGACCGTCGACCGGGTGATCCACCGGTACTGGTGGCCTCGAACACCAAAGCGATCAAAGGCCTGGACTGGCAACCCGAGTATACCAATCTCGACGACATTATTCGCACCGCCTGGAATTGGCACAGCAAGCAATAAACCACAAAAACTTATTAATATTTAATAATAAAATACCGCAATTTGAATGTTCTATTCACCGCAGAGGCGCAGAGAGCGCAGAGAGGTTTATTTTATTATTTGTCGTTGAGAGGACGACAAATAAAAAGATCCAAGCCCTGCGGGCAAGTTTTGCCACCTGGTTCCTTGGTAATGTTCGCTCTTATTTGTTCAAATTTGGATCGCCTCTTTAATTCTTTCTGCCGAAGGCATATTGTTTTTCATTTGCCTTCCTCTCAGAGGCAAATGAAATAAAAACCTTATCTCTGCGTACTTTGCGTCTTGTGCGGTAAAATAATCAGTTCATCGCATTTAAACAAATTACAATTAAGAAAAACCTGCTTTTGTAAGGTTCTACGATAATTGCAGAGGTAAGAGGAAAAAACTTGGCAACAAATTCCCTATCCCAAATAGATAACAATGCCCGGCTGCTGCTGATTGGTCAGAATGAAGCGGAAACCAGAAAACTGGCTGACGCCCTGGCGGCTGATTATCCCATCAGCGCCGCGCCCAATATCCAGGAGGCCGCTCAACGCCTGCAAAAAAAAGCCTTCAGTGTCATTCTTTTCGATCTTGCGGATGACGGATCTCATCTGGTCAGCAGCATTGAAAGCCTGCAGGAGTATGCGCCCGGCACCCCGATTATTGTCATCGGTCACCAGCATGATTCCCAGCTGATAGTCAGGGCCGTGAAGGCCGGTGCCTTTGATTTTGTCACCAAACCCTACACGCCTGAAAAAATAAAGTTATCGGTTCATCAGGCCCTTGAACACCGGAGCCTTAAAAACGAAATCGACTACCTGCGCCGGGAGCAGGATGTTGTCTATAACTATGAGCAGATCATTGCCGTCAGCGGGGCCATGCAGGAAGTCATCAAGAACATTAAACGGCTGGCGGGAACCGATTCCACCGTCCTGGTAACGGGCGAGACCGGCACCGGAAAAAGTTTTTTATCGGGCAACATCCATTTCAACAGCCCCCGCCGCAACAAGCCGTTCATCAAAGTTAACTGTGCCAACATCCCTGAAACATTGCTCGAAAGCGAGCTTTTCGGCCATGAAAAGGGGTCTTTTACCGGGGCGGATAAAATCCGCACAGGGCGATTTGAGCAGGCCGACGGCGGAACAATTTTTTTGGATGAATTCTGCGAACTGGGTCTTGATCTTCAGGCCAAACTGCTAAGGGCCATCGAGGAAAAATCATTCGAGCGGTTGGGGGGCAACAAAACCATTCACGCGGACACCCGCATCCTGGCCGCCACCAATCGGGACATCGAAGCCCTGATACGGGCGAGACAATTCCGCGAAGATCTTTACTATCGCATTAATGTGCTCCGAATCCATCTACCCCCATTGCGTGAGCGGACCGCCTGCATTGAACCGCTGGCCAATTACCTGCTGGAAAAGCTGGGCCGCGCGGTGAAAAAGAAGATTCATTCCATTGATCCCGAAGTCATCGAAATGTTTCGCCAGTACGCCTGGCCGGGCAATATCCGCCAGCTTTCCAACACCATTGAACGGGCTATTTTGATGGAGGACCAAAAGGTCATCCGCAAAAGCAGCGTTTCATTGCCGGAAATCGCAGACCTGACCCCCCGCGCAACCCCGCCCACGGGCCTCAAACTCTCGGAAAAAGAAGAAAAAGAGCTGATCGCCAACGCCCTGGAGGAAAATCTCTGGATCCAGAAAGATGCCGCCCGCCAGCTGGACATTTCACCCCGCGCCCTGAATTACCGCATTAAAAAACTGGGCATCACCCATGCTCGATGGCGGAAAAATAAGTAGGTGATAGGTAAATAGGTTAGAGGTTTGAGGCTGAACTGCAGGTCCCAGGCGCAGAACCGTCAGTCGTTTAACCACGGAATAGCACGGAGTATCACAGAGAAAATTAATGAATGGATTCTATTTTAAAAAAGTATATTAGACAGGATTAACAGGATTTCTAGGATTATTTTTATTATTTTCACTTTCCTGAAGAAAGTGAAAAAACTCAATCCGCCTCCGGCGGAAAAAGATCTCATTAGTATACTATGCTCACATAGTGTCGTTCTACACATTAAGAACAAATAGGCATGAATACCTCGCCGAAGGCGATAGGGTTTGACCATTTTCTTCTGGAAAATGGTCAAGAGAAATCTTGTTAATCCTGTAAATCCTGTCTAATTATTTTTTATAAATATCGAATCCATTCCTAATAGCTTTGATCCGTGAAACTCCGTGTAATTCCTTGGTTTAATTCGCTTCTTGCAAAATTATACTTTCCAAAATGTAATCCGCCGTATCTAAAAATACACCCCCCTTTATAGAAAATCATAACAATTTTCTACCTGTAGGCATGATTCCAAAGCAAAGCCTTAGCATTCTTTAAGATCCTCTCAAGTCAGCCAATTATTCAAATTGGCAACATCCTTAAATCATTCATATTATAACGAATTAAGCAGATATCTGCGGTTAAGCGAATAAACCCCGTTCATTAAAAAACTGGCACCGGAATTGCTCATTAATCAAGCCGTTTACACGGCCCTGAGGGGAACTAAAAAAAGGGACTCACCTCCAAATACAGCCAGTTCTTACAAAGTGGGGTATCGTTTTGTTATTCAGCAGCTTTTGCACGCGCAATATTTTTGTATCTTTGTGTGCCGGTTTTCAATCAGGCGTGCACACACTTTTCTTTTTTTTCAATCAGCCTCAATTGACGCCAATCAAAATCAGGAGAATACCACTTCGTCGCCAATTGATTCTTTTGATTTTTCTGCTTGCACCTTTAGCCTTTGGCCTCTTTCCTTTGGCCTCCGCCGCCCAGGCTGCATCGGTAACTTTGGCATGGGACAGGAGTCAGGAACCAAATATTGCCGGTTATCGCGTATATTACGGAACAGCCAGTCGCAGCTACACTGCCATGCGTAGTGTCGGTAACAGCACCACCTGCACAATTTCCAACTTAGAACCCGGCATGATCTATTATTTCGCTGTAACCGCTTATGATACCAGCGGTAATGAAAGCTCATATTCCCAGGAGATTCCCTACACCGTGCCTTTTCTGGATTCAGATGGCGACGGCATGCCGGATGACTGGGAAAACCGTTATGGTCTCGATCCATTTGTTAAAGATGCCGGCGAAGATCCGGATGGTGATGGTGTCAGCAATATCCAGGAGTACTATGCGGGAACTGAACCCACCGGTTACTTTTATAATTCTATTCCACCGGCGCCCATTCTTTATCTACCGTTTAATGACGAACTGGTTGATATCTCCCCTCAGCTGGTAACCGACGAATTTTATGATCCGGATTTCGGCGCTTTCCATGCGGAATCCCAATGGCAGATCGTTCGTGAAGATGATGGAGCTATCGTATTCGATCAAACCAGCGATAGCGCACTCACATCGATAACAATTCCCAAACTCGTTCTGGATGAAGACACGACCTATGAGTGGAAGGTCCGCTTTATCGACAACCACGGGGCTGCTTCTGAATGGTCCGATGCCGGCATGTTTTTTACCGACGTCAACCATCAGGATCGGGACGGCAATGGGATTCCGGATCATCAGGAGGTGGATGCTTCCGTTGACCTGGATCAGGACGGCACAGCGGATATCGATCAGGATGACATTAAATCGGTCTATGTCCAGGACGGCACCGCCCAAATCGGGGTCAGCATAAGGGACTCTGAGACGGTTCAGTCCATCGCCGCGATTGAATCCGAAAACCCCGAAGACCTCGATGAAGATTCAGGCGCCGATGGCAGGCCCGATTCCATGCCCTTCGGGCTGTTGAACTTTAAGCTGATCGTTGATTTTCCCGGTGATGAAGCCGTGGTCACCATCTACCTGTCTGAACCCGCACCTCCGGATGCAATCTGGTACAAATTTGATCCGGTCAATAAGAGCTGGATTGATTACTCGGACTACATAGAATTCAGTGATGACCGCCAATCAGCTTATCTAACCCTTATTGATGGCGGCTTTGGTGATGCAGACGGCCTTGAAAATGGTGTCATTATCGATCCCATCGGTCTTGGCACGCCATCTGCGGCCATAGGCAACGGCGGTTCCTCCTCCGCGGCTGCCTGTTTCATCTCCACCGCCAATCACAATCTGACGGCGGGCCACCCGGGTGACATCCTGAAAAAAATCCGGGGTATCGAGCTGGCAATGATGCTCCTGGGGCCATTTATAGTCTTCTCCCTCAGGAGAAAGGCCAAACTCAGATTGTCATCCCTTTACCTTCCGAAGAATTTTGAGTTTTAACCACGGAGGTACACATAGTTTCACGGAACATTGTATGGAATGGATTCTATCTTAAAAAGCTTAAGTAGACAGGATTAACAGGATTTTCAGGATTATTTCTTGACCTTTTTCCTGAAGAAAAAGGTCAAACCCAATCGCCTTTGGCGAGGTGGTTCATACTCAATCAAGACAATTGATTAAAAACGATACTTTGTGCGTATTGGCTAAATTGTTTCTTTTTTCCGCCGCAGGCGGATAGAGTTTTCTTAGTTTCTTCCGGAAACTAAGAAAAAAAATTGATCCTGATAATCCTGTAAATCCTGTCTAAAAGTTTTTTTTAAAAAATCGAATCCATTCCTTTATATTTAACCGCGTTGATTTGTGTTAATCCGTGTCCTAAAAAAGCTTTTAAGATAAGAATCCAATCCTTGCAATTTTCTGTGAAACTCCGCCTGCCCAGTTAAACCCCTTTATGTTTAACCGGGGTGGTTGGAACGCTGCAACTCCCGAATTTCAAACCTTTGAACCCTGAACCTTTGAACTTTGAACCCATCATTATGAAAATAATGTGCGAGTGTGGAGAATTTTCCACAGGTTCAGGGTAGAAAAATACCCAATTTCAATCCAGCCTCAAACTATAAATTATTTATCTATCTGTTATTATAGGATAATCAATATTTTTTGCCTAAAAGGTATATCTTTTGCAACTGTCCAAATAAAAGAACATTTTTACTGTACAAAGCAAAAAAGGTATGTTATAAATGATTTCGCCCGAATGAAAAATCGGGTTGTAGAACAGCCGGCCAAAAAAATGCCGGTACAATAAAAACGGGATTAAGGGATTAAATACCCTATCCATAGCAACTAAATAACCTCCCAAAACGAAATCCGAAGGAGACTTTGCCCTCCTTCGGATTTCAACGTTTTGGGGGATGATATTGACCGCTGTTTATCACCACGGATTTTTCACGGAACAACACGGAATGAATTTAGGAAATGAATATTTAAAAAGCCTTTCGCCGTAGCCGACTTGTGCGCCTCTGGCGCATGGTGTTTGAGCGTTTTCTTCTGGAAAACGCTCAAGACAAATCTTATTAATCCTGTAAATCCTGTCCAATAACTTTTGTCAAAAAATCGAATCCATTCCTATTCAGCTTTCTAAAATAGAATCCAATCCCTATAATCTTCCGTGAGATTCCGTGTCTTTCCGTGGTTAAAATGCTTTCTACCAAAAACTGATTTTCCGATAAAGCCCAGCAATATCAGGGCAAACAGGATCGCCAGTTCCCGGCCGCGAATTTCCGACCAGATACTCCATCCGCCCTCATGCTCCTGTTGAGCAGCAGTCGATATAAAACACCCTGCCCATGCCCATGGCAAAATAGTCTCCACAACTTCCCCCGCTGCAGAGACTACACCACCTGAGCCACCACCACCGCCGATAGCGGTACCGACCGTCAGCGGGTCAACGATGATGCCGTTTTCAATACCATCGGCATCACCAAAACCGCCATCTTTCAGGGTCAGATAAATCACCAGGCGATCGGGACTGAATTCAGCATAATCGGAATAATCCAGCCATTGGTCATTAATCGGATCATATTTTAGTAAGAGGCCATCTTCCATAGCCGGGCTGGACAGATGGATCGTCACAACCGTCTCGTCACCGGGAGCATTGGTCAGTATTTTAAAATTAATCAATCCAAACTGGATGGAGCCTGGTTTGACCAGTGATTCAGGATCCACTAAGTTTTCGTCTGCATCTTCAATCTCCATCGATAGGATGGCCGCCACATTTTCAGAATCCTTGATACTGACCCCGATCTGGACATCTCCATTCAGGCTGTTAACACACTTGATATCGGCCTGTTCGCTGTCCATGACGCCGTCATTATCCAGATCCAGATCGCCCGCGACTTCCTGACTGTCCGGAATACCATTGCCGTTCTGGTCATGATCGGCAAAATCGGTTGTAAAAGCCCCGACTTCAGACCAATCGGATTCAGCATCGTGGTTGTTTATAAATTTCACCTTCCAGATATATTCACTGTCTTCCTCCAGTATCAGCTTTGGAACCTTCAATGAGGTCAACGAAGAGGGGCTGGTCACATCGAATACACAAAAATTGTCAGCAGCCCTAAAGATCACCCAGCGCGATGCAGTATGGGTGTCGTCTATGTCCGGGTCATAAAATTCGTCAGCCGTAAGCTCCGGAGTCAAAGAAACAACCTCATTGTCCAATAGGTTTAGAATAACCGGAGCGTCAGGGACCGAGGGATCTTCATAAGTATGGGGACCGGTTCCAGCGGTATATTCATCCAGGTTGCTGATTCCGTCGTCATCCGGATCTCCGGCAGCATCATCTGCATCCAGGGGATCCAGATTGTTGACAATTTCCCAGGCATCCGGCATTCCATCGTCATCGTCGTCTTCGTCAGCATTGTTCCCGGTTCCGTCACCGTCCGTGTCCGTGGTTTCATTGGCATCTTGCGGGAAAGCGTCCTGGGCATCAGGCACCCCGTCGCCGTCGCTGTCCGGATTCGGATCCACATAGACAAAACTGGCCGTAATCGTATGATCCTCGGTGACGTTATTAAAGGTATATGTGGTGGCCGTTCCGATCAAAGTGCCGTCTACCCGAACCTCCAGGATCTGGTAGTCCTGGTTCGGCGTTATGGTAAAACCCCTGGAGGCACCATCGTTGACAACCACCGCGCCTGCAGGTGAGATGCTGCCGTGGGATCCGGCGGATGCCGTAATGGTGTGGGTGATTAACCCAATATTAATGGAGCGGCAGTTTGACCATCCTGAAACTGCGCCGTGACCATCTATAGCCCGGGCTTTGACACAGAAATTGCCGGTGTTCGACCATGAGTGGCTCTGGGTGGAATTGCCCCAGTCGGATATTACGCCGTCACCCCAGTCAAATCGGTATTGCAGTGTATCATTATCAGGATCTGAAGCGGTTGAACTGAACCCATAGCTCGTCTGTATAAAACCGCTGGCAGGACCGCTGGGCACCGAAGGCGTGGTCGGGTTGCTATTTGGGGTCGCAACTGTGTGTGATATCTCTTGGGAATAATCGCTCTGATTCCCATCATCATATGCCTTGACTGCAAAATAATAGGTTAAACCGTCCTGGAGGCCGGGAATGGTATATTGAGTGGCAGCGCCGACATCATAGCTGTCTGAATAATTGCCGCTGGCGGTACCCCAGTAAAGGATGTATCCCTCAGGCACCGGGTCGTTTTCATCCCAGGTCACGGTGACAGGCGTTAAGGCATGGGCCATCACCGGGACCAGGATCAAAACAGATGCAAGAGCGGCAAAGGAGAATAATGCCCGGATTAGCAGATTGATCAATCGGGGCTGGTGTATTTTTTTGGGTTTCATCTGTGCACCTTTCAAATTTTGTAATTTACCGCGCAAAGCGCAGCATCTTTGAAAGGTGCTCCGATTGCCCGGCAACCCTGCTGCCTTATCCACCGTTTTGATGAACTCCGGTGAACTTAGGTTAGTGGCTTTGCGTCCCACCCTTTCAGGTGGTTTGCCTTTTGCGAGCTTTCGCCTATCTATTTAGCAATAGTGATGCCAATGCCAAGTATTTGTAAAATAGATATAAGTTTCCAATATTATTTGAAATATTAATTTGATTAGAACCGCTGTAAATTATTAGTGTATCTTTTTGAAAAAATTTGGATGTAATTTGAATTACATAATGGTAAGCCGGATTAACTGAAAGGAAAGTGAGTATTTAAACCACGGAGAGACACGGAAAAGCACGGAATATATATTGGAAGGGATTCTTATCTTAAGTAAAAAATTTTAGACAGGATTTACAGGATTTTTCAGGATTACGATTTTTTTCTTCCTCATTTTCCAGACGAAAATGAGGAAACCATATCCGCCTATCGGCGGCAAAAAGATAGAATCCAATCCTTAATATTTAGTTGCCAGGTTTTACGCCGTCTTTGTAAATCTCAGGTCACCATGCTATGTTGTCGCGTCAAGCGGTTACAGACGGTTACTTTTTTCTTGCTGCACCCGTTCGTGTAACCATATTTTGATTAAGGCGGATCGATCCACACCTATACTTTTTCTTATATGATCAATATCTTGAACAAGTTCCTCCGCAACATCTAAGGTAATACGCACCTTCTTTCCATGGCGAATAATCTTTGCCTGATTCATATCAATAAGATCATGTATGTCTTCGCCTTCATCAAATCGACGATCAAATTCTTCAGCGCTTTTAGCTAATTTTTTTTTGCTCATAAAAATTTGCCTCCTTCCTTCTGGCCCGTCTTACGGAAATAATGCGAATCGCACTATTGCGACGGGTATACATTGCTGCCCATAGCTTTTCCCTGATTTTTCCTATCAAAATACTCCTATTTTCAATTGGAAACTCTAATTGTACCTCTATTCTATCTTCATCATCCCATAACTTGATGGCAGTCTTAAAATCAATGCCGTGTTTAGACAAATTGATACCGCTCTTCTTTTCATCCCATTCAAACTTCATGCTGTGATATTATAGTTATATTATACAGATTTGCAACAAAATAATGATATCCTATAGATCTTGTAAATCCTGTCTACTAAAAGTCTTTCTAAGAACGAATCCATTCCATAAAAAATATTGACCGAAATGCAAAATTCTTGTATTAATTAAAAGGAATTCTTATAGTAAGGAAATAAGGAGAAACTACATGTTAGCTAAAATAACATCCAAAAACCAGATCACCATCCCCAAGAAAATTATCGAAAAGATCCCGGAGACCCAGTATTTTGATGTTGAATTGAAAGAAGGGGTTATCCTGCTCAGGCCGCTCAAGGTTTATGGAACCGATCTGGAGCAAATTAGATCAAAAATCAAAAACCTGGGACTCCGAGAAAACTCTGTTGCTGAGGCAATTAAATGGGCCAGGGAAAAGTAATCCTTGTTGTTATTGACACCAATGTTGTCATCTCGGCCATTCTGTTTGGCGACGTCCCGGGCAAGTTGATCGGCTTATGGCAAGCAGGCCGGATAGCGCCGCTTATAACCGCAGAAATCATTGCAGAGTATATTCGGGTTTTAGCCTACCCGAAATTTGAGCTGTCCGAGGATGAAATAAATTATATCCTCCACCGGGAAATCCTGCCCTTTTTTAAAGTCGTCAAAAGTGTACCAGGCCCCTCAATCATCAAAGAAGATCCCAATGACGAGAAATTCATACAGTGCGCCAAAGCCGGAAATACCAAAATCATCATCTCCGGCGACCGACACCTCCTCGCCCTAAGGTCCCACCATGACATCATAGTTCTCACTCCAAGCCAATTTTTTGAATAAATATGATTATAATTTTATATTGATTAAATCATTAGTTAGAATTTACCACGGCAAGAGCGCGGAGGATTTCATGGAATGGATTCTTATCTTAATTAAAACATTAGACAGGATTAACAGGATTTTCAGGATTTTTTTCTTTCTTAGTTTCCGGAAGAAACTAAGAAAACTCAATGCGCCAAAGGCGCAAAAGTTAATCTTCATTGGCTAATACTTTACTCGGTTTTTGTTTCTTATCCATAGCGATATTTAGGAAAAATTTTTCCGCCGAAGGCGATCTAATATTTCCAGTTTCTTCAGGAAACTGGAAATACTAAAAAAGAATCCTGTTTATCCTGTAAATCCTGTCTAAAATTTTTTTTTAAGATTCGAATCCATTCCACAAACAAAACTCTATAGAGGACAATATTATGGAACACAGAGACGTGACTCATAAAATTATTGGTTGTGCCTATACTGTATTCAATAAACTTGGATTCGGATTTCTGGAGAGTGTCTACCGAAAGGCAATGGTGATTGAGCTGGGCAGAGCAGGATTAAAAGTGGAAGAAGAAAAGCTTATCACGGTGTATTATGATGAATATGTTGTTGGGAAATTTTCGGCGGATTTATATGTCGAAGAAACGATTGTAGTAGAACTGAAATCCGTACAAAACATGGTTAAAGATCACGAAGTGCAAATAGTAAATTATTTAAAGGGAACAAGAAAGAATATTGGGCTTCTAATTAACTTTGGACCATCTGGAGTGGAGGTAAAGAGGAAATATAAAGAATTGGCTAAAGATGAATAACCTTTTTCGCCGCAGGCGATTGGGTTTAGTTAATTTCTTCTGGAAATTAACTAAAAAATCCTGCTAATCCTGTAAATCCTGTCTAAAGGAAGTCTTTTTTAGATAGAATCCATTCCATTTAGAAAGCCGATACCTCATTACCAACGGCAATAAACCCAGAATCCCAATCACCAACAGGAGCGCCAGAAGACCATAGGCCGGTGTGGCTTCAATGGCGGCGGTATCTATGAAGCATTTAGCCACTACCACCGTGCCGCTGTAGTTGGAATCTTCATCATCCCTGTCAGTTCCGGAGCTGACGACGATAACCCCTCCCTGGGCGGCTGAAAAATGATACACTTGAATTTCGACCAGAGGAGGAGTCGCCATAAAATGGTTTACGCGGGTTCCCGGCACCATCCACCCTCTCCCACCGGGCAGCACGTTTCCATCAACGTCGCAGGCCGGCAGCCATTCCATGCCGTTGTGATAAAAAATATCCATGCTGGCAATATCAGTGCCTTCCGGAAAGGGGATCAATATTTTTACAGGTGTGTGAAAAATCGTGTGAGGGATAAGATTCAAAGGAGCCCCAACACCCTGTGAATCATCTAAATTCAATGCTTCGATTTCATCGATGGGACCAAAGCCCGGAGTCAAAGGTTCTTTACTATTGTAAATGATTTTTGCGCCTTCCAACTCACCGCTTAAAATCTCCATTCCGGCATCATAGGGAGTTTCGGATATCAATTGATCCCTATCCATAAAATCATACTCAGGCAGGCGCTCAAAATCGGTCGTGTAGCCGAAATCAGACTCAATCTTAAATCGAAATTCTCTTGGAGAAAGCTTATTTTGATAGAGGTCTTCGAGGATACGGTAATCTGCACAAATTTGCCTGGAAAATACAGCGGCGGCAACAGGGTCTCCAGGGAACGATCATAAACGACCCAGATAAGGGTCTGGTGAGGGTCATCATCTTCGACCCTGACCACCCGCATGGTATCGGAGCTCAAATCGCGCCGATACGGAAAATGAACACCATCATCGATCTCAAAGCGGATACTATCTGAATCAGTCAGGTCAATCCCATGTTGGGATTCGACCAACACTCCAAACGAGGTATCGTCCGGAACCCCGGCTGAGTTCAAAATTCCGGAATTATGTTGCGGGATACTGTCAATGAGGCTTAAGGATGTGTGCCTGGAGTGATATTTATCAGGATTTGATCGGCTGAAGCCGACTGTCTGCAGATCAGCGGCATGAATCCAGATAAAGAAAATAACGGCTAACAGACCTGATTTGATGACAATTGAGCGTTGCATGCTAATGCCGTTCCTTTTTCTCAAACAAATGGGAAATCGACCTTTACAGCACCAACAAACCCCTCTTCCGCCGTCCTGTGCCCCTTACAGCCGAAAACCGGCCAGTTGCAGTGGAAAGCAGGCGTATCGATCGGAAACTGATAATACAATATGTTATAGAAGTTGTCAAAAAAACGTTGCATTATTTGAACGCTCTTTCTACAACAGCTTATACCATCCTCCGGTATTTATGAACCTATTTTTAAAAGCGGTGAAATATATTTTTGTATTGGATGAAACACTCACATTGCTTGGGCGCCGCGCCGGATATAATTTTGCAGCTCAAAGAGCACGAAATATTTATGCTTCTGAATCGCTCCAAATTCTCCGACCCACTGGAAAAGAAGAGTTGAGGGCAATCGATTTTTTCGAAAAATATTCAGATCAACGCTTGAGTTTTACAGATTGTGTTTCCTTCGTTCTGATGCAGAGTAAAAAAATTAAAAGAATATTCACCTTTGATCATCATTTTCAACTGGCAGGTTTCCAAATATTTCCCAAATTTTGAGAAAGAGTTTATTCCTTGAGGATTAATCTGGGCTAATAAACTATTCAACTTAATCATCTCAATCAACTATCGTTTGCCTTTGACAATATTTATAAATGTGTATAATGTGTATATTATACACATAAGGAGGCTGTTATGCGTACCAACATAGTTATTGATGACGAATTGTTGGAAGAAGCTTTTTCTGTCAGCAAGGCCAGAACAAAAAAGGATCTCATTCACGAGGCTTTAGAAGAGTACATCCGGTTGAAAAAACAGAAGGATCTTACTGCCCTGGCGGGTTCGATCAAGTTCTACAAAGATTATGACCATAAGGAACTACGGAAGTTGAGATCTTAGGTCAGAGTATGATTCTAGTCGACACATCAATTTGGATTGAAATCTTCAGGGATAATGCCGGGAAGGTCGTAGAAGCTTTTAAAGAGAGGGCGGGCTCTGAAAATTGTGTTATCAGCAGATTCAATCAACTCGAACTCTTGCAGGGTGCAAGGGATGAAAAAGAGTGGCGCCTATTGGCGGATTATCTTGCGACTCAGTATTACCTTGAAGCAGATAACAATACCTGGCCGGAGGCTGCCAGGATATATTTTGAATTAAGACGAAAAGGCGTTACCATCAACAGCCCGATAGATTGCTGCATCGCCCAGATCGCAATGGAGCACGGAGCAATCCTTTTGCACCGCGATAAAGATTTCGAAAAAATATCCCGAATCCGACCCCTGAGGCAAGAACGATTTAAATTGAGGTAAAATGCAATAATAGAATCCATTCCTTAATATCCGCTGTGTGTACTACCGTTTAACTCAGTTCAATTAATCAAAAATATGCTATCCAAATTATAACTTGACTTTAAAAATATCCATGTTAAATTATAACTATGTTTAAACGATGGCTTGATATACCCGCCCACCGAAGTTGCCTTATCGTTGGCGCTCGTCGCGCGGGCAAAACCACCCTGTTGAAACATTGTTATCCGCAATGGCCTTACGCCACGCTGGACGACCTGGATCATCTTGACCAGGCTAAAAGAGATCCAAAAGGGTTTATCAGTGATCTTGGCAAACTGGCAATCATTGATGAAATTCAACGGCATCCACTGCTCACGGTAGCCGTTAAATTCGCCCTGGACAATCAAAAGGCTCGATTTTTGATGACAGGCTCCAGCACCCTCGGCCTTCTGGACGCCGCGGCCGATACTCTGGCAGGACGAATTGACATTATTTCACTTCCGACAGCCTGTTGGGGTGAAGAACTGGGCCCACCCACCCATTCCATTCTGAATGACCGGGCGCCCCTGCCACAAATTAAAGAGGCCAACCGCAGCCTTGCGGGAGCCATGACCTATGGTCAATTTCCTGAAGTGCTTCTTCAGCAAAGTGATAATAATAAACACGAGGTGTTGGTAAATTACCGTAATACGTATTTCACCAGGGATCTGATGCAGCTGTCCAACCTTGAAAATCTTGATGGTCTTTTGGCAGTATTGCAGCATTTGGTCAGATCAATCGGTTCGCATCTGGAAGTCTCGAATTTTGCACGAGAGGCCGGCATTAGTCATCCCACGGCAAAAAAATACCTCAATGCACTGCAGCAGGCACAATTGACTTTCAAGCTGTACGGATATCAGTATGGTCCGGCGAAGCGTTATATCAAGGCTGCTAAAACGTATTTTGCAGACAGCGGTATCATTCTTAGTTTAAATGCCGGCGCAAGTTCCGGGCAACTTCTTGAAAACTTCGTTCTGGCGGAATTTGAAAAGCGTAGAAAACTTGGAAGGATCAAGGCCGATCAATTATATTATTACAAGAGTGCCGGCGGAAACGAAATTGACCTGGTCTTTGAGGTGGACAACACGGTGTATGCCATTGAAATAAAATCAAACCGCAAGCCGTCACCCAGAGATTTGCAAAGCCTGAGACAATTCACTGACCGCTTAAACCGTCCGGTCCGGCGCTATCTGGTCTACCCGGGGGACGAGTACCAAACCATAGATAATATCCGACTGCTTCCCGCCGCAGCACTATTCAGAGGGCAATAAGCAAGGAATGGATTCGATTTTAAAAAAAACCATTAATAGACAGGATTTACATGATTATCAGGATCTTTTGTTGACCATTTTCCGGAAGAAAATGGTCAAGCCCCATCGCCTCCGGCGAATTGGTCCTAATATTTCATTTATCTACTGTGGTGATATTATCTATTGGATATATAACCTGTGACGAGTGCAACTTTTTCCGCAGATAGGCGAATTGAGTTTCCTCATTTTCTTCTTGGATGCCGCCGGAATCTGTGAGTGCGAAGCGGCAGTTGAAAACCAGGTTCATAAATCGGATGCAACTAATCGGTCCTGAAATAATTAATCCTTTTTCTTTTTCCAGAGCAGGCATCAGTTGGAAGTTTTCAATATTTTTGCGGGTTCGGGGATGAATCGGAAAAACGAGGGGAACCTTTCGCGATATGCGGATCAGCCGATTCAAGATCCTGGAAAAAGACGTCGGACATGTTCAGATCATAATGCTGGCCGGTATGCACAATTTCAGGCGCCGCCCAAGGTTTTTTTTAAGCGGATGGTAAAGGGGGGCTTTTTCATAAAGTTCGGTTGTTGCCGCTGCAATCAGATGAATTCGCATCCAGGATTTACTCTCTATTCTTGAAATTAGGGATTTAGGCTTAAGTACCACCTGCGGGATTTGGCGGAAATGATTGTTCATTTAAAATCGTTTTTTTGCTTGGAAAACCAATGGAGCCCCTATTACTATTAGAAAAATTAAAAACAAAAAAATATGCTTTCTGGAAAGTGCCTTTTTATTATATTCGATTAAATTCGATGTCGAAATAAAACATGCGCCGCCACCGCCGCCCCCTCCAGCGCTGCTGTCACTCACACTGGCAGAATTTAATGATTGCCTTCTGTATGCCAACCAACTCTCTGGACACGCTTCACCATCTATGACACAGATTTCATCGGAGTAATCACTTTCGTTGCCATCTGCATCATAAGCTGTCACGACAAAATAATAAGCTAAATCATCGCTTAGGTCGGTTATTCTTACCCTTGGATTTTGGGGATCGATTTCTTCCAATGGATAAGTATCAACATATTCATACAGAATTTCTGAGAAGCCATCGTCAACGTAAAGAACATAACCCGCTAAATCGGCATCATCATTAGGATCCCACGCGAGAATAACATCATATGCATTCGCCGTCATTACAAAAAGACAAAAAAGGAAGGTTGCCCAAAATAGGCACAAGCATTTAGGAAGATAATATCTGACTTTATGTTGTGAGAAAATATGCAATTTGATTTAAGATTTGTAGATTAAAATTATTTTGTACACAAAAGGCATTTTCCCTTTAGTACCCCCGATGCAGCCTGCCCGCCACCGTGCCCACTCGTGCCCGCCCGCTTGCAAAAAACCGCGAGGCCGACGGGCCTTGCGTGGCAGGCGAAGTGGGCGGGAAATAGAATAAAAAGGAGTATTTCTCAAAGATTTCGTTGCCATATCACAAAATTCGATTATTAGAAACAAAAATGAGAAAAAATATCACCAAATTTGAAACAATATTTACATATAATTGTTACATTTATTTCCCAATTTATTTCAAATTGCAAATTTGAAATAGACACTCCGCGGCAGTCCATCCGTAACATATTGAAAATAATGATATTTTTCAATGCGTTTTATTCGCTAAAAATGTATTATCCTGGTATAAAACTTGCTTCTAAAAGGTTAAGTTTGAAGGTTACAACTACTGATTAGATGAAAGGGAGAAAATCTTGAAAAAATCAATTCTATTGTTAAGCTTGTTGCTGTTGGGAGTTTTCGTCGGTACTGGTTTTGCTCTGCCTGTTGGCTCAATTCCTGATACTTATTTACACCCAATGACATCCATGATTCGAAGGACGATGATGTCATTGGGAATCAAATGATTTTAATATTTATGGACATGAATGGGTTGCTAACAGCCAAACGATTAGAAATTTACTTAAGATGGGATATACCTGGAGGATTTGATTAGACGGTGTACACTTAGATGCGAAGTTAGGAGACGTATTTATTTATGACTCTTCAGGCACAAATCTTGAATATTTCGTACCAGTAAGAAACCATGATTCGAGTATTGGCAAGGAGAAAAGGGAGGGTATACGAGGTTGTTGGGGATACTCAAATGTTATCAAACTCTTATTACCCCGCAGCGCCTACCAGTAGCTATGGCGAAAATGAAGTAGTAACAGCAAATAGCACGAAGATCCGGTGGGAATGCTCTATATCCGTTGATGCTGCAACAGGATATGATTACAATACTATTTCCTTGGATTTTTCGGTGAATGAAGATTTGGAACTTTTTGGCAGGGCCATAAGGTTCGCCTTTACCTGCGGCAACGACGTTCACGCGCCAGTCCCCGAGCCGGACACGATGATCCTTTTTGGCATCGGGTTGATTGGGCTTGCAGGATTAGGCAGAAGGAAGTTTAAAAAGTTATAAAATAATAATAGTTGTCCATGCTATTTAGTGATCGTAAAGCGACCTACATATTAGAAAAATCTTAAATACATCTGGCACTGTGTTCTACAAATATAGCTGGTACACATCAAAAATAACATGAACCTCGTACGACTCCTCACTCTGGGCGAGTGACGGCTCATACGAAATCAAAAAGGCAGAGTCAAAAATGACCCTGCCTTTTTTTGTATCCAGCTTTTGCATGTATTGCGGTAGAAATCTTGAAAAATATCTATAGAAGATCGGAACCCAACCTAAGAAAAGAAGGATGAGAAAGAAAGGGAGCTGCTTGCGGACGATCTTTCGACGCAATATTACCTTGAAGCAGGGAAGATACATGGCAGGCGGCTGCCAGGATATATTTTGAACTAAGGCGATGGGGAGTCACCATCAATAGCCCGGTAGATTGCTGTATCGCCCAAATCACGATGGAGCATGGCGCCATCCTGCTGCATCGTGACAAAGATTTTGAAAAAATCGCCCTTATAAGACCACTGAAACAAGAATACTTTAAATTTCGTGGACTAAAAGCCAGACGTCGGTCCAAAACTAAAATAGAATCCATTTCAATATACTTGTCGGCCATTGTTTTGGCCGGATTCCGTGAAGCTCCGTGTAACTCCGTGGTAAATAATCAGATCGCTCGTCTCCTTCAGAAATCTCAGATCGAGAAGACTTCTATCCTTCCCTCAGCCTTGTTTGTCCCACTACCCCTGCATGCCGCGTCGTAGCCTCCAGGCGAAGACGGGAGTCCTTTATCCTGACACCTGAAACATCAGACCTTCCACTCTCCTCTCAGCCTGGTCTGTCTTTCAAACCTTTAACCTTTTACCTTTAACCCATCCCTCAGCTTTGTCTGTCCCTCCAACCTTGAACCCTGAACCTGGAGCCTTCGGCTCCCGTATCTTTTCTTAAAACCAGACCGTACACAAAACCATACCAACGCCAAAGATTGCCCCCCATTTAGTCATTTGGCGATCCATACTCAATAAAAATTTTTAAACTGCATATAATTTTTTAAAATCATTTCAGTATATTGAACCATATTTATTAAAATTATGCGGTTAACTTTTTGTTTACACTCACCTGGCATCGGTTTTGCTCATATAGCCACCAATGAATGACAGGATAACTGAATTGCTCCAGCAAATCGGCCCTGCTCGAGCTCGGAAAACATCTGTCAAAAAACAAATCCAATACAAAGAATAAAATATAACGACACCGAATTAAATCTGTTGGTGAATTGCTTAGGAAGTAAGGGCGCAGATTTTCCCGTTATCTATTAAGAGCACAAGAATTCACCAACTCATGAACTTTAAAACACTGGAGGAATTATTTTGCTGTCATTTCAGAAAAAAAGAAGACAGAAGTCCAAAAAACAGAAGTCAGAGGACAGAGGGACCCGTCGTGAGAGGTGGGCTTTACTTCCTTTAACCTTTAGCCTTTGGCCTTTTACCTTTATACTCCTTTTCTTTTTGCCTTGCGCACTGTGCCTAGCTCCTTTAGCCTCTGTTGCGAATGCATCAGTGACGGCAGCAGTAGCAGTAGCCTGGGACAAAAACCAGGAAACTGATGTAATCGGCTACAAAGTTCACTACGGCACCACCAGCAAAGACTATCAATATCATGTCGATGTCCAAAATAACACCAGCTGCACCATATCAGGATTGAACGAAGGTACTACTTATTATTTTGCCGCAACGGCTTATAACAACGAAAATGTTGAAAGTGGTTATTCAGAAGAACTAACCTACATTGTCCCCTCTACCCCGCCGCCACCGCCGCCTCCAGTAGATACAGATGGTGACGGAATTTTAGATGAAGATGAGATTAGCATCTATGGGACTGATCCAAATAAAGCCGATACCGACGGAGATGGGATAAATGATAGCCAGGAATTAGCCTTATGGGGCAGTAACTGGAATGTAGATTACGATGGCGATGGTTTAATCAACCTTTTAGATCCTGACTCTGATGGAGACGGCTATGCAGACGGGCAGGAGATAGACAACGGCCTGGATCCCTCTGAACAAAATTCCAAACCGGGATCGGTAAAAATCTGGCTTGAAGCGGAAAACGGGAACTTAAATTTGCCGATGGAAATCGCAGGAAATGAAGAAGCTTCTTCCGGTGAGTATATTCTGATTCCAAAAGGAAACAAGAATAATTTGGACCCTAATGCTAAAAAGGGCTATGCAGAATATACATTCCAAGTACCTGCCTCCGGAGAGTATGTTATATGGGGACGCGTGAATGCGGCTAATGGCGGCAGTGACTCTTTCTTTGTCTCTTTAGATGGCGATGATTACGCTCGATGGGCTACTCAAATCTCAACTACCTGGACCTGGGACCAGGTAGCTGATAGCGGTGTCAATGATCCCCTTGTAATCTATCTGGATGCCGGTGAACACAATTTGATTATCAAGCACAGGGAGCCTTTAACTAAAATTGACAAAATCCTCATTACAAATGATATGACTTATACTTCCATTGGGATTGGGTGACGATATGCGACTCAACCCCCTCTACTGGCGGTTGACACTGACGGCGACGGAATCTTTGATAATGATGAGATAAACCTCTACGGAACCGATCCGAACAAAAGCCGATACGGATGGTGATGGAATTAACGACGGTGAGGAGGTTCAGACTACTGGGGCAGCAAACTGGAATCTGGATTACGACGGCGATTTGATCATCAATCTGCTGGATCCGGATTCGGACTGGCGATGGGTCTTCAGACGGTCAGGAAATTGAGAAGGGTACTGATCCTGCAGTTCCGAATTCAACCGGAAAGTGTAAAAATCTGGATAGAGGCAGAAAGTGGTTACTTAAATCCGCCAATGGAAATTGCCGAAGATGCGACAGCCTCAGCCGGTGAATATATTATATTCCAAATGGCAACGGCAACAATTCTGACCTTGGCTCCAATGCCGGTTATGCAGAGTATACCTTTCAAATACCTGTCTCCGGAGAGTACGTAATCTGGGGCCGGGTCAAGTCCACTGACGGCGGGGACAATTCGTTCTTTGTTTCAATGGATAACGGTGAATACGCCATCTGGGATACGCAGATATCAAACACCTGGCTCTGGGATCAGGTGGCTAGCGGAGTGCCGCTGATCCGGCTTGTACTATCTCACCTGGAAGCAGGTGAACACACCCTTATCATCAAACACCGGGAACAGATGACTAAAATTGATAAGATTCTCATCACAAATGATATGGCTTATGCTCCCGTTAGGATTGGGTGAAGATAATACTCCCCAACCCCCACCGGCTATTGACACAGATGGTGACGGACTGTTTGATAATGATGAGATAAATCTCTACGGAACCGACCCGACCAAATGGATACGGACGGAGATGGTCTCAATGATGGCGATGAGTTAACCTCTGGGGAGATAACTGGAATATAGATTTCGATGGTGATGGTCTGATCAACCTGCTGGATTCCGACTCGGACAATGACAATTATTCCGATGGCCAGGAGACTGAATACGGTTTTGATCCTTTAGATAGAGATTCAAATCCGGGTTCGGTAAAAATCTGGTTTGAAGCGGAAAGTGGTTATCTTGAACTGCCCATGGAATTGCGGAAGATGCTGACGCTTCAGCCGGAGAATATATCTTTATTCCAAGTGGTAACGGCAACAATTCGGACCTCATTCCAATGGCCGGTTATGCGGAGTATACGTTTCAAATACCTGTCTCCGGACGAATACGTGATCTGGGGCCGGGTCATAGTCAATTGACGGCGGGAGCAACTCGTTCTTTGTATCAGTGGATGACGGTGAATACGGTATCTGGGATACCCAGGTATCAAATACCTGGCTTTGGGATCAGGTGTTCTGCCGCAGTGTGATCTCCGGTTATCTACTCACGCTGGAAGCAGGTGAGCACACCCTTATCATCAAACACCGGGAGCCGCTGACTAAAATTGATAAAATCCTCATTACAAATGATATGGAATACATTCCCAATTAGCATATAGCCTCTCAGTTGAGCAGATAAACGCTCGATGAGGCGTTAATATTTATGGCATAGTCATAGAAAATGTTCTGAAAATAAAAACCCCGGTTGGATTCTCACAATCCAACCGGGGTTTCTGTTGACCCCTCTCCCGTTTCTCGCGCCTATCCTCCCGGTTTCCCACCTTTTATCCCGTAGCTCGTTTAACCTCGGCATCAATTTTAGCGCCAATAATTTCCTCCGCTACGGCCAAATCGTATCTTGATTGGAGATTAATCCAAAATTGAGCGCTATTGCCAAAATAGCGGGATAGTCGCAAAGCTGTTTCTGCAGAAATACCGCGCTTGCCGTTAAGAATTTGAGTGATGCGACCTGAAGGAACACGCAATTCTAAGGAAAGTCTGTTCGCCGAAAGATCGCGCGTCGATATTTCGCGTTTTAAGATTCGTCCAGGATGGATAGGTTTCATCATATTACCCCTTATGGTAATCAGCAATTTCGACATCGTAGGCGTTGCCGTTTTTAAACCGAAAACAGATGCGCCATGGGCCATTAACAGTCATAGCCCATTGACCGGCTCTGTCACCGGATAGTTTGTGTAATCCAACGCTTTTTAACGGGCTTAAATCTTTTAAAGATGTTGCAGCATCAAGGGCAGCAAGCAGTTCGTCTGCCGAATCAATATCAAGTCCTCGGAATTTTGATACTTTTCCCTCTTCATAAAATCGACGAGAACGACTATTGCCCCACGATCGAATCATACGTACAATATACTACGCATAACGTAGTATGGCAAGAAATTTTTTCATAATCCGCGACGAAATAAAAAAGCCGGGTACTGTCATCAAGGGCAACCCGGCCTATTTTTCGCTTATCCCTGTTAATAATTTATATTAATATGAATGCCATTAAAAGCCCAGACAATGTACATGGTAAACAAGAATAATTCAACAGAAATTAAAACACGATAGAAGTGGTTTAAAAAGCTAGATCAGACCCAAGGATAAGGCATTCCCGAGAGTTGAAAGCGGAGCGTACACGTTAGTACGTGAGCATTTAAACTCTTGGAATAACACAATCATTGGGCCTTAGATGCATTTTAAAGACAGCTTCTTAGTAGGCGCCACGCTTGCCAAGTACAACAAATATCGTCTCAAACAAAATATTCAAATCCAACGACAGATCCCTGTTATAGATATAATAAAGATCCAAAAGGATCATATCTTCAAATGAGACCGAACTCCTGCCCGTCACCTGCCACAACCCGGTAATCCCAGCTCGGACCGCCGCACGCTTTTTATACCACTCTTCATAAACCTCATATTCGTATGGCAGACAGGGCCTCGGGCCCACCAGACTCATTTCGCCTTTTAACACATTGATCAGCTGCGGCAGTTCGTCCAGGCTCAACTTCCTTAAAATATTACCCACCCGGGTAATGCGCGGATCATTGGTAATCTTCAGTGGCTTTTCATCATCCTCTTCTTTGCCGATTTCTCCTTTAATCAGCTTGGTGACATACTGCTTATGGATGTCGCTGTCCGTGTCTGTCCTCATGGAGCGAAATTTGTACATCGGAAATATTCTGCCGTTTTTGCCAACCGCCGTGGCCTTGTAAAAAACCGGTCCGGGTGAATCAAACTTTATGGCAAGTGAAATGAGTAAAAAAAGCGGCAGCTGCAAAATAAACAGCGGCACCGTAATCAGGGCATCAAAACCTTGCTTGACCTTGCTGAACAGCCAGGTGTTCTTCTGGGAACACAACCGGATCATGGGCAGTCCGCAAAAGTTATCGATATAGAGTTTGACGTCAATAATGGGCATTAATTTGGGAGGGAACCAGGCATCGATACCTGCGGATGTGCAAAAGTCCAGCAGCGAAACCAGGGTTTGCTTGTCAATCGTCTCGTCGGTAATAATGATGTCGTCGATTTTAAACTGGCCGGCAATGGCAGGTATTTTTTATAATCGCCCAGGCACACCTTGCCCAACTCGCTTTTCAGGCCGCATCGGCCGTCCGGCCCAACCGTACCGACAACCCAGAAGGGTGCATCGTAATCAATGATGTGGCTGGCTATTTTGTTTGCCTCCTG
>CAVXZZ010000002.1:0-100902 GCA_963766255.1 uncultured delta proteobacterium
GTAAAGGATAGAACTAATGCTTTTTTCATGATATTAACCTCCCTCCCTGTCTTGTTGTGGTTTGTGATGCTGATTTTGCTTGCGGACCTCAACAGTCCGATAAACGGGGTTTAGCGTTCAAACACCGCCGCCACGCTTTTTTCGCCGCCCATGGTGATGCACCCGGTTGGGCAGACACTCAGGCAGGCGGGCTTTTTCCCGGATTCCAGCCTTTCAAAACAAAGGTCGCACTTGATGGCGACTTCCAGTTCTTCTTCGTACTGCATGGCCCCGAAAGGGCATGCGTCAATGCATTCCCGGCAACCGATGCACAGATCTTTATCAATGAGGACGATGCCACTTTCATTCCTGGAAATGGCCTCTACCGGGCATGCATCCCGGCAGGGCGGCTTGGCGCATTGGCGGCAGTAAACCGGAATGAAATCCGGGCTTTTTTCCATAACGTGTATCAACCTGGGGCCGACGTTCAAGCCGTGCTCCTGTTTGCAGGCAACTTCGCAGGCATGGCAGCCCATGCAGTCAATCTTTTTGATAATCAGGGCGCGTTTTCCCATTTCGATCCTCCTATTGCTCTTTACAGCGGTTGACGTTGCATAACAGGACGCGAAGGTTGGTGGCCCCCATCACCGGGTCCATGGACTCATGGGAATTGTCCGTCAGCATGTTGATGTTGGAAATGTCCCAGCCGCGATCGGGGGTATTGACTTCCGGATACCACCACCCGTGTTCAGCGACAACGACCATGGGAGATATCCCGGTGTTGAATTTGGCCCTCAGTTTGGCCCGGCCGCGCGGGGACTCGATCCAGATCCAGTCCCCTTCGCGAATGTCGTGCTTTTCAGCTGTTTCGGGATGGAGTTCCACGATGGGATCGGGTCGGATCTCCCTCAGCCAGGGTAATTGCCGATTGGCGGAATGGAAAAACGTGGGGGTCCTGTATCCGGCGTTGAGGATATACGGATATTTCTCGGCCAGTTTGGGCTGGGAGACCGGGCTCTCAGGGATTTCCGTGTATTTGGGTAACGGGTCGGCCCCCCACTTCTCCAGGATAGTGGAATAGATCTCCACTTTTTTCGTGGGGGTCGAAAACCCTTTTTCCTTGTATTTGTAAAACTTGCGTTCGCCTTTCAGATAGCCTTTTTCCTTGAACTGCTCCCAGTTCAAACCCGTGGGCTCCAGCAGCCAGTCGAGGGAGTCTTCGACGGTGTCCCACCACTGCTGGCCCATGCGCTTGCCCAATTCCATAAATATTTTGTGATCCTGCCAGCATTCACCGATTTCGACGACTTTTTGTCGTGCCAGCACATATCCGTGGAACTTCCAGTTGTCGGCCACGTGGTCCTGTTCCAGCCAGGTGCCGGCAGGCAGAAAGACGTCGGCCAGTTCGGCGGTGGGCGTCAGGAAAAAGTCGGAGACGGCCAAAAAATCCAGTTTTTTCAGGGCTTCATATACTTCCCTGGCATTTGCCCGCGAAATCACCGGGTTCGTGCCAACCAGGTAGCCAACCTTGATGGGATAGGGCTCCTCTTTCAATATCGCATCCCAGGCGCACTTGGGGGTGATGATGGTCATCCTGGAGGCCAGCCTGTATTTATCGCCTCCGAGCTGCTTGGCTCGCTGTTCAGGCGTCAGCGCCCTGTGGTTGGAGAATTCGGCTATGGAGCGGGTTCCCGGAGGTTGGTGGAATACATTGCCGCCCGGGGCGTCCAGGTTTCCGGTTGTGGCCATAAGCCCCACGGCCGCCCGGGTAAAATCGGTGCAGTTGATGTTCTGTTCCGTGGGCACGCCCCAGTGGATGCCTGCCGGTCTGGTGGTGGCATACAGCCGGGCCGCCTGGCGAATCAGATCCCGGTCGACCCAGGTAATCTTCTCCACCAGGTCCAGGGGATAGTCGTTTTTGACCCGTTCCACAAACTCTTCCCAGCCGTGCACATACCGGGAGACAAATTCCTTGTCGTACAGTTCCTCTTCAATAATGACATTATGGAAGCCCAGGGCCAGGGCCGCGTCCGTGCCCGGCCTGACCTGTAGCCAGAGGTCCGCCCTTTTCGCCAGAAACCCTTTTCGAGGATCGATGACGATCAGCTTGGCCCCTTTTTGGTATGCCCGCCAAAAGCTGACGCCTTTGTATTCATCCGGGTTGGTCCAGAGCGGATTGCAGCCCCACATGACGATGCACTTGGGAACGCCGGCGTAGTCGATGGCCGGGTGCCGGCCGCAGGTCGTCAGGGTGGCGGCGATCCGGGACAAGTAGCACATATGCCCGGCGGTAATCATGTTGGGCGTTCCCAGCATGTTTCCCAGCCTGGAAAAATGGCTTTCAAAATCACGGCCCGTGCCCTGTCCGATCAGTATGGATTCCGCACCCCATTTGTCCTGGGCTTCTTTGAACTTGCCGGCTACCGTGTCCAGGGCCTCGTCCCAGGATATCCGCTGCCAGTCGCCGCCAATTTTTTTCATCGGGTGCAGAATGCGATCCGGGTGGTAGGCCATTTGGGTTACGGCCAATCCCTTAGAGCACATGCTGCCGTGGCTGATGGGAGAATCCGGGTCACCCTCGACTTTTACCACTTTGCCGCCTGCGACATGGGCGATGACGCCACAGCCGCCATGGCAATTCCGGCAAACTGTCTTTACCTGTTTGACTTCCGCCATATAATCCTCCTTAATTTTAAGATGGGGAAACCGAAGCCAAATCGGCCTGCCGATTCCGCCAGCTAATGCCGTAAACCGAAGCAACCGCATTCGGACCGTTGCAAATTAACTTAATGCGTTTACTATTAACGTATAAACTAAAATCGTGTCAACTAAAAAATATCGATCGGATACGAACGATTTTGAAATGCGCCATAAATATATATAACTATTACATATTTATAGAATATATTTATTCTCCGATGGCCGGAAAAGTATTTTCAGACGTCGTCAATGCGCTCTCTGACATAATTTGAATAGCCAGGCACAGATTGATGGCATTGGATCAGCGGGCCGGCATCAGAAATAAATATACATATATGAAATATAGATATTACATATTAGTTTATTTTTATGAGCTTTGATAGTAAATGTGTTAATAATATGCTATTTGACTTTTTAGCCGCAATCATGTAAGAAAATAATCATCATGAACGAATACACCTATAAAAGCGACCTGAGCGATGATGAAAAAGTCCTCATGGCCATCGTCAGGACGGCGGAAATATTCAAGCGGAACCATTCAACCGTATTCCGAAACTATGGGCTGTCCTTTTCTCAGTACAATGTCCTCAGAGTGTTGGACGCATCGACCAATGGTCAAAACAGGATGAGCGACATCAGCCGGATAATGCTGGTGGCGGATGCCAATATCACCGGCATCGCCAAGCGGCTGGCAAGTGACGGTTTCATTATAAAAAAATCCGACCCGACCGACGAGCGGGTCACCATACTTGAAATTACGCCCAAAGGAAAGAAAACGCTCAAGAACATCGAAAAGGAAAAGGACCACTGGCTGGAGGTCATGCTGGCGGACCTTTCCAGGAGCGAACGGTTGGATCTTCTGGAAAAGATTAGGCGGATCATACGGCGCAGCAGAAAATTAGAATAGCGGGGGCCTCATCGCCCATTTCACCTTTGGAGATATTATCGGTGACAGTCCACTGTTTACAAAAATCATCAAATTGACCAAATATAAACCTGAGCTTACCCGAGATAACAAATCCGCTCTGCTCGTTGGAATGTCGGTGTAAAGGTACGATATCTCTTTTGAAATTCATCTTTGTAACCATCGACATTTCGCCGACCGCCAGGACATCAAACGACACACCCAAAAATTCCTTTGTCTTTCCTTCCCCGGATTTAACGATCATGATTGAAGCCCTCCTTAAAATCCTAACTCGGAATAGCCAGAAAAATGGCCACAAAGGCACTCAGACACAAAAAAACATTATAATATCAACCTTTGCGAGTTTTGCGGCTTTGCGAGAATATATTTTATTGTCATTGGATCGTACACTCGGCTTAGTCTAACTAGTCTTAATAACCTCTGAAAGTATTTTTATCGAGTTATCGATGGTTTCCTCATCGGCCATGGTGTAGTTAAGCCGCATGGTTTCGATGCCATCCTGCTGGGTTGTATAAAAATACTTGCCGGGCACAAAAGCGACATTGCGCTTGACCGCTTTCCAGTACAAATCTTCCATATCGAAGCCCTTCGGGCCCTCGACCCAGAGAAACATGCCGCCTTCGGGCCGCGACCATTTGAAACTCTCCGGGAAATACGTGTCCAGGGCCGAAAGCATGGCTTCCTGTTTGGGGCGGTACAGATCGATAATTTTCGGCAAATGCCTTTCCAGAAATCCTCCGGCAATGTATTCGGCGGCCAGGGCCTGGTTAAAGGTGCTGGTGTGCAGGTCGATGCCCTGCTTGACGATGACCAGCCATTTTCTGATCTGCTCGGGGGCATGACAGAACCCGATTCTGAGACCCGGGGCGAAAACCTTGGAAAGGGTGCTGATATAAACCACATTTTCGGGGGCCAGGGCTTTGATGGGGGTTATATCCCGGCCGCGGTATCTCAACTCACCATAGGGATCGTCCTCCACCAGCAAGGCATTGTATTTTTTAATGATATCCGCGATTTCCCGGCGCCGTCTCCAGGGGAATGGTTCTTCCGGTTGGATTCTGAAAAGTCGGCACCAGGTAAATAAATTTTAAGTTGCCATTGGCCAGAACCCTTTCAAGGGATCCGGGAATCAGCCCGTCATCATCGGTATCCATCTGCACATATTCCGGCTCGTAGGGGGTGAAGGCCTGAAGCGCCCCCAGGTAGGTGGGCGCCTCAACAGCCACCCGGTCACCCGGGGTGATTAAAACTTTCCCAATGGCATCCAGCACGCCCTGGGACCCGCTGGCGATCAGAATTTCTCCGGCACCGGCATGTATGTCTCTTTTTTTAAGATAATCTGCAAGGGCCTCTCTCAGGGGCCAGAATCCTTCCGTCGGACCATATTGGAAGGCCCCGGAAGCGTATTTTTCGACCACAATCTCCGTCAACTCCTGAATAATCTCAAGGGGAAAGCTTTCCGGGGCTGGAATTCCCCCGGCCAGGGACACCATTCCGGGCTGTGCGACCACCTTCAATATTTCTCTGATAACGTTCACCCCCATTTTGCCGGTTCGATCCGCAAGTAAATGATCAAATGCCATCGCCTTCTCCTTCCAAAGTTTTATTTAACAAGACCGGTCGGTATTATTTTGATTCAAAGAAAAGATGAATTCAATAAGTTAAATTCATCCGATAATTTTGTATTTATTTATACAAAATTCTACATATTTTCTGCATTTCCAAAACAGAACACTAATTATAGAAACTCGAAGCTATCGCAAAAATAGTAGCTTGCGTTCAAGGGCAAGGCGTCGATTCGGTTTGAAAGCGGAGCGTACACGTTAGTACGTGAGCATTTCAAATCGAATCGCAACGCAGCAATTGGACGTAAGATGCATTTTTGAGATGGCTGCTATACTTTTTTCAGCTGATTGATGTAGAACCTCAGCTGCCGAACGGTATGATCCAGAATGTTGCGATCCCTGCTGGAAATATACAGGGCCGCTGCGCCGTTTAATGAAATAATAATAAAATTAGAAACTTCCTTAAGATCAAGGTTTTCTTGCAGCATCCCTTTTTGATCGGCCTCCTCCAGCCAGGAGCGCAGCAACCCGGACAATCTGACAAATCCCCGTAAAATTTGTTTACTCATCGAGGCGGATTGACCGGAGAGTTCCACGAGCATGTTGAGGAAAAAGCATCCGCCTTCAAAAACATCGGCGCCCAAATAATCCAGCATGTCGTTTTCAATAAATTTTTCAATTCGCCTCAACGGATCTGAATTATTGCGTATCCCCTTGAAGACAATGCTCTTCCAGATGCCGACGGCCTCATCGTAGACGGCATACCAGATATCCTCTTTGCTGGCAAAATGGCCGTACAGCCCTCCTTTGGTCAGGTCGGCAGCCGCCAGAATATCACTGACAGAAGTGTTGTAATAGCCTTTGACGGAAAAAAGCTGCATGGATTTTTCGATGATGTTGCGACGGGTGCGGGTGCCTTTGGTTGCCATGGTAATTTAGTTGGTTAGTTAAATAGTTGATTAGTTGATTGCCAAATTGCTGATTTAATATTTTAAATCGAAAGTTTGTAATTCCATTGCAGAACAAGATTACTGAAAAAATAAAATAATTTAAAATACCGACCGGTCTTTTTTATTTATCTATTATTCGAAATTATGTCAATCACTATTTTGGTTTTCAATAAAAATTGCCTTTTGCATCCGGCTGTAATATATAATCTTGCGATGATTAATGGCTTTTGAAAGGAGAAAATCGCGTGAAAGGCAAACCGGTCATTCCGCCCGTCCATCTGACAGCAACTTACAAATTTGAAAATTCGGACGAACTCATCGATGTGGTGCAAAATCACAGCGGTTATATTTATTCCCGCTGGCACAACCCTTCGGTTGTAAGCGTTGAAAATGCACTGGCTCAAATGGAGGGTTACGACAGGGCCCTCGGCTTTGGATCGGGGATGGCGGCCATCACCACCGCCCTGATGGCCCAGATTCAATCCGGCAGCCGCATCGTTGCCACACGTGAAATTTACGGTGCCACCTTTGAATTTTTAAACGATACCCTGCCGCAATTAAATGTTGAAACCGTTTTTGTAAACTGCTGGAAAACAGAAAAGCTTCTGGCCGAAATTGACAGGGGCCTTGCGGTCCTTTACCTCGAAACACCGACCAATCCCCTGTTGCGGGTGGCCGATATAAAGCCGCTGGCCCAGGCTGCCCATCAAAAAGGCGCCGTGGTCATGCTGGATTCAACCTTTGCCTAGCCCGGTTAACCAGCACCCGGTCGACCTGGAGGTGGATATTGTCCTTCACAGCGCAACAAAGTATATCGGCGGGCATCACGATATTACCGCCGGGTTTGCCTGCTGCAATCAGCCCCACTATGACAGGCTGTGGACCTATCGCAAAATCCTGGGGGGCATTATGGACCCCATGACGGCCTTTCTGGCCTTGCGGGGCATGCAAACCCTGGAGCTGCGTATCCAGCGCCATAATGAAAGTGCCATGAAAATTGCGACCTACCTCGAGCAGCACCCGAAAATCAAAACCGTCAACTATCCGGGCCTGGCTTCCCACCCCGACCATGACGTCGCCCAACGCCAGCTGACGGGATTCGGCGGCATGCTCAGCTTTGAAGTCAGCGGCGATTTCGACCAAACCAAACTTTTTATGGACCACCTGAAAGTAATCAAGCTGGCCACCAGCCTGGGGGGGGTAACCAGTCTGGCCAATCAGCCCATCACCAATACCCATGTCGCCTTAAGCCCTGAAAACCGCGTCAAAGCAGGCATCAGCGAAAGTCTCGTTCGGCTCTCAGTGGGGGTGGAAAAGGCAGATTTGCTGATTCAAGATCTTGAACAGGCACTGGATAAGATTTAGTTGATTGAGTTGATTGGGTTGATTAAGTTGGTTGAGGCTGGTCGCCGATCACTGCTCCGAGTTGCGTGGTGCGGGTTACGCGTTTCGAGTTGCGGGTTGCGTGGTGAGCGCCAGACGAATCCGAAATTCCCACCCGCCGTCCGCCGAAGGCGGAATAAAATCTCCGTGGTAACTCCGTGAAAATTCCGCCTGCCCAGTTAAATGCGAAGCATATTTAACCGGGGTGGTTAACAAATTAAAATCAGACATCCAAACATTTGTTTTTCCACATTCCGAAATCCACAATCCGAAATCTCAATTCCCTAATCTTTTTTATTAGGAAACAAGCGATACCGCAGCCAGTGAAGGAGAGAATTTCCTCGCAAAAGTTCCTTATCCATTTGATCGAATCCCTGGAATAATTTGTCCGGATCCGAAAAAAACTGCGCCCGGGTCGTAAATGCTTCCCCGGCATTCAGCTCTTTTACGATCCTGGCCGGATTGCCGGCCGCCACGCAGTTGGCAGGGATACTGTCCACCACCACGGCCCCGGCACCGATGATGCTGTTTTCACCGATGGCAACACCCTTGCAGACAATGGCGCTGTCGCCTATCCAGACATTGTTTTCGATCTTAACAGGAGCGGTTTCTCCCATTATGATTCGGTTGTAAATATCGTGCCAATCCGAATCGGTGATGTAGGCGTTACTGGCTATCATACAATTGTCACCGACCGTGATTTCATCTGCTGCACCGATCCGCACTCCCGGACAAATTAAACAGTAGCTGCCGATTTGAATGCGCCCTTTGTCCTTTTGATCCGACCAGATGGCAAGCCGTACCTTTTTATCGGATGAGGCCACCACGTTGACACAATCACCCAGTTCGATGGGGGCACCAAACAATTCGACATGCCAGGGCTTCATAAAGGTGAAGCCTTCACCAAGGTGTTCAAGCTGGGGGCGCAGGAAGTGGTTGACGTAAAACTCCTGGAATTTCAGGTAGATTTTTTTGAGATAGAATGGACGGTGATCTCTTCTCAATGAATAATCCTGATTGAGCGTAAGCGCTCAATGTATGTTGTCAGTTGTATGTGGTCGGTTGTTTGCAAACCACTGACCACGGACTACTGACGACTCATTAATTCATTTGAAATCAAAGTTCTCCAGAACCCATGGCTGAACAATTGACCGGCGGGTGTCAGACTGTAAATGGCATCGGCGGCCATGAGGGCCACGGCGTTGGTCCAGGTAATTTTGTCCTCCGGCCAGACAATGATGTCGGGACAGGTGAAGCCGCACCAGTAGGATCCGTCATCATATCGTCGGTCGACAATCCAGCTGAACACGATTTCGGCCAGTTTATGGTTTCCCATGGCTGCCAGGGCAATGACCAGCTCGGAAGTTTCGGCAATGGTCACCCAGGGTTCATCAGAAACACATCGAACCCCCCGTTCCTCAATCATATATTTTTTCCAGTATTTATCGATTCGCTTCTGGGCATCTGCTCCGGTTAGGACACCGGCAAGAATCGGATAAAACCAGTACATGGAAAAACGGGATTTGGTCATATTAAACAGATGGGGTTTATTTCGAATGGCGTCCCCAAGCTTGTTTAAAGCCGAATGCCAGGCAGGCATCTGATGTCCCAGTATTTTCGCAATCGCCAGGGCACATTTCAAGCTCATGTAAATTGAACTCGATCCGGTCAAAAGCGCCATCGGATCCACCTTGCCCTTCAGGGCTGATGGCCCAGTATATCTCTCCGTCCGGCGTCTGGAGACCCAGGGCAAAATTAATGGCAGCCGATACCGTTGGCCACATCTGGTCTAAAAAAGAGAGATCCCCTGTTATGAGGTAATGGTGAAACACCCCCACCGCAATGTAGCAGGACATGTTGGCATCCCGGGTTTTGTCTTCGGGCACCCCCTGCATATAGGCTGAAAACCAGCTCCCGTCTTCATTCTGGTTTTGGGCCATCCACTCAAAGGCCTGCCGGGCCTGGGGTAAATAACCGCCAACGCTGAGCCCCATGGCGGCTTCAACGTGATCCCAGGGATCGGTTTTTTGACCTTCACACCACGGAATCTCGCCACTTGGCAATTGGGCAGCAAGGATAACATTACAAATGTCATCCGTATTTATCGAAAGATCAGGTACCGATCTGCTAATCGAAGTCTCAGATTTCATCCAATTCTACCTTTCCTTGTTTGTAAACTGATATAGATATAAAGAATTTGAATCTATGGCAAGTACTATTTTCAAACTTGACTTTACCAATTTCATTGTTTAGTTTATCGGCTGTGCTCAATTCTTTTCCCATGTTTTAATGATTCAATTCAACACGTACCGTCGCGCTATCCGGAATTGAGTATGATCTCTTCTTGCGATTGGCCAATGTCCTTTTCGATTTTCATATTCTTGATTAATACCGCTTTTAAAAAAAAATCCGACATACGAAAAGCGGGTATAAGTGGTACTATAAAAAAACGTCCGCTAAACGAAACGTTTTGAACAACCACCATAAACACTCAAACATTTCTTGAACCCGGAGTTTTATTGTCCTTCATTGACAAAAGGTGGCAGTGGAAGGAGTATCCGCAACCGACCGCTGCTTGAACGGAAACCAAAAATTGCGCTGCTGTGACGCGCAACAAGAAAGGAGGCAAACATGGCTGACAGTGTCTACAAAGTTATTGAATTGGTGGGAAGCAGCCCAAATTCCTGGGAAGAAGCTGCTAAAAATGCAGTTGAAAAAGCCGGCGAATCCCTTAGAGATCTGAGAGTTGCAGAGGTTTCCAAGCTGGATATGAAAGTTGAAAACGGCAAGGTGTCGGCATTTCGCACCCGGGTAAATCTCTCCTTTAAATACGGTGGTGGCGAATAAACCGCCGAAAGACAGTTTGTTTAAATGGTGTTCGGTGTTTGCCCGATGGCAGACACCCGACACCATTTTTTTATCTCTTTCGTGACCTTCGTGTTTAAATAACAAGCCCAGGGAGGCGACGAGATGGCCGACGTCAAAGGACACTATGACAATCTGCTGGCTCCTTATTATTCCTGGATTTATGGTGGACTAGAGGGGAAATTTGCAGAAAATCGAACGTTTTTCCTGGATCACGGTTTGCGCCCGGCCTTATCCGGCGTCGCAATGGATCTGGGTGCCGGATGCGGTTTCCAGTCGATTCCCCTTGCCGAAGCGGGATTCAAGGTCATTGCAATAGATATTTGCCGCGACCTGCTGGCGGACCTGGAAAAAAGCGCCGGAGAGCTTCCGATCGAAACCATAGAAGATAACCTGCTGAATTTTAGCGAACACCGCCCGGAAAATACTGAATTGATTGTTTGCATGGGCGACACACTGACCCACCTTGATTCCCTTCAAAACGTTCACGGTTTATTAAAAAATGTTTACCAGGCGCTTGAAAACAACGGCCGATTGGTACTTTCATTCAGAGATCTGACCTATTGCGTTGAAGGACCTGGATCGCTTCATACCGGTGAGAAGCGAGTCCAATCTTATCTTTACCTGTTTCCTGGAATATGAAAAAGACCACGTAAAGGTCCACGATGTTATCTATGAAAAAATAAATGACCAATGGCAATTGAAGAAGGGCTTTTACAGGAAACTGCGCATCCCGCCTGATTGGACCAAAGCATGTTTGCTTAAAATCGGATTTGAAGTTGAAACATTTGATACCCGCAATGGAATGGTAACGATCATCGCCCGTAAGGGATAAAATGCCCAGACCGGAAAATTCGCTAAATTTCTTCTAATGTGTTTATCAATATAAAATACAGACTACACCCCATTGAGTTTAACCCTGCAATTTGACATACTTCTATAAGTTATCTCAAATATGGCAGATGATGACTTCTAATTTCTACCATGTAAGTTTTCATCTAAATTTAAGACTATGCTTAATAGCCATAAAAGATTTCAGCTCTCTGCTGCGTCATCAACCAGTGGACTTGGAGCCGCATCAAAAATTTGAGATGGCTTCTAATAACAACTCTGATTGAATTATGACGGACAACATTCAATACGTCTGCCTGACAATTTATCTGTTTGCCCTGGTATCTTTGTTTACCTACGGCATGAACTGCTATTTGCTGATGATATTTTATCGTTTGAAACGCCCCAAAGCGTTGAAAGCAGCATGCCGCTATTAAACGTAATTTTTACCGTATTTATTCCGTCAAGGATTGGCCCCGGGTCACTATTCAGCTGCCGATCTTCAATGAACGCTATGTGGTTGAACGATTGATCCAATCGATTTGCCAATTTGATTACCCCCGGGAACTGCTTGAAATCCAAATTCTGGACGACTCCACCGACGACACCGTTGGTATCGCCCGGGCTGCGGCCGGACAAATGAAAGACCGGGGCTTTGATATTCAATATATCCACCGTGACAATCGCATCGGCTTTAAGGCGGGCGCCCTTAAAGAAGGCCTCAAAACAGCCAAAGGCGAACTTGTGGGAATCTTTGACGCCGATTTTGTTCCCACCCCCAATTTTTTAAAAGAAACGATTCCGTATTTCACAGACCCCGATATTGGAATGCTTCAAACCCGCTGGGGCCATATCAACAGCGACTATTCCCTTCTCACGCGGGCGCAATCGATGGGAATCGACGGGCATTTCGGAGTTGAACAGGCCTCGCGCGCCTGGAGCGGTTTTTTTATGAATTTTAACGGGACGGCCGGTATCTGGCGCAAAACAACCATCGAAGATGCCGGTGGCTGGCAAGCCGACACCCTGACTGAAGATCTGGATCTGAGTTACCGCGCTCAGCTCAAAGGCTGGAAACTAAAGTTTGTTACCGATGTTGTCTGTCCCGCGGAGGTGCCCGTAACCATTAATGCCTTTAAATCCCAACAGCATCGCTGGGCCAAGGGGTCCATCCAGACGGCCAAAAAAAATCTTGGCCAACTTTTTAAATCAGATGTTTCACTGCTGGTTAAGGTCCAGGCCTTTTTGCACCTGACCCACTACATGGTCCATCCGATGATGCTTCTGGTGGTGCTCACGTCCATACCGATGCTGTACTCTCAATGGTTTTCTGACACCCTTGCATTTCCGATCATGATCTTCACCCTGCTTGTGTCTGGCAACCTGCGGGCCATCGACTATGTATCTGTTTTCGCAAAGAATTCTTTACAAAGACTGGAAAAGCAGGATCAAATTTCTGCCGTTTCTCATGTGCCTGGGGACCGGAATAGCGGTAAACAACACCAAGGCTGTGCTTGAAGCATTTTTTAATATCAAAAGCGGTTTTGTCCGCACCCCCAAGTACGGCATCAAAAAACAAGGTGACACCTGGCATTCAAAGCACTATTCAATCCCTTTGAACGCCATTTCAATCCTCGAATTTTTTCTGGGGGTTTATTCGTTGGCCGGGCTGGTGATGTTTTTATTCTTCAGCAAATACCTCTTCAGCCCCTTCCTGCTTATTTACACCTCAGGATTTTTCTACGTCTTTTTTCTTTCGGTCAAGCACGGATATGGAAAAACCCAGTCATAAACAGATCAGGAAATTGAATCCCCGGGCGGTTTTGGCCGCCATTGCCGGATTGGGGATTTTATCTGCTGCGGTCTACCTGGTAAATTTCAGAATACACGGTCTAGTCCCGGGTTTTTCAGGGCTATCGGAAATTGAGTTTTATGTTGTCATGTTCGGGTTTTTAAGCGTCCTGTATCTGGTTGGTGTGGTCCTGGTTCTAAAAACAATTCCCAATGGGGCAACCTCCCGGATTTTGATCGGTATAATCATCCTGTCCGCCATTATTTTCAGACTGAGCCTAATCCCTGCAGATCCGACAGTGCTGTCAAAGGACATGTACCGCTATATCTGGGACGGACGCGTCCAACAAAACGGGATTAATCCTTACCACTATCCGCCGGGTGCCGATCAACTGAAAACCATGCGGGATGATCGGATATACCCGAACATCAACCGCAAAGACTATCCGACCCTCTACCCGGCAGGTGCCCAGGTATTCTTCCGGATTTCTCATGCCCTGGTGGGTGACAGTGTCATCGGCTTTAAAGGCATCATGGTGCTTTTTGATACATTGACCGTGCTGGTGCTGGCTGCCTTGCTCCAGCATCACGGTTTAAACAGGTCGCGGATCATCATTTATGCCTGGAATCCCCTGGTCATATTTGAAATCGCTTATAGCGGTCATCTTGAGGGTCTGACGGTGTTTTTGATGGTAGCGGCCCTGTATTTGTCTTGCATTCATAAAAAGATACCCGGAGTTTTCATGTTGGCCCTCTCGGCTGCGGTGAAACTGTATCCCGCCCTCCTGCTGGCGGCCTTTTTAAATCATAGAGACCGATTCAAAGGCCTTCTTGCATTTTTTATGACCATCCTGTTGCTTTATCTGCCATTCATCGGAGCGGGTAATAAAATATCCGGCTTTTTACCTGTTTATCTCAAAAATCCGTACGAAAGTTTCAATTTAGGCTTAAAATACCTTCTGATGCGGCTGATTCCGGGGATTGATTACTACCTGTTATCCCTTGTTTTTATCATCTTTCTGGGGATTGCCGGTCTGGTGGTTTTTTTCAAAAACAAACAAGCTATTGAAATATTATGGTATGCGTATTTTCTAACTGGATTGTTGATGATCCTGATGCCGGCCTCGCTTCACCCCTGGTATGTTATCCTGATCATCCCTTTCCTGGCAATTTATCCCAGTGCGGCCTGGCTGTTATTCACCTGCACCGTAACCCTGTCCTATTTAAAATATACCTCACCCCAGGGGATTATGCCCACCTGGATTTTGCTGGTCGAATACCTGCCCCTGTTTGCACTTCTGGCAGCCGGATTTATATTTAGAAAATACAACGCGTCGCGAAAAATTTCCGATATGGGATTCGACCCTAAAAAAAAAGAAATATTGGGGGTTTGATAATGAAAAAAAGTGCAATCATTTTAACTATATCAATAATATTACTAGCCGGCCTTTACCCGTCGGTGTCTGCCGCCGGTTTTGATCATTCAATTTTTGACCGGGTTCTAAATACCCATGTTAACAATCAGGGCCTGGTAGACTACAACGGCATTGCCGGCGATCAATCTTTCAAAAGGTATATGGCGTCACTGAAAACAGCTCAAACAGATTCCATGTCCCGCAACGGGCAACTGGCCTTCTGGATAAATGCCTACAACGCGGTCACCATTGATAAAGTAATCAAGTGGAAGCCCAAAAAAAGTGTGCGCGAAACCTTCGTGCCCGGGGTCTGGACCGGCACCAAATTTTTTACCACCCGGGAGCACACTGTGGCTGGCAAGCAATTGAGCCAGGACGATATTGAGCACGAAATCCTGCGCAAGCAGTTAAAGGAGCCCCGGATTCATTTTGCCATCATCTGCGCCTCTTCCGGTTGTCCGCCGCTGCCCCGGTCGGCCTACACCGAAGATAATGTGCAGGCCAAGCTGGAAGAGGAAACGCGCAAATACATAAACTCCGCGCGGGGAACTCAAATCGATTCTGCCAAAAATGTACTCCATCTATCCAAGCTGTTTGACTGGTTTGCCGGCGATTTCGAGTATAAATCGGGATCGGTTTTGGACTTTATAAAACCATACCTAAATGAGAGCGCCCTGACCTTTGTGGAGCAAAAGCCCAAAATCAAATGGCTTGAATACAACTGGGCGCTGAATGCGCAGGAGCCTCTGAAGTAAACAGACAAGGAGAGTTTAACCACGGAACGACACGGAAAAACACGGAAATTAAAATTTTAGACTGAGTTTAAAAGTTATTTAGCATCTGTGTAATTCCGTGAAAATCCGTGGTGAAAGAATGCATATGAATTCGGAATTGGGAATGCGGATTGGGGCTCTTGCCCGCCGGCCTTTGGGCGGGTTCGGATCCGTCTGGTTGTCACCACGCAACCCGCAACCCGAAACCCGTATCACAACCAGCAGCCAGCGACAAGACACCAGTGACGAGTGACCAGAGACCAGTATCATGAAATTATCCGTCGTTATTCCGGCTTTCAACGAAGAGCAGGCCATTGGAGATGTGGTCAGAGCTGTTCCCGCTGAACAGGTTCACGAGATCATCGTTGTTGACAACGGGTCCACCGACCATACGGCCCGGCAAGCATCTGCAGCCGGGGCGCGGGTCATCCAGGAACCACGGCCCGGCTATGGATCAGCCTGTCTGGCCGGTGCCATAGCCGCTGCAGAGGCTGATGTCATCGTATTTTTGGACGGCGACCGCAGTGATGACCCGGAGCAGTTGCTAACTATCGCCGGCCCGGTCCTGGATAATCGGGCGGATCTGGTGATCGGCAGCCGCATTACAGGCGTCCTCGAAAAAGGCGCCATGCCGCTTCACGGCCGGCTGGGAAACCGCTTTATCGTCTTTTTGCTGCGGCTTCTTTACGGTGCCGCCATAACCGATATCGGATCGTTTCGCGCCATCAAAGCCCAGGCCTTACGCGATCTGAACATGGAGCAGATGACTTATGGCTGGCCGGTGGAAATGGTGGTCAAAGCCGCCCGCAATGGTCTGAAAATTCAAAGTGTACCGATCAGGTATCGCAAACGTATTGGTGAGTCAAAAGTAACCGGAACCATTCGCGGAACGATTTTGGCCACATATTATATGTTCCTGGTGCCGTTAAAATACCTTTTTATGAAAGTTTGAGTAATTAGCATGTTAACGATTAGGTTATTGCTGAATAAACAAAAACTCAAAACACAAGCACCAAATCACAAATAAATTCCAAACTCGAAATTTCAATGACCGAAACAAGAATATAAGCGTATTCAGTAGTAATCCGGAGTTTGTGATTTGGAATTTTGGTCATTGGATATTATTTGTAATTTGGGATTTGTAATTTGGTTTTTCGGTTCTATATAGATTTGGAGTGAAAACATGATTTCCCTTGGAATAGGCCTTACAAGTAACTGCAACCTAAACTGTGCCCATTGCTACCGTGATCAAAATCGAATCTACGATCTGACCCTGGCCGATGTCCGGAAGGTCTGCGATAGCCTTGAGATCAGTTCCATCGGGTTTGGAACCGGTGAAAACGGGTTAAACCCGGAATATTTTCAAATCCTGGACTACCTTCACAGCCGCGATATTAAAATGACCCTGGCTTCCAACGGCTATACGCTGTCGATCACCCCTGATGAGGAGCTCAAATATTTCGGGGATTTGGAATTTTCAGTGGATTTCCCGGATCAGGCCCGTCAGGATAAGTTTCGCGGCGAAGGCAATTGGCAAACAATTATGGCGGGCATCGAGCGCTGCCGGCGGCTTGGCATCCGGGTTTCAATTCTGGCAGTTCTGATGAATCGCAACTATACGGATCTGGGAGACATCGCCCGGCTGGCCGCATCATTCGGCTCCAATTTTCGCGTAAACGCCTACCAGCCCATGTACACTGAAGAGTATATGCCGAGCTTCGAGCAATACTGGGAAGCATACAGGATTCTTTTTGATCAGAGTGAAATCATTTCCGTATCGGAGCCGCTGGTGAATACTTTTTTGGGAACCAACGGTTTAAAAGGCGCCCCCTGTGGCGGCCGCAGCATGCGAGTCACTCCGGACCGGAAGCTAAAGGCCTGCGTTTACTGGCCCGAATCGGATCTTTCCATCGACGACCTGGCGGATAAAAAAGAGGCTGTTTTTGACAGCCCGCTATTTAAGCAAACCCATCTCACACCTAAATTTTGTATGAGTTGTGAGCATGTTCAAAATTGCGGCGGTGGTTGCGCCGCCCGGCGAAAGCTGCGCGGCCAACTTGAAGATCCGGATGAATACTGCCCGATCTACCAGGGCAAAAAGATACAGCTGGCGGGGCGGCTGGCAAACGCCGACAAGCCGCTGCGAACGGGGAGCATTTGCACAACCATTGTTAGGGGCACGGGCGCGTAAACGCCCCTTTGGCTCTTGAGTTGATAAGTTCATAAGCTGTTATGCCTGAACGGCGGACATGCCTTAGCTTACCAACTCACGAACTTACTCGAGCGGTAATTGCTAAAAACGGTTGCCGATTTAGAAGGCTAAAAAAATTAAATGCCAGAAGTAGAACAAGAATTGCAACTCCCGAAAATTTTGTACATAGAGACGACGAACCGGTGCAACCTCAGGTGCAAAGGATGTATTTTATACCGGGGCAGCTGGGAGCCGGAGCGGGATATTTCGCTGGCAGAATTAATCAGGATCACAGATCAGGTGCCCGAGCTGAAACAGGTCTACCTGCACGGCATCGGCGAACCGCTTTTAAATAAAGAGCTGCCCGAAATCATCCGGCACCTCAAAAGGCGCAAGGTGTATGTCCTGTTTAACTCCAACGGCATCCTTCTCAACAGTCAGCGACAGCAAGACCTCGTCGCAGCAGGTCTGGACGAATTGCGCATTTCCCTGGATGCCGCCAGTTCAACAGGCTACGAAAAAATTCGCAACAGTAACGCCTTTGAGGGCATTATCGATAATCTAAAATCCTTTCTAATACTTCAAAAACAGCACCAGGTTGCTTACCCGAAGCTGTCCCTGTGGTTTTTAGGGACCCGGGATAATATTTCCGAGATCCCGGGACTGATAGAGCTCGCCGCAGAAATCGGAATCGATGAAGTATATCTCCAGCGCCTGGTTTATTTCCAGGATAATGGGGGCTACGGAGTGGCCCGGGCCGCAAAAACCCTTCAGGATTCAGCAGGCGGATCATCGGAATTAATTCATAAAAGCCAGGAACTGGCGGCCAAGCTGGGCATCCGGTTTAACGCTTCCGGCCTGTCAGAACCTGTGGAGAGCCTGCAGGGGCAGGCAGAGGCCGGATTGCCATGGAGCAGGTGCTATCGACCGTTGACCCTGATGTATGTTACCGCCAACGGCAATGTGCTGCCATGTTGCATTTCCCCATTTGCCACCGTTGATTATGATTCCATTATCCTGGGGAACGTGTTTAAAAACTCCCTGGAAGAAATCTGGACGGGTTCTAAATATGAAAATTTCAGGAAACGGCATCAGACCCCAGCCCCGCCCAAAAGCTGCCGGGGATGCGGGGTACAATGGAGTCTGTAATGGACCAAAAGCTAAAAAATTTGCTTTTAGTAGTGGTTGCCAAAGCGCCGAGGCCGGGTGAGGTCAAAACCCGTCTCGTGCCCCATTTTTCGCCTGCACAAGCTGCCGATCTATTCCGATGCTTCCTGCAGGACAGAATAAAGGAAATGGGCCAACTTAAGGGAATCGATCTGGCAGTCGCATTTACACCGGCCGAAGCCAGAGAGACATTTGCCCGCATTACCGGCAACGGATTCAAACTCTTTGCCCAAAAAGGGGAGGATCTGGGTCAACGCTTAAACAACGTATTTATCGAAAAGCTGGCCCGGGGTTATGATGCCGTTTCTATAATTGACAGTGACACCCCGGATTTACCGGGAGCCATTGTCGAGCAATCCTTTCGAATACTGATGTCGGGCGAGGTCGATGCTGTATATGGACCGTGTGATGACGGCGGCTATTATCTTGTCGGTATGCAGCGACCGCACCCGGAGCTATTTGAGAATATCCCCTGGAGTACCGAAGCGGTGCTGAAAATCACCCTGAAAAGAGCTGCCAGGCTTGGCATCAAAACGAAACTCCTCCCCGGCTGGAACGATCTGGATACCTTCGAAGATTTGGTCGATTTTTATGCAAAGCATAGAAATCAATTACCAGATGAAAATTGGGCGGGAAAAAATACGTTTACCTATCTTTCGCGTATGGAAGGAATTACGCAGCGCTTTAATAGAATTGATTCCAATAAATAAAAACTGAGCGCCCATTGGGCAGCCCGTCATCTCCGCCAGCGCGGGAATGACCGGAGAAGCTATCTTTCCTTATTTCTCAATCTCTTTAAACTTGGGCCCGTCCGAACGCCAGACCCGACAGGTGTCTTTAATTCTCTCCATGGCACCCGGCAAAAATGTTGCCGGATCTCTCGGCTTACTTGTCATCGCAGCCCAGGCACCCTGAACCGCAGCAGATGCCATGGCCGTGATCAAGGCCACCAGATGGGCACACCCTTTTGCTCCGCCCACAAGGTCCTTGACCCGGTTGGTAAAACCGGAAACAATCGGCAACCCCTTAAGGGGTATGAGCGAATCAAGGGTCTCCCGGCATTCCGGCATGGGCACCGTCGGCATCTCGACCTCGATATCCTCAATGACCAATTTAGCACCCCGGACTTCCATCCGGATGATCATATGATGAACCGTACCCGGCGGGAGGGGTTCACCGGTGGAACGATAGGAAGCTGCCAGGCGTTCATCTGTCAAAACCCCTTGAACAATAATTGATTCAGAGCCCCCTTCATAGGTGGCGATGTCAATCCGGCGGGTGTGTATCTTCGGCTTTTTGGTCTGGTCGATGGTTATCATTCTGTATTATTGCCTCAAACTGTTAAGATAGGATAATTAGCATGCAGCCAATGCATCCGCTAATTTTTGAATACCATCCAGGTCAAAGTCCTCGGCCATTTGAATAATCTGTTTGCTGAGCGGTACACAGGCCTCTGAATGGGTCTTAATTTCCTCTGCGATGGCATTGAGGGTCGTGACATCTCCCATTTCCGCCGCATCGCGGATGCGTTGAGCAATATCCCGGGATAATTCAGAGGGAATATCTGCAAGCTCTTCAGCGGATAGTATACAGATATTTTCTTCGCCGGATACGCCAAGGCTTTGAACCGATTCCAAGGCTTGATTGAGAACAGTTTCAAGCTCCGCGAGTACCAAATTCAGCTGTTTGGCTGACGGGGCATTTTGGTCAATATCTTTGACAAGTTTTTCCATTTTCACCGCGGCTGCCTGCAGGTCTGTGGCCGACAGATTTCCGGCCAATCCTTTGAGATTGTGCACCAGGCTGTGGGCCTGCTCAAAATCTTTTGTATCTAATGCCTCGCGGATATCACTGGATGTCCTTATATATTTGGTACCAAAATCCACCAACAGCTTTCTGTAAAGACGCTTATTGCCCATCAATCGTTCCAGACCGGCGGCAAGATCAAATCCCGGTAGAGATTCCGGAAGCTCATCTTCTTCCGGCACCATCTTATCCGCTTCATGACGCTCGACATCAACTTCCGGTTGTTGGATTTGCGTTCGCTTTTCACTTGGTTTAATCCATTTCTGCAGGGTGGCAAAAAGCTGAGCCGGGTCAATGGGTTTGGTGACATGGCCGTTCATGCCGGCTTGCAAACTTTTATCCTCATCACCGGCCATGGCATGGGCAGTCATCGCGATGATAGGAATGCTCTTGAATTCAGAATGCGGAATGGGGAATGCGGAATTTGTATTCTGACCTCTGTCTTCTGCCTTTATTCCGCCTTCCGCATTCGGACTTCCGACTTCCGACTTCCCCATTCCACCTTCCCACTCGCGTATTTTGCGAGTGGCCGTATACCCATCCATCACCGGCATCTGTACATCCATGAGCACCGCGTCATAATTGTTTTCCTTTACGGCGTTGACCGCCTCCAGGCCATTGGTGGCTACGGTAACATTCAGACCGGCGCCTTCAAGAATTTCCCTGGCCACCTGCTGGTTGATTTCATTGTCCTCCACCAGGAGCAGCTGGGCCCCCTGGATATGTTTCAAAGCCTCGGCTTCTTGTTCATGCCTCTGCGCAATCCGTGAGGTTTCGGGCACCGCTTCGCCAAAGGCCTGCATAATCGTGTCAAAAAGCATCGAAGGATTGACCGGTTTAATGAGAAAGCCTTCGAGTCCCACCTGTTCGGCCTGCTGCATGACCTCTTCGCGGCCGTAGGCGGTCACCAGTATAATCGGTGGAATTTTGCTCAACCCTTTATGGTCTTTAATCCGCCTGGAAGCCTCGATGCCGTCCATCCCCGGCATCTGCCAATCCATGATCACCAGCTCAAATGGTTTATCTTTATTGGCGGCTTCAAGTTCGGTGATTCCCTCCTCCCCGGAGGATGCCAATGAGACCTCAAAGGAAAAAGATTCCAGCATTTCCTGCAATATGCTCCTGTGAAGTGGCGTTGTCATCCACCACCAAAACGTTCATGCCGCGCAGTTCGGATGCAGGCTTGAAAGCGTTTTTTGGCTCTCTCTTTCCCCAGGCCCAGGTTGGCGGTAAAACTGAAGGTGCTGCCCTGGCCGGGGTTGCTTTCCACCCAGATTTCCCCGCCCATCATCTCTGCCAGCCGTTTGCTGATCGTTAACCCCAGGCCGGTGCCGCCATATTTGCGGGTCGTTGAGGAATCTGCCTGGGCAAACGGTTGAAACAGCTTGGCGGCCTGTTCCGCCGTCATGCCAATGCCGGTATCATGAACCGAAAATTTTAAGGTGACCTGCGCTTGGTCTTGTTTGACCAGTTCAGTGGCGACGACAATCTCACCCGTATCCGTAAATTTGACGGCGTTGTTTGATAAATTAATGAGAATTTGACCCAGCCGCAGGGGGTCACCGACCAGCGCCCTCGGCACGGATGGATCGGTCTTAAACAGCAGCTCCAGCCCCTTTTCCTGGGTTTTAATGCCAACCAGGGTTGAAATGTTTTCCAGTGTATCCTCCAACTGGAAATCCACGGACTCCATGTCCATTTTGCCGGCTTCGATCTTGGAAAAATCCAGGATGTCGTTGATGATACCCAAAAGCGACTTGGCGGAGATATCCACCTTTTTCAGATAGTCATACTGCTTGGCGGTAAGGTCGGTTTTCATGGCCAGATGCGCCATCCCCATGATGGCATTCATGGGGGTGCGGATTTCATGGCTCATGTTCGCTAAAAATTCGCTCTTGGCTTTGGTGGCATCTTCGGCTTCGTTTCTGGCCTCATCGAGATCTTTCATCATGTTCAGCATGGCCCGGCGGGCATCATTCAGTTCATTGATCTGGTCCTGAAGGGCTTCATTCGCTTTTTTTCGTTCGCTGAAGGAATCTTTTAATTGCTGAGTCATGCTGTTGAAAGCCGCTGAAAAATCCCCCATAAAATCGATTTCATGGCTGAAGTCACCCATGGCGATCTGTTGGGTCGCCCAGGTCAAATGTTTTAAACTCGCCTGCAGGTTCTTAAGCGATTGCAGAATTAACAGTTTTCCTTTGGGAGCCTCAAAATTCAAATCGCCCCTTGGATAAGTTGTAAATCCAATCAGTACTGCTGTTATATTCGTTTATGAATTTGTTAATATAGCCTACCGCCTGCTTGATTTCATTGTCCGGATAATCTTCGGGCAACTTGATTGGTGTCGGCTTTTTGCCTCTCAAAATCAGATAAAATGCTTCCGTTATCCTATCGATATCTTCTTCTTTTACTTTGAGCATCCGTTTATCCCTTAAGCGACTGCTTTAGCTTCAAAGCGACAAACTCGATCGCCGGAACACCAGCAATCGACTTCCTTGGCGCTGAACTTTTTCCCGGTGTACTCAGACAGCAACCCGCTAATAAAGCCCTCATCGTAGGTACAGATGGTCTCATCACTGGCCGGCAGGCCGGAGCAGTCCAGATCTTCAGCCACGGTCAGCATGAAGTTCATTTTTTCAAGGTCGGCTTTTTCTATTCTTAATATGCCGATTTTGAGTTTTTTAAGCAATTCCTGCAGTTCGACAACAAATTCATTAAAATCATCTTTTTTGGTGATCAATTCTTTGCAAAACTCTTTGCCGGCATGCTTGCCGGCCTCGTAAAATATCCTGTCTGCGGTTTCTGCATCGTATTTTTTTATGAGCACATCTCTCAGGGTAAACTGCATCAGCCGGTAAACACTCACATCCATGGTATCCCCAAGATTGGGGCGACCTTCCCCGATATTGCCAATCATGCTCCAGTCGAATTTTAGCTCTTCTCTTTCTTCTTTAAACATCTTCTGTCCTCCTTATGTTATTGAACAATCTCGTACTTTTCACTCTGGCCCAATTGATCCAGTAATTCATTTATTTCTTCCTTGAGTTGGATCATCTTTATTTCACGTCCAATCGCCAACTTATTAAACAGCTCCAGTTCTTCAACATTGCCTCTCAAATCCGCTTCCATGTGCTTGCTCTCGGTGGTATCCCGCAGCGATTCGATGGCACCGGTGATGTTCCCTGCGGCATCGTAAAGCAAACCGGCAGTGGCGCTAAGATATATACCGCCATCACCTAAATGTTCATGGTACGATTCGGAGATCAGGATTTTACCTTCCTTTTTAACCGACAGATATTTTTCTTCATATTCGGGTTGCCAATTTCGAACCAGATCAATTAAAACGGGTCTTCTTTCACCATAAAACGGCAACGCATGCTCATAATTGCCTTTGCCAACCATATTCTCTGCTTTTACATTCAGCAATTTTTCAATAGCCTTGTTCCAACGGACCACCTTACCTTCATTATCAACCACCCAGGTGGGATCCGGCAGAAAGTCAATAATTTGTGCCATGCGCTGTTGGGAATTTTTGATTTCCTCCTCGGCCTTTTTTCGTTCGGTGATATCTTGCTTCACCGCAACGAAATGGGTAATTTCGCCTTGGTCATTTTTGATGGCTGAAATAGAAGTACTTTCCCAAAATTCTTCATCGTTTTTCTTGCGGTTGAGAAACTCACCCCGCCAGGTTTTTCCGGAAAGAATGGTGTCCCAGAGTTCTTTGTAAAATGAATCGGGATGAGTCCCTGATTTTAAAATGCGTGGATTTTGTCCGATTGCCTCTTTTGCGGAATAACCGGTCACTTCACTAAAGCTCGGGTTGACATATTCAATGGTTCCATTTTTATCGGTAATCATCACCGTGACCGGGCTGTGCTCAACAGCTTCCGACAGTTTACTCAGCTCCGCGGTTCGCTCCTCCACCCGCTTTTCTAAATCTTCGTTCAATTTCCTGATCGATCTCATCTGGGATGCGATCTTTTCTCCCATCTCATCGAGCACATCGACGAGGGGAGCAAACTCACTGTAGGGGATGCCTTGTTTGAACGCATCGGATTCACCGGCGGCATACGTGTCGACCATTTTGATAAACCGTGACATCGGCTTTTTTAAGAACTGCCGCAACAGGACACTCGTCATCACCAGCAGGGTCCCGATCATGATAACGATGGTCAGGCCAAATGACTGGAATAGCTGTCGATTAACGGCGGTATAATAGCCTGAAGCCAATGCAATATGGACACGGCCAATAAGTTTGCCTTCATAGAGAATATCCTTTGATCGCGCGACAACGAGCTGTTGATCAACTTTTTCTTTTTTAAATAATACAGAGCCTTTTTGATCCTCTAACAATAATTTGGCAATAAACTCGTTTTGGGCATAGGATGCACAGATCGCCTCAATCGTCTCTTCGGAATAGTTCCACAGCGGAACTTTTAAAGCATCTGTTAACGCAGAAGTATATTCTTCCACTCTTGTTTCCAATTCGGCTTTGGCCTCGCGGGAGGAGAGAATGAAATTCACACCCAGGCTCAATCCGGCCACCAGAACAAGCGTAATGATTAAACCAGCTGAAAGCGTTCGGGAAATTGAGCGCGGTTTATATGATTCTATATTTTGCATTCGTCACCTCATTACATCGCAGCCGCAATTTTTGATCCGGTACCGACCGGCAAGTTTTTCATTGACGGTATTTACCTTCTATTAAATTAACCACGAAGCGATCGTATAATCCCTTTTTCTTCAGTTCAGCAAGCCCTTGATTAAAAATCCGCAGGAGGTTTTCAGAATTTTTTCCACTCCTTGTAAACGCCAGGTGTCCCGTTGTTTTAGATAATGGTTTTGGATGATATGATAGCAAATGTGATTTGCTGACATCAAACTCCTTTTGAAGTAGGTTATATCCATTCACTAAACCAGATGGAAAAAGACCAATCCTTCCATTGAAAAGTTTTTTAAAATTTTGTATATCGGAGTCTGCTACATCAACCCTTAAGCGTTTTGTATTTGCCAGATCCCAAAACGCTTTCGTATACGTATATCCTCTTGTCGCTCCAATTTTGTAATATCTCAGATCTTCTAAGGTTTTCCAATCTTTCATTGGGTTTGTTTTTAAATGAAAAAAAACAATTTTCTCCTCATTGATTGGTTCGCTTAAATAAAATTCTTTTTCCCTATCCTTACTCCAATAAACATAGGACAGAGCCGAATATTGCCCATCTTTAGTTTCTATAACACCTCTTCTAAATGGGAGATATGTAAACTTGACAGAATAGCCTTTGCGACGAAATGCTTCCGTAATCACGTGGTTGACAAATCCATTGAATTTCAAATTCTTCCCTGCCCAGGGAGAATACTCTTGCGTTGCAATAGAAATTATTTCCTCCGCCGAGGCGCTATAAACAACATGGCCGCTTCCAAAAAATCCTATAATTACGAAAACGACTATAAACACAATTGAGTATGGAAATTTGGATGATTTCATTGCCTATCTCCTTGCGAGCAGGACCGCAGTGCCAGGCCAAGCCGTTGCAGTATCGGCTGAGGCAGCTCGAGATGAATAGTATTGGTTGCATTTTACACCTGAGGGTTTCGCCCTTGCACCTCGTAGCCCTTGCAACTGCCGGTCGGCGAAATCCGTCTTTCACCCGGTAAGCACCATGCACGTTTCTACCTGGAAGAGAGTTTAACCCTAATCGCCCCTAGGATAAACCATTAATTACACCCGTAGCTGGTCCGTTGTCAAATTCATCGACATATCTAGAATTTGGGAGGATTTGTGATATCAGTTAAGATAGCGGTATTCGAAGCCGCCATGGGCGGCATTTACCTGGCGGTTATTATCGCAATGATCGTTGGAAGATATATGCCTATGCGGGCAGAGCAAGATACAAAAAGCGAGATCAATTCCAAAAAATGAAACGTTATTTTCCTTTATTTTAAAGGCCCTTTACAATTAATTGAATCGGTAAAAATTTGGATTAAGAGCGCCAATTTAAAAATACATGCTTTTATTGTTTGGAAAATAAAGAACGATAGGTTTTGCCTTCGACAGTTTTGAGGTACTCAAGCAGCTCTTGCTCCAGTTCGGCAGCCAACCGGGGCTCTTCATCAAGCAAGTTGCTTTTCTCCGGTGGGTCGTTTTTCACATTGAAGAGTTGCAAAAGATCCAGTTCCGCAAGATATACCAGCTTCCACTCCCAGTTCCGATACAGAAAATAGCAGCGCTTGAATGACGCCCTTCCGGCCACATCCCGTTTGAGATAGCGCGCCCTGTCATTCTTCGTGATTAGCGGGAGAAGGGAAATCCCCATGTGGGAATCATCATAAGGCGGATTAACCGAATAGCCTGCCAGATCGGCAATGGTCGGGGCCATGTCGGCGGCGATCACCGGCACACCTTTAAATCTTTTTTGAATGGCGTGGGAGACCAGAATTAACGGTATCCGAATTTCCTCTTCGTAAACGGTGTGCCCGTGCAGGCTGGCGCCGTGCTCCCAGAATTGCTCGCCGTGATCGGAGGTAAAGAGTATAACAGTTCGGTCATAAATTCCTTCTTCTTTGAGCCAGGCGATAAAGCGGCTCATGGCGCTGTCCAAATAGGATAAATTGTTGTCATATAAATCTCTGGGCATATCGCCAAAGTCAACTCCGCCTTCCTTCTTCCACAAATCATTGTGCACATCCATAAGGGTCAAGAAACACAAAAATCGCTCGTCTGCCGGCAGCACCTGAATTGCCTTGCGGGCGGATTCAAACACTTCCTCGGCGGTGGCCGAACGCCGGTCGCTGAGCCCACGGGGAATGGCAAGCTCGGTGACCGCAATATCCGGTGGATAGATATTGCGCGGACCAAACCCCTTCATCAGCATGTAATGTTGAATTCCTTCGGCCTGGGCGATTTTGAGATATAAATTCTGCTCATATAAACCCGGGCCGTATAGTTCAAAGCGGCTTCGACCGGCCACCAGAAAGGGATAAGCCGCAAAGGAGCCGCCGCCCAGGCTGTAGGCACGCCGAAAAGACAGCCCTTCTTCCCTGGCCCAGCGGTCCAGAAACGGAGTCAGGTTGCGGCGGTAACCGGCGGAGTGAAAGGCATCGCCCCGCAGGGCATCCACGGCGATGACCAGCAAATTGAAATTAGCCGGCAAAAGCGACGGATGGGACTTTTCCAGCCGCCAGGGCTGGGGCCAGGGGTGGGGAGAGCCGTTTTGGGGCGGGCGTTGCCCCAGGTGAATCCAGGTCCCCAGCCCCAAGGTATTGACAACCTCTCGGGCGAAGGTAGCATCCACGCGTGCAAGTTCATTGTATTGCAGAACGGCAACCTTGACCTCGGGATATTTTCCGAGGGTATAAAATGGCACAAATCCGAGTACTCCGGCGACGGTCAGGATTATCGCAGGCCTCCGGTAGGTGAATGAGGATTGGGAGGTGAAAGAAAAAAACGGTTCGAAGACCAAAACACCGGCTCCGGCCAGCACCACCGATAGTATTTTTAAAACAGCGCCCTTGAGGTAGGAAAACGCGGTAAACCAGGGGTTAAAGAAATCTCCGAACAAAACCAGGTAGCCGATAATTACGCTGGCGCCGAGGGTGAGGATTAAAAGATATAACCAGCTATTTTTTTTGCGCCAGGACAACAAAAACCAGGTGGCCGGGAGTATAAACATTGCCCCCAGGGTCAGTGCAACGACCCCAATCACACTCCATTGCTTGAGATTCGGGCATATGAGGGACAATTTTGTAGAACACAGCTGAAAACAAAATACCACCGGCCGTACTTAAAAAAAGGAACAGCTGGCAGACAGTGGGTCTTAAATTCAGATGATTTATTTGCCAGGGTATCGCATAATATAGCGTCACAAGCAAAAAGGCAGTAAACGCCCCCACCAGTGAAAAAAATGTTAGAAAATTAAAAAACCTGTAGACGCCCTGCCGATCACTTATTCTAACCTGCAACCATCGCAAGCCAAGTATAATAATCGCCATGCCGAAGCCAAACCAAACAGTGGCAACGCCGGACAGCACGGGCGGAAAGAGGTATCGTAAAAAATACTCCCCATCCGAATCCAGAAAAACCTGATCCGACAACCGGCGCCAGGAAGGATCGAGAAAAGAAATGGCGGCACCCATAACAAACAATAAAACCAGAAAAAGCCCGGTGTTGGTTGAATACTTGCGGGATAGGACGGATGGTCGATCAGCTTCGAATAGATCCGAACGCCAGAAACCGATGAGGGCTTGGAGCAACAGGGAGACCAGTAAAACCGTTAGAACCAAGGGCAGGAAATCCACCTGCTGAAAAAAAACCAAAAGGGCAACGAGGGCAATCCCGGCCACGTCAGCACAGACCAGGATGGATAAAATTTTAGCGGATGGGGGCGATTGCCTCATCCGATTAATTTGAAGCCAACAGACAAATACCAGATAGGCCAGGATGAATCCCAAAATGGAACTGAGGTTCGCACCAATCCAGGCAAACCCCGGACTCTCCCCTGCAGATATCTCCTGTCCCAACGGGCTGTGCACCGCAGAGAATAGTCCCGTCAAAACAGCCACAAGCGCCGCACCCAGAATGTGAAGCCAGGGCAGGATTTTTGTATACTTATCTGGAAGCGATCGATTCATTTTTAGAATTTAAGCAATATTGCCAACCATAAGCAACATTAACTTTTTAGAATCGCGCTGCAGATGTGAATCTCGATCACACCGTCCGGCCCGAACCGGAACCAGCGATCGAGGTGTTGAAAATTCTTAGGAAGTAAAATTGATGCAGTGCGCCAGGCAGACATTGTCGGCACAGGCCGGGATCAGCCCCTGATCAATCCGATGGTGGCAGAGGTTGCATTTGTTGGCGATATTCCGGTCATAGTCATAGGCGATGGCATCATAGGGACATTCGTCGATGCAGGCCTGACAGCCGGTGCATAAATCGGTAGTCCATGACGACAATGCCGTCATCGCGCTTGCGGATCGCTTCATCCGCGCAAACGTCGGCGCAGGGTGGGTCGTCGCAATGACGGCATAAATTCACCTGAAAAGAAAACTCCAGTTTATCACCGACCGGGCGGGGGCCGTCCTCGGTAACGGATATCAGTTTGATGCCGTCGGCCGCCCGGTTCTCCTGCTTGCAGGCCACCTCACAGGTCCTGCAGCCCCAGCAAAGATTGTTGTCTATATGTATTTCAAAATTGGACATGCTGCTCGCCTTTACCTAATCGGTGACCATTAAGAACGGATCAGATTTTTTAGGAATGGATTAAATTTTAATTAAAAACTATTAGACAGGATTTACAGGATTATTAGGATTTTTTTTATTTCCGGTTTCCGTATGAAACCGGAAATATTCCATCCGCTTCACGGAATGGTCTCATTGACCATTTTTTGCCATGGCATTAATTTGTAATTTATAAACAATTGGTATTGCGAAAATCATGTTTGGCAACAACTTCCGCCGGCAGGCGGATGAAGTTTGTACGGTTTCATCCGGAAACCGTGCAAAAATCCTGTTTATCCTGTAAATCCTGTCTAATTTTATTTTTTTTTAAATAGAATCCATTCCTCTTACTTTTCCGTGCAATTCCGTGCTCTTCCGTGATGGATCTTTTTGTCCCCCAAATCCGCATCCCACATTCCAGTCTATCATTTCGCCTCCTCCGGATAAATCTTGCACAACAACGTCCGGACACTGGTCGCCCCCATGGCCGGGTCGCAGGTTTCGTAGGCGTTATCGGTCAGGATGTTGACATTGGATTCATCCCATCCATGGCCGGGGTCCTTTTTTTCAGGAAACCACCAGGCATGCTGGGCACTGACCACATCGGGGTGGAGGCCGGCAAACAGTTTGGCGCGCTGCCGAATTTTGCCCCGGGCCGATTCGATAATGACCCACTGGCCTGCTTTAATGCCCTCTTTGGCGGCGGTGTCGGGGTGGATCTCCACCACCGGGTCCCGGTGAAGCTCCCGCAGCCAGGGCACCTGGCGGTTTTCAGTATGGAAAAACCCGGGGGACCGCGCCCCGGTGATCAGAATATAGGGATACCGCCCATGCAAGTCCGGGGTACTGACAGGACTCTCCGGAGGTTCCCGAAATTGGGGCAAAGGATCATAGCCCCAGTTTTCAAGCAGGGTTGAATAAAGCTCGAACTTTTGGGTCGGGGTGGAAAAACCTTTCTCCTTATATTTCTGATAGGTAACCTCGCCGCGGACGAAATCCATTTTCTTAAACTCCTGCCAGGTGATCCCCATGGGCTCCAGGATATGGTCCAGACCGCCTTCAAAATCTTCCCACCAGTGCTCCCCCTGCCCGACCCGGTGGGCCAGATCATTGAGCATGTCATGATCCGAGCGGCATTCACCGACCTGGATGACCTTGCGGCGGGGCAACAGATAGCCGTGGCGCTTCCAGAAATCTCCGATGTAATCCATCTCCAGCCAGGTGGCGGCCGGCAGCACGATGTCGGCCATTTCGGCGGTGGGGGTTATGAAAAAGTCGGCCACGGCCATAAATTCCACTTTTCCAAGGGCGCGGTAAACCTCCCTGGCGTTGGCCCGGGTCATCAAGGGGTTGGAGCTGATAAAAAAGAGCATCTTTACAGCATAGGGTTTCTCTTCGATAATTGCATCCCAGACGCATTTGGGATTGATGATGGCAAAATTGCCGGCCAGGCGAAAGCGCTCGCCGCCCAGGCGTTTTTCAGCCTGTTCATGGGGCAGCATCCGGTGGGCACCGAAATTTCCGACATTTCTGATCCTGGGAGGATTGAACAGCACCTGTCCGCCGGCCTTATCGATGTTGCCGGTAATGCCCATCAAGGCCATCAGGGCCCGATTGTTGTCGGCGCAGGTTGTCTGCTGCTCGATGGCAACACCCCACTGGATGGCCGCCGGTTTGGTGGTGGCAAACAGGCGGGCGGCTTCTTTGATTTTATCCCGGGGCACCCGGGTGATTTCTTCAACCTTTTCAGGTGGGTATTGGTTGACCCGCTCGACAAAGGGCTCCCACCCGTAGACGTGATTTTGCACGAAATCCTGGTCGTAAAGGTTTTCATTCACAATCACGTTGAGCATGCCCAGGGCCAGGGCGGTGTCGGTTCCCGGCCGCAGCTGAAGCCAGACATCGGCCCGGGCAGCGATGCGGGTCAGCCGCGGATCGACGGCGATCAGTTTGGCACCCCTGTTGAGGCTCACCGAAAAGGGCTCGCCTTTGTAACAGTCCGGGTTGCTGATCACCAGGTTGTTGCCCCACACCATGATGCACCGGGGGTCATTTTCATAATCAACAATGGGATTGGACCCGCAGGTAATAATACTGGTGGCAATCCGGGGGCCGTAACAGAAATGACCGGCCGTCAGCACATTGGGCGTGCCCAGCAGGTTGGCAAAGCGGTAAATCACCGCCTCGTTTTCCCGGCCGGTGCCGTAACCCATCACGATGGATTCCGCCCCCAGGCGCACCTTGTAATCCAGCATCCGTTCGGCGATGGTATCCAGGGCCTCATCCCAGGAAATACGCTCCCATTGGCCGCTGCCCTTGGGCCCCACCCTCCGCACCGGATGGGTCAGCCGGTCGGGGTGATAGGCCAGCTGGGCGGAAGCCAGGCCCTTGCTGCAAAGGGTTCCATGGTTGATGGGGCAGTCCGGGTCACCGGCAATTTTGGCCACCTTGCCGTCTTTGGTGTACACCAGAACCCCGCATCCCCCGTGGCACATGCGGCAGTGGCTTTTGACAACGGCATCATAGCCGTAGACTTCCATCTCCCGTTCTATATTGGAGATTCTATATTCAGCCATTGATGGTTTCCTTACAGAGAATGCCTAACTACGGCAAGTGGTTAGAAGCCATCTAGTAGCACTTTAATGAACTATTTGCCAGGACTTTGAACTGAACGAGGAAAATATTGAAACCGCGTTTACATTGGCCTGGGATGCCATAAAATTATAGAAATTTTGTACTTATTTATAAACGATCGTTCATTTAATATCCTTTAACAGCAAATAAATATAAGACCGAATGAAAGAACAATCATCATTGGCATCATCACGGGATTGGCCATTTTGCAGTGTATCAACACCGATACCACGGTGATGGGTAATTCCGACAATACCCCGGCGGGTAAATTAGTTGGTTCGCCCCAGGATAAAGACGGAAAATTTAACGATATGGGAAATGCACTGAATATGTCTTTCACCGAATATGCTTCGATCACCTGGGATTTTCTTTTCACCAGAAACCATCGAACACCGGACATAGAGCTTCCGGTCAAATAGGTGGATTTAGCACCCTTCAACAACAAAGACAGCGATCAATTAAACGTCACCTGGTTGGGTCATTCATCACTGATGATCAACATCGACGGCTACAAAATTTTGGCTGACCCGGTGTTTGAAAAACGCATCTCGGTATTTGGCCCGACCCGTTTTAACGGCGATGTACCCCTGGACATCCAGCAGATGCCGAATCTAGACGCAGTCATTATTTCCCATGATCACTACGACCATCTCAACAAATATTCCGTGCAGCGCTTGATTGAAAAGTCAAATAAGTTCATCGTCCCGTTGAAGGTCGGTGCTAGCTTATGGACTGGGGGGTACCCCGCGGATAAAATCGTCGAGTTGGACTGGTGGCAGGAATACCGCTTCGATCAAAAATTGATGGTAGCGGCAACGCCAGCCCAGCATTTTTCGGGGCGCGGCATCACTGACCGCAATAAAACCCTGTGGGCATCATGGGTGATTAAAACGCCGTCTCACAGGCTATTTCTCAGCGGAGACTCGGGCTATTTCAGCGGCTTTAAGCAAATCGGCGGCAAATACGGCCCTTTTGACATGACATTTCTTGAATGCGGGGCGTATGGAGAAGGATGGCCCAGGGTGCACATGTTCCCCGAGCAAACCGTTCAGGCCCACCTGGATCTGAAAGGAAATGTGTTGCACCCCATTCACTGGGGTACGTTTAACCTGGCGCTGCATCCCTGGTACGAACCAATGATGCGTTTAACGGATGCAGCGAAGCTTGCAAATGTCAAAATCGCCACGCCGGTTGCAGGGGAAACCACCGTGTACAGCGGGAGCATACCATCGGCAAGATGGTGGGGACAGGCCATGGATTTGTCCGGTGCTGCAATAAACTCAGCTGTTATCGAGTGAGATATTGCGGCTTACGGTCTCAAAATTAAGGAGAGTTGTGATGATTTATAGAGAAGTTCCCAAAAACGGGGATAAACTATCTGTTCTTGGATATGGCTGTATGCGGCTGCCGGTGAGGATGAAATCCATTAATGAAAAGCTGGCCGAAAAGCAGATCCTGTATGCAATGGAGCAGGGTGTAAATTATTTTGATACGGCCTATCCCTACCACAGCGGAAAAAGCGAACCCTTTCTGGGTAAGGTGTTATCAAAAAACGGATGCCGTGATGAAGTCAAGATTGCCACCAAGCTTCCCCACTGGATGGCCCAATCCAAGGCGGATATGGATAGAATTCTGGATAAGCAGCTGGCAAAATTGAAAACCGACCGCATTGATTACTACCTGATCCACGCCTTAAACGGTGAGCTATGGGAAACGGCCAGGCACAACGGTGTGATCGCGTTTATGGAGGATGCCCTGAAAAAGGGGAAGATTATCAATGCCGGGTTTTCATTTCACGGGCTGGCGGAAGACTTTAACGGCATCGTGGATGACTATGACTGGACGTTTTGCCAGATTCAGTACAATTATCTCGACACGAAAAATCAGGCCGGGACGGCCGGGCTGGAATATGCGGCATCCAAAGACATGGCGGTGATCGTCATGGAACCCTTGCGGGGCGGAAACCTGGCCAAAACACCCCCACCATCTGTACGGGACATCTGGGCCAGGGCCAACCACAAGAAAACGCCTGTGGCCTGGTCCCTGGGGTGGATCTGGAATCACCCCGGGGTCACCGTGATCCTTTCCGGGATGAACAACGACGACCACATAACCGAGAACCTGGCCCTGGCTGAAAAAGCCCGGCCGAACTCTTTTTCCGAAAATGACATACAATTGGTCGAGGAAGCAGCCGCTGAATTCAGAAAGGTGATGAAGGTCGGGTGCACCGGGTGCCAGTACTGCATGCCCTGCCCGGCCGGCGTCAATATTCCAAGCTGTTTTGAATGTTATAATTCCAAGCATGCATTCAAGGATAAATCGGCCAAAATGATGTATCTTTTCCAGAATGGCGGCATGGTCACGGATAAGGTAACCATGGCATCCATGTGTGTGCAATGCGGGGAATGCCTGGAAAAATGCCCCCAAAACCTTCCCATACCGGACTTGCTCAAGGACGTTCAAGAGGATATGGAAGGGTTTATGACCAAACAGCTGATCTGGCTGGGCAAACGGGTAATGAAAGTCAGGAAAAAAAAGAAGCCGCCCAAGGCTGAGGACTGATAAATGGCCAGCATGAATCCATATGCACTTCAAAATATACAAATTTTGACCAGGTCAAATTCAAAGCCGGTGAACCGAAAAACCACTGTTTGACAGGGCCGTAGTGCTCACCGGGATCATCCGCCAATCCTGCCGCTGCGCGCCATTGTACCAATGAAATGGATGATCAGCTGGGCGCCGGTTGCGGCCGTCAAACCGTTGATATCCCTCTCCGGGCGGACCTCAAACAGGCTGATGCCCGCGATGGGTCCTTTTGAGGCAATTCCCCGGACCAGATCGGTGGTTTCATCAAAGGTCAGGCCCCCCGGACTGGGAAAGAGCACGCCCGGTGCGATGGCGGTATCGAGGGCATCGGTGTCAATGGTGATCAAATAATGATCGGCCGCCGGGACCTTGTCGATACAGGCATCGGGTCCATCGCGGTGCATGTCCCGGGCAGGGATAAATACGCTTCCGAATCCAAGGGCATCGTCGACCTCCTGCTGCCGGGCACTGCCGATACCGCGCAAACCGACCTGGGCCATGGCTTTGACCCAGGGCAGTTCGGAAGCCCGCCGCATGCCGCTGCTGTAACCCTCCGTAACCCCGCGGCGCTCGTTGCGCCAATCGATATGGGCATCGATGTGCACCACGCAAATGTTATCGTAGCCATCGAAGGCCCGCACGAAGGGAATGAACCCGCCCTCATCGGTACCCAAAGCAATGGGCACGGCGCCCCGGCCTAAAATGGTACGAATGGCGGTGGTGATCCGCTCCGGACCTGGCGCATCTCCGCTGGTCGGGTGGTCGAGATCGCCGCAATCAACCAGGCGAATCGGACGGTTGGCCAAAAGGACATCGTTGAAGTCAAAATCATAATGATCCCAATGGTCGGCGAATACCGATGACTGAAGGCGGATGGCATCCGGGGCCGTTTGCGCAGCGGTCTGGGTTGCTCTTAACAGCTGAGGATAGGGACTGACATAATGCAGTCCAATGATGGCAATATCCGCCTCGAGATTCTCAAGCTGGGTGCATACCGGCAGGCCTGCGAAACTGTGGTCCGGCGGAGTGATGCAATTCAAATTCTTAGGCATACACTGGTCCTTAGTTAAGATCCAAATGGATCCATAGAACTACGGAGTCTCATCGGCATCAATTTTCTCAATACGCACTGGCACCGCCTTGAGCAGCGGAAAGCCGCTGATGGGATCGTTGATATCGTCATGGGTCAGCAGGTTGACCCGCCAATCCTCCCAGCCGTGATAGATTTCCACCACCCCCTGGCGCAGTTCGGCGGCGTGTTTGACGGCGGCCCGGATGACCAGCTCCCCCAGATCCGATACCACCCGCACCTGGTCACCGTTTTCGATGCCCAACACGGCGGCATCCGCCGGATGGATCTCCACTTCGGCATCCGGGTGCACATCCCGGAACCGGGCAATGTTCTGGTGCCGGGAATGGTAGAGTAAGGATTTGCGGGCACCGGTGGTCATCACGAGAGGATAGTTGTCATCGGCTTTGCTCCGGTAAGAAGGCGGCCGGTACACCGGGATTTCGTCCAGCCCCAGCCGCTGCAAATAAGGGGATGCAAATTCCAGCTTGCCCGAAGGGGTCGGCAATTGACCCCGCAGATGTTTCTGATATTCAACGGGTTTGTAGACATACCCCTGGGGGTACTGCCGCAGTTTGTCCACAGTGAGTCCGGTGGGTTCCAAAAGCCACCGGTTGACTTCCGTCTCGTCGGCCCAGGGAAAAAGCGTTTGGCCGAATCCCAGGCGGTGGGCTAGGTCATGCCACATCAGATATTCGTCTCGCAGCCCATCTATCCGGGCCACTTTGCGCGTGATATTCACCCGCTGCTGGGTGGGGTAAAAATGCAGCTCTTCGCGTTCGAGGAAGGTGGCGGCCGGCAGGATGTAATGGGCCAACCGGGCGGTGCGGGTCATAAAGAAATCGTTGACCACCAGAAGATCGAGACTGGCCAGGGCCTTTTCCACCTTGCGGGAATTGGGGTTGCTCACCGCCGGATTGGCCCCCGCCAGGATCAGGCCCCTAAACGGATACGCCCCTTTGCCGAGCATGTAATCCATGGCCGTCATGGTATGGCACTCGCCCCGAATGTCATACAGCGCGGGGAATTTTTCGGTCCCGATGGGGCGCGGGCCGTCCGAGGGCCGGATCTCGGGAGGGTCCAATTCCCGCATCTCCAGCGGTTCCGGCCGGAACATGCCGGTGGGCAATCCAAGCGCACCGCATAAACAGGCAAGGATCGTAAAAGCGCGGATGCAGTTGACACCATTTTCATGATGCTCCAGGCCCGCCCCCGGATAGATGCTGATACCGGGACTGTTTTTGATGAGCAGTTCGGCAATCTCTTCCACAACATGACCGAAGATCCCGCTTTGCTGTTCCACATATCCGGGTGTAAATTTTTCGGCATAGGCCGCAATCTTGTCGAAACCGATGGTATAGCGATCCACCAGCTCGTGGTCATAGTTGTTGGTCTTAATCAGGTACCGGATGAGTCCCCATGCCAGGGCAGCGTCGGTGCCCGGATAGGGCTGGGCGAAAATATCCGCATAGCAGGCCACCGGATTCAGGCGCGGATCGATCATCACCAGTTTGGTACCCTTGCTGCGGGCATCGGCGAATTGACGCATGAACGGTGGGTGGCAAATGGGCGGGTTGGTTCCCAGCAGCATGATTAGTTTGGCCTGGTCAAATTCCGGGAAAGGGTTCCAGAACCCGCATACCAGGTGATTGCCCAGGTACCGACCATTGAAGCAGGCCGAGTCATTGGAAAAATAATTGGGGGAGCCGAACCCGTGGATGAAACGCCGGGCGTAACCCTCCTGCTGATAGAATCCGAGCCCCTCGCCTTTCCACACCCCGACCGACTGCGCCCCGAACTGCTTTTTGAGGGAAGTCATTTGATCGCTGATTTCGTCAAGGGCCTGTTGGTAGGAAATTTCCTTGAAGCTGCCGTTGTCCATGCGCTTCAACGGTGTCAGGATTCGATCCAGATGATAGAAAAGATCCAGCGCCGCCCCGCCCCGGGGACACATCCGGCCACGGTTGACGGGATGACCTTCAAAGGGCGAGATATCGGTCAGCACATGATTTTTTATATGAACGTTGATGGCGCAGCGCGTATCGCACATGCGGCACAGGGTCGGGATAATCCCGGAAGGCACAACCGTTTTGACCTCCATCGCCGATGTTCTCCTTTTGTGAAACTGAGCAGTCCGGATCAGCCCTTGGTCCATTTTTCCCGTTTATAGGCCGCCAAATCGTTGATATCAGCATAATGCAGGGCATGGGCGATGCAGTTCTGAACACACTTGGGATCTCCTGAACACAGATCACACTTGGCGGCAACTCGCCGCCGGCCTTCGAAATGGATGCACCCGAAGGGACAGGCATGGACACACATTTTGCATCCCACGCAGGCGGTTTCATCCACAATTACCGCTCCTGTTTCCGGATCCCGACTTAGGGCCGCGGTGGGACAGACCTCCAGGCAGAGGGCGGTTTCGCACTGTTGACATGTCATGGTGGAAATGGATCGTTGATCCAGATCGATATGAACCCAGATATTGGCGTCTTTGCGCTTGAATCCGCCGGAATCCTGAAAGGAACAGACCCGCTCACAATTGCGGCAGCCCAGGCACCGATCCGGTATAACGAATACGACTTTCATAATGATTGAATCTCCTCGCATAGTGACGGCGACGGAAAAAAAGCCACACAATGCTTATAGTGTTGAGCCCCTAAAGTAACTTATAAAACATGGGATTCCCCTAGACGCTTTTTCAGACTTTCTGCCGTTCAGCCTGAAACCTGACACCTGACACCTGAAACCTATTTAAGTTCCCCCACCACCGCTTCCACGGCGGCTACGATTTCACCGGAGCGCACCATGGCCGCCACTTCAGCAATATCAAAGGAAAGCTGGCGGTCACTGTCCAGGTAGGGAACCTTTTCCCGGATGGCCTGCCAGGCAGCCTGGGTGCCCTCGCCGGGCAAAAGTCCTTTTTGCCGCGTTACCAGATCCACCGCCTGGGCCGCACAGAGCAACTCCACTGCAATCACATGCTCGGTGTTGTGCATAATATCACGGCACTGGCGGGCGGCGATGGTCCCCATGCTGACATGGTCTTCCTTGTTGGCGGAAGTGGGTATGGAATCTACGCTGGCCGGATGCGCCAGCACCTTGTTTTCTGAAACCAGGGCGGCGGCCGTATACTGGGCGATCATGAACCCCGAGTTGAGCCCTTCTTCGACCACCAGAAATGCCGGCAACTCACTGAGCTGCGGATTGACCAGCCGCTCCACCCGCCTTTCCGAAATACTGGCCAGTTCGGCCAGGCCCAGGGAGAGATAGTCGGCCGTCAGGGCCAGGGGCTGGCCGTGAAAATTACCGCCCAGTTTAAAATCCTTGTCATCCGTGAAAATAAGCGGATTGGTGGTGGTGCTATTGATTTCGATTTCAACCACCTGCCTGACATGCCGGATGGCGTCCCGGGTGGCGCCGTGGATCTGGGGCGAACACCTCAGGGTATAGGCGTCCTGTACCCTGGAACACCCTTTGTGCGAGTTAATGATGGGACTGTTTTGGGTCAGACGCCGCATATTGTGGGCGGCATCCCTCTGTCCGGGGTGGGGCCGGACCAGATGGATTTTTGGATCGAATTCCGCATCGCTGCCCATCAATACCTCCAGGCTCATGGCACAGGCGATATCCGCCATTTTGGCCAGACGATGGGCGTCATGAACCACCAGGGTCTGAAGCCCGGCCATGACCTGGGTGCCGTTGACCAGGGCCAGCCCCTCACCGGCTTCCAGCGTGATCGGTCCGAGCCCGGCCTTTTTCAGAGCCTGCGCCCCGGTCATCCGGCGGCCCTTATAGAAAGCCTCGCCTTCTCCGATGAGAACCAGGCAAAGGTGGGAGGTCGGGGCCAGATCCCCGCTGGCGCCCACCGAACCTTTCTCCGGGACCACCGGGCAGATACCGGCGTTCAGCATGGCCAGCAATTGTTGAAAAGTCTCAAGGCGAACGCCGGCATACCCCATGGAAATATCATGCAGCCGCACGGCCATAACGGCCCGTACCACCTCCTCGGGCAAAGGTTCGCCTACCCCGGCTGCGTGACTCAGCAGAATATTGCGCTGGAGTTCACGGGTTTGGTCTCCGGTAATGCGGGTATGGCTGAGGGCACCGAAGCCGGTGGTAATACCGTAGATGACGCGATTTTCGGCGACCCAGCGCTCCACCAGAGCACGGGATTTCTCGATCCGATCGACGGCCTGGCCGCTGACGTCCACCGGTATCCGTTGGCGCGCCACCGCCACCACTTCTTCAATTTGTAGATCAGATTTATCGATAAATAGCACGGTCATGGGTAGAAGCCCTGGCTGCAAATGTTTCAAGAAGCTGTTTCAAAAATGAATTCCGGAAAACGGATGGTTTTTTTGACAACCGCCATGATACAGCATTATTCAAACCGTTGCAACGAATCATCGGAGTTAAATCGCAAATTAACGGTGGACAAAACTAAAGGAAAAATGTATGGATTCTTATGCAAAAAGCCATAGCGGCGGGAACCCCCCGGGGGTGTCAGACGACCTCACAACCAGCAAAATGATAACAACAGGTAATTTATGGATTCGGTCCTGAATACCAAAAACAAGAATATCTGGCAGAAAATTCACCGGTCCCCGCTCTTCGATATATCTCAGTTTATTCTCCTCGTCGGTGCCATCCTCTGGTTCTTCAGCAACAGCACGGCGGAAATGGGATACAACTGGCAGTGGTACCAGATCCCGAAGTACATTTTTACCCACGATGAAACCGGCACCCACGCCGGCCCGTTGTGGGACGGGTTGATGGTGACCTTTCGCATTTCGGGGATCAGCCTGCTGCTGGCTTTCGTTATCGGATTGGCCACCGCGCTTTTTCGCCTCTCAAATTCCTTTGTAGCCCGGATCATCGCCCGGGTCTACCTGGAGTCAATCCGCAACACCCCGTTGTTGATTCAATTGTTTTTCATTTATTTTGTCCTTGGGCCGGTGCTGGGCTTCAGCCGCATGGGTTCGGCCATTCTTGCCCTGAGCCTGTTTGAAGGCGCCTATGCCTCAGAAATTTTCCGGGCCGGCATTGTCTCTATCCGTCGCGGACAGTGGGAGGCAGCCTACAGCCTTGGGCTGAGCACCTTCGACACCTATTATTGTGTTGTCCTGCCCCAGGCGATTCGACGGATTTTGCCTCCGCTCACGAGCCAGGCTATCTCCCTGATCAAGGATTCAGCCCTGGTCAGCACCATCGCTATTTATGATTTGACCATGCAGGCCCAGGCCGTGATTGCTGAAACATTTCTTACATTTGAACTATGGTTCACCGTGGCCGGAATGTATCTGGCTGTCACCGTGACCCTGTCTTTTTTTGTCCATTGGATGGAACACCATTTCAAGGTGGTCACCTGACCCGCTGATAAGGAGCTAGCAGATGCCGAACAGGGATGGGGGCGATTCTATCATCGTCGTTGAGCATATCAACAAAACCTTCGCCAACGATGTAAAGGCCGTGGTCGATTTTACGACCCAGATCCAACGTGGCGAAGTGGTGGTGGTGATCGGCCCGTCGGGTTCAGGAAAGTCAACCTTCCTGCGCTGCCTCAACGGATTGGAAGAAATCGACAGCGGTTCCATCGTCATCGACGGCATTATTCTGGACGACAGGAAAAAAAACCGGCTGGAAATTCGTAAAGAGGTCGGTATGGTCTTTCAGCAGTTCAACCTGTTTCCCCACATGACCGTCCTGGAAAATGTCAATCTGGCCCAACGGCGCGTTCGTAAAAAGCCCAAGCAAGAGGCCAACGCCATGTCCATGGATTTGCTGAAAAAAGTGGGGATTACCGAAAAGGCCGACAATTATCCCAACCAGCTTTCCGGCGGGCAGCAGCAGCGCGTGGCCATCGCCCGGGCTCTGGCCATGATGCCCAAAGTGATGCTGTTCGACGAGGCCACCAGTGCGCTGGATCCGGAAATGATCGGTGAAGTGCTGGACGTGATGAAGGATCTGGCCCGCGAGGGGATGACCATGATTTGTGTGACCCATGAAATGGGATTTGCCCGGGAGGTGAGCGACCGGGTCATTTTCATGGAAGACGGCAAAATCGTGGAGGTCGGCACTGCTGAACATTTTTTTACCGCCCCGGTTGAAGAACGAACCAAGCTATTTTTAAACCAGATACTATAATTTTTAAAAATTATGTCTTCTCATTTTATGAATAACCTTGTTTTACCACGAAGGGCACGAAATTCACGAAGAAAGCATAACGTTATACCATTATGTTTTTTCTTTGTGTCCTTCGCGATCTTCGTGGTTAGATTTCTTTTTGACTCTCCGCCTTCGGCGGATCCGGATTAGAATATTGGAGGATGACTTGAGGAATTCCTGGCAGTATAGCTGCCGGAGCCGCTGAGACGGCAGTGAATCCTTTGTAACTCAAAACCCTTAATTAAAGGAGGAAAAAATGAAGCGGAAACTGACGGTACTGACGGTATTAGTTCTCATACTGGGACTGGGTCTGGTCGGAAGTGCCTCTGCCGGAAAGCTGCAAATGCAGCTGACCCAGGAAAGCACTTTGGAGCAGATTCTGAAGCGCGGTGTGATGCGCGTGGGCATGGACACCTTTGTTCCCTGGGCCATGAAAGACAAAACCGGCAAGTTTGTGGGATTTGAAATCGATGTGGCCACCCAACTGGCCAAAGACATGGGGGTCAAAGTCGAATTCGTGCCCACCAAATGGGCCGGCATCATCCCGGCTCTGCTGACCGGAAAGTTCGACGTGCTTATCGGCGGCATGGGGATTCGGACCGAACGGGCGCTGAAAGTCAACTTTACCATCCCCTATGACTACTCGGGCATGTCCATGGTGGCCAGCAAGAAAAAGGCAGCCGGCTTCAGCTCACTTGAGGATTTCAACAAACCGGATGTCGAGTTGGCGGTCAAAATGGGCACCACGGCGGTGATGGCGGCCAAAAAATTCATACCCAAGGCCAAGCTGCGGCTCTTCGAAGACGAGGCTCAGGCTTACCAGGAACTGCGCAACGGCAATGTGTACGCCGTGGTCGGATCGGCCCCGCGACCGGCCTATGAAGCTGCCACCTATCCAGATACGCTTTTCATGCCCATGAGGGACAATTTCACCAAGGAACCCATTGGATTTGCATTGCGCAAAGGCGATTTCGATACCCTGGTCTTTTTTAACGGCTGGATCCAGACCAAACGCGACACCGGTTGGCTCCAGGAAAAGCATTACTACTGGTTCGGAACCCGCGACTGGGCCCATTTGGTTGAGTAAAGTACTCAAACCTTTCCAATCCGTATTTGGAACTCGTAATCGTTCACGGTTCAGGGTTCAGGGTTCAGGGTAAAAAAACCTTGAACTTCTGAACCTATGAACCTGTAAACGCACATGGGGAATTTAGAGTGTACCAGCGCAAAACCCGCATAACCAAGCTGGATGTTGTGGTGACAGCCCTGATTTTGCTGTTGGCGGCCTACATCGCCTACCGCTTGACCATGAAGCTTAACTACAAATGGAACTGGTCGATCATCCCCCAATACCTGTTTTTTTTCGATGAGACCGAAGGCCGCTGGAAAGCCAATGTGTTGGTGCAGGGATTGTTAACCACCATTCGCTTAACCGTCTGGTCCACCCTGCTGGCCATGGTTTTCGGTTTCATTACCGGGATCATGCGCACCACCCCCCGGCTGTTCAACCGCCTGGTGGGGCGCAGTTACGTGGAGTTGATCCGCAACGTGCCCCCATTGGTTCTGATCTTCATCTTTTACTTCTTCGTCAGCGATCAGATCATCCCCCTTCTGGGGGTGGAAGAGTTTGTCCGTTCCGCCAGCCCCGGCACCCAGAAAGTTCTCGGTTTTTTCTTCTCCTCCCCGGACCTGTTTACAGCTTTTCTTTCCGGCATGTTCACCATCGCGATTTTTCAGGGGGCCTACATCACCGAAATCGTACGCGCCGGCATTCAGTCTATTTCCAGAGGCCAGTGGGAGGCTTCCTATGCCCTGGGGCTTTCCTGGCGCCAGCAGATGACCGATATCATTATGCCCCAGGCCCTGAAGCGCGTGCTGCCGCCGTTGGCCAACGAGTTCATCAACACCCTGAAATATTCAGCCATCGTGTCGGTCATTTCGATCCAGGAACTCACCTTCCAGGCCATGCAGGTCATGGCCGCCACCTATGTGACCATCGAAATATGGCTCACCGTCACCGTCATTTACCTGATCATGTGTATGACGCTTTCGTTCGGGGTCCAGTGGCTGGAACGGCGAATGGCACGCAGTGACGTGTAATAGGAGACATTCGGACATGCCAACGGTCCTGAAGGCCGCTGCCGTTTTGGATGTGGACAGCGGTCGGGTGATACCCGACGGATATGTCCTGGTAGACGGCGAAAAAATAAAATCCTGGGGCCACCGGGTTAATCTACCGCCTTTGCCGCCGGACACAGCCATCCTGTCTTTTCCACAGCAAACGCTCCTGCCGGGCCTGATCAACTGCCACGCCCACCTGTGCGTGCCATCGGGGGGCCAGCCTTTTTATCTGGAGCAATCAGATGAAATGGCCCTTCTCACCGCAGTCCGCAACATGCGGTTGGAACAGGCCGCCGGTATCACAACGGTGCGGGATTGTGGTGACCAGAACGGGGTCCTGTTTGCCCTGCGTCAGGCCGTCAACCGGGGAATCCTCGACGGCCCCCGACTTGTGCTGTGCGGCCCTCCCCTGACCATGAGCGGCGGCCATGCCGAGTTTCTGGGGGGCATTGCTGACGGGCCTGCTGAAATCGCCCGTACGGTGCGTCGGCGGGTTGCCGATGGGGCCGATTTTATCAAACTGATCGGAACCGGCGGCGGAACCCCCGGCACCCAGCCGGACCAGGCCTCCTACACCCGGGACGAGCTTGCGGCGGCGGTTGCGGAAGCACAACGGCTCGACGTCCCGGTGACGGTTCACTGCCGCGGCATTCCGGGCATCGTCAACGCAATCGAGGCCGGGGTGGATCAAATTGAACACGCCTGTTTTGAACTTCCGGACGGTACCCTCAGCTTCGACCGCAAACTGGCCGACCGCATGGCCCAGGCCGGTATCTGGGTCACCCCGACCATTCAACTGTACCGGGATGCCCAAACCCACCTGCAGAAAAAAGCCGTTAGAGGGAATCTGGATGAAACCGACCGCCAACGGTTAAAAATCCTGCCGGGGGTTATCGAATCCAAATTGCAGGCCTTGCAAGGATTTTTAGAAACCGGTGTCAACGTTGTGGCCGGCAATGACGCCGGCCTGCCTTGCACCGGCTTTGGTTGCCTGTGGCAGGAACTGGATGCGATGATGTCGGGCGGTATGACGGCCATGCAGGCCATCACTGCCGCCACCGCAGCCGCCGCCCGGATGCTACGGATGGAAGACCCAATCGGTTCGATTCAACCCGGCAAACAGGCCGACCTGCTGGTCGTGGATGGCAACCCCACCGAAGATATTGCCGCCCTTTCCCGGGTGCGGCTGGTGATGCAGGCAGGACGAATCGTGTTCAAGAAAACTGATCAATGAATTCTATCGATTTAAAGCACTTTACAAGCCATCCATAGCCGGGCGGGCATCGGTTTCCGCTTTGGTTCCAAATTCTTCAGGTTTTAAACTGAATTTCATCTAAATACTTTGCGGCATGCATCCGGATGCGTTCCAATTCGTCCTGCACGGATTCGGGTAATGCCTGGGGCACGTGGTTGCGTAAAATATCCCGGGCCTTTTCCACGGCGAGGGCTGCCATATCCTGGCCGCCTTTTTCCTGCCAGGCACCGACCGAATCCCGGTTGCACAGATTTGGATACCAGTGTTCCGATCTGAGTAGCCGCGCGGTCTGGGGTGCGGACAGGAAACTGCCCCCGGCGCCGACCTCACGAATGGTATCCAGGCTGAAATGGTCGTCGTCCAACTCAAATCCGCGCATAAACCGCTTAGTATAGCTGATGATCTCGTCACATACCACCAGGGCTGCCGGATGGCCAACCAAACCCTGGCCCATGTAGCCGACATCATGGATCAGATTGACACCGGCCATGGCGTTCAGCAGCAGGGAGTTCCCCCACTCCATTCCGGCCTGCAGATCCAGGCAATTGGCATCCGTAATGCCGGCGGTTCCCCACACCGGAACGCTGTAATGGTGGTACAAATCCGCGCAGGCCGAAAGGATCAGGCGAGATTCGGGGCAACCGTAAATACAGGTGGCCCGGGCCATGTCCATTACGGCCACACCGATGCCCGAGATGATGGGAGCCCCTTTGATCGAAGCTGGTGCATGACAAGGCCGCTTAAGGCTTCGGCATTGCCCATGGCCAACGCGCCCGCCAGGGTGACCGGTCCGGTGGCGCCGGACATCATGCCCGGCGTGTGGGTGACGGGAATGTGGTGGTCGGCACAGAACAGCAGCTTCTCAACAGCGCCTTCGGTGTGGATCAATGGGCTGAGCGGTTCTGAATAGTGGATCAAAAACGGTTTGCGGCGAAGATTGTCGCTGCCGCCGACAACCGCAGCGGCCATTTCCCGGATCAGTCGGATATCTTCCAATCCCCCGGCCGAAAAAAAGATGGGTTTGGTCGAATGTTCAAGCTGGGATTTGAACGCATCCAGATACAGCAAGTTGGGTGGGGAGTCGTTTGGGATGGCGTAAGCGGCGATGAAATCAATCTCAGACAAAGCGTCGGCAATCCGAACCGCCGTCTGAACATCTTTCAATGTGGATTTCCTGAGTCGGCCGGTCTCGAGGTCATACATTTGGGCCAGATCGGTCCCCATGCCGAAATGAAGGCGGCGATCCTCAAGCTCTAACGCCTTTTCCCCATGACGATTGTAGATGATAACCGAAGAAGGCGCACTTTGAATGGCAGCCTCCACCAGTTGACCGGGGATCAAAACGGTACCATCGTTTCGAACCGTGCAACCGACTTCGGCCATCATGTCCCTGGCCCCCGGGTGACCGATGTTGACGCCGACGGTTTCCAACAGTTCCAGGGTGGCGGCATGAATCCGCTCGATTTGACCGGCACTCAAGAGGCGGTAACTTGGGGTACAAACCGGAGTGCTTGGGTTCGTCATAGTGATGTCCTGCAAAATGAAATTGGATAAATCCCAAATATCAAATCACAAATTACAAATTACAAATTACAAATAAATATTTGTTTTTTTGGTGCTTGGCATTTTTAATATTCAAGGACTCAACTAATTTGTGTTGTTTAGTTCGATTTTGTTATGGGCCCATACACTCTAAGACGCAAAGTGGAGGTCTTTTAGTTTGGTTGCAGCCTCCCTGTGGATCTCGGTGAGCGCGTCAGCGGCTGCAGCACTCAAGGGGGCCGGTGTGTGGGTTTTTAATATTTCACGGGCCTTTTCCGTACAAATTTCGGCCCAGTCCTTGCGACCCTTAATACGCCAGGTGTCGAGGTTGTCCCGGTTGCCCTGTTCCGGCCGCCAGTGTTCGGTTTTAAACATCTCCATGGTCTGCGCGGCTGAGAGAAACTCCCCGCCGGGACCCACTTCCCGGATCACGTCCAGGCCTATGTGGACATCATCCAGGGTAAATCCGCGAGCAAACCGTTTCACATAGCTGATGATCTCATCGCACATGACCAGCCCCCCCGGATGACCGATAAGCCCCTGGCCCAGATAGCCGATGTCGTGGACCAGGTTGGCCCCGTGCATGGTATCCACCATGATCGAGATGGCCCATTCCATTCCGGCCTGCTGATCCAGGCAGTTGGCATCACTCACACCGGCTGTGCCCCACATGGGCAGTCCGTAATAATGATAGAGATCGGCACAGGCAGAAAGCGCCAGGCGGTATTCCGGGCACCCGTAGATGCAGGTGGACGTGCGCATGTCCATGGTGGACATGCCGAATCCGGAGACGATGGGGGCACCCTTGGCCCGAAGCTGGTGCATCACCAGGCCGCTGAGGGCTTCGGCGTTGCCCACAGTGATGGCTCCGGCCAGGGTCACCGGTGCGCTGGCGCCGGACATCATTCCCGGCGTGTAATTAATGGGGACGCCGTGATCGGCGCAAAAAAACAGCTTCTGTACCGCTCCGAAACTGTGGGTCAACGGTGTCAGCGGTTCGGCATAGTGGATGTGAATCGGTTTGTCCCGCAAGGCCGCTTCACCGCCAACGGCAGCAGCGGCCATGGCGTTGATATAGGTAATGTCCTCCAGTCCGGCGGCGGTGTAAAAAATCGGTTTGATGGAGTTTTCAAGCTCGGTTTTGAACGAATCCACATACATCAGGTTAGTGGGCGAATCACCTGGAAGGGCATAGGATCCGATAAAATCGATGTGCTCGAGGAAATCGGAAATCCGGGCGGCGACGGCCACATCCTGGAGTCGGGACTGGCGCAATTCACCGGTTTCAAGGTCGTAGGTCTGAATCAGGTCCGTACCCAGGCCGTAATGGACGCGTCGGCCTTCCAGGTGCATGGCTTCATGGCCCAGGCGGTCGTAGATCTTTATCCCGGACGGGGCACTTTGAATGGCGGCTTCCACCAGCCCGTTGGGAATCAGGACCCGATGGTCCCCTTTCAGCCGGCAGCCGGCATCTGCGAGCATTTGCCGGGCTTCGTCATGGAGAACGTCAACCCCCTCTGTTTCCAGCAGTTCCAGGGTGGCGGTATGGATCGAATTGATCTGCTCCTGGGTCAGAAGGTGATAGGTTGGAACACACTGGGATATGGATCCGGCTGTCATGAATTTTGTTCCTTTGTTTCTAAATCAAACGTCCATTGCCGGCAGTATAGTGCAACCAGGGGTTAACTTAAAAATGAACGTCCAACATCGAACGCCCAACATCGAACATCGAATCTGGATGTCGCTTCGCTCAGCATTCTTAATTGTTAGTATAAACTGGTATCAAACTTGAAAAATCGGTTTCTGTTTCTTCACCCTTGCCATTTCAAAGTTCGATGTTGGATGTTCGATGTTCGTCCGTTTAGTGTTCGATGTTCGACGTTATATCTTTCCTAGAGGAACTTCTCCTTTACCTGCGCCGCATATTGATCGACATGGTCCTCCATGGCGGTGCGGGCTTTTTGCGGGTCTCTCTGCTCCAGGGCCTCCAATACCGTGTAAAGGTTTTGGGCCTGATGGGCGAAGCCGATGGCACCCAATCCCACATGAAACCAGATTCTGAGCATGACAATGTGCAGGTCCTGCAGGACCTTTACCAGTTTCTGGTTTCCGGCCGCCTGGTAGAGCAGACTGTGGAAGCGGGTGTCGAAATATTCCGTGATGTTGGAAACGTCCGGGGTCTCAGCGGTTTCTGATTCGGCTTCACGGATGATAGAGCGCAACGCTTCCAGCTGATCGGTGGTGATACGCTGGGCCGCGAGGCATCCGGCATAGCCCTCCAATTCCCGGCGCAACTCCACCAGCTCGCGTACTTCGAAAATATCCACCGTGGTCACCATGTAACCCAGCCGGGGCAGAGGCTTGATCAGGTTTTCCTCCTGGAGCCGGAAAAGGATCTCCCGCAAAGGAGAACGGCCGATGGCAAGCTGCGCCATCAAATCCTTTTCGTTGAGGATCTCCCCGGGGGCGACACCGTTGGTAACGATGCGCACCCGCAATTCTTCGTATGCTTCTTCTTTGTTCATAATCGTTTTACCGGATCATGGTGCCCAGGGGAGGCACCGCTTCTGCGAATGGACCCTATGATAGCCGACTGATCCAGAATGTCAATAAAAAATATCAGTAATTACTTGACATAAATATTATTAATATTTTATAAGCCTACCCGGGAAACACCGAAAAAATGGCAACCAAATGCACCGGAAATGATGGACCCGGAAATTTTTAAATTTAATTCCAATTTAATGTATATAAGGAGGAAAATCATGTCATTGGACCAGTTGAGCCAACTTGTGGAAGACGGCCAAAAAGAGGAGAGCGAGGCCATGGCCCGCAAACTGCTGGCAGACGGGGATGATCCGCTGGAGATCCTGGACAGGCTGACCCAGACCATGCAGCGGGTCGGCGACCTGTTTGCTAACCTGGATATATTCCTGCCCGAGGTGATGCTGGCCGGTGAGGCCTTGACCGCCGTGGTGGACATCGTCAAGCCTGAACTCAAGACCACTGATCGGGTGCTCGCCAAGGGCAAGGTGGTGATCGGTGTTGTCAAAGGGGATCTGCATGAAATCGGAAAAAATATCGTCAAACTGATGCTGGAAACCAACGGTTTTGAAGTCAGGGATCTGGGCTACGATGTGGATCCTCTGGATTTTATCAAAGCCGCCGAGGAGATGTCAGCTGATTTTATCGGTGCCTCCTCATTGATGACCACCACCATGCCGCGCCAGAAGGAAATCATCGAATTTTTAAAAGACAAGGGCCTGCGCGATAAGTACAAGGTGGTGATCGGCGGCGCCCCCACGTCCCAGATGTGGGCGGATAAGATCGGAGCCGATCTGTATTGTGAAGACGCCAATTGTGCATCCCAAAAGATGGCCGCTATGATCGCCTAAAAAAAATACGACATCGAATTTTCTGATACAAACGATATATTGATATCACCACAGAGCTCAGTGCACAGAGATCTAATTTTTTTTCTGATTAAAAGATAAAGAGTCTCTATGTCCTCTGTGACTCTGTGGTTAAAAACAATTCAGCGCATCTCCGGAAAGACGCTGATGGGAGGAAAACCATGACCACCGCTTATCGTTTATGGGAAATGATGGAACGGTCTAAAACCGGTCCTCATATTGAAGAGGATGATTTTTTACCCAAACTGTTTACCCCGACCCTGAAAAAACTGATCAAAAAATACGAGATAAAATACGACCCTGATACACCGGTTCCGGCCGACGACGCCATGGCGGATCGCATCTGGCAGGCGGGCTGGGATCTTTTCCGGGAAGTCGGCGTCTACAACACCGATTCACATCGCATCATCCAGGTCACCGACGAAGAGATAAAAGAAGCTTTGTACATGGCCAAAGATCAATACTGGGTGGGCGAGGGCAAGGATGCCAAACTGTTCAAGCACCGCCAGGTGGAAGATACCGAACCGCCTTTTTGCATCTTCAGCCCGGACATAACGGTTGACGAACACCTGCACCACTCCATGTGCGCGGCCTATCTAAAGGAACCGCTTCTGGACGGTTTCTGCGCCCCGATCCTGGAAGATGCGGTCGGTCAACTGATCGAATCCGGCGGCCCCACCGAAATTAACGGTTGTATCCAGCACATCTACAACATGCGACTGGCGGCCAAACAGATGGGACGCCCCGGCACTTTCTTCGTGGCCGTGGGCACGGCCGAACATGATGCCGGCCAGATTGCCGTCTCTGACAACGCCTGGGGTGTTCGCACAACCGATGCCCGTCTGGTGGGATCGTTAACCGAATTTAAAACCGCCGACACCCTGCTCAACCGCTCGGTGCATTACGCCCAGTACGGCTGCTACACCGGCAACCTGACCGGTCCCATTTACGGCGGCTGGTGCGGCGGGTCGGAAGGCGTGGCCGTCACCCTTGTGGCGTACAGCCTCAAAGGTCTTCTGATCCACGGCGCCATCTTCAACCAGCATTTTCCCTTCCATCTAAATTACGGCTCCAACACCACCCGGGAATTGCTGTGGCCCATCGCCATGTCGGGCCAGGCCCTGTCACGCAACAGCAAACTGCTGTACACCTCAAACGGTTTCGCCAATTCCGGCCCCATGACCGAGATGCTTTTCATGGAAACCGCCTGCCATGCCCTGGTGAGCACGGTCTGCGGCTGGCATCTGTGGGAGATGGCCTCCACCCGCAATAAATACCGCAACCGCGCCACCCCCATGGAAGCCCGTCTGGGCGTGGAAGTCGGCCATGCCGTGGCCAACATGGGTATGCAACGTGAGCAGGCCAACGAAATCGCCTTGAAGCTGCTGGCCACCTATGAAGATGAGGCGGCCACCGCCTCCATGGGCAAGGAATACCATGAGTGCTATGATGTCCACAAGGCCCTGCCGATCCAGGAGCATTACGACATGTACCGCCGAGTCAAAGATGAAATTGCCGATATGGGTGTGGAATTCCCATTTTAGTCCTAACCCCCATGAGCCGAAACCTAAACGGAAATCAGGCCACGAAGGTCACGAAGAACACAAAGAAAAAATAAGAATATTACTTTATGATTTCTACGTGAGCTTTGTGTCCTTAGTGGTGATTCAACTGAGGCGGATTTTATTTGAAACTATGCCTTTCACCGATGAATAATGGTAGTAGTGTGCAGTTTCGATACTGTGCATGCTATTGTGGCTTGGTGGGGATGTCACAAGGCCCTACTTGGAAAAGCTATAATTTCCCCAGACATTTTGAGATATACGACTTGACTGCCCACTTTGGCAAAGTCCTTGGCCATTTGTCTTTAGTCCTCAAAACAATTTCGCGGTCCCGATGTACTGCGCCCCATCAATTTTCCCTATAATTCCAACGGGGATTAGACGCCAACTTCTTTCGCTACAACCAAGCAGTAAGAAACTTTACAGCTGACCTGACCCCCAAAAACTGATCCGGATTTTAAGTTAGAGATATGATAAAATTTGGGTACAGCAAAGGAGGTCAGGATGCACCGCAAACGATATTCCCCCGAAAAGATTATTGGTATGTTAAAAGAAGCCGAAGTTGCATTGGCCCAAGGGATGACGGTTGGTAAAATTTGTCGTCAACTGTCAATCTCAGAACAAACCTATTACCGTTGGCGAAAGCAATACGGGGGTATGAAAATCAGCCAGGCAAAGCGGATGAAGGATATCGAGCTTGAAAATGTAGGGTTACAATGAGAGTTTTAATGGCAAGCTAAGGGATGAGTTGCTCAACCGAGAGATCTTTTACAATCTGAAAGAAGCGAAGGTTCTTATTGAGCGTTGGCGAAAAGAGTACAATAGCGTCAGACCTCACAGCAGCCTTGGCTATAAGCCGCCGGCACCCGAGGCCATAAAATCTTTGATTTTTGAACCTATTTGGTTTACATCGATATGGGAAAAGATGCCCCAAATTCTAACTTAAATAATGGCACCAAAACTGGGGGCAGGCCATAAACCCCGGGGAGGGAAAAGGAGATGGGCAGAAACATGGACGGCTTTATCAGAAAAGGGGATACATTTTTTGAAAACATGCGGGAGAAAAAACAAAGCAACCAGAACACATGGAACAACGCCCGGTTCGTTCTCGCAGACATTCCACTGGAGCGGAGGGAAGTCAATAAAGTCCTTCCGCTGGGTATGTGGACGGGCCCGGAACCAAAGGCCACGCTGTTTATCTGCCATTACCCGGAGGTGTCATACCCCATCTTCCCCTATCACGAGGCGGCCATGCTGGTGCACGTGCGCACCCCCATGGGAAAGGGGCTTCACTGCTGCTGGATGATTGTGGACGATGACACGGCCCTTATTCTCGGGCGGGAGATGCTGGGATACCCGAAGAAGATGGGGATATTCGAATTTCACGAGAGCGGGAACGACATCCAAGCCGCTGTTTCGCGCCGCGGAACCCGGGTGATCGAGATCAGGGCGCGGGGGGGGGATCCCCAGGACCCCGTCCCCCCGGTGTTCAACCACAAGACCTTCAACACGGGAGCCATGGGCCAGTTCCTTGCAATCAACCCGGTATGGATGTTCCGGCCCCGCGAGGTCATCCGCGAATCGCAAAGCGCGGATATTCAGCTTACACTGAACGAATCCGTTTTTGACCCGCTGGCACGCCTGGCAGCGGGGGAGCCTTCGAACGGAAGGATCGTGGTTCTGGACATTCCAGGTGACAGCCCCTACATGCTGCCGGTGGGAATTTCAGGGCCGGTCCTGTTCAACAGGACCTTTAACATGCGGTTCCGCTGATCACGGCGTATCCCTTACCCATACCACGCAGGCAGAACAGGAGAAGCGCAAATGAGCATATTCAACAAGAAGGTGGCCGTCATCACGGGAGCGGGTTCCGGTATTGGCCGGGCACTTGCACGGGAGCTTGCCCGCCGGGGCGCCCGGGTGGTCATCAGCGACATCAGCGCCGAGCGGATCAAGGAGACGGCCGAATTGATCAAAGCGGAAGGCGGTACCGCCGACGCCTCGCAGCTCGACGTATCCGACTACGAGGCGGTGAAGAAATGGATTGACGACACCTTCCAGTCCCGCGGCCGGGTGGACTATCTCTTCAACAACGCCGGCATCGCCGTGGGGGCCCAGGCAAAAGACATGAGTATCGACGACTGGCGGGATGTCCTGTCGGTCAACCTCAACGGCGTCGTCCACGGCGCGGCCATCGCTTTCCCGCTCATGGTGGAACAGGGCTTCGGACATTTGATTAACACCGCATCGATCGAGGGGCTGGTTCCCTTTTCCAGTGCCGCCAGTTATGTGACCAGCAAATTCGGCGTGGTGGGGCTTTCCGGCGCCCTTCGCATCGAAGGCGCCGCGCACGGGGTACGGGTCAGCGCCCTGTGCCCGGGGTATGTGAAGACCGCCATTTTCAGTGACTCCAAGCTGATCAATATCGACAGACAGAAAATGATGACGGAGTTCAAGGACTGGATGGGCGTCACCCCGGATGAATGCGCCCGGATCGTACTGAGCGGTGTGGAGCGGAACAAGGCCGTAATCGTTGTAACCCTTTTCGCAAAGGCTCTCTGGTGGCTGTACCGTATCAGTCCGAACCTGGCGATCGGGTTAATGACGAAAGGGCTGGAGCGTTATAAGAAAAAGGGGATTATCAGATAAAAGATTCGGCGAGAAGTGAAACCCCGGTAAGGGGTAAGCCCGGGCGAGAGGCGAGGGGCTTTTGCCCAGTGGCAAGATCGCTCCCGCTTTACGGTCGTTGCAAGAGCGGCCCGCTGGGCCTGCAAACACGGGTCGCTTTGCGACCCTGCAAGAAAGGCCAAGGGCGTTAGGCGATGGGCAATGACAGTGTGGACTGTTGCCAACAGTCTTCAGTCAAATTTGGTGTCGGCCAGTTGTACCATACTTGCCATAGTGCGCCGTGGTTCGTGCCTGTTGGTTTGCGAACCTTACGAAAGGTATTATTGATTTTTAGAAATTATGTCGAACCCCATATGTTGTGGTCGGTCTTTTTCTCTGCCAACCTTTGATTGAGAATAACCATAGTCCTCCTTAATTACAGATATCCTAACAATCGCAATTTTTTAAACCGATCTATATTTCGGATTCGAAGACAGCAGCAGGTCTCTGCATATCAAAAATCCCAGCGCCTAAATTTCGCCCCAGGCTTTTTTGCTCCGTTCGATCTTTTTTTGAACCGTAGCCCAGGTATCGGTCTTAAGAAATGATTCATCAAAGCGGCCGAGCATGTCGCTAAACATCTGATATGAAACGGTAAAAGACAACTCATCGGTTTTATAAAATTTACGGGCCGAAGGGTCCCAGCCGCCGACCACGGCTTTGGTGACGCCTTTCGACAGGTAATGCAGGGGCCAAACCACCATACTGCCGCAGCCGGCGCCCCAGGGGGAGGCGACAATTTCGGGATCATTGGTGACATAAGCTGCCAGCTGGTGCAGGCCGCACAGGGATTCCGGCCGGGTGAAAAAAGCAACCAGCTCCGGGGTTTCGGACTCCGTGAAATTGCCTAAGGGCTTGACAATACAATAGGTTTTGGGCGCCGGGCGGGGATCGACATATTCGAAAATCCGCCGCAGTTCATCCGGGGAGTCGCAATAATGCTCGCCCTCGGTCCAGTTCGGAATACCGGTGGAAACATATTTGATGATGGTTTCGGCCTGGGGCTTGTTAAATCCCATCCAGAAGGCCCCACCCGGGCAACCGAATTGTTGCGCCGAAAAATAGGCGGCCGTCCTTTTCTTGCGGGCGCGCCAGATGTGGCCCATGGCGCAGGAAAAACGGCTGAATACACCCTGCCAGTCAATCTCGTTTTTCATTTCCTTTTCACGGGTCGGGAGGTCGATTGGCTTAGGTGAAAATCCCTCCGCCGGTTTTTCATCCGAATAAAATACACCCATGGGTTCTTCATCGATCCCCAACTTTTGAAGAAATCGCGGTAATGATTCCATCATCTGTTTTTGCATGCCGGCCTCCAATATCGATAAGGTTTTTGTATAAATCCATACAAAAGTTAATCTCAGTAAGATCAGATTGATCTTGATACCCTGGCGTCCGATTTGTTGAAAAGCTGCTTTTTCATGGGCTCCTCCGTTACCCCATAAACTTGAAAATGCAGCCGAAGCTCAGTGTTTTTGCAAAACGGCGGCTCAAAGGCCTGGGCACTAGCGAAGCCTAGTGAATTCAGTGGCGGGAAAGCTAGCAGGCAGTGACCCTGTGCGCCAGTGCTTTGCCGCGGAATTATCGATGGTCTTTTTGGATCTTAATTCCTGACCAATGGCAGATCCCGATCAGTGCCGGGTCAAAAATTCCATCAACGCCGTGTTAAACGCCTCGGCCTGCTCGATGTTGGACAGGTGCCTGGCCGCTGGCAGGATGACCAGCCTGGCGCCTGAAATACGGGCGTGCATGGCTTCAGAGGCCGCCACCGGGGTGCCGGGGTCTTCTTCACCCACCATGATCAGGGTAGACAGTTTGATCTCGGCCAGCCGGTCCAGGTATTTCAGCCCGCGGATGGCCTCACAGCAACCGATATAGCCAGTCGGCGGCGTGGCCAGAATCTGGCGGCGGATCATCTCGACTTCGGGCGGATTCAGCCGCAGATATTCGGGCCGAAACCAGCGCTCCAGGGTTTCGTCCACCTGGCCAGCCATCCCGGTTTCACCCGCCGCATCGATGCGCTGCTGCCAGATGGGCTGGGTTTCTTCCGGCATGATCGCCGCCGTATCGCACAGGGCCAGGCTTTTTAATCGGTGGGCATGGTCCAGGGCCAGGCATTGACCGATCATGCCGCCCATGGAAAGCCCGACAAAATGCACGGTTTCGATGTCCAGGGCATCGAGCAAACCGACGGCGTCCGCTGTCAGCAACTCGAAGTGAATAGGCCCCTTGGGGCGCGTCGCTGTCACCGTGGCCGCGGGTGTCAAAGCGCAGGACCTGAAAAGCGGATTCCAGAACTGCCATCTGCGGCTGCCACATCACCAGGCTGCAGGCCAGAGAATGGCTGAGCATCACCACAGGGGCGTCTTTTTGGCCCGTAAGCTCGTAATTGATATCGATTCCATTGGCATTGATTTTCATTTTTCTGCTCCTTTATTTTATGAATGAACCACCCGCTTCTCTCGCGGCACAGAGTTCACGGAGATATTTTATTTCCACCGGGCGGAGGCCGACAAATAAATAATATAATCCGATCGGTCATCCCGGTATGCAGAATGTGTCGAAATTGACAAAACTGCATTTATCGCTGTTTTGTCATTCCGGGCTTGACCCGGAATCCAGCACTTTTTCAATCTGTTACACTACTGGATGCCGGATCCGTCATCCCGGACTTGATCCGGGACCGGCATGACAAGCAAAAATTATACGTTTTTCTGAATTGCGACGCAGTCTCTACGGCGGGATCCAACAAAAAATAGTTCCTCTGTGACCTCTGTGTCTCTATGGTGAATCCAATCAGATTTTCAGCAACTCCAGCGCCACCCGGCAATGGGTCTCCACCCCCAGGGGCAGGACATCTTCATTGAACCCAAATTTAGGGTTGTGGATCCCGCCAAAATCATCATGCCCTACCCCGAGAACAAAAAAACAGCCTTTGGCCCGCTGCAAAAAATACGACATGTCTTCACCCCCCATGGTTTGCTCGGGAACGACAACCCTTTCCGGCCCGACGACTTCTGAAGCGCAGCGGCGCACGAGTTCGGACATGGATTCATCATTAACCGTGGGCGGATACCCTTTTTCGAATTTCAATTCAAAATCAGCCCCCATGGACTCACAAACCCCACCGATGACTTTTTTAAGGCGCTGTTCCCAGGAATCCCAGATATCGAGATTAAACGTTCGGGTGGTTCCGCACATTTCGGCTTGTTCCGGAATAATATTGAAAGCTGTTCCGGCATGAAAGCTGCCCACGGTAACCACGGTGGGCTCCAGCGGACTCATGTGCCGGCTGGTGATGCGCTGCAACGCGTTGACCACCTGGGTGCCCACCTCCAGGGCATCAATGCATAAATGCGGTTTGGCGCCATGGCCCCCCTTGCCGATGATTTTGAGATCGAAACGATCCATGGCCGCCATGAAGGGCCCGGATCTTACACCGATGGTCCCCTGGGGAAGTTCGGACCACAGGTGGCAGCCGATGGCATAGTCCACCCTGGGGTTTTCCATTACGCCTTCATCGATCATGGGTTTGGCACCGCCGGGTCCCTCCTCGGCCGGCTGAAATACGAATTTCACCACACCCGAAAGATCGTCTTTAACCTGATTTAGAACGGTTGCCGCCCCGAGCCCCATGGCCATGTGAGCGTCATGCCCGCAGGCATGCATCACCCCGTCATGGGTAGAGGCAAACTCCAAACCCGTTTCTTCCTGCAGCGAAAGGGCATCCATATCCGCCCGGATCATCAGCGTCGGCCCGGGTTTACCCGTTTCCAGCAAACCCAGCACGCCGTACTGGGCGATACCGGTCTGAACCGCCAGGCCCTCCCGCTTTAAATATTCCGCCACATAGGCGGAGGTTTTTTCTTCGGTATAGGCCACCTCCGGAATACAATGCAGATCACGACGCGTTTTGATGAACTGCTCTTTGCGTTTATTGACCAGTTGGCGGATATCGACCATGTTTTTAACTCTCCGTAAGATAGCTTTAATTTTTAACGACTCGGCCTTCGATTTCGGATTTTAACCGCATGGCGCATAGGGCAGAGCGCAAAGCGCTGAAGGATGGACAGTTTGTCCGATCATCACGCCATGCGCTATGCGCCTGGCTCTATGCCTTAATCCTTACTAGTTTCAAGTATCCACCGTCCAGTAACCAGCGACCAGCTGCCAGTTCCAATCTTGCCATTTTCCCACCCTGGTATCAATGGAAAAAAGAAATTGACTGATCTTTAATAATTCTTGACACCCTGGCCGGCAGGGCATACTTAGTTATGAGTATTTGCTCATAATAGATGCTGGCGTATTCTAAAATTATTATCATATCAATTTGACATTCAGCCCGGTATCATTGATTATAGTAGCGGATATGTGCCCGGGTAAAAAACACCGCTTTGGGAAATGCAAATTTTCCGGACATGGTCGCCGGAGTCGACCGCCTGAAAGGAGAAATAAATGAGCACAACTCGTGACTGGGAACAGCCGATTCAGAGAATGGAGCGCTTGATGCGACTCAAGTCTTTTCCGGTGGCCTTCAAATTGCTGAAAGACAAAAAAGCACTTGCCGATATCCCCTTTGTCCGCCGGGTAAAAAACAAATCCACCCTCTGTCAGATGATCAACCTGGTCAGAAATTTTGACTGGACCCTGGGGGCTGAAATCGACGATTTTATGTCGGTGGTGTGTTCATCCATAATCGGCCTTTCGGATACCCCTGCCTATATGAAGGATGGGACCTTTCGCAGTATCGTGTGGACCAAAAGCCGGGCGGACGCCAAAAAATACGAATCTGAAATTCCGCGTTTGCCGTTCGGCAAATACGAAGCAGTCGCCCTGGCCCCTCTGGTCTATAACCCCTTTGATCCGGACATCGTATTGATTTATGCCAACCCGGCCCAGATGATGCTGTTGATAAATGCCCTGCAATATGAGGACTATGAGGTGATGCAATTTTTTTGCGTGGGCGAAAGTTCCTGTTCCGATGTTATTGCCAGGTGTTACCTTGATGGCAAGCCATCGCTGAGCATTCCCTGCTATGGAGAGCGCCGCTACGGACATGCCCAGGACGATGAACTGGTCATGGCCATTCCGGCGGCAATGATGGATAAAGCCCTTCGTGGATTGGAAGCCCTGTATAACCGCGGTATAAGGTATCCTATCAGCTACGCCGGGGTGGAGGCCGATGTGGCCGGAGCTTTCCCGGCAGCCTACGGTATGGAGGACTTCATTAAGATGCTTAGAGGCAATGATGAAAGATTGCTGCTCGGCGTGACAGGAAGCATTGCGACCGGCAAAAGTACGGTCGCCAAAATGCTGGAAGAACTGGGGGCATGCACCATTGATTTCGATGTTTTGAGCAGAGTTGTGGTCGAGCCCGGCAAACCGGCCTGGGAGGATATTGTTGCCTATTTTGGGAAGCAGGTATTGAATGAAGACCAGACTCTGGATCGGGAAAAGTTGCGCGAAATCGTATTCAGGGATCTGGAAGAAAAAAAGAAGCTGGAAGGTTTCCTGCATCCCAGAATCAGTGAAGAATTCGTCAAAATGGTTGATGACTATACCCGCAAAGATCCCAAAGCCATAATCCAGGCAGTTGTGCCCCTTTTGATTGAAACCCACATGCAGGCTTTTTTTCATAATATCTTGATGGTCTATGCCACCGAAAAGGCACAAAAAAAGCGCTTGATGGCCCGCGACGGCTGCTCGGAAGAAATGGCCCTGAACATGATCCGGTCCCAGCTCTCGGTGGAGGAGAAAAAGGGTTATTGCGATTTGTTCATCGATAATTCGGGCCCGGAGAAAGAGACCCGCAAGCAGGTGGAAAAACTCTGGAAGAAATTGCAAAAGCTCCGGCAGGAGCGCAAGGGAAGTAAAGTATAGGTACATCGCAATGATTGTAATGCTGGTGAGGATTTAGCTCAAAGGTGAAATTTAGCTTATTCTGTGTTTGGTGTTTAGTATTTAGTGTTTAAAGATTTTGATAAACAACTTTTGGAGAATTAGTAATGACGATACGGTTTCTTAGAAACAAAGTGGTGGAGGTTCGTCCACAGGTGGATGGCAGCATTGCGGTTTCGTGGCGTCAGACAGATGACCTTTTGAAGGCCGAAGTCAATATTTGCGTGCAGCTGCCGGATCTTGAAATCGTTGAGGCAACCGCCGAACTTGGCCGGCTGGTGCCCCGGGCCTGGTCGAAGGCGGATGAATTGATAAAAAAAATCGAGGGCGTCAGAATCGGCGGGGGCCTGCGCAAAATTGTGCAGGGTTTGCTCGGCGGGCCGCAAGGGTGCCCGGTTTTGGTTCATGCCGTCTTGGAATCTGCCAATGCCGTCATTTTGCATTTCACCCGGCCCGTGCTGCAGAACCTGGAAGCCCTTGAAGGCGATGACAGGCTCGCAGGCTTAAAAGAGATGGTTAAAAACAACCCGCGTCTGGTTCGCAGTTGTGTATCCTTTCAGGACGAAAGCCCGATAATGCAGAATCTGGACTTCAGCTAATGCAATGGTTTGCAACAGTTTGTTTTAATTGATACTGCCTTAGCTTTTTGGGGATTCAAGGTTTCAGTAGTTAAGGAGATAAAAATGATCACATTCAACCGCAGCCAATTGATCGAAGCTGAATATCCGGATGACCAAACTATCCGTTTTAATGGTATCCAGCAAGATCATATCTACAGCATGGAAATCAATATGGATGTGCGCATCGCCGATGGGCAGATTGTGGCCATCGAAGGGTTGATGAAGCGCTACACCAATTTTGTATGCCCGCAAGCCGTGCCGGTCCTGCAATCGGCCGTTGGCTTATCCCTGCGGGAGGAAGGCTGGGACCGCCGGGTGATGAAGGAAATCGGTCGCCAGGGCTGCGAACACTTTGCCGAAATCATTATCGAGTGCGGCCGCTGTTTTGACCAGGCGCAACTCGCGGCAGCACTGTGGGACGCGCAGACTGCTGATCCAGCATTAGATCAGGAACAGTTTATGCAAGGGTGGATTGATGCGCATCCCGAGCATAACGAATAAAGGAATGGATTCTATCTTAAATTTGTTTTTTGACAGGATTTACAGGATTAACAAGATTATTTCACGGTTTCCGGATGAAACTGTGAAAACGTCACCCGCCTGACGGCGGTTATGTTATAGCCTAAATTAATCCAAGCAATGTTGATTATCATAATATCACCTCAAAACAGAGGTCTACCAGTAAAACCTTCCGCGAAGCGGATGGGGTATTTCCGGTTTCATCAGGAAACCGGAAATAAAAAAAATCCTGATAATCCTGTAAATCCTGTCTAAATTCCTTTATAAAAATAGAATCCATTCATTTCTTGTTTTAAATTGACAGTATATAGTTGGAAAATAACCAATGAAAATAGATTTACATATTCACACCGCACCGCTTTCGGCCTGCAGTTATATTGACCCCCGGGAGCTTATTCAGGAAGCCCGGCGTTTGGATTTGGACGGTATATGTCTGACCGAACACCAGGTTGTCTGGGATCCTGCTGAAGTTGACCAGTTGGCTGAAGCGGCGGGCATCCGGATATTTCGGGGCAACGAATTCACCACCAACCAGGGAGATATCCTGGTCTTCGGGTTTTATGAAGATATCAAAGAACTGTTGATTATCCAGGATTTGCGGGAAAAGGTGACGGCAGCCGGCGGATATATGATAGCGGCCCACCCGTTTCGCGGTTTCAAGACATTCGGAATCGGCCAACTCCAGATGACCGTGGAACAGGCCTCCAGGCGCAAGGTGCTTGAATTCGTCGATGCCGTTGAAATTGGAAACGGCAAGCTGTCAGACGATGAAAATGATATGGCCCGCAAGGTTGCCGAAAAATTGGGCCTGCCGGGGACCGGCGGCAGTGATGCCCACAGAGTGGATGAACTCGCAACCTGGGTAACTGTCTTCGAAAACGAAATAAAGGACGAAGATGAGTTGCTGCAAGAGCTGCATGCCGGAAGGTTCAGGGCAGTTAAAAATACAGGGGACCCGTCTTCGCCTTAATGGCTGCAGTGCAGCAGACATACAGATTTTAACCACGGAATGACACGGAAAAACACGGAAATGACAAATCCCAAATATATTGTTACGCTGTTGAGCATCCGTGTAATTCCGTGAAAATCCGTGGTTAAAAATTATAACCGATATCTCTTCAGAAAGGAAAGACGCGATGACTGAAAAAGCGGTACAGGATTACTATCCCGATGATATTGCCATCTGCTACGGTTGCGGCCGGCTGAACGAACATGGACTGAAGATTAAATCATACTGGGAGGGTGACGAGTCCGTCTGCAGGTTTAAACCCCAGCCGTATCATACAGCCTTTCCCGGTTGCGCTTATGGTGGCCTGGTCGCTTCCTTAATCGATTGTCATGCCACAGGCACGGCCGCATCAGCCAAACATCGTGAAGATGGCAAAACCCTGGGTGTCGATCCTTTAGAGCGTTTTGTAACGGTTTCTTTACATGTCGACTATCTGGCCCCAACACCGGTTGATAAAACCCTGGAATTGCGGGGCCAGATCGTGGAAAGCAAAGGGCGTAAAATGGTGGTTTCGGTCACGCTGTCAGCGGAAAATAAAATCAGGGCCCGCGGCGAAGTTGTGGCCGTCCAGATGCCGGAGGATTTTTTTACTATGGAAGAATAATACGGCTACTCAAATCCTGTTAGGATGAAACAAAATAATAAACCTATCACGAAAGCACGAAAGAGCGAAAATACGAAAATGAAACAAATTATATTTCGTGCTTTCTGTATTTCGTGTTTTCGTGGTGAAAAAAGTAATTAGGATATGAACGATCGACCCCTCATCGGCGTAGCCGTAATGGTGATCAAAGACGGCAAAGTTCTGCTGGGTAAACGTAAAAATTCCCATGGCGACGGCACCTGGGCGTTTCCAGGCGGTCACCTGGAATTTGGCGAATCCATAAAAGAGTGCGCCCGCAGAGAAATATTTGAAGAAACCGGAATCCGAATTAAAAACTTGAGATACGGGCCCTACACCAACGACATATTTGAAAGCGAAGGCAAACATTATGTGACCCTCTTCATCCTGGCTGACTATGAGTCGGGGGGTCCCAGGGTGAAGGAGCCCCATAAATGCGAAAAATGGCAATGGCACCCCTGGCCGCCGGCAGTCAAACCGCACTTTCTGCCGATAGCAAATTTACTGAAACAAAACTTTAAACTCCCGGCATAGCCAAATATGTTCCCAAAGTTCATCAGAGCACTGCTTGGTTTATTTCTCATCTGTTTGATCATATATGGAATCCTGTATGCACTGGCCAGGCCGATCCCCGATCACCCTTATTTCAAACCCGATAAATTTCTCGTTATTGCCCACCGCGGGGGCCGCAGCCTGGGACCTGAAAACACGATTTATACCTTTAAGCGGGCCATTGACCTGGGGACAGACGTGCTTGAAATGGATCTTCAAACCACGGCTGATGACGCCCTGGTGATTTTGCATGACCGTGAGGTTGACCGCACAACCAATGGAAAAGGCGCTGTCGACAGCTACAATTTATCTGAACTAAAAAAACTGGATGCCGGATATCGCTGGTCACCGGACAATACCGGCTCTTTTCCGCTGCGTGACGCAGGGGTTACCATCCCCACCCTGGCAGAAGTTTTTAAAGCTTTGCCCGACACGCGGATGAACATAGAAATTAAAGGTTCCCAGGTGAATACGATTCAGGATCTCTGCCGAACCATTCGCACCCATGGCATGTCGGAGAAGGTGTATGGTCGCCTGCTTTGATGCCGGCAAACTGGGTGAATTCCGTTCGATTTGTCCTGAGGTCGCCACATCGGCCGGCGCCTCCGAAGCGGTTGTGTTCTACTGGCTCCAGGCGACGCGTTTGGAGTCCGCCTATTCGCCAAGCGCCCAGGCCCTTCAGGTACCGGAAGCTTACAGGGGCAACCGGATTGCTACCCAACGGTTTTCAGACGCCGCCCACTCCCGCAACATGCGCGTACACGTGTGGACGGTGAACGAGATTGAATCCATGCAACGGCTTATTGATTCGGGTGTGGACGGAATTATGACCGATTACCCGCAACGGCTGGTGAAAATTTTAAATCAATAAGAAATGATCATAGGTATAGACAAAGAATGTCAACACCAACCCCAATTAACCCTACTTGCCATCCGCCACGGAGAGACTGAATTGAATGTCGCAAAACGCTATCAGGGGCACAGCGACAGCCCCCTGACAGAAAACGGGCGCAAACAAGTCTCCGCTCTGGGCCGCCGGATGGAAAAAATGAAATTCGACACGCTGATCAGCAGCGACCTGGGGCGTACCCGCGAGACAGCGGCCATCATTGCTGAGTGCACGGGTCATTCGGTCAAGACGGACAGCCGGCTGAGGGAGAGAAATTACGGCGTCCTGGAAGGATTAACCGTCTCTGATATTAAGGCCGGCCATTCAGAAATTCTGGAACGATTGGATGCCAATGATCCGGATTATATCATACCTGAAGGGGAGAGCCACCGGCAGCACTATCAACGCAATGTGGCTGTTTTTAAAGAATTGCAGTCCGGAATATCTGACGGCAGGGTTGCGCTGGTCGTTCATGGAGGGGTTCTTGACAGTTTATTTCGTTACGTAGCACGCCTGCCGCTTAGTCAGCCGCGTTGTTTCATCACACCCAATGCCAGCCTGACGATTATCACCCACGGCCACTTTTATGGTACGCTGCGCTGGGTGATCGAAACCTGGTGCGACAGTGCCCATCTGGATGGAATCGGCCAAAATTTCGGATTGGGGTGAGTTAAACCTGATATCCATCCGGTCCGTTAGGGGCTTCAAGGTCCTACTTTTGGGGAGGATTCCGGTTCAGGACCTTTACGACCAATATTCCTAAAGTGAGTGCTAACAATATTCCCAAGACCGGGACAATGATGGTCTCCGGAGGTCACAAACCCACAGTATCGATGGGAAAAAACGCAGATAATTCTTCTATATTGTTGGAAGCCATGTGAGTACCTAAAGGGTGTTTTATTAGAATTAGAAGAGGTTTCAAAATCCAGTTTAATGACGGCGGCCAATCATTTTGCGCCACCCTTCATCGGTAAAGCGCTTTTCTCTATTCAGCCCCCATGCTTTCATGGCTTCATAGTAAACACGAATGTCGGTTTTGGCCAGCTTTTGAATTTCATCACGTTCCTGATTTCGGCGGTATTTTGATCACAGGTGCAAGGTACTTTGTAGCTTTGACACATGGTCGATCTCCTCAGATTAATGGTTGCCCGTTTAGCCCGTTGCCCCGTTTGCCGGTTAGAAAAGGATCTATTCCGATTTAAACCGGCCTAACCGGCTCAACCGGCACACCGGCTAACCGTATTTTAGATTCCCTATATCTTAACCGCGAATTGATTATATGGCATTGATCTAAGTCAAATTGTGAAAATTTGTAGCAGACTGATTTATTCCGGTTTAAACCGGCAAACGGGTCAACGGGCTTAACGGACAACCTTAATAATGACCAGCGTTATATCGTCTTCGGATTTTCGTCCCCGGGTAAACTGATCCAGTTCGCTGTAAACAGCGTTTACAATATCGCTGGATCCCGATTGGGCATTTTTTTTAATGATATCACGAAAGCGCTCCTTGCCGAACATTTCACCCTGGCTGTTAACGGCCTCCCAGATACCGTCTGTTCCGACGGCGATAATCTGGCCGTTTGCCAAACCGCCCCTGCTGTTTTCCTGGAAGTCAAAATTTTCATTCACACCCAGGGCCACACCGCTGCCTTTCAGTTCGGTAAATTCGTCCCGCCCGGGGTCGTAAATCAAAGCGGGATCATGGCCGGCCCGAACCCAGTCGATACGGCCTTTTTCGGGATCAATGGTCAGGTAAAACAGGGTCATGAATCTGCCGGTTTCTAAAACGTCCTGGGTTAAATGACGGTTCATGGCCGTGATGATCTCGGAAATGGTTCCCGGTTGGGAGGCGCGCATCCGCAAAAAGCCCCGGGCAGTGGTCATCAGCAGGGCTGACTCCACACCATGACCTGAGATGTCGCCCACCACAACACTAAATGGCCCCTTTTGGGTATCGCGGCGCCAGAGAAAATCAAAGTAATCGCCGCCGATCTCATCGCAGGAGACATTTTTGCCGGCGATGTCCAGGCCCTGAACCACCGGTTTATCCTGGGGCAACAGGCTTTTCTGAACTTCACCGGCAAGGGCCAGGGCTTTTTTGTGCTCGGTCATGTCAGTGATAAATGCCATGTTGCCAATCACATTGCCGGTGTCGTCCCTGAGGGTGGAACCGTGAATCAGAATCGGTACATGACGGCCGTTCCTGGCAATGACAGTGCCTTCCAACTCCCGGTATTCCTTGGACAGGATGCTTATCCTGTTGGTTTCCATGAATTGTTTGAAATCATCGGTCGCCAGATCAAGGGGGGTTTTGCCGATGATCTCTTCCCGGGAATATCCCAGCATCCGGCAATAGGCCTCATTGACATCCACAATAGATAGATTCTCATCCATCAGGAGAAAGCCCTCACCGGCGGTTTCGACAATTCGCCTGAATTTTTCTTCACTTTTGCGCAGCTCTTCTTCGACCAGTTTGCGCTCGGTGATATCCACCACAATGCCCTGATTGTGGGTTTTATTGCCATCCGCATCCCTTTCCACCGATGTCCGGTCTTCCACCCAGCGAACATCGCCGTCTCTGGTTATATATCCGATACACCTGGGTATATTCTTCCACATCCTTTTCGGCGTAACCTTCGATTTCCAGCGCGCACCCTTTCCACATCGTCCGGATGGACAATATCGCGAAACGTAATTTTGCCGCTCATGAATTCTTCGGCCGTATAGCCCAACTGGCGGATGTTGTCTGACACGTAAACCAGTCGCGGATCATCACCGGCCACCCGCCGAAACAGGATTGCCGGGCTGTTATCGACAATGACTTTGGCCATGCGAAGGGCCTCTGCGTTCTGATCCCGATCCAGGCATTCCCGCTCGAGGGCCAGGGAGCGCTCCTCAATGCGGGCCCGCAAAACCTTAATTTCCGCTATCAGCTCCTCTTTTGATTTTTCCAAATCAGATTTCATGAATCCACCTTAGCTTTTTTAGCAGGGCTAACTTTAAGTGTTATATTTGAAATGATTTCTACTTATGTCTTTGAAAACCCGAAATCCGAAAACCGAAATTCGGATTTAGAATTTACAACAGATAATACATTAATAAAAGACCACAATGATGAACTAATCCAGCTTAAGACGTTGACGACTTTGACAATATGTGGGTGGCACTGCCCCGCCAGATTTCAGCTGCTGTTTCACGGAACGCCGGAACAAACCAGTCTTCTGGGCGAAGTGCGGCAGCGGCTCCAAGATGAGCGGCTTCCTGACCGCTTATCGGCGGAAAAGTTGCTAATCTTCCCTGGCGCTGGAGACTGAGCAGGCGCCCGTCAAATTTCCTGGCCAGGTTCATGGTGCGATACAGCTTGAGCAGAACCTCCTCGGAAATATCCGGCTCGAGAGCCTTGTCCAACTCACCATCTTCATTCAATATAGAAATATATTCGATTTTGTCAGGAATTTTTATATCTTTCCTTGGCATGCGAATAACTCCTTTAAGCAAAAAAGGGGAATAGCGAATAAATCATTGGTACCCAATTCAGGTCGATCTTAGCTAAAACAATATGTTACTATTTTATAGGTAGTCAAGGCGGTCACCAATAACCATTTGAAATCAATTATAATTTTAGCTAAGCAGCAATGGTTCGAGCGTTCAAACCAATTTAATCAATGCCGGATTGAAGTAGAACTATTTGGCCTTATCATACTGTCGCAAAACAGAAATGATTAAATAGATAGGATGGAGAAACTATCTAAAAGAAATGAAGTAATTGGATGGGGTGTAACTTTAGCGGGGCGCCAGCAGGTCATAGAGGTAACCTGCCGCGAAATCATTCTACTATTTCGAGAACCACGCGTTTCCTTTCCTTGGCAGAGGCTGCACCCAATATGGTCCGCAACGATCTTGCGGTGCGTCCTTGCTTGCCGATAATTTTGCCCAGATCCTCTTTGGCAACTTTAAGTTCCAGCACCGTTGCCTGGCTGCCTTCCAACGCTGTCACCGAAACATCTTCCGGTTTGTCTACCAGTGCCCGCGCGATACGCTCAATCAGTTCTTTCATTGCCATTCTCCTTGATTAACCCCGGTGAGAGCCTATAAAAAAATTGGCATTTTATATTTAAATTCATCCGTTTGATTTGTAAATGGGGTAAACCATGTATTTTATAAAAAGAAATGCCGTATGCGATATGTTTTCAGATTTACAGGCACTCTCATCAACCTGCGGTCTGTCTGGCCGGAGAGAGGACTGCTCCCAATGGGGGTGCTGCCTTGTATTTTCCGACATATGTTATATGTTGAAATAACTTACAGAAGCGATCTCATAAACAGGAGGGGACCCCCATGGACTTTGCCATCCCGGCCGATTTTTCTGAAGAAATAGCTAAATTTGAGGCATTTATCAAAACTGATATCCTACCGGATTTACCCGGCTGGAGCCAGAAGCGGCAATTGCCTCGCACCCTCTTTCGAAACATGGGACGGCAAGGCTGGTATGGTCTGAAGTTTGATAGCGGAAGCCTGAACCGGCGATCGTCTTTAAGGGAGTCGATGATTGCGGAAACACTGGCCAGAGTATCGCCGGGCGTCGCCATCGCCGCCCTGGCCCACACCGACCTGGGGCTCATGGGTCTTTTCCTGTTCGGCTCAAAGGATCTTCAGGAAAAATATGGCGCTTCGGCGGTTGAAGGAAAAACGGTGATGTGCCTGGGGAACACTGAAAATATTGCCGGCAGTGACGTTGCCGGCATCGCCATGGCCGCAGAAAAAGTCGAGGGCGGCTGGAAACTAAATGGAACCAAGGCCTATGTCACCAACGGATTGATAGCCGATTGGGGAGTCATAACAGCCGTCTCCGATCCCGGGGCTGAGAAAAAAAATCGACTTTCCATGTATCTGGTCGATTTAAATGCCGCCGGTATTCGCAGAAAAAAATTAAATAAGCAGGTGTGGATACCTTCGGACTTGACCCGGTTAAGCTTTAACGACGTCTTTGTTGCGGATGATCACCTCCTGGGCACCCGGGGCCGCGGCCTGCGCCAGGTGCTCGAAATATTTACCAATAGCCGGGTACCCATTGCCGCCCTTACCCTGGGCAGCGCCGTCGGCGCATTTGACCTCGCTGTCAAACACATGCAGACGCGTAAAATTTTCGGGAAAACCATGATCGGCTTCCAGGCCAAAGCATTTGAATTATCTGATTTTTATGCAAAATTGGAATCTGCCCGCCTCATGCTCTATAAGGCCTGCTGGCTCGTAGATCGGGGAGAGGATTTTCGTGAGGCAAGTTCCCTGGCAAAATACCTGAGTGTTGAGGTGGCCAGGGAAGTGACCCTCTGGGCGGCCGATATTTTCGGTGCGGCCTCAGTCATCCGGGAGCACCCCATCCATAAATATCCCATGGATGTGTGGGGCTCATCGCTGGGAGAAGGTACCCAGGATGTGCAAAAGTTGATAATCTTTCGGGAGGTTATGAAGAACTATCGATAGAGAATCTATGTGTTGAGAGTCATTCCCGGCCAATTTAATTATAACAATTTTCAACAATTGTCATACATTCTTATTATTTTGCCAGTTCCTTTTCCTTCAACACTTTTTACATAGCCATTGATCACTTTTTTCATTGGTATGGGATTATGGCCCGGGAAATACGCCTCATATTTTTCGACCGCGTCTTCAACCAGGCCCGAGGATACGACATTTATCCTGACACCATTTTGCATCTCCAGGGATACCGCTTTGACAAAACTGTGAATTCCTCCATTGACCAGAGCCGGGCTTGAGGTTAATGCCACCGGGTGGTCAGCTAATATTCCCGTACTAAGCGTAAAAGAGCCACCGGCATTTACATACTGTTGTCCGATCCTTACAAGATTCACCTGACCCATTAACTTGCTTTTTATTCCAATATAGAAGTCTGCCTCAGTCATGGAATCAAAGGCGGCCCATTTCGCATCGCCAGCGATGTTGACAACTGCATCGACATTTCCAATGGAGTCAAACATTGCTGCAATAGATTGACCATCGACAATATCGACGACGACATCGCCGGAATTTCTCCCGGCAATCAAGACTTCGTGCTTCATTGAAAAATGATTGCTAACCTTTTTACCGATTGTGCCGGCTCCACCGATTATTAAAATTTTCATTACTTCTCCTAATTGCCAGCCTCTAAAAAATCAAATCCATATTAGAACTATGGTTGATGTCGATTTGATTGCATCTATCCGCATCCCACTTACGGCGTTAAAACAATCTTGCCGAAATGCTTACCCGCTTCCATCATCCGGTAGGCATCACATCCTTCACTTAACGGCATGACCTGATGAATCACCGGTTTGACCTTACCGGACCACAACAAATCGAGCAGGTCATGAAAATCCTGATGGGACCCCATGGTACTGCCGATGATGCTGATCTGTTTGCCGAATATAAAGCGAATATCGATCTCAGCCTGGGGCCCGCTGGTGTTGCCTACTATCACGATTCGCCCGCCCCGGGCGACGGCCTGCATACTTTTGCCAAGGGTGGCTTTGCCGACATTATCCACCACCACATCTACCCCCCGCCGCGATGTAAGCTTGAAAATCTCTTTGCCCCAGTCCACCTGGGAGCGATCCAATACAACATCTGCCCCCAATTGCCGCGCCCGTTCTGATTTTTCAGGATTACTGGCCACGACATAAACAGTTGCCCCCGCCAACTTGGCGATCTGAATCGCAATACTGTTCACCCCTCCGCCGGCGCCGACGACCAGGACCGATTCGCCGGCACGCAGTCCGGCACGGCGCAATAACATGCGCCAGGCTGTAAGACCAACGAGCAGCGGTGCAGCTGCATCCGGGTAGTCAATATTATCGGGGATAGCGGCCAGGTTGCCGGTCGATATGGCCAAATACTCGGCTGCGCCGCCGCGCATGTGCTCTCCCAGAATATGGTAGTCCGGGCTGACGCTGTCTTCACCGTTGCGGGTATACTCATCTGCAGCCAGATTCACGCCGGGATCAACAACGACTCTCTGGCCCACCTCCCAGCCGGAGACGTTTTCACCGAGGGCCGCAATTTCACCGGCAACATCCGCCCCGCACCAGTGGGGCATTTCCAGTTTCAGACCCGGCCACCCCCTGCGAACCCAGATGTCCAGAAAATTAAGTGCACAGGCACGCACACGAATCAAAACCTCCCCCGGACCGGGTTCGGGATCCGGCACATCGCCATATTTTACAACATCCAACTCACCATGTTTGTCAAAATAAAGAGCCTTCATTTGTAGCCACCTCGCTATTATGGGAGCTAAGCTCCTGCATTTCTCTTTTACTGTGTGGATTTGCCAGAATTAGCAAATGACGAATGTCGAATGACAAATGACGAATGGAGGAGTCGAGTCGCTCTATCAATTTAAAATAGATAGAATTCCTTGCTATTCATTAGTCATTAGACATTCGTCAATATTCATTCCTATATAGCGTCCCCATCAAAGGCCTCCACCCAGGTCTCAATCAACTTATCGGTACGCTTTTTAAGCCGTCCGGCAATGATATCGCCCAGTTTTTTCATAACCAAATAGCCCAAAAAATGATCCTCGGCGAACATTGATAGAAGGTCTTTGGCAGCCAGCGCAATGACCTTGGTCGGCTCCGTGCAATGGGCCGTAACGGTGCGCCGTTCCGGCCCGACCAGGGAAGCCCACCCAAATATCTGGTTGGGCAAAACCGTGTCGATGACAATCGACTTCTCTTCGTCGACCATTCGGGCCTGAATGGCTTCCTCGTATTCGATTTCAGTCTTCAATACTTTATCTTTAAAAACAAGGCATAAATCTACTTCGCCTTCAACGAGTCCATAGAGATGTTGCGCAGGTTCATCAACATGAAAAATAACATCATTCGGGCCAAATTCAAGTAGCTGACCTTTTTGGCCGATCGCCTCCATTGTTTCCGGGGGCACTTCATTGAAAAATTTAAATCCTGCTAAAAGATTTTTTGCCATATCACTGACCTCCGTCTGTGGGGTTCATAGGTTCGGGGTTCAGGGTTCAGGGTGAATGAAGTATGAGGTTGGAGGTTAGAGGTTGGAGGTTGAACTGCTGCGGTTCATGATTTACCTCTAACCTCAAACCTTTAACCCTCTGAACCCAGAACCCTGAACCTTTATTCCAACATCGACTCTCTGTATCTCACAATAGTGTTCCGAAGTACGGAATTGCGATAAAAGCTTTTTGAAAGAATGAAACAGCAGAATCCGGCATAAGGAGGGCAGCCGTCGCCCCAACGACTTCATTTTTAAGCGAAAAGGGTTGTCTGAATAAGAAATCTATAGAGTACCGGGAAGAATATGTAAAGGTTTTTTTGGCAACCCCGATAACCCGGGATATTGATGCTTGACAATTCAAGATCAAATATTACATGTTAAGGGTATAAACGGCGCCTTATCGTCTGCCAATAACGATGGCCGATATAACCTGATCACCATTTTGCGAATTCTACTGCATCTGTTCTCATCGACAGCATCACCGTCCAGCACGATATCTAAAACACGATCCCGCCGCAGCGGGCTAAATTAAGGGGGTCTATAAGGTCTGTGTTCTTACCCCTATCATCACCCGAATCAAATAAAACAAAGTTGCACCGGGTGATAAGAATGGAACCCGAGGAAAAAATGCCATCAGAGTCACTGACGTCCCGTCCTCAAATTGCTTTCGAGGAAATAGAGCATACTGCAGATCGGGCATTAAAAATTAACGGACAAAACCTGGAAGAACTGCTCGTCAATGCTGCCCGCGGCCTGAACAGCCTTTTGGAAGCAGATGGCGGTCTTAACTCGACACCGCTGACAAAATCAATCGATCTGGAGGCAATGGATGCCGAAAGCCTGTTGGTCGAGTGGCTGAGCGAGCTTGCCTACTGGGCAGAGGCTGAGATGCTCGTTTTCAGCAAATTCGATTTGCAGGACGTCTCGCCAACCCGGGTCAAAGCAAAAATTCACGGCAGCCGGGTCGCCCAATTGGATAACCACATCAAAGCGGTGACCTACCACAATTTGGAAATAGTTCAGACGGGTTCGGGGTTGGCGGCAACCGTGGTTTTTGATGTCTAATCGATTGCATTTTTAACGGCAAGATCGCCGAAGTGTAAAAATTATCGTTTCCCAACATTATTTTTGGTTTCAGGTGTCAGGTTTCAGGTGTCAGTAGTTCTGGCTCGCGACCCTGAAACCTGACACCTGAAACCCTAGTTATTTTATAAACACATCAGAACAACCGGCCTAAAGTGCTTCTAAAAAGTATCCCAACTAATTGAAGGTACGCCCATGATCAGCATCAACGAATTCAAACAAATCGAGGAATACCTTTACGAAGTACCGGCGTCCTATCGAGAGGATATGCGGGTGCCGGCTCGTTTTTACGCCGATGCGAAACTGCTGCAGGGTGTTAAAGATGACCGGAGCCTGGAGCAGCTGGTAAATACGGCCTGCCTGCCGGGAGCCGTTAAGTATGCCCTGGCCATGCCGGATATTCACCAGGGATACGGTTTTCCCATCGGCGGCGTCCTGGCAACGGAACTTCCCGATGGGGTCATATCACCCGGCGGTGTGGGCTATGACATCAACTGCGGCGTTCGCCTGCTTGCAACTCACATGGAACAGGCCGAGATCAAACCCTATCTGGACAATCTGGCCAGCGTCCTATATGCCAATTGCCCCAGCGGTGTCGGCAAAGGGGGCAGCGTCAAACTCAAATCCGGTGAGTTGGATCGATTATTGGAAAACGGATCCAGGTGGGCCTTGAAACGCGGCTTTGCCACCGAGTCCGACCTGGAACGTACGGAAGAAAACGGCTGTTTGAAAGGGGCAGATGCGGCCAAAGTGAGCCCGAGAGCCAAGGATCGCGGTAAGGGACAGGTAGGCACCCTGGGGGCCGGCAATCATTTTATCGAAATCGATGTTGTCGATGAGATTGTAGACGAAGCCATCGCGCAGCGTATCGGGCTTTTCCAGGGACAGGTTGCGGTTCAGGTCCATTGCGGCTCTCGCGGCCTCGGGCATCAGATCTGCGGCGATTATGTCAAGCGTTTCCAAAAATCCCTCGGCCGCTACGGCTATCGGCTGCCGGATCGGGAACTGGTTTGTGCGCCGCTCAGCAGCCCGGAAGGCCAGGATTATCTGATGGCCATGCAGGCGGCGGCAAATTATGCCTTCGCCAACCGCCAGGTCCTTGCCCACCACATCCGACGCAGCTTTGAACAGGCGCTGGCCGGCAAGGTAAGCAATCACCATGTCTACCCGATCTACGACATTGCCCATAATATGGCCAGGGTCGAAACCCATGAGGTCAACGGCCGCAAGGTAAAGCTTTGTGTGCATCGCAAGGGCGCCACCCGGGCTTTTGGACCCGGCTCGCCGGAGCTTCCCGCCGTCTACCGGGATATCGGTCAGCCGGTCCTTGTACCCGGATCCATGGGCACCGCCAGCTGGGTACTGGCCGGGATCCGAACCTCGATGACCCAAACCTTTGGGTCGACCTGCCATGGTGCCGGCCGGACTATGAGCCGCAAAAAAGCTAAAAAATCCATACATGGCCCGCGTTTGCGCGAACAGCTTGAAGCACAGGGCATTCATGTGCGGGCCGGCAGCATGTCCGGTCTGGCGGAAGAGGCACCGGCTGCCTACAAGGACGTCAACCGGGTAGTGAATGTCGTCCATAACGCCGGTATCGCTAAAAAAGTGGCCCGGTTGAAGCCGGTGGCGGTAATCAAAGGGTAGCCAGTTTAAAATTAGGAGGGAAGTTTAAGAAGGTTAGGTAAAATAAAATTTGTCGGAGTGATGGAGTGCTTGAGTATTGGAAAAGGCGGCCTGGTCAGGCGCTGCAAATCCTTTTTTGTTGATTACAATTAGTCTTTGTTGTAACGTAGAATGCACAAATATCTCAGAATTTACAGCACTCCAATACTCCATTACTCCTGCTCAAGGATTTATTTCAACTCGTAGAAAGCTGATTGTTCAACCAAACGATTTAAAAAGGGGGGACAACGCCATGAGAGTACAATTCAAAACAATATTGTGCGCCACTGATTTTTCGGATTTCTCCAATCACACGGTCAACTATGGTGTGGCACTGGCCAAGGAGTTTGGTGCCCGGCTGATCATCTGCCATGTAATTGACCTGTCCTCGGTTTCCATATACGGCGAATTCCAGCTGGATCCAGTCGGGCAGCAGAATCGAATCATAGAGGACGCCAATGAGCAGCTGGAAGCAATCACCGGCGATCAGCCGGTGGATTGGGAGCCGTTAATTACCGTAGGCAAGCCGGCGGATGAAATCATAAGAGCGGTGGAAGAAAAAAACATCGATCTTGTCATATCGGCCACCCGCGGTCGCACCGGCCTCAAACGCTTGATCCTGGGTTCGGTCACCGAGCGCTTGATGTTGACCCTGCCCTGCCCCCTGCTGGTGTTGCGCAGCCCGGAGCATGATTTGGTGAGTAGCCCCGATCAGGCAATCAAGCTCAAAAAAATCATAGTGGGTTGCGATTTCTCGCCCGATTCCGGTCAGGCACTCAGCCACGCCTTGAGTCTGGCCCAGGAATTTGAGGCTGAATTGCACCTGGTCAACGTGATTGAAGCGACTGCCCAGCCAAACTTTCTCAAAGGTGCAACATCTGCAGCCGAAGAAATACAAGTGAACTTTCGCCAACTTCTCAGCCAGAAACTCAAGGATCTGGTTCCCGCCGAAGCCCGTCATTGGTGTACTCCGCAAACAAGCATCCTGGAAGGCCAGCCTTACGAAGAGTTGGCCAGATATGCCGAGTCAAACGATGTTGACATGATCGTGATGGGCATCAGGGGGCACGGTCTTGTGAAAACCCTGTTTCTGGGGTCAACGACGGATCGGGTCGTACGAAGGGCCCCCTGCCCGGTTTTGTCGGTCGGTTCAATGGTCTCGGGGGAGTAGCGGGGGATACGCGTTGCGGGTTGCGCGTTGTGAGTTACGGGTTCCCCGGTAACCGGTACATCGTCACCTGTTGCTGGGCTTATATGGTGTCTATTATAGGGTGAGTGCGTGTCAGGATCGATCGCAGCTGATACACATATCCGCAACCCACTGGTTCCATCCCTCCTTTTGCATTGATTTCTCCAACCAGCGTCAGGTTGAAGATATGCCATACTTCTTTGGATATTACTTATAAATCTGATATTTTACCATTTTGGGGATCATCTCAATTAATCAAAGGTTCGGTGATATTTGGTGTTTCGTATGGGATATCTGCAAAATCCCTTTTGTTTCCTCACCACAACATATTGTGCATCCTCAGATTTGACACAAAGTCGTATGTACGATATTTCAATTTTACCATTCTAAATTATTTCAACATTATTCAAGCTGCTTAAACTTTAAATGGAGGGTATGAAAATGCAATGCCCGAAGTGTCAGTTTGAAAATGTCGATGGAGCTAAATTCTGCAACGAATGTGGTTGTAAGTTAGAAATCTCCTGCCCTGAATGTAGTAAAATTAATCCGCCTGGTAGCAAATTTTGTAATGAGTGCGGCCACAATTTGACCACTCCTCAAGAGCCTGTCGTAAAAGAACTTTCCTTTGATGAAAAAATAGACAAAATCCAACGTTATCTTCCCAAAGGCCTCACTGAGAAAATCCTGTCACAAAGGGAAAAAATCGAGGGTGAACGCAAGCAGGTCACGGTAATGTTTTGCGACATGGAGGGTTATACCAGTCTTTCAGAAAGAATCGGCCCTGAGGAAGCCTATGATATTATGGACAAGAGTTATGAAATCCTTATTCACAAAGTCCATGATTATGAGGGAACAGTCAATGAGATGACCGGTGACGGAATTGTGGCCCTTTTCGGTGCTCCTATTGCGCTGGAAGATGCCCCACAACGCGCATTGCGGTCCGCCATGGCAATTCATCGGGAAATGGCCAGGTTTAGCGAGAGGTTAAAAAAGGAAAAAGAATATCTTCGACCTCTCAAAATGCGGGTTGGCATCCACACGGGTCCTGTGGTCGTGGGCACAGTGGGCAACAACCTCAGAGTAGAGTTCAAGGCAGTGGGGGACACAGTTAATCTGGCCTCCAGGATGGAAGGGATGGCAGAACCAGGTGCTACCTATGTGACGGAAGATACATTCAAACTCACTGAGGGGTTCTTCCGGTTTGAAGCCCTGGGAGCGAGGGAGGTCAAGGGCAAGAAAGAACCTGTCAAAGTTTTCAGAGTGATCGCTCCCAGCACCAGGAGAACCAGGTTTGATGTCAGTGCTGAGCGGGGTCTGACGCCTTTTGCGGGAAGAGAGCGGGAATTGGAACTTCTGCTGGATGGTTTTGAGCGGGCAAAGGCAGGTCGGGGCCAGGCCTTTTCCATCATGGCCGAGGCAGGGATGGGCAAATCCAGGCTCTTATATGAGTTTAGAAAGGCTGTCTCCAGCGAAGATGTGATCTTTTTGGAGGCGAAATGTCTTTCTTACAGCAGAGGCGTCGCCTATCATCTATTATAGACATCTTGAAGGCAAACTTCGATATCAGGGAGGGCGATGGAGATTCGCAGATTAAGGAAAAGGTTAAGAAGGGCCTTAAGATATTGGGAGTTGATGAAGTCTTCACCCTTCCATATTTCTTGGAGCTTTTATCGGTCAAAGACAGCGGCATCGACAAAATCCCCATGAGCCCTGAGGCGAGAAAAGATCGAATCATAGAGGCATTCAAGCGAATCGTCCTTAAGGGTTCGGAAATCCGGCCTCTGATCCTGGCCTATGAGGACCTCCACTGGGTGGATAAGAGTTCAGAGGATGTATTGAAATATGTTTTAGAGAGCATACCGGGGGCAAGAGTCTTAATGATATTCACCTACCGGCCGGAATTTGTGCACACCTGGGGCGGTAAGTCCTTTCACAGTCAGGTGAACTTGAATCGGCTCTCCAACCGGGAAAGCCTTGCGATGGTGGCTTACCTTCTGGGCACAGAGGAGATCGACAGGGACCTTGAGGAACTGATTTTGGAAAAGACAGAAGGGATTCCTTTTTTCATTGAAGAGTTTATAAAGTCCCTTAAAGACCTAAAGATAATTGAGAGAAAGAACAACAAATATCATTTAGCAAAAGATATCCAGGAGATGACCATTCCTTCTACGATCCATGATGTCATCATGGCCAGGGTTGACACCCTTCCTGAAGGTGCCAAAGATGTTCTGCAAACCGGGTCTGTAATCGAGAGAGAGTTCAGCTACGAGTTGATAAAATGCGGGTAACGGGTCTCCCGGAACAAGAATTACTCTCTCATCTATCCGTTTTAAAGGATTCAGAGCTCTTATATGAAAGAGGAATATACCCCGAAGTCAAACTATATTTTCAAACATGCCCTGACCCGTGAGGTGGTCTATGATTCAATATTGACCAAGAGAAAGAAGCGGCTTCATGAGGAGATCGGCAATGCCATCGAAGATTTGTACAAAGAAAATATTGATGGCCAATATGGGGTATTGGCCGAGCATTATATTGCAGGTGAAAACTATGAAAAGGGAGCTGAGTATTCTAATTTAGCAGGCAAAAAGGCTCAGAAAGCGGCCTCATTTAAAGAGGCGATTGAATATGCAAGAAAAGAAGTCTTTTGTCTCGAGAGATTGCCAACAACAGCATGCTGCTCAAAAGAGAATAATTGATGCCAGGACACGTCTTGCAGGTTACCACCTTAGCTTGACCCATCATGTTGAAGCAAAAGAGGCTGTTGCACCCATTGCTGATTTAGCTGCTGGAGCTGAATTATCAAAAGAGGCTCCCTATGATTTATACTGCGATGGGCACTTATAGCGACTGGGTTGAAGAGGACTATTCGGAAGGCGTTTCGATATTTAAGCGAAGCTTTAAAGATCTCGGAAAAATAAAGGATAATGTTTCTTTATGGTATGCAAGCTTCTTTTTAGGAATGAATCTTTCATGGAATTGTCGAGTTTGAAAAAGGCCTTGAGTATCTTAAGAAATCGCTGGACTTAGGAAAATTGGCAAATAATCCAATTACAGATCTCTATGGCAAAATGCGGTATCTCTGCCTTTAACTATGTGTTTCACGGAAAGAACGATCTTGCCTATCAAATAAGCAAAGAGTCGTTGCAGATGGCACAAGAGAGTGGTGATATATATATCAAGGGAATAGCCTGCTCGAGCTATGGTGTGTCTTGTTATTGTAAAGGATTATTTGATGAAGCAGAAAATAATCTCCTACAAGCGCTCTCTTTTTGTGAAAAAGCGGCTCAGGTTGGTTGGGGGACTTGCGGCAGCTGGTTTCTTGGGTCATGTATATTTTGATATGGGAGAATACGAAAAAGCGCAAGATTATTATGAAAAAGGAATTTCGACCTTGGAGCGCACCGGAATATACCCCTTTTGGGTTAACATGTGGAAAATATCTATGGCAAGGTCGAAGGTATTGAATAATGATCAGGATATCAAACTGAGCGAAATATTTGAGTATTATGAGAACATTAATGTCAAGGTCTTTAAAGGCTGGGCGGCGAGACATGTTGGAGAGATTTTATTGAATATTGATGACCAGCACATATCTGAGGCGGAGGATTGGGTTAAGAAGGCTATCGAAGCGGACAAAAAGAATTGCACGATGTGGTCCTTAGGTGGTGACTACGCCCTTTATGCTGAATTGTTTAAGCGAAAAGGTGATCAGTCAAAAGCCAAAGAAAAGCTGAACAAGGCAATAGAGATCTTCAATGAATGCGGTGCCGATGGATGGGTGGAGAAAGTATGAAAAGGAATTGGCTGAGTTTTAAAACCAAATATTCTTTAAATACCTTATACCAGATGTTGTGGTTTAATCGATAATTACGAGAGCACAGATACCTGCTGATATCAGCAATAAATAAGCGCTTTAAAAATTTCATGTATCTCCAACCGAGATGCAAAATTGGCCGTGTACGAAATACTGTGATATCCGCAAACTATATGTATTGGCCTGTTTTTCTGCCCACCGCAGTCTATCTGCAGATCAGGGCCGGATATTTGAGATAAGGGCAGTTTAACGTCTTACCCGGGACTGAAATTGGCAGCCGCTGCTGCAATGGGCGGTTCTTGGAATCGTAAATCTCTTCATATCCTTCACCTCCTTTTTTTTGTTTAATCTGTTTATCATTCGTTATCTGTCATCTGTCATCTGTCTTCTGTCTTCTGTCATCTGATATCAATTATCCGCCAGATTCTCAAACATTGCAACCGACTCCTGGCTGTCCCATTCACGCGGGCCGGCGATACGGCCGAGTATTTGCCCGTTTTTATCCAGGATAAACGTCGTGGGTATGGCACGTATGCCAAATTCGGTGCTGACCTCTCCGGTTATATCCATTAAGGCCGTAAAGGTTAGTTTTTGTTTTTCAAAGAAATTTTGAACCTGGGAGGCGGTCTCCTTGATATTGACTGTCACCATGGCAAAGTCCTTTCCCAATAATTTCTGGTGCAATCTCTCCATGGACGGCATTTCCGTGATGCAGGTCGGGCACCAGGTGGTCCAGAAATTAAGGAATACGATCTTGCCCCGGAAATCACCCAGGCCAACGTAACGGCCGGCGGTATTCTGCAGCTTGACTTCAAGAGGATCGGTGCTAAATGGATGTTGGCCAACACCAACTTCAGCCATCAGCCGGTCTAAATTATCGCCCTCTATATTGCTCTTTGCCAGGGGATCGTTGCCAATAAAGACCACGGCGAAAACGCCGGCAGAAATCAGCAAACCGGATATCAGCAATATGATTGTAATTGTGCGCTTTTTCATAACTTCAATTTAACAAAGGTTCCATTGTCCATGAAAAGACCATGAGGCCCGGCCAAAAATTTAAGATCTCGGTCGTAGCACCGATTCGTCAACGTATGGCAATTATCCGGTGGATCAAATAATCCTGTGGCCGTATTCTTGATCCATAAGGACTATCACCTGATCAACCGTCATGCCCTGTCGAAGTTTATTGCGGATAAAGCTTTTTTCCTCTATCGCACCTCGCGGCATGTCGCAGGTACAATCAATTAAGAACAGCTCCCCGCACTGGCCGCAGGCACATTTGAAATTCGCAGCCACCAGCTGAACCTGACCGTCGAGGTTGGCATTATTGGACGATGCGGATTGGAATAATAATGCCGAACCACTGTTGTTCCCCGATACGGGAGAATAGACTAATTTAACGACCAGCCCCGCCGAAAAAAATAAAAATATTGCGGCCACAATCATCCAGTATGAAAGCTTCCGGCCACCGGCACCTGTCTTGGTTGGGCAGGGGTTTCTTTTTTTTTCGTTTTTTTGCCATTTTTCTATTCTCCTTATTTTAGAATTGTCTTCCTCCAGGCGGCCGTCGGTAACCCTCAAAATCCGCTGGGCATAACCGGCACAGTCCGGGCTGTGGGTGACCATGACAATCGTCATGCCTTCCTGGTTAAGTTGCAGGAGCAACTCCATTATTTCGCGCGTGGTTTTGGTGTCCAGATTACCCGTGGGTTCATCCGCCAGCAAAACCGGCGGCTCGTTAACGATCGACCGGGCAATCGCGACTCGTTCTTTTTCCCCGCCTGAAATTTGGTTTGGCAGGCGATTGGCTTTTTCCCCCAAACCAACCTGGTCCAGGCCTCCTCTGCCATTGGCGTTTTTTCTTTTTGCCGGCCTTCACGACAACCAGCGGCAGCATAACATTTTCGATAACGGTCAGATAGGGCACCAGATGAAAACTCTGAAAAATAAACCCCAAAAACTCCCGGCGAAAGTCGGCGTGCTGTTCCTGGCGCAGGCTGTAAATGTCGATGTCATCAACAACCAACCGGCCTGAGGTGGGGGCATTCATCGCCCCCATGATCCCAAGCAATGTGGATTTGCCGGCGCCGGATTCCCCCATAACCCCAACGAATTCGCCCTCTGCGATTTGAAAACTGATATCGTCAACCGCAGAAACAACAGCATCGCCTTTGCCGAATTTTTTAACAAGTTTTCTGCCAAAATATAGCTCATAGTTAGCTCCAGTTAATTTAATAATTCAGTTCACCGCAAAGTTCGCAAAGAGCCGAGTTTTAAATCAAATGAAGTTAGCTTGAATATCAAATGATGGAATTATCCATCAAAAATTCATTTTCTCAGCGTTCATCTGCGATCTCTGCGGTAAAAATAAATATTATGATTTAACCAGTTAAAGTATTTACAGGGCCCTCAGGGCTTCATTCGGATCCATCCGGGCCGCCATAAATGCCGGATAAGCGCTGGATATCAATCCGACAACCAGCGCCGTGACGACTGCGCCCCCCGCCAGTTCGAGCTGAAAGGAACCATTCCGGAATGACTTTCGCTAAAGACTGCAAGCGCAGCCTTGGTGGCGCCGAAGCCCAGAAAATAGCCGATAATGCCGGCCAGGCCTGATACAATCCCAGCCTCGGTAAAAATAATCCGCATAACATGGCGCTTGCGGAAATCCGATGGCGCGAAAAATGCCGATCTCATCGGTACGCTCCCGCACGCTGCCCATCATCGTCACCAGCACCACCAGGCTGCCGATTAGAAGAATGATGCCCGAAATGCCGTATGAAAATTTTTTAAGCTGGGCCAGGGTCTCCATACGGCTTTTGACAACCTGTTGAATGGCCATCACCTTGGCGCCGGGTATGGCATCGGAAATTTGTTTGACCATGGCCTCAATCGGGCAATCTTTGCAAAGGGCGGCCACCTCGGCCATGGAAACCTGGCCCTGCTTGTCGAAAATCAATTGGGCCGTGCCAATGCCGGTAAAGGCCAGCTGATCATCCTGGGATCCGGTCGGCTGGAGAATGCCGGAGACCACCAAATCCTTGTTGTTTATGCTCAGCCTGCTGCCAACCTCGAGATTGAGTACCCGGGCGGCTTCCACACCCAGAATGATGCCGTCATCACCCGGCAGTTCGCCGCTGCATTTTCCACCAGGGCTTTAAGATTCGTGCCGCCTGAAATCGACGCCGGCCAAAAGCACTTTCTGCTGGCCCACGGGTGCCACGCCCAGGACCAGTGGCCCCAGGGCGGCAATATTGGCTGAATTCTTGATCGTTCCCACACGCTCCAGGTCCTTCTGGCGAATTTCTTCCATCTCAAAGGACACACCGCCCAGCGAAAGCCCGCCGTAAGACAGGGCCAGGTTTTCGGTCCTGGGTACAATCAGGATATTGGCACCATATTTTTCAAGTTTGTGATTGATGTCGTTGGTCATGGCCTCAACATAACTGAGGATACCCACCACCGTGGACACGCCGATGACGAGGCCGGCCAGAACGAAAGCGGCTTTGCCTTTGCGACGCAATAGGTTTTTAATTGATATGGCGTTAAGGTTCATAAGAAGTCCCTATTGATTTTGTTTGAAGTTTGCTGGCAGAAACTAAACTTTTCCAGAGAAGTTGAAATACTGTTTGCCTTCCAGGATGTCTTTGACCTGGATGATCAGTTTGCCGTTTTCCACGCTTCGGTTGAGGGGCGCCGGGTTACAGCCGCCCTTGACCTCGTTGACGCGAATCGAGGCAAACCGGCGTCCGCAGTTGCGGCAGACCATATTATCACCTTCCTGGTAATAACCTTTGCCCGCCGGCCAACAAACATCGCAGGCATCAAAGGCAGCCCTGAGAACGCCGTCTGAGCTTTTGAGAATAAAATAGCGGACGGTTAATTTCCCGTCTTTATGTTCAAAATGACGTGCCTTGCCGTCCTCAAACAGGCTGACGGGGAAGGCCACCGAGGTGCTGCCGGCGGCTGATGGGGCAGCTGCCGTGGCCGTTTGGACTTCTCCGCCCTGGTTTACATAGAAAACGGCCGCTGCAACAATGAGGACCGCCCCGATAACGGCCACAAACAACGGCAGGCGGCTTCTTTTCTCGGTTCCAAGAACAGCTGCTTTTTTGGCAGCAATTTTATCCTGATTCTTATTCTTTCCTTTTTTCGACATAATATGCACTCCTTCTCAATGATCTATCATCTCGTTATTACATATAATTTTGATAACACAGAATTTTTTGTTAATTTTAATATTCCAAGGATCTGCCAATTCAATCCCAGATCACACGCCGCCTCCGGCGAACCAAACCTGTTTGAATCATTGAAATTTGGATATTATTTGTAATTTGGGATTTGGTGCTTGGGATTTCCTCATTCTTAGATACACGTGTCCACTACTAAAACGTGCATTTTAATGAGAAAACGGGCAATCACCCGCAACGGGGGTTATCAAATGAGAAGTGACAGGTTTTGAAGATACAGGGGCGGTGAGCGGAATTTCTCCCGCGCAAATTGGTCAAAGGCATGGCCTCTGAAACCATACCGGTCGATCAGGTCATCGGAAAAAGTACCCGTTGCCCCAGCAGCAGTTGATATGTGACCGGCTGAGGAGGCCAGGGTAATCTCCGGCAGTCGAAGCTCAGTGGCGGATACCAGATCGCATGGCATTTGCGAGGATCCGGAACAGCAGCCCAGGGAAGAGCGTATCTGTTCCTGGGCGGTATGGTGCCGGGTCATCGGTTGGCTCAGGCAGCAGCATTTCATACCACAGCCCGAATTGGCCATCACTCCGGTGGCAATTAAACTCGCACCAAAGGTGAGGGCCAACACCATGCAGATGACTTTAATGGGCAATCTATTTCCGGAGGCAACCTTATTCATACTAAAACAGTATACATTAGACAGTTTCGCCATGTCAATAGATATAAATCAAAAATTTCTCATCGGCTCTCCCGGAACAAGGTCCGCTGACCCGTGGCCCGGCTCCCTGCCCATCCAAGACAGACGAGCCTGCCGATTTGATCGGCGGGTCTGTAGGACCGATAAAAAAGTCCAGCCGAGTGGGTCAAAAACAGAGGTTTATCCTCTTTACAAGGACGTTGATCGTATATATATTTACACCAAAACGCGACAGCTGCCATGTACCGGAGGGTGGCGGGGGTAATGTTGCAAAAATTAAAAATTCATAGGTAAAAAAAGATCATCATAAATCATATTAATCTCTTAAAAAATGAAAGGATCAACAATGAGTTACGATTTTAATGCGGACGATGTATTGGAAATCGCCGAACAGCTTGAGAGAAACGGAGGTAAATTTTACCGCTCCGCAGCAGACAGTACCAGCGACCCCGCCAACAAAGAGTTCCTGCTGGAACTGGCGGCCATGGAAGACCAGCATGAAGTAACATTTAAAGCCATGCGGGCGGAATTATCCGAAAAAGAAAAAGAATCGACCGTTTTTGACCCTGACGGTGAAGCGGCGATGTATTTGCGCGCGCTGGCAGATACCCGTGTTTTTTTTGAAAAAGAAATTGATGTCACCTCCATGAAGGCCATTCTCAAGTCCGCCATCACCGCGGAAAAAGACTCAATCGTATTCTACCTGGGAATAAAAGAAGCCGTCGATGAAAGCCTGGGGCAAGGAAGGATCGACCACATTATAAAAGAGGAGATGGGGCACATTAAGTTGCTGAGTGGCAAGCTGGTGCAGTATAAGGAGTAGAGCACTCCTCTTAGCTAATCGTTAAGCCAGCTCTGACGGCGCTGAGGATACATTAAAAACTCGAAATCTAAGGTTTCAGGGGTTGAGGTTGGAGGTTTGAGGCTGAATATCAGATTGTTCGGGCCTCCAACCTCTAGCCTCTAACTTAACTGGTCAGACCGGAGTTCAGGAAAAAGGCAAGGGTAATTTAGATCAATTTTCGAGAGGGATACTAATTATTCCGCATCCTTGCCAAATTCAGCCAGATCTTCCAGGCCGTCGCGATCGAGCAGGGTGATTTTTTTTCCTTCAACCCGAATTAATTCATTTCCGGAAAGTTTGGCAAAGATACGGGACAGGGTTTCAGGAATGGTTCCCAGGATGCTGGCAAGCTGACCCTTTGAAATTTTAAGGGTTATAACCTCTTCCTGATCCTGTTCGTCCGCAAGATGGATGAGATAAGAGGCCAACCGCGCCGGCATTTCTTTTAAAGACAGGTTTTCAATTTGCACGGCAAACAGGCGCAGTTTACGTGACATTTCCGCCAGCATGTTCAGCGCCAATGAAGGGTTGGCCGTGATCAAGTCAACCATGGCTGCCCTGGGAAGAAACAAAACCTTGGCCTTGTCAATTGCCTGGGCGTTGGCAGGAAATCTCTGGCCGGCAAAAACCGGCACCTCACCAAAGGGCTGGCCGGGTCCGAAAATGTGCAGGATCTGCTCTTTTCCTTCGGCTGAGACTTTAAAAACCTTAACCCGGCCTTCAGCGATGACAAAAAAGCCCCTGCCCTCATCTCCCTCTGAAACGACAATTTCACCCTTGTTGATTTGCTTCTCGATGGCAATATTTTTGATGGCTTCGAGCTGATCTTCGGGAAGACCTTTGAATAGGGGAATAGCAGAAATAACATCCAGAATTTTTTTCATAATTACTTCTTTTCATTTAATTTTTTTCTTATGTCAAGACTAAAGTCGTATCGGTTTATCCATATTTTTTTCGCTATTTTGATTTAAGTCAAGGCATTAACTGAATGCATCCGCTAATATAGCAGACATATATAAGAGATTCTGAGCGGCTGAGATCAGTCGAAAATTGCATATCGAAAGGAAAAGAACCATGAAATGTCCCGGACAAGATACCCAATACTGGCAACCAGGGGCAATTTTTGAAGTAAAATGCCCGAAGTGCGAGCACACCGTGGAATTTTTTAAAGACGACACCACCCGCAAGTGCGGCAGCTGCGGTCATCGGTTTATCAATCCCAAAATGGATTTTGGCTGCGCCTCCTACTGCCAGTATGCCGAGCAGTGCATCGGGGATTTACCGCCCGAACTGCTGGCCCAAAAAGAAGATTTGCTTAAGGACCGCGTGGCGATAGAAATGAAGAAGCATTTTAAAAGCGATTTTAAAAGAATCGGCCACGCCTCCCGGGTTGCTCGCTATGCCGAAAGGATCGGTAGAAGTGAAGGCGGCAACATGGCCGTAATTCTGTCCGCTGCTTATCTGCACGACATTGGAATTGTAGAAGCTGAGAAAAAGCACAACAGTACCGCAGCCGGAATATCAGCACAAGGAAGGCCCCCCCATCGCCAGAGAAATTTTAATCAGGCTAGGGGCCAAGGAAGAACTCATCGAAGAGGTGTGTGACATCATCGGTCATCATCATCAGCCGCGCAGCGATGATAGCCTGAATTTTAAAGTGGTTTATGATGCCGATCTGGTTGAAAACTCAGATGAAATGCAAAAAGAAAATCCCATTGATTCTGAAAAAATGTCCGCCAGGATAGAGAAACTGTTTCTAACCGAGGGCGGCCGCGAGGTTGCCAGGGAAGTTTTACTGGCTTAACCCGCCGGAGGCGGACAAGTTGTAATTCAGAATTCTAATATTTTTAAATTAACTTTTTCGAAATCTAAACTTAAAGTTATAATAAGGAGAAATCATGAAGGTCGTTCGTAAAATCATAAAAATCGATGAAGAATTGTGTGATGGTTGCGGCAATTGTGTTCCGTCCTGCGCTGAAGGTGCCCTGGAGATAATAGACGGTAAAGCCAAAGTGATCGCAGATTTGTATTGCGACGGACTGGGGGCCTGTCTGGGCGAATGCCCCGTCGGCGCCCTTAAAATTGTTGAACGCGAGGCCGATGAATTTGACGAAGAGGCCGTTGAAGAACTTCTGGCGCAAAAAAAGGAAGAAGCGCCCAAGGTTATGCCGATGGCATCCGGCGGATGCCCCTCTGCCAGGCTGCAATCATTTGGATCGCCGGCAGCAGCACCGGCATCGGACCCCTGCGGGTGTGCCAACCAGGCGACAGCCCTCGATGAATCCGAATCCGCCCTTTCCCATTGGCCGGTTCAGATTATGCTGGTTCCACCGACAGCACCGTTTTTAAAGGGTGCGGACCTGCTGGTACTGGCAGATTGTGTACCGGTTGCCTATCCCAGTCTTCACGAAAATTTCCTGAAAGGCAAAGCGGTTATGATGGGCTGTCCGAAATTTGATGACGCCCAGCACTATATCGAAAAATTCGCTCAAATCTGCAAGCAATCCGGAATTAAAAGCATCACCTCGGTGGTCATGGAAGTCCCCTGCTGTTCGGCACTTCCGATGATCGTAAAAAAAGGCATGGAACTCTCCGGTGTCGGAATCCCCATGGAAGAGGTGGTCATCAGCACCAGAGGCAAAGTCCTCGAACGCCGTCAGGTCCAGGCGGCATAAGAGAAGAAAGGCTCACGGCGCGCGGCTCAGGGCACAAGGTAAAAAAGGAAAAGCTCCGCTTTACCCTGCGTCCTGGGCTTTAAGCCTTGCGCCCTGCATTTATTTCCGCCTTCCGCATTCCGACTTCCCCATTCCAGTCCTCTGTCATCTGTTTTCAGTCCTCTGCCATCTGCCTTCTGTTGCATGAGACACTTTTGTGCCAAAAATTAACCTGAGACTGTATTGCAAAACTATTTTTACTATGATATTGAGCGATTATCTTTCAGGGGAACTCAAAATGGGGTTGCATTAATGCCTTTTCGTGTATCGCATATTTACCTGACGGGTTCACCCGGCACCAAATTCTCAAGGACAAACGATCCTGTAACCTTCTGAAAATAAGCCAACTACCATAATAATACGATCGCGCCCACACTCCTGGCACAAAATTTGAACTTAAGTCACACAAGCCAACTTGCGCACGAATCCATTGCACCCGGTGACAGGAGAGAAAAACAGCGTGAAACCTTGCAACCTGCACATAACAAAGACCTTAAAACTTGTTGAGGAAATGATTCACCTGGCAGACCAGGGCGACGCTGATAGGGAAGACAATGGATGCGGCATACTTTACGGTGTTTTACGAGACTCTGCTTACAAACTAAAAAACCTGGCTGAGGATGAAAAGGCCAATCACATCCACAAAGGGTGGTGGCCGGAAAAAGAATGAATATTGGAAAATGATCCGCCTACTGCGGAAATAATTCTGGAATCATTTCGCTTTATCTTTCATGTTAGCAACTAATCAAACCGAACAATTTGGGAGGGAAGAACAAATGGCAGATTTAAAGGGGACTCAAACCGAAAAGAATCTTCTGGCCGCCTTTGCCGGCGAATCTCAGGCCCGTAACCGTTACACCTATTTTGCCAGTAAGGCCAAGAAGGAAGGCTATGTGCAAATCTCGGATATATTCACCGAAACCGCAAATCATGAAAAAGAGCACGCCAAAAGGCTGTTCAAATTTCTTGAAGGTGGAGAAATTGAGATTACCGGCGCATTTCCGGCAGGCACCATCGATTCCACAACCGAGAATCTAAAGGCCTCTGCCGCCGGGGAAAACCACGAGCACACGGAAATGTATCCCGGTTTTGCCAAAATAGCCGAAGAAGAGGGTTTCATTAATATCGCAGCTGTTTTTCGTGCCATTGCCGTGGCCGAAAAACAGCACGAGAAAAGATACCTGGACCTGGCGGCCAATATTGATGCCGGACAGGTTTTTAAAAGGGATACGCAGCAGGTGTGGCGCTGTCGCAACTGCGGCTACCTGTTTGAAGGCAACGAAGCACCCCAGGTCTGCTCTGCCTGTGACCATCCCCAGGCGCATTTTGAGCTGCTGGGGGAAAATTGGTAGATTAGTCAAATAGTAATAAGGAATTCAATCTATCTGACTGTCAGAATTAGCCATCTATTTGACTATTCAACTATTTTCTATTTTTCTAATTCCAACTAATCAACTATTCAACAAAACCGAAAGGAGATAAAAATGGCTGAGAGATTAGAAATTTACAAATGTGAGGCCTGTGGCAACATCGTCGAAGTTATCCACGGCGGGGGCGGCGAACTGGTCTGTTGCGGGGAGCCCATGAAATTATTGGTTGAAAATACCGTGGATGCCGCCAAAGAAAAACATGTTCCGGTCATTGAAAAAGTCGATGGCGGCGTTAAAGTAAAAGTAGGGGATGTCGCTCATCCCATGGAGGAAAAACACTACATTGAATGGATTGAAATCATCGCGGACGGCAAAGCAGATCGGCAATTTTTAAACCCCGGCGAAACACCTGAGGCCGTTTTCAAAACAGACGCACAGAATGTAACTGCCCGTGAATATTGTAACCTTCACGGTCTCTGGAAAGCATAGTTGTTCGTGGTAAGTCGTCCGTTGTCAGCTGTATGTGGAATTCGGATTCTACTTGCTGTCTCTATGGGACATTGACTTTTGGTTGCTATCCATGAAATAGCGAATAAGGAGCTTTGGGACCATACAAGTTGCAAGCAACCAAGGCAGAGAATCACCTAACCACGGACAACGAACAATTGACAACTTACAAATAATAGGGAGGTGATCTCATGCCAAGCTGGAAATGTTCAAATTGTGGATACACCCTTGATGCGGATGCTCATCCGAACGAGTGCCCCTCATGTAAAGAGAAATGTGAATTTCTGGATAATACCTGCTATACCCCGGATTGCGAATACGAAGGCACAGATGGCAGAATCGGCAAACCCAAGGCTTGATAACAATTAACCTCTAATCGAGCGTTTTTCGCTCAATCAGAGCAACGCACGGGAGAGAAAAATGTCCAAAGTTTTAATTGTTTATGCCACCAGAACGGGTGAAACCCAAAATATTGCTGATCTTATTGCCGAAGGCGTTCGCTTTGCCGGCCATGAAGCAACGGTCGCCAGTGTTAAAGAAGTTAAAAATGAAAGCGATCTTAATGGTTATGACGGCTATGTTTTCGGGTCGTCGACCTACCATGGTGAAATGCTCCAGGGAATGAAAACCTTTTTGTTTCTGGCTGAAAAAGCCAATCTGGAAGGAAAGGTCGGAGGGGCATTCGGTTCTTTTGGATGGAGCGGAGAAGCCAACGACCGCATTTTTGAGACCATGAAACATATTTTAAAAATGGATCTGGTCGGTGATACCCTGCGCTTAAAGTCCAGTTTTCTTGAGGGAGGAATGACAATGGCCCAGGATTACGGACGCGCAATCGCTAAAAAGCTTGACGGATAAAAAAGGAGAAAAAAATGGCTGATAACGTTACAACACCTCAACATTGCCCCGGGTATGCTGATTTTAAAAATCTCAAGGTCATCACCTGCAAATGCACCAAGTGTGGTGTGGAAAAAGAGATTTTTTCTGATGAATTCGAAAAGGCACACACCTGCAGCGGCTGCGGCGAACCCATCGATTTTGCCGCCTGCACGGTAGAGGGAGAAGGCAAAAGCATCTCACCTCGCTGATGCCAGCAGACTTTTAATAGCAACTGTAGCCGGCAGCTGCAAGCGCCTCAATTGAACCAGCGTCAATTGGGGCGCCTGGTAGATAGCTTCAACGCTCTCATACATACAGGCTGGATGCGCTTGATGATTGTGGGGTTGATTTTTGTCTTAAAGCAGATACGAATTTCCGGGGTCGAATCAATATGAGACTTAAACTTTTAGTAGTATTGGTATCTATCGCCGCCATGATAGCAGGCGCCATGAGCGCCAGTTCCATGGCCAGCCAGAATAAAGGCGCAGAAAATATTGAAATAAACGGCGGCCAAAGGGGCAATGTCCCTTTTCCCCATCGCCAGCACCAGGATCAACTCGGCGACTGTCAAATATGTCATACCGTATTTCCCCAGAAAGCAGGGTCTATCTCGGAACTGAAAGGTGAGGGTAAGTTAAAAAAGAAATTTGTAATGAACAAGTTGTGCACCAAATGCCATAAAGAAAAAAAACGGGCCGGCCAGAAGTCCGGTCCCACGACATGCACAAAGTGCCACATTAAATAACGTTATAAAGTAGAATTTATACCCAAATACGCATGCCTCTCCCTTTTTCCCTTTATTGGGGTTGGGGTATTGGGAACATAAGGAATAGAATTATGCTGGTTGTCGGCTTACAGGGCAGTCCCAGAAAGAAGGGCAATACGAAATTTTTGCTCTCGACCTTTATGACGGCCGCCGAAAAATTCGGTGCCCGCACCCAGGTTATCGACGTCACCCAGAAAGAAATTATCCCCTGCAAAGAGTACACGGTATGTGAAAAGAAGGGCTACTGCCCGATTGAAGATGACGTCAGGGACGAAATATATCCGCTGCTGCGCGAGGCCGATCTGGTTGTTGTGGCCACCCCCATCTTTTTTTATAACATGACCGCCCAGCTCAAGGCGGTGGTTGATCGTTGTCAAACGTTCTGGGCCAGAAAATACAGACTTAAGTTGAAAGATCCCGGCGCCGGTATGCGCCGTGGTCTTCTGCTTGCGGTGGGGGCCACCAAAGGCAAAAATCTATTTGAAGGCCTTAATCTGACCACCCAATATTTCTTTGACGCGATCGATGCCAAATTTGAAGACAGCCTGACATACCGTGGAATCGAAGGCCCCAAAGACATGGCCGGCCACCCGACAGTGATCGAAGAGGTCGAAGAAGCGGCTGAGCGCCTGCTGGCCCCCTTTCAGGGAAGAAAAAAAGTTCTATTCGCCTGCCGTGAAAACGCCTGCCGCAGCCAGATGGCCAGCGCATTTGCTCAATTTTTGGCCGGCGACAAGCTGGATGTCTCAAACGGAGGCAGTGAGCCGACCGAAAACGTCAACCCCGATATGGTCAAGGTGATGCATGAAAAGGGCATCGACATGGGGTTTAGAAGTCCCCGATCGATCCAGGAAGCTATTGCAAATGATACGCCTGAATTAATTATCACCATGGGATGCGGGGAGCAGTGTCCGCTGGTGCCGGGGGCCAGGATAATAGATTGGGAATTGCCGGATCCCGCCGGCCAATCCATAGAATTCATGCGGGACGTTCGCGATCAAATTGAAGAAAAAGTAGTGAATTTAGTCAACGAAATTAAATAAAATTTAGATGGCATATAGGGAGGCTAAGATGGCTGAACCTGAAGAAATGTATCAGTGTCAAACGGCGAATTGTGGATACATCTATGACCCGGATAGAGGCAATCGTAGAGCCAAGATTGCCAGGGGCACCAGTTTTGATGAACTTCCGACAGAGGGGATATGCCCGGTGTGCGGTGCCGGCAAAAAAATGTTCAAGCCGCTGGCAGGTCCGGGATCCGCTAAAGATGAATAGAGTTGGACGTGATCTAAGATTTGGAAACTACTTCAAGGAAATACACTTGCAAAACCCGTTTTATTTGATATTAAATCTAAACTCAAGGACAACTAACTAAACGAGAGGAGGAGCGAATGGACAGGTATGTATGTACAATATGCGGATATGTTTATGATCCGGAACAGGGAGATCCGGACAGCGGTGTGGCCGCCGGCACCAAATGGGAAGACGTGCCTGATGATTGGGAATGCCCGGTTTGCGGGGCATCCAAGGACGACTTCGAAAAAGAATAGAACATCGTATCCGTGTGAAGCATTCTAAACTCAAGGTTTTTTGATGCCCTTTTTTGGCAACCGCCATAAAAAGGGCATCATTGATTAGGGGATGTTGATTTGACAGGCGTTCATGTTGCCTGCAGATTAATCATGTTTATATTTAAGCGTCAGACCAGAAAAATTGATGGGGATTAAAATGGAACCGATAGAAATATCCAAAGGCGTATACAGCGTAGGGGTAACAGATTGGAATATCAGAGATTTTCATGGATATTCCACGGATGTGGGGACGACTTATAATGCGTTTCTAATTGTCGATGAAAAAATCGCTCTGATAGACACCGTAAGGGAGGGATTCGCCGGAGAACTGCTGGATAACATCAGCCGCATTGTCGATCCCAAAAAAATTGATTACGTTATCAGCAACCATACCGAGATGGACCACTCCGGGGGACTCGGGCGGGTGATGCATCGAATCGGAGAGGACAAGCCCATATACTGCTCCAAAATGGGGGCTAAAAATCTTCCGAAGCATTTCGCCCCAAAGTGGAATTATCAACCCGTTGCCACCGGCGATGAGTTGAGTCTTGGCAACCGGACCCTGACCTTTTTAGAAACCCGGATGATTCACTGGCCGGACAGCATGTTTACCTATTTGAATGAAAACCAGATCTTATTTTCAAGCGACGGATTTGGTCAACATTACGCCGGCCCGGAAAAGTTTGATGACCAGATCGATGAGCCCCTGGTCATGTACCATGCCAAAAAATACTTTGCCAATATCCTGCTGCTGTACTCGACCCATATTCAAAAACTGCTGGATAAAGTATTAAGCCTCGGCCTCGAATTCAAAATGATATGCCCGGATCACGGGATCATCTGGCGTAAAGACCCGGGCAAAATTGTGGATGCCTATGTCCGATGGTGCCGGCAGGAGCCTGAGAAAAAGGCCGTGGTCGTATACGACACCATGTGGCACAGCACCGAACAGATGGCCCATGCCATCGTTTCAGGCATATCCGCAGAAGGTGTCCCGGCCAAGCCCCTGCACCTGAGAAAAACCCATCGCAGCGAAATCATGACCGATGTTTTTGATGCCGGTGCCGTCATCGTGGGCTCCCCGACTTTGAATAATCAACTGTACCCCTCCCTGTCTGACTTTCTGACGTATATGAAAGGCCTTAAACCGCTGAATAAAATCGGGGCGGCCTTTGGATCATACGGCTGGAGCGGTGAGGCTGTCAAAATGATCAACACAGAGCTCGAGGCCATGAAATTTGATATCATCGATCCGGGGCTGAGGATCCAATATGTCCCGGACAAAGGTGCACTCGAAAGCTGCTATGAGTTTGGCCGCAAAATCGGTAAGGCCGTAGCCGGTTAGATATGAAACAGCCTTTAGTTGAACTCAGTGACTGCATATCCTGCGGTGTGTGTGCGGAAGTTAGCCCGGAAGTTTTCAGGCTCAACGATGCCGGATTCATTCAAATATCCGAATTAGAGACCTATCCGGAAGATGAGGTTAACGAGGCGATAAAATATTGCCCGACGGACTGTATCAGCTGGATAGAAGATTAGAAACTATCTCAAAAATGCAAACTTTAGTTTCTGAGGTTGTTATGAAAAAATTTGCTCTTTTTGTATTTAACGGGGATCCGATGTGTTTCATCCATGTCCTTTTGAACGCCATTGATATGTCCGAAAAAGGATACGAAGCCAAAATTATTATTGAAGGTGCCGCCACAAAATTGATCCCGGAATTGGATAAAAAATCAAACCCACTGCATCAACTCTGGAAAAAAGCCCGGGCCGAGGGATTGGTTGAAGGCGTCTGTAAAGCCTGTTCCAACAAAATGGAAACCATTGGCGAGGCCAAAATCCAGGGATTGCCCCTGTTGGAAGATGTGCTGGGCCATCCCGGGATGGCCCGTTTCAGCGATGCGGGTTTTGATATAATAACCTTTTGAAATGAAAGAAGAAAAGATACGCGGCCGTCAAATAAAAAAAGCGATCCGGCAACATCTTCAGAAAGACCCTTTTGACAAAGAGCTCGATCAAATTTGTCGCCTGCCCCTTAAGAAAACCATCAGCCCGCTTTTTTCGTTTCTTTGCAGCACCGACGATCACGTCAAATGGAGAGCGGTGACGGCCCTGGGTAAAGTGGTTTCGGATCTGGCGGCATCGGATCCGGAATCTGCCAGAGTTGTTATGCGACGGTTTATCTGGAATCTGAATGATGAGTCCGGCGGCATCGGCTGGGGTTGCCCGGAATCCATGGCCGAGGTCATGGCCCACGATGAAAGACTGGCCAAGGAATACGGGTGCATCCTTATTTCCTATATTCAGCCGGAGGGAAATTACCTGGAGCATGAAATTTTGCAGCGGGGGGTACTTTGGGGAGTTGGGCGACTGGCCCATGCCCATCCCCAGCATACCCGGACCATTGGTCGGTATTTGATTCCTTATCTGGAATCCGGTGATTCCATTCTGCGCGGCCTCGCCGCCTGGGCGGCCGGCCCAGCAGGCGGCACCAAAACAATTCCCCGGTTAAAAGAACTCGCCGATGACCCCTCCGAACTGATGCTCTACCGTAATGGAAAATTTGATCATTATTCAGTCGGTCAATTAGCCCGGGAAGCATTGTCCATTTTGTGAATCAGGCAACCGATACTTTGTGACAAGCGAAGAATGAACATCGAACATCGAACGTCGAATGAAAAGAAAGATACGGTTATGTAAATCAAATCTCGATATCTGTTACAAGTATCAAATCGGCTGGAAAGAAACAAAAATGATAAAAAGCTGAAGTTGAATAGAGGAGCGCAGCGACATCATTATTCGATGTTGGACGTTGGACGTTCGATGTTCGATGTTCAGTCAGTTCGATGTTCATCTCTAAAAGCAACCATGTACGATACAATACGGCCTTTGTAAGTATACAAAATAATTTAGGAACTATTGGAAATGAAATGGACCCAGGAAGCGGATGACAGCATAAAAAAAGTGCCCTTTTTCGTACGCAAAAAAGTCCGCGCGCGGGTTGAAAAAGAAGCCCGTGAAACCGGCAGGCAAGTCGTCACCCTGGCAGATGTAAAGGCCACCCAGGCCCGCTATCTGAAAAATATGTCGGCTGAAATCAAAGGCTATCAACTGGATACCTGTTTCGGGCCCAATGGCTGCCCGAACCGGGCGGCGATCAGTGATGGCCTGATGCAAAAAATTGAAACCCTGCTTAAAAAGGAAGACCTGCTCGGATTTCTCAAAGCCAACGTCAAGGGGGATCTAAAATTCCACCATGAATTTCGGATCACCCTGGCAGAATGCCCCAATGCCTGCTCCCAACCCCAGATAAAGGACATCGGCATCATCGGCGCCTGCGCACCCCGCTTGACCGCCGAGCCCTGCACCCTGTGCGAGGCATGCGTTGAGGCTTGCAAAGAAAATGCGATCACTTTGGACACCGCCAAAGAATCCCCCCAAATAGACATGGACGCCTGCCTGTATTGCGGAAAATGCATGCAGGCCTGCCCCACCGGTACGATAGCCGAAGGCAGCCAAGGGTTCCGGGTACAACTGGGAGGCAAACTCGGCCGCCATCCCCGCCTGGCCCAAGAGCTGCCGGGAATTTACAGCGAAGAACAGGTGGTCTTGATTGTTAAAGATTGCCTGCAGTTCTATAAACAAACCAGCAAACATGGCGAGAGATTCGGTCAAATCTTAACCCCTGATGATTTCGATCGAATAGCCCGACGTTCTCAGAACTAGCGCCACCCAGGGGAATTGGAGATTGCGGATTTGGCCCGCCCGCCTCGCCTGCGTCCGCTGCCTTATTTTTGAATTTCATGCCTTTTATCTAAAACACCAAACACAAAATACTAAATACCAGCTGAATTCGTATTTACGAATTCAGCACAATTGACATGCCTTAATTGTATACTATATTAGTAGGCTATAAAGGCTGGATTCATCAACTGTTACAACTTAGATTTGAAGGAGATTGATAATCATGGAAAAAAAGACCTTTTCAATCCCGAATATTTCCTGTGGGCACTGTGTGATGTCGATTAAAAATGAATTGAGCGAATTGGAAGGCGTAAAGTCGGTGGAGGGCAATCCGGAAACCAAGAGCATCGATGTCGAGTGGGATGCCCCCATCACCGAAGATAAGCTTAAAGAGACCCTGAAAGAAATTAATTATCCGGCTGCATAGTAATGACCCAGCAAAAAATCACATTACCCATCACCGGCATGACCTGCGCCAACTGCGCCATGAACATCGAGCGGGGCGTCAAAAAGCTCAAGGGCGTTGCGGATGCCAATGTCAATTTCGCGGCCGAACAGGCGGCGGTCTCATTTGACCCCCAACAGCTGCAATTGCAGGATGTGGTTGAAAAAATCCATGCGTTCCGGCTTCGGGGTTCCCACAACCAAACTGGAGATGCCGGTCACCGGCATGACCTGTGCCAACTGTGCCGCCAACATCGAACGGGCCTTGAACAAAAAGGTCGCCGGCGTGGTGAACGGCAGCGGTAAATTTTGCCACGGAGCGGGTCGTCGGTGGAATATATCCCGGCGGTTACCGATGTCGACGATATGATCGCGGCCATTGAAAAGGCCGGTTACGGTGCGATTCCCCCGGAAGAAGGCATTGACGAAGAGGATGCCGAACAGGCTGCCCGGGATGCGGAAATTAAGGACCAGACCCGCAAATTTACCGTCGGCGTCGTGTTTGCCCTGCCGCTTTTTGTGTTCAGCATGGGGCGTGATTTCGGTCTCATCGGCGCCTGGAGCCATGCGCCCTGGGTCAACTGGCTGTTTCTGGGCCCTGGCCACGCCGGTCCAGTTTTACACCGGCTGGGATTATTATGTGGGCGGGTTCAAAAGCCTGAGAAACAAAAGCGCCAACATGGATGTTCTGGTGGCCATGGGCTCTTCGGTGGCCTATTTTTATTCACTGGCGGTGCTGTTTTTCCCGGCCCTGGGCGACCATGTCTATTTTGAAACCTCGGCGGTCATCATTACCCTGATCAAACTGGGCAAAATGCTGGAATCCCGGACCAAGGGCAGAACCGGCGGCGCCATCCGCAAACTGATCGGGCTGCGGCCCAAAACCGCCACTATCGTTGAAAATGACACGGAAATAGAGATCCCCTTGACCCGGGTCAAAGTCGGGAGATACGGTGGTGGTGCGCCCGGGCGAGCGGATTCCGGTGGACGGTGTCGTCATCGAGGGACAGTCGGCGGTGGATGAATCCATGCTCACCGGTGAACCGCTGCCGGTGGACAAGCGGCCCGGGGATAAGGTCGTGGGCGGAACCATCAACGGGGAGGGTCTTCTGAAGATTCACGCGCGACCCGCGGTCGGCAAGGAAACCGCCCTGGCCCAGATCATCCGTCTGGTCCAGGAAGCCCAGGGGAGCAAGGCGCCGATCCAGGCCCTGGCCGACCGGGTGGCGGCGGTTTTTGTACCGGCCGTCATTGCTATTGCGCTGGTGATCTTTGTCATCTGGTGGGCGTATCACCGGAGAATTTGTTCCCGCCATGATCCGGCTGGTGGCGGTGCTGGTCATTGCCTGTCCCTGCGCCCTGGGTCTGGCCACGCCGACGGCCATCATGGCCGGCACCGGAAAGGGCGCCGAAAAGGGGATTCTGTTTAAAAACAGTGAAGCCCTGGAGACGGCCACACAAGCTGGACACCATCGTTCTGGACAAAACCGGAACCATCACCATGGGCAAACCGGCCGTGGTTGATATCATTCCTTTCGAGCCGGACTGCGAGACAGAAGAAGATCTTTTGAAACTGGCCGCTTCGGTTGAAAAAGGATCGGAGCATCCCACTGGGCAAAGCGATTGTCAAAGAAGCCGAAGACCAGAGGCATGAGCTTCTTGGACCCGAAGGATTTCAAAGCCTCCGGCGGACTGGGGGTTGAGGCCCGGATGAACGGCAATCTGGTAAAGGTGGGCAAACCGGAATGGTTTGAGGAACTGGCGAATCGATATTGAAACTGCCAGCTGACACGCATCCAGCGGCTGCAGTCCCAGGGCAAAACCGTCATGGTGGTCGCTGAGAGGACACGAGCTGTGCGGCCTGATCGCCGTATCCGACACCCTGAAACCGGAATCCAAAGACGGCCATCGAGCAACTTCACGACCAGCACTTAAGGTCGTCATGCTCACCGGGGACAATCTGCAGACAGCCGCAAACCATTGCCGAACCAGGTCAATATCGATGAATTTTTGCCGAAGTCCGGCCGGAAGAAAAATCATCCAAGATCAAAGAGCTTCAGGAAAAAGGCGAACAAGGTCGGCATGGTGGGCGACGGCATCAATGATGCCCCGGCCCTGGCCCAGGCGGATGTGGGCCTGGCCATCGGAACCGGTACCGATGTGGCCATTGAAACCGCCGATGTCATTCTTTCCAGCGGAAGCCTAACCGGCGTGTCCCGGGCCATCCGACTCAGCCGGGCCACCATGAGGACCATCCGGCAGAATCTTTTCTGGGCCTTCGGTTACAATGTCGTTCTGATCCCGTGGCCGCCGGCGTCCTGTACCCCTTTGAAGCCTTGCCGGTCTTTCTGCGGCAGCTTCATCCCATCCTGGCCGCCCTGGCCATGGCGTTCAGCAGCATTTCCGTGGTCACCAATCAGCTCAGGCTTTACAAAGCCAAAATTAAGTAGACGCTATCTCTAAACATAATTGATAGAGAAATCTTCAATTGGTGGATTTGAAAAGATTTTAGATTTCCAAAAGATACGTGTAATAATTGTTGATTGTCCCTTGATAGCCGCTATCCATCATTCAGCTATTTTTCGCGACTGCATGACGCAATCCAATATTTTCAATTTAATTGTTTAAAGATGTTCCCCTGCCCCCTTTTTCCCCTCATATCCGACCAAACGGAATTTCAATACTCAGCGGGGTTTATTGTTTTGGCAATTCAA
>CAVXZZ010000003.1:0-124359 GCA_963766255.1 uncultured delta proteobacterium
GTAGTCCCAGCGGGGTTCGAACCCGCGTTACCGGCGTGAGAGGCCGGCGTCCTAAACCACTAGACGATGGGACCATTTGCTTGTTTTTTTTGGATTTTAATACAGTAAATTTGGATCTTATGTCAAATGAAAATTTATTTCTTTCCTAAAAGGTCAGTCCTGTCTTTTTACCTTTCCTGAATCCAAAAAGCAGATAGACAATAAACCCGATAAAGGGCACGGAGGCGATAATCCACCACAGGGCTTTTTTGCCCGTTGTGCCGAAATCTTTCTGGGCCACATCTATTATGGCCCAGATGGTGGCTAAAAAGAACGGCACACACAAACCCACAAATATGACGACTGTTTTTATTCCCATAGATGAAAATGCCTAAAATGCACTAATCCACCTGAGGCGGACAAGAATGCCTAAATCGCCTAAAATTAATGATGACATCATCTTATTACAATAAAAAGCGCTCAGCTCTTCAGGCGTTCGGCAATTTTTAAAATCGTTTTCACATAGTAGTCGCTGTGATTGTAATGGTAAATGACTTTTTCCTGTTTTTTGCGGCTGATACCGGGTTTCCAGCCGTGGCGTTTGAGAAAATTGGCGATACTGGCCATGGAATCCGGGTGGGTGAGCAGGTCAATGGATCCGTCATCGTTGCCGTCTTTGCCGTAGGCCAGGATATTGCTGGGCATAAACTGCGCGTATCCCATGGCACCGGCAAATGACCCGGGTATTTGGGTAGGATCGAATCCCTCCTGGTAGGCGTATGTCAAAAAAGCTTTCAACTCGGCATAGGCCCATTTTGATCTTCTTTTGGCGGTTTTCTCGAATTTTTTCTGGGGGGGGCGCTTGGCAGCCGGAATATCCTTATAAAAGGTGCGGCGCACCTCCGGGTACATCAAGGAGGCCAGGGTAGAAAGGCTGTTGAGGGCGGAACGCTTGCCCACGTTTTTGCCCAGTCCGGTCTCCACCAAAAGAATCGCCGTAATCACCCGGCTGTCCACACCGTAAGCCTTTTCAACGCGGTTGAGCTCTTCGCGATGTTGGCGCATGTATTTTTTGGCCTTATCAATTGACCACTTGTTGGCAAACTGGTCATAGTCCACCTTGGACTCGCTGTAGGTGAACAGAATGGTGACGCCATCTGTTTCGAAAAACACCTGGGGCCGGCTGTAGAGCCGTGTGATTTTCTCGGAATTAAAGCCGTCTTGGATCAACTTTTTTTGAAGTGCCTGAAAATGATCGCCATTGTTTTTGGCGGTTGCCCCGGCCTGTATCGGCAGCCATAGGCAAAGGACAGCAAAACAGGCGGTCAAACAGAAGATTCTGATGGATATTCGGTCAACTCCTGGCATATATCAGGCTCCTATCTCGTTGAATTTTAAAATTTTATCTGCAAAACATAATCACGAAAACGTCAAAGGGAACCGACTCCCTTGATCCCGTCGACATCACATGCTATTTAATTGTTGATAATATCATAAATACCGGTAATTTGCCATGATGAAAAAGAAAGCCAAAACCATATACAGCTGTCAAACCTGCGGTTATCAAGCCCCCAAATGGATGGGCAAATGCCCGGACTGCGGTACCTGGGATTCCTTTTTAGAAGAGAGGATGGTCGCCAGCACCCGGCCGGGGAAAGCCGGTGGGTTATCGGCAGTCGCCGCACCGGTTGCCATTGATTCCATCGAAATGGATATCGAACACCGGTTGCATACTGAAATCCTGGAGTTTGACCGCGTATTGGGCGGTGGTCTGGTTTTCGGCACCCTTATCTTGATCGGGGGGGATCCGGGTATCGGCAAATCCACCCTGATGCTCCAGGCCTCATACGGGCTGGCCCGTCAGGGGCACAAAGTTCTTTATGTTTCCGGTGAGGAATCCATCCGCCAGTTGCGGCTGCGCAGCAAACGATTGGAAACGGTGGCCGCCGACCTGCTGGTGGTTTCCGAAGTTGAGGTGGAATCGATACTGGCAATGGTAGAATCCGTCAAACCTGAAGTACTGGTTATCGATTCGATTCAAACGATGTACAACGGTGAGTTGACCTCCGCCCCCGGCAGTGTCAGCCAGGTCCGGGAATCAACCGTGCGGTTGATGATGATGGCCAAAAAATCGGGCATCCCCACCTTTTTAGTGGGTCACGTGACCAAAGACGGTGCCATTGCAGGACCCAAACTGCTGGAGCACATGGTTGATACCGTTTTGTACTTTGAAGGCGATCGCAACCACATATTTCGAATTTTGCGGGCGGTCAAAAACCGATTTGGGTCCACCAATGAAATCGGTGTGTTTGAGATGAAAGCAGGGGGCCTGGAAGAAGTCGCCAACCCCTCAGCCGTGTTTTTGTCCGAGCGCCCCGCCGGGGCCGCGGGCTCGGTCGTGACCGCCAGCATGGAAGGTACCCGCCCGATTCTGGTGGAACTGCAGGCCCTTGCAAGTGCCACCAATTTCGGGACACCGCGCCGCACCATCCTGGGCCTGGACGCCAACCGGGTGGCCCTGCTGGCAGCGGTTATGGAGAAAAAGCTCGGCATGCACCTGATGGGATATGATATCTTTATGAATGTGGCCGGCGGGGTAAAGGTGGTGGAGCCGGCCGTGGATCTGGCCATTGTGGCTGCCGTCGCCTCCAGTTTTTTGGACAAGCCCTTGCCGGAAGGAACCATGGTCCTGGGGGAAGTCGGTTTGACCGGTGAGGTGAGAGCCATCGGCCAGGTGGATAACCGTATTTCCGAAAGCCGCAAAATGGGTTTTACCCGCTGCCTGGTCCCGGCCAGCAATCTAAAGCGCCTGCGCGCTATTAAGGGGGTCGAGATTATGGGGGTTCGGACGGTTTCGGAGGCGGTTGAAAATCTGTTTTAAATTTAGGACACGGATGAACACAGATAAACGCGGATTAAAAAAAATGTCATGAACCAATATGCAATAGCTGAATCTTGACTGATTGCACAACTGATAGTATAAATACCATTTTTGTTTAGATTGTTGACATTCGGAGTTGCAAATGGTTGGCTTTTAGCCCGTGACCCGTAACGCGCAACGCGCAACTTGTAACGCGCAACACGCAACCCGTAACCCGTAACACGCAACTCGCAACCCGAAGCAACCCGAATCAACCCGAACCCATGAAGCGCAAAACAGGCAAGCCCAACCCGTGGCAGGATCACTATTCCCGGCGGGCAAAAAAGGATCGATACCCGGCACGCTCGGTTTACAAGCTGGAGGAAATTCAGCAAAAACACCGCCTGATCAATAAGGGCGACAAAATTCTTGATCTGGGATGTGCCCCGGGATCCTGGCTGCTGTACGCCGCCAAACTGACCGGAGACCGGGGACGGGTGATCGGCATTGACCTTAAGCCGGTTAAAATCCAGGCGGCACCTAATATAGAAATCATCAACGGGGATGTGTTCGCATTGGATGCCGGCGTTCTGGGAAATGATTTTAACGTCGTCATGAGTGATATGGCGCCGGCCACCACCGGGCACAAAGCGGTTGATGCCGCCCGCTCCGCCGGTCTTTGCGAGGCTGCCCTGGCCATTGCCCAAAGTGTCATGCTGCCCGGCGGGTCCTTTGTCTGCAAAATTTTCCAGGGGCCGGATTTTAATCAATTTGTAAATTCCGTCAGAGCCGTTTTTGACAAACAAAAGATATTCAAACCCCGCAGCAGCCGCAAGGCCAGCAAGGAGATATTTATTATCGGGTTGGGGTTCAAAGAAAGTTAGCTAACATCCCAATAAAGATGATTATAACAAAACTCGAATATCGAATTTTCCGGCCAAGTTTTAGCAAGAAAGATTATTGAATTTATAATTCCGGTTTGTCCCGGAGTTGGGAGGAATACATGTCAGGACACAGCAAATGGTCGAGCATCAAACATAAAAAGGCCGCCACCGACGCCAAAAGGGGCAAGATTTTTACAAAGGTGATCAAAGAAATTACGGTGGCCGCGCGCATGGGCGGGGGCGATATCGAGACCAATCCCAGGCTGCGGACGGCGGTTCAAGCGGCCAAAGCCGAGAACATGCCCAAGGATAACATCGAGCGCGCCATCAAAAAGGGGACCGGTGAGCTTGAAGGGGTCAATTATGAAGAAATCAGTTACGAAGGATACGGTCCCGGCGGTGCGGCGGTGCTGGTAGAATCCCTGACCGATAATAAAAACCGGACCGTGGCTGACATTCGCAGCATCTTCGGCAAAAATGGCGGTAACCTGGGTGAAAATGGATGCGTGGCCTGGATGTTTGATAAAAAGGGCTACATTGTGGTTGAGAGAAGTGCCGTCGACGAAGACACCCTGATGGAGACCGCCCTGGAGGCCGGGGCGGAGGATATCAGAGAAGATGACAGCAATTACGAGGTCATCACCGAGCCGGGAGAGTTTGAAACCATCAAAGAAGCCATCGACACGGCATCGATTTCCTATATTGATGCCGAGGTTACCATGTTGCCCCAGAATACCACCAATCTGACCGGCAAGGAAGCCGAGCAGATGGTGCGGCTGATGGAAATGCTGGAAGATTGCGACGATGTTCAGAAAGTGTATACCAACGCGGATATTCCGGAGGAAATCATTAATAATATGTAATGGGTGCCGGTCGCCGGTGACTGGTCTCTGGAAATTGATCGGCGGTTTACGTACGGTTTTCGTTTTACGCGTTGCGTGTTGCGGGTTACGTGGTGAGCCTCAGACTAATCCGACATCATCTGACTTCTGACATCTGTATCTGACCTCTGCTTGCCCTCCGAAGCCCAACGGGCGAAGGAATAAAATCAGCTTTTTATCCCATTCAATTCAACATTCCGCATTCCGAAATCCGCATTCTCAAAAGATTATTCATCCATCTGCAACACATCGGTTCCCTCGGGTGTTTCGAAGCTAAACAGCGAATCATCCAATTTCGCTTTAAACTCATGATTTAAAAACTCGATGTGGTTTTTATCACCGTAGGAATTGTAGGTGACCACCCGAATTACGGTAAAGGTGTTTTTGGTCACGGATAGCCGGATATCGTTTACATCCAGGGTTTTTTCCAGCGGTTGCAGCTTGAGTTCATAAAAAAAATCATCCTTGGATTCGCCCAGGGAAATGTTGAATTTTTTGCGAACAAGGGTTATGTCCGACAGAAAACTGGCCCCCTTGCCGTCACTGAAAAAAGCCGGTGCGCTGCCGGTCATCACCTGGTTGTCAGCGGGTCGGTAGATCCATAGTTTAAAGCCGTCGGTGATAATGATCTGCCTTTCCGGTTTTTCGTATTCCCATCGCATCTTGCCCGGATACCGCACGAATATTTTCCCGGAGGCAAAATCTGTGATTTCCATCGCCTGCACGGTGGATTCCTGAATAAATTCGGCCTTAAAATTGTTGCCCTTATAATGCTTTTCCAGCCGATCCAGGATTTGTTCCAGGGTGAGGTCGGAATCGGCCGCAAGGGCGCTCAATCGCAGATCCGCCGTTATGCATTAGCGGAATTGCCGAACCAGATAAGGGCCCAGATTATAATTTTAATAGGTTTTTGCCTTCATCGTTCGGTTATCGATCCTCCTGGTGGTTTCATTTTGCAGGATTGCATAAACTTTCACTTTTGGCCGCTTTTATTAAACGTTTATCAAAACTAAGTAAATACAACTCCGGGAATTCGGTATGCATACTTTTGGCAGTGGCTAAATGCCATAGGTCTGCGCCGCGCAATGGGTGCTTAGCTGATAGAGTCCGAATAATTTCCCATTCAGGCCACGTTGATATTCGCCGCCAGGGGCCGTTGTCCAATACTTCGAAAGCAGCCCGGTACAGGGATTCTGAAATTAAACGCTCACGGTGCATCCGATGAATTACGGCAGAAACTTCAGCAAATGTCAAGGTTGATACAAAATGAACCCCTTTGGCACCTGACCACTTTTGGGCGCTTCTGCTATTGCTGCCAGTAAAGAGTGCAGAGAGTAATGCTGAAGAATCCCAGTAGATTACCTGCACGCCTTTAGCCATTATCCCTGTCCTCCTGGAGCATTTTTTGAGCAATACCATTGGGTACTGGAATTGGTGGTGGAATTTTGTTCAGACCTTTTCCGGCGATTGGATCTATGAGGCCCTGATCTTCCAAACGTTTGACTCGTTCGTCCAATGACAGCTCTCTGGTCTGAATGGGAATAATTTTACCTACCGGTCGTCCGCGATCCGTAATAATGACTTCTACACCTTGTTGTACCATTTTGATATATTTGCTCAGGTGCATTTTCGCATCCCGAATACCAACACTGGCAGATTGCATTTCACACCTCCCATTTAACCTTTGTGATCATCTATCGTTGTGGTCATTGTAACCACATTTATTTGCTCTGTCAATAGTGACTTGATTTTAATATTAACGAAAGGCTTTGTTGCGGGATAGGTGTTTGTCAGCAGGCTGCTATGACAATTTTTTTACAATAGATTTGATGTGTTCCGGTGATCCGACTTCAAATTGCTTTTCATCGCTGACAGGCTGCTCAAAATATTCAGTTTTGCCATATACCGCCCGGCTGATGCGGTCGATGATCTGCATTTTCTTGCGGGCATCAGCCTGGTCAATCAGTATTACCCTTTCTCCCTGAGCCATCAGGGTTTCCATGTTGAATTTTTCAAGCCGGGCATCCATTTTTTTGGCTTTCTGGAGGCTGATGAAATGAAATTTCTTTTTGGCCATCAGAGCCGGGTAAATGTCGCCGCCTTCTGGGATTTCATCCAAAAACTCCAGGACAAATTCGAGGCATTCAAAGATATCGTTGCTCTGCGAGCCGATCTTATTAAAAAATTGGCACAGAAACCCTGTCTTTTCTTCGGTCGGTGAAAAGCGTGAATTTCTTATTTTAACCTTGAAGTGGTTGCAGTTTTGGTCATTACCATAATTGACGATGCTTTCAATCAGCCTTGCATCCAGGTGCTTGGAGATATTGAGCCGCGCTATTAACTGACGCGCTATATCTTCGGGGATCTGCAGTTTAAGTGTCCCTCGATCATCTTCAAAGCGAAATTTGACCTGCAGTGGGTCCGCGCACAGGTAGGCCAGTATTTTTTTTTCGTCTTCATTTTGAGGTTTGTGCCGTTCAAGGGTTTTCTCCAGCTGGATCTGCATGGATTCACCCGGGAAAAAGAGCAACTCCAGCAGGGAGTCATTTTCGCAGTTGGCATCATCGGCCAGGATGGTTTGTAGTTCCTTAACGGTGGGATTGGAAAAGGTTGAGTCGATGTAGTGAACAACATCCTCACTTAGATCAACGCCCTCGCCGAGGATTTGTTTTATCTCAGCGGCAATTACTTCACATTTATCTTGAGGTTCCATTAAGTTTTCACTTGGTTTGCCGGTTGGCCCGTTTGCCCGTTAGCCGGATGTCAGTGATGGCAATCAAATAAGTACTCCTAAACGGGCCAACGGGCAAACCGGCAAACGGGTAACCCCTTCTCATATATAGGGTGCCATTTTCATCATGAGATCATGCTTCTGCATGCCGCCCGGCATGCTCTCTTTTAGGACGCCATTGTCAAAAATCAACAGAAATGGAACGCTGAGTATATTGTATTTTGCAGCCAGGTTTTGGTTGGCATCGATATTCATTTTGCCGACCCGTATTTTGCCTTTGGATTCGACCCCAAACTGGTCGATAATCGGTGCCACGGCACCACAGCTCGGTCACCAGGGGGCCCAGGCAAAAACAAGTACCGGCAGGGGGGACTTTAGCACCTTGTCATCAAAATTTGGTTCGGTTAGCATGATAGGTTGGGGGGCAAACAGTTCCCGGGTATCCAGGGTCGATTTGCATTTGCCGCATTTGGCACCGGCGTTGAGCTTGCCGGCCGGGATCTTGTTTTTGGCTCCGCACTGGGCGCAGCGCATTTTATAGCTGTCCTCCGGGCGTGCTCCGGGTTCATCCGTCTTCATTTCCTGACGGCATTTACCGCACTTGGCCGTCAGGCCCATTTTATTGACCGGAATGCGATTTGCGGCTCCGCATCCCGGGCACTTGATAATGTATGTCTCCGCCTGTGTCATTGTGGTCCGAACTCCTGGTGGTTAGAATTTTTTTCTATATAATAATGTCTCTGGTGCGGATGTCAAAACTGCAATTAGTTAAATAGTTGATTGGTTGAATAGTTAAATAGTGTCAAGGATTTAAGCCTATTTGACAAGCTGGCAGGTGTGGTCGGCCTGGAGGCGTGCCATGCGAGTCTGCAGGGCGAGCAGGGTGTGACCATCCAAACATAGTACCTAATCTAAATAATGGCGGGCGCAGTGGCCCGCCCTGCGTCGCGTTTGCACGCAGAGTATGTAGATTTTGGATTTGTCTGAAAATCACCGCGTAACCCGCAACTCGTAACTCGTAACGTTAAGCTGGGCCAGTTACCAGAGACCAGACGCCAGAGACTATTTGTCAGCTATTCCATCACCCCATACGCTTTGAGCTTCTTATGCAGTGTCTTGCGGGTGATACCGAGGCGGCGGGCAGCTTCGCTTTTATTGCCGCCGGCAGCCTCCATGGTTTTTAATATGGTGGCCTTCTCGACTTCTTCAAGCGGGGCGTTACCGCTAGCATTGATTGGCGCTATATCCGCTGCCGTTATAGGATGGGCCAGCTTCGATCCGGCGATGACCGGAAAATCTTTTTCTGAAAGAAAATCAGAAAGGGTTAAGCACAACGGCTCTTTCCACCGCATTCATGAGTTCTCTGACGTTGCCCGGCCAGTCGTAGCGGATGAGATGGTCCATGGCCTGGGGGGTAAACCCTTTTATCTCTTTGTGGTTTTTGGCTGCAAAGACCTTCAGAAAATGATGGGCCAGCAGGGGTACATCCTCACGCCTGTGGCCCAGGGGTGGAATTTCCAGGCCCACGACGTTGAGCCGGTAATACAGGTCTTCACGAAATTTGCCCTTGCGGATCAATTCCGGCAAATCCTTGTTGGTGGCGGCGATGACGCGCACATCAACTTCGATGGTTTTTTCTCCGCCGACACGTGTAAACTCCCTTTCCTGCAGAACCCGCAGCAGTTTCACCTGCATGGTCAGAGACATTTCGCTGACTTCGTCCAGAAACAGGCTGCCGTGGTGAGCCTGATAAAAACGTCCCTCCTTGCGGCGATCGGCACCGGTAAAGGCGCCTTTTTCGTGACCGAACAGCTCGGATTCCAGCAGGGTTTCAGTGATGGCCGCACAGTTGATCTTAACAAAAGGGCCGTCTTTCCGGGAACTGTTGAAATGAATAGCTCCGGCGATGAGTTCTTTGCCTGTTCCCGAGTCACCGCTAATGAGCGCGGTGGCCTCCGAGGGCGCCACCTGGGCCACGGTTTCCAAAAGATTGATCATGGCCGGGCTTTGACCGATGATGTTGCGGCGGTCAAAATGCTCTCCCAGGCTTTGCTTCAGGAGGCGGTTTTCCTCTCTGAGGCGGGTGTGCTCCATGGCCTTTGGGATGGTTATTTTCAGTTTGTCAAAATCAAGGGGTTTGGTCAGATAATCGTGGGCCCCTTGTTTGAGGGCCTCCACGGCGGTGTCCACCGAAGAGTAAGCCGTCATGATGATCACCGGTATGGCCGGATTATAGGATTTGATCTGCTCCAGCGCTGCAAGACCGGACACTTTCACCATGCGAACGTCCATCAACACAAGGTCGTAGGACTGTTCCTTGACTTTGGCGATGGCGGTTGAACCGTCATCCGCCTCTGTGACGTCATAACCCCACCCGCTGATCAGGGTATAAAGCATGGTGCGATGGGCATTGTCATCGTCGACGACCAAAACTGTGTTTTTGTTCTTCATTCGGATTTTCTCTTTTTTTATTAAGAGTTGCTTAATAGTCAACTGCATTTTTTTAGCAAATACCAAAACACAAGCACCAAATCTCAAATAAATTCCAATTTCGAAATCTCAATGTCCGAAATTCTTGAACGCCCATTTCCATACGCATTCCGGTTTTGAATTTGTGATTTTGGTCATTGGATATTATTTGTGATTTGTGGTTTGGTATTTGTTTTTTCTAGTTTATGCGGATTAGGCATTGTAATTTTAAAAACAGTCCCTTGACCCGGATGACTCTCCACCATTATTTGGCCGCCGATGGCTTCGATGATATTATGGGCGATCGCAAGCCCCAGACCGGTACCGGACGATTTTGTTGTGTAATACGGATCAAAGATTTTGGTTAGGTCTTCCGGGTTGATGCCGCAGCCGGTATCTGAAATTTTTATGTCAATCCCGTCGGTTTCGGAATTGGATGAAAGTTCAACTTTCAGTTCACCGCCGTTATCCATGGATTCAATGGCATTCAGATATAAATTTAACAGAACCTGATTCAGTCGATCGGGATCGATCATGATCTCCGGGACCTGGTTCGAAATGCCGGTCTTGATGGCGATATCTTTTTGGGCCGCTTGATTTTCAACCAGTTTAATCGAATCATCGATCAGGGCGATCAGGTTCGTTGGCTGCGGTTTAAAGTTGATCGGTCGCGCAAATTCAAGCAGCTGACTGACAACGCGATTCAAACGGTCGACTTCCTGGATCATTATGGTTGCCGTTTGCTGGTCCTGGGGGATATCCTGATAGCGTTCCTTGAAATAGGTGGCAAAGCCTTTGATGGAACTCAAGGGATTGCGAATCTCATGGGCCACCCCGGCTGCCAGTCGGCCCACCGATGCCAGGCGCCGGCTTCTTTCAATTTCCCGGCGCAATAAGCGCACCTCGGTCAGGTCTTTAAAAAGAATAACGTATCCCAGGGAGGTTTTGTTTTCGTCCTCCAGCAGACTGGCACCGATTTCAAGGGGCACAACTTTGCCGTCCCCCACCGTGCAGTCGATTTCTTTTTCAATGATCGAACCCTGCAGGGGTGTCCTTTTTTTCGCCCCCACCCGGCTCTCCCCCTCGAGGGGGAGGGTTAGGAAGGAGGTGGCAGTCGCATCCTGGCTTACCAGCATTTTTATCTCGGCGGTGATTTCCGGCGGCAGGATTTTTTCGGCATCCTCACCGATTACCCCGCTGTGGGCAAGCTGCAAGACCGATTCAGCCGTATTATTAAAAGCGGCGATATGGCCTTGATCATCCAGCGCAACCAGACCGATGGGCATATTTTCCACGACGGTATCTGAAAAGGCCTTGATGCGTGATAGTGAAGCCCGGGTTGTACGGTAGCTTTGCAGAATAAAGAGCAACATGAAACCGGCAAAACCGACCAATAGCAAGATGACCCCCATGATGATGCCGTGCCTTATATCTGCCTTCTGGGCTTCTATAATCGAAGCCATGTCGAGGCCCACGAATATGATGCTGTTCGAATCGTCTTCAGGCGCTGGCGCATTTTTGCGGTGATCCGGCGGTCGATGAAATCCCGGACCCATCATCATAGAGCCGCGCCGCATTCCCTTGGGCGGCCTGGCCGGGCTGAATTTTCGAAAGACTTCAAATACCCTGGCGCCGTCCGGCCGGGTCACCTGGCGCCAGAAAATATGGTTAGCGTTGAAGATTTCTGCCAGAATTGATTGGCTTTCAACCTGGTTCCCGACTTCTTCAAGGTTGTTGTGGGCCCGGATGATGCCGTTGATATCCGCTACAAAAAGATACACGATATCAGGCTGCTGGGCGGTTTCGGTCAAAAGGCGCTGCAGTTGAAAATCCCCCCCGCGCCTGCCCATCATCCCGAAACGGGTACCGGCTTCAAAGGATCTGATCAGAGCGGCGCCTTTCTCCAGCAATAACTGGATGCTCTTTTCTTTCTGGCGATTGATGTTTTCAATGGTCAAAAAGGTGAAAATCGGCAGCAGAACGGCAACCGCTCCGATCAATACCCAGGGCGGAACCCCCATCCAGGATTTTTTATTTATGGTTTTGGTTGTCATATAATCATTAGAGCAAATAAGATGCCAATGATTATATTGCTTGAAGGCTAGAAAGCTTGGATGCTGGGAAGCCGGGGAACTCTAAAAGGGTCGATCATTTTCAGCTCTCCAACTTGCCAGCCTTATAGCCTTCCAGCTCCCTCGCCTCTGTATACTTCCTACCCATTCCAGTGTACCGACCTGGATACTTATTACCCACTCCCAAAGATGGGACACCAAACGCTTTTGTCAACGATTTGCATTGCAATAAAAATTTATCTTAATAATTCAATCGGTTATTTTCAATCGTGTTATTTTTTACAATCCTGGCATGCCCCTTGCTCTTATTCAAAATCAGATTTGAGGAATTCAGCCTGATAGGCAACCAAGTATAAACCAAAAATCCAAATTAAACGGAGGTAAGAAAATGAACAAATTTAGTAAAGCAATTTTCGTATTGGCCATTATCGGTATCGTCGGGTATGCGGCAACCTCTTTTGCCGGCTGGGGCAGGGGCGGCGGAAACTGCCGGGGACAGGGATCCGGATGGGCCCAAAGAGGGTCCGGCCCGGCCGGTTACCAGGGCAACCTGAGCGATGATCAAATTGACAAGCTGAACAATGAACGCCAGGCCTTTTTTGAAGACACCCGCGAGCTCAGGGAAAATCTTTACCAGAAGGAATTGGAACTGAGAAGCGAGCTGGCCAAAAAAGACCCGGATGCCAAGAAAGCTGTCAGCCTGCAGAAGGAAGTTTCGGAACTCCAGGGTCAGTTGGATCAGAAGCGCATTGAACAGCGCATCAAGATGCAAAAGGAAAATCCTGAATTTTTTGCTGACCGGGGTTACGGCCAGGGCCGGGGCTATGGCAAGGGTGGTCGCGGCATGGGTCGCGGCTACGGCATGGGTCAGGGCTACGGCATGGGCCGCGGGTTTCAGGGCCAGGGAGGCGGCTGCTGGAACTAAAAGCGGCTTCCAAACCACCAGGCGCCATGCCGGGGACCCTAAATTCTAATAAGCTTTAACGCATATCAACAAAAGGCGGGCATTTCATCTGAAGTGCCCGCTCATTCATTTATTCCTTGACTCCATTCCCGATTGCCATTACTTACCTTAGTGTTGTATCCGAACATTTTAACCTTCTTAGCAGCTGTCCTATCAATGAGCGAGAACCGGTGGCAACCCGGCCATAATATTAGATTTCGCAGTAGATCGAAAATCAACCATAGAAAAATAGCCGGTCAACCCAAATCGAATAACAGATGAAAGGAGGAAGCTTTTTCGGCAGTAATCGATTGAAGGTAAAGACATTTCTATTTGTCAATTACGACCCTATCACGAAAAGGAGGTCAAAATGAGCAAGAGAATCTTCACCGTAACAATCTTCGCTGTCTTTTCAATGGGGCTTCTGTTCATGCCAATTTGGACAGAGCAGGCCCAGGCCGCAGATAAAATCGGCTGGGTCGGTCCCGTCTACAAGGAGTTATCCGCGAGTCTGACTGAGGGATTTAAAGCCTATTATAAAAAGACCTATGGCAAGGACGTGGACATCACCTTCGTGCGGCCTGGCGGGTGGCCGGTGTGCCTGGACAAAGTCAGGGCCTGGGGCGGCAAACCCGATGCCGACATCTTCCTGGGTGCCGGTGCCCCGGCACATGAAGTCTTAAAGCAGGAAGGCCTGATCGTCCCTTACAGGCCAAAGGGCTGGGATAAGGTTCCCGCCGAATGGCACGGCATGAAGGTAAAGGATAAGGGCGATTTATGGACCTGTTTCGCGCCCTGGATCGTCACCAATCTTTACAACGAGAAGGTTTTGAAAAGACTGAGGCTGCCGCCGCCCAAAACATGGAACGATTTGCTCAACCCCATTTACAGGGGCAACATCGTGCACACCCTGCCTTACGCCTCCGGCACCATGCATGAAACCATTGAAATTCTGATACAGGCCTTTGGCGAAAAGGAAGCCTGGAAATATCTCAGATTGCTGGCAGCCCAGTTGGCCCGCTTTTCCACCGGCAGCACGGATACGACCCAATTGGTGGCCCGGGGAGAAGTTCCCATCGGGATCGCCCAGCCCCAAATGAATGCCATGGCCGCGCGCAAGGACGGTTTTCCCGTGCGTGATTTGCTTCCGGAAAAAACCATCCTGGTTCCAGAAGCCGTGGCCTTGCTTAAAGGCGCGCCCAATGAAAAGGTCGGCAAGATCTTTCTGGACTGGCTGTTCAGCATGGAAGGACAAAAATACGTGCTGGAGGGCCGTTACTTTGCGGCCCGCACGGATATTAAATTTTCCGTCTGGGAAAAAGAAGGCGTCGAAATGGCCCAGCACGCCACAAAGGCGCTGGGCGTTGATTCGTTCTGGGATCTGAAGGTTGACTTCATCGAGTACGACCTGGATCTGGCAACCAAGAGATGGGACGAAGTCAACAAGAAATATGAGTTCGAGATCTACCGCAAGTGGGGCGAGTTGAAAAGCAGTCTGTTCTTGATCGAGGAAGTCGAAGGAGAAATAGACGCGGCCAAAGCCGAGAAGATGGACGTGACCAAGGCCGAGGCCAAGATAAAAGAAGCCAGAGAGCTTTTCGAGTTCGATGGCAAATATGCCGCAGCCCGCTTAGCGGCTGCCAAGGCACGCGCTTTGCTGGTTGCACCGTAGAAGCTGGCTTGAACCCATAGCTTCTGCGCGAAGCTTCATGGCAGTTTTAACAATTAATTCCTCCCCCTTTCCGGGGGAGGAATTTCCATGCAGTTTTCGTCAACGCTTATTTTAATTTAGCTGCTTTTTCGTGGGAGCGGCTTCCAGCCGCGATCAGTGTAATTTTAAGATAAAAATCATCGCGGCTGGAAGCCGCTCCCACACCTAAATAACCACTCATTCAGGCCAGAATCGTCCCCGCTTCAAGGGGCCGGCATTCCGGCATGTATTTTAAAACTAAAGGTGTGATATGTCCCGCGGCAGCATCTCTCTGGCAGCACTCCTGTGGTTGGTCATCGCCTTCCTGGTGCTTTATCCGCTGTCAATTCTGGTGGTGGAAAGCTTTAGAATCGCCGAAACCGGCGGCTGGGGCATCGGTAATTACCTGGAATTTTTCCAGGATGCCTATTATCTTAAAACCTTTGGCAATACCTTGTTTCTAAGTACGATGGTGCTCGTGACGACCACCGTCTTCGGCGTACCGTTGGCATACATTCTGGCGAGATACCGGCATTGGGGCAAGACTGTTTTCACCGCCCTGATCCTTTTGCCGATTGTTTTGCCCGCCTTCGCCGGCGTATTTGCCTTCATCATTTTTTTCGGCAAGTATGGAACGGTGAATCTGCTCCTGATGGATTCGGGGTTGATCGAAAAACCCATCAATTTCATCTACGGGTTCCACGGGCTGGTATTTATTCAGGCCTTGCACATGCTGCCGTTTATCGTCCTGGGTCTTTCGGCCGGTTTCACCAACATCGACCCCTCCTTTGAAGAAGCTGCCGAAGTCGAGGGGGCCAGCGGCTTTCGGAGATTTTTCACCGTCACCCTACCGCTTTGTACGCCGAGTTATCTGGCGGGTGCCGTTCTCGTATTCCTGTGGCCCTTTACCGATTGGCTCACGCCTTTGATTCTGGGGCAGGTGGACTTTCTGCCATCGGTTTCGTATATCAACATCTCCTATCACTTTACCGATATGCACCGCAAGCACATGGGGATCGTGGCGGTGGTCCTCTCTGCGATTGTTTGCATTACCCTCTTTTTGCTGGCCCGGTGGTGGGTCGAGCGCAAAAAGTATACCGGCCTCTCCAAAGGGACGACGTCTGAGGGCAGAGTAATTGAACCAGGGGTTTGGGTGAAATCGGGCGCGTATGTGTACATGATTTTTATCGCCGTCCTCGTCCTGCTCATTCCGATCGTGCTGGGGCTAGCGGCTTTTTCCAGGAGATGGTCTTTTGAGATATTTCCAACTTATTGGACCCTGGAAAATTTCAGGCTAATCCTCCTGGAAAGCCCGGGCCTGATAAAAAACTCCTTCCTTTTCAGTGGAATCGCCCTGATTTTCGGGATTGCCTTCGGACTTCCGGTGGCCTATCTTATCGTCCGCACCCGGACCCCGGGCAAGGATGCCCTCGACTTTGTGATCACCATGATGCTGGCCTTCCCGGGCATTGCCATTGGTGTGAGCTATCTCCTGGCATTCTGGAAAGGCATCCCCCTGGCCCATTATTGGATCATCATGCCCCTGGCCCTGTTTGCCAGGCGGCTCCCGTATTTTTTACGAATGGCGCATTCCTCCTATTTGCAATTGGATCCCTCCCTGGAGGAAGCCTCCGAGGTAGCGGGTGCCGGCAAGATCAGGACTTTTTTTCTGATATCATTGCCGTTGCTGCTCAAGGGGGTGCTCGTCGGGGTAGTGATGTTTTTCATCATGGCCTTCCAGGAGATCTCCACCGCGGTATTTCTTTATAAAGGAGGATGGGAAACCCTGCCCATTGGAATCTATCTGAATTGGCACCGCGGTATGGAATTCGGAATCGCCGCCGCCATGGCTTTTCTGATGATTGTGATCACCTTCATTCTTCTGCTGATCATATCAAGAATCGGGGGGGGCGTCCTCAAAGCCGCCTGGGGGGCCGGGGAGAATTAAAATCCCGGGTTCAGCGTTCCGGGTTCAGAGGTACAAGGGTTCGGTGTTTAAGCCTTAATCGGGCAACGAACGTTTCGCAGTGAAAGATCGGTCGTAAGCCCGGGCCGAACGGCTGACGAATTCGGTCGGTCATAACCGTGAACCCCGAGCCTTTGAACCCTGAACCCATCATTAGGAGAAATATTTAATGGCATTCATAGAGATCCAAAGCCTGTTCAAGCGCTTTAAGGACGTCGTGGCAATAAATCGCATCCAGCTTGAAATCAGCCAGGGCGAGATGCTGACACTTCTTGGGCCCAGCGGTTGCGGCAAGACAACCACTTTGCGCTGCATTGCCGGCCTGGAAAAGCCGAATGAGGGCGACATCGTCATAGACGGTCAACCCATGCTCTCGCAAGGTTTTGTGCAGCCGTCCAAGAGGGGGATCGGGATGGTGTTCCAAAACTATGCCGTCTGGCCCCATATGAAGGTATTTAATAATGTCGTTTATGGCTTGAAACTTAAGAAAATGTCCAGGCAGAGTATCAAAGAAAAGGGGCAACAGGTATTGAAATTGGTTGGTCTGGATGGATTGGAAGACCGCTATCCGGCCCAGCTGAGTGGGGGGCAGCAACAGAGGGTGGCCCTGGCACGGGCTCTGGTGGGCAACCCCAAAGTACTGCTGTTGGATGAGCCCCTGAGCAACCTGGATGCCAAGCTGAGAGAGGAGTTAAGATTTGAAATCAAGAGCCTGGTTAGGCGGATGGGCATCACATCGGTCTATGTCACCCACGACCAGGCGGAAGCTATGGTTATCTCGGATCGAATCGCCGTCATGGAGTCGGGCAACGTCGTGCAGATCGGTACCGCTCACGAGATATATGAAAAGCCTGCCAATAAATTTGTGGCCGATTTTATCGGCACCATGAATTTCATGCCCGGGGAAGTCGTCGAAGTCCTCCCGGACGCCGACGGGGTTTACGTTCGCACCGAATTCAGCGAAAAGCTCCTGTGTACGACGTCCGGCAATACGGCCGCATCAACAGGAGAAAAAGTGTATGCCTCCATACGTCCCGAGGATGTGGAGGTATTTACAGATCCTCAGCAGGGCCGGGAGAATCTCTTCAAAGGTACCATTGCCCACAAGGCCTACCTGGGTAATTTTCTGTACTTTTTTGTAACCGTGAATGACACCATGATCAGGGTGCAGGTTTCCCATCACCTGCCGCAGGAGGAAGGACAGGAGCTTTATCTTTTTTTAAATCCGCAAAAATGTATGCTTTTGATTTGATTTATCATCTTATTTCGATTTGATTTCTATTAAATGACCTGCCGGCAGCCCATAGGGCTGACCGGCAGGCCTTTTCCGCAGGAGGGATGGAAAGGTTTAGGTTTGTTCGACGGGCTCTAAGTCCACCTGGTTTAGTGAGCCCGCTGCCGCCACCGCTGATCCGCCTCCCGAACCCATGCTGCCATAGGAGTATACCTCGAAGTCCGGGTAGGCATTGCCGCCGTGTTCGGTGACATCGAGACCTTCGAGCTCTTCTTCCGGTGAGACCCTCAGGCCAACGGTTTTGTCGATCAGTTTGAACATCAGAAAGGCCACCGGAAATACCCACAGGAAGCAGGCGCCGATGCCCAGCAGCTGGACGCCGATAATTTTGGCCGACGTTCCGCCGATGTTGAATATCCCGGCTGCCAGGGTGCCCCAGGCACCGCAAACGCCGTGGACTGAAATGGCCCCGACCGGATCGTCAATCTTGATTTTGTCAAAAAAGAGCACCGAGAGCACCACGATGACCCCGCCGGCCGCCCCGATGATAACGGCGCTCAGCGGGGTAACCGATGCGCAGGGGGCGGTGATGGCCACCAGTCCGGCCAGGGCACCGTTTAAGCTCATGCCCACTTCCGGTTTGCCGAATTTGATCCAGGAGGTAGCCATGGCCAGGACCGCACCGGCCGCCGCCGCCAGGTTGGTATTGACGAAAATCATGGCAATGTCTTTGTTGGCCGCCGTGGTGGATCCGGGGTTAAAGCCGAACCAGCCCAGCCAGAGGATGAAAACGCCCAGGGCCGCCAGGGGCATATTGTGGCCCAGAATCGGTTTGATCTTGCCGGATTTGGTATATTTGCCCAGGCGGGGACCCAGGACGATGGCACCTGCCAGCGCGGCCCAGCCGCCCACGGAGTGCACCACGGTGGAGCCGGCAAAATCGATAAAGCCCAGTCCTTCCAGCCAGCCGCCGCCGTTGAGCAGGCTGCCCCAGGCCCAGCTGCCGAACACCGGATAGATAATCGCGCTGAGCACGACACTGTATATGAGGTATCCAGACGAATTTGGTCCGTTCGGCCATGGCCCCGGAAACGATGGTTGCGGCTGTGGCGCAAAATACCACCTGAAACATCCAGAAGGCCAGGACCCAGGGATCACCGCCGACCTTGAAGTCGGACAGGAAAAAGCCGGAAGTTCCGAACCAGCCGGTGGAAGATGCGCCGAACATCAGCCCGAAACCGATGGCCCAGAAGGCCAGGGAGCCCATGGAAAAATCCATCAGGTTTTTCATCATGATGTTAATGGCGTTCTTGGCCCGGGTGAAACCGGATTCCACCAGGGCAAACCCGGCCTGCATAAAAAACACCAGGGCGGCGGCCACCAGGGTCCAGACATAATCGGCATGGGATTGGACCAGGTCGATCAGGTTTTTGTTGGATTCAACCGTCGGGGCTTCATCTCCCGCCCAGACGCGGCTGATACATACTGCTGCTAACACAAGTGATAGAATAATTTTCTTCATCATGTCCTATTTCCTCCTTAAGTCAGAGTGGTTAAATAGCGTTTAATCCTGTTTCACCGGTTCGAATCCGGATGGTTTCTTCAAGTGACGAAACAAAAATCTTACCGTCGCCGATTTTGCCGGTTTTAGCCGTATCTTTGATAATGTCGATCACCCGGGTGGACAGGTCATCATCGACCACCAGTCCGATATGAATTTTAGGGACAAAGTCCACCTGGTACTCGGCGCCGCGATAGATCTCTTTGTGACCCCGCTGGCGGCCGAAACCCTTGACTTCGCTGATGGTCATACCGGTGACCCCGATATTGTTCAGGGCCTCTTTGACTTCATCCAGTTTAAAGGGTTTTATGACTGCCTCGATCTTCTTCATCTATTCTTCTCCTGTTGACTTAATGGTTTGTGGTTAATATTTCCCGGGACTTTTAAATGAGATTCTATGTTTAGCAATGTCTATGCCACTGTTTATTTTTCACCCGGGAATATGATAACTAACTGAAATAAAATATAATAAATTAATTGGCCAATGATTGTACCTTTCCATATATTATTACAATTTTGTTCTAAAACAAGTTATTTATAACGTTATTGTAATTATTAGCCGGGATGAATTTAGAATTGACGGTATATGAATGGTGGGGCATCCCTCTTGGGGTGGTGGATCAGGGTTTTCTGCACAAGGTGGCAAAGAAAGGTTTTTACGGCTGTCGCTGTTCTGTCATCCCGGGCTTGACCCGGGATCCAGTTCTTTTTCAACTCACTATACTACTGGATGCCGGATCAAGTCCGGCATGACGAGCAGAAAATAAGTGATTTTCTAAATTACAGACAGGATAAGTCCGATTGATAGCAGCACACTGTAGAAAAAGGCAAGTTTGGCCGTTTTGGAGAGTAAGTCATTTAAAGTCGGCCCATCGGATGGTTGCCGGATGAGACGAACCTGCAAAAAGGCCAGGGGCAGGGTGGCAAGTGGCAGCAGCAGCCAGGCGGATGCAAGATCCCCAAGCCAGAGAAAAGCCGGGATAGCATAGGCACCTGCCAGCAGGAACGCATACTCCCATCGGGTTTTGTGTTCACCGATCATTACTGCCAGGGTTCGTTTGCCGGTATTGCGATCCGTTTTTATATCCCGCAAGTTATTTACCACCAGGATGGCGGTAATCATCAAGCCGACAATGCCTCCCATAACCAGCACCATGGGTGTCAGCTGGAACGCCTGCACATAGTAGGTTCCGCAGACCGCCACCAGCCCAAAGAAAATAAAAACAAAAAGATCACCCAGGCCATGGGATGCCAGCGGAAACGGACCGCCGCTGTACGCCAGAGCAGAAATAATGGAAGCAGCACCGATAGCGATCACCGGCCCACCCCCGATGCTGATCAAATAAAGTCCCGGCAGCAGGGATAAAACAAAAACCATCGTCATGGCCCATTTTACCCGACCGGGCGGAATTAAGCCACTTTGGGTAACCCGCACCGGGCCGAGACGGTCTTCGGTATCGATGCCTTTGGTAAAATCAAAATAATCGTTTGCCAGATTTACCCCGATCTGCAAAAGCAAAGCCACTGCCAGGCAGGCCGTTGCCGGCCAAAACGCAAAGCGTTGATGGCCATAGGCCACAGCACTGCCCACAATTACCGGTGCCACCGCGGCCGGGAGAGTCTTGGGGCGGGTGGCCAAAACCCAGAGATCAAGTTTTGATTTTCCTTCGAGGTTTAGGTGCTTCATGGCATATTGGGTTTAATACTTATTTTTTCGATATTTTAACCTCACCAGGAATAATTATATTTTCGTTCCCATCGTTGGTTGATCGATTCCGTTAAAATAAACAACGATGCGCGTTGCTTTAGATTTTATCTTCCAGATTTTGATACCGGCAGAACCGGTGTTCCAGATTATAAATTAAAAAATAAAGGATCAACCCCAGCAGGCTCATGGCCAGAATGCCGGTGTACATCTCCGGATACCTCAAGACCTGGTAAGTTTCCACGACGATGTAGTAGCCCAGGCCGTAGGTTGTTAAGGATTGTTCGGCAATAAACAACACCGCAATGGCTGTGCCGACGGATACCCGCAGAGCGGTGAGAACGGCCGGCAATGATGCCGGAAAGTAAACGTAACGAAAAAGTGCCCGGCGCCCGGCACCTAAAGAACGCACCGATAAAATCAGTTCCGAATGCAAATTGGCGGCTTCATCACGGACCACCACCAGTATCTGAAAGAAGATAATCAGGGCGATCAGAAAGATTTTTGATACATCCGTGATACCCATTAACACATAAATAACCGGTAAAAAAACAATTTTGGGAATTGGATAGACGATGGCAATCAGGGGGGAAAATATGCGATCCAACCTGGGTGACTGCCCCAATCCCAGGCCTACCGGGACGGCCGTGATAACAGAAACGCCAATGGCGGCCAGCACGCGACCGGTGCTTGCCAGAAAATGCAGACCCAATTCGCCGAAAATCGACTCAAAGAAAAGGGGCAGCACCAGCAGCGGTGAAGGCATGATGGGCTGTCGGATAATCCAGGCCAGCAGCTGCCAGCAGAATAGAAACATCAATAGTCCGATGACGGCTGCCGACATGTTAAGCCTGTGCTTCATGCCAGTTCCCCAAGGATTTTGCGCAGTTCAGCACATTGATTATGAAATGCCGCGTGGCTATGTTCGTCAACAATGCCGGCACAGGAATTTTCAAGAATGAGCGGTTTGTGGTTGAACCCTTCCCGTAAGGCCAGAATTTTTTTGCCCATGACCACAGCGGCTTCAATATCATGGGTTACAATGATGCAGGTGATGTTTGATTCTCGATTCAAATTGGCGATGAGATTTTCCAACTCTTCCCGGGTGGGGGCATCCAGGGCTGAAAAAGGCTCATCCAGCAGCAATAAATCCGGTTCCATGACCAGGGTTCTGGCGATGGCGGTTCGCTGGCGCTGGCCCCTGGAAAGTCGGCCCGGGTACTCGTCTTTTAATCCCTCAATCCCCAGTTTTTGAAGCCAGTAATCCACCCGCTGATCGGCTTTGGCGCGATCCAATTTTTTATCGACCGGCGCGTGCTTGCCGTCGGCCCCATAAAAGTTCCAGATGCTGAGCCCCAGACGGGCATTTTCTCTCACGGTAGCCCATGGCAGCAAACCGTGATCCTGCAATACCAGCCCGGTGCGCGGGCGGGGACGCAAAACCGGAGCACCCTCAATTAGAATGGTACCGGCTGTCAGGCGGCGCAAGCCGGCCAGCAGATACAAAAATGTAGATTTGCCGCAACCCGATGGCCCGATAACCGACCATGCATCGCCGCGGTTGACTGTCAGGTTGAACCCTTTAAATATTTCTGCTTGCCCGCTGTAGGCAAATGTAAGGTTGTTAATTTCGATCATTTTCTAATAGTTCAATCAGTTGTTGAGTAAATTATTTACACCAATTTCACTGCCCATTCGCTGCGCTCATTCGGCGCAGAGAACGCAGAGATGTTTATGTTTTCCGGCGTCTCAGCGGAAAACATAAAGAAAATAACCTTTGCGTCCTCCGCGTCTCTGCGGTGAATATTAGTTTACAACAAATATACTATTCCACTAATCCTTTTCAGGGAGAAATTCAGCGGTAATCGAATCCTCGTATGCCAGCGCAGATGCCAGTAAACCTTTTTCCGTCATCCAGTCCATAACATCCGCCCACTGCCCGGCAGTGGGCACTTCCCGGCGAGGATAGGGGGGGATCTTATATGTTTGCTGGATGTTTTTGGGTACCCGGATTTTTTTAAGGAGCAAGCCGCGAAACGATTCGGGGTTCTTGTTGATGGCGGCCGCGGCCCGGTCCCAGGCTTTCAGGAACAACCGGACGGCGTGGGCTTTATTTTTAAGCGAATCGATATTAAAACTCAACACACTCACGCTGTATCCCGGATAGGCGGAATCATCGACAATTTCACCGGCACCTGCCGCTATCGCACTTTTGGCTAACGGATCGGGGAGGGTGGCGGCCTTTAGCTGCCCCTGAAGCAGCAATTGATATCTTTCCGGTATAACCGGGACAGATTTTTTAACGATCGCTTTGGCCCTCAGACCTTCGGCTTTCAGCAGCCGGTCGGTGACGTATTCAATGATGGTGTTTTTGGATATGCCGATGGGAACCCCCGCCAGATCCCCGGTTGCGCTGAACTTGATCCCCGGCGCAGACAGCAGGCGAAAAAGCGGATAGTCACGATATGCTTTGCGTGCGGATATAACGGATTTAATCTGAATCTTGTTGCGATTAAAATTGGCGGTGGTGATCATTTCGTTAAGCATGCCGTCAATGGCACCGGACTGCATCAGCTGATCTCTTTCCAGGCCACTGGCCACCGGAACGGCCTTGACGTCGACCCCCAAATCGACAAAGTAGCCTTCAGATTCGGCCACGTAAAATGGGAATACATCCAGGATGGGTAAAAGGGCCACTTTAAGTGCTTTTGCATTTTCATCTTGCTGCGCCCTTGCTGCGGTGTGAAAGCCCCCAATGACCGTTAAGTTAATGAGAAGTGTCAACAGGAGAGATTTCCAGATTTTTTTAGTACCTTTCATTTTTAAACCCCCATCACTGACAATACCCTTTTGAAGCAGCTTCTAATGATATATTGGGCCGGTAGATTAAATATTGGATATTTCATATAACAAATAATCACCAAATGAATTTATTCAATTGATATTTGCTGCTTACATACCAGATAAACGATTATTGTGCAAAGGTGGACGCATACAGATTTTATTGCTAAAATTGGTGGATTGCTGATAGCATGGAAAAAAAAGATTGAAGGGTAAAGAGGATCGGATATGTATGATGTTGCCATCATTGGCGGTGGGGTCATTGGCTGCGCGATTGCCCGGGAACTGTCGCGCTACCGCCTTCGCACGGTGGTTCTTGAAATGTGTGAAGAGGTGGGATTCGGCACGACTAAAACCAACAGCGGTATCATCCATGCCGGGCATCACAGCTCTCCGGATACATTGAAAGGCAAGCTGGTGGTGCGCGGCAACTACTTGTTTGACCAGTTATTCAGAGAGTTGAATTTCGGTTTTGCCCGGATTGGTGAACTGGTGGTGGCCGCCGACCAGGAGGACCTGAAGGTTCTGGAGGAACTAAAGACCCAGGGTGAGGCCAAAGGTGTGCCCGGTCTGGAAATGTGGGATCAGCGACGCCTGCGGCGCGAGGAACCCAATTTGTCTCCCAAACTTGTTGCCGCCCTGCATGCCCCTTCGGCCGGGGTGATCAACCCCTATGAATTTGCGTTCGCCCTGATCGAAAATGCCATGGACAATGGGGTAGAGCTCAAAATCAACAGTCCGGTGAAAAAAATTCAAACCGGAAAAAAATCTATTACCCTGCACACCCCCCAGGAGAAAATTCAGACCCGCTTTGCCGTCAACTGCGCCGGGATCTTCGCGGATGAAATTGCCCGGATGGCAGGGCTCAATGATTTCAGCATTCATCCCCGCAAGGGCGAAGAGTATATGCTGGACAAACGGCTCATGGGCCTGGTGCGCAAGCTTGTCTTTCCGGTTCCCAAGGCCCACAGTAAAGGTATTCTGATCATCCCGACCTTCAACGGGACCATGATGGTCGGCCCCACCGCTGAGGATACCGCGGACCGCTATGACGTGTCCACCACCTATGAGGGATCCGAACAGGTATTTGCTTCGGTCGGTAAGATTTGCCCTTCGATAACCGAGCGCGACACCATCACCGAATTTGCCGGATTGCGGGCCGTGAGCAGTACCGACGATTTCATCATCGGCCCCACCAGGAAAAAGGGATTTATCAACGTGGCCGGAATCCAGTCGCCCGGGCTCACATCGGCCCCGGCCATAGCGGAGTATGTGGGCGAGATCCTCAAAGATGAGGGTTTGGCACTTGAGCCCCAAAAAGAATTCAAAGGCCAGGTGCCGGGACCACCGAGATTCGCCACCCTGAGCCTCGAGGACCAGCAGCAATTGATTCAACTGGATCCCCTTTTCGGGAAAGTGGTCTGCCGCTGTGAACTGATTACCGAGGCTGAAATCCACAACGCCATCGATCACGGGGCCCGCACGCTGGACGGTATAAAATTTCGCAGTCGCGCCGGGATGGGCCGCTGTCAGGGCGGTTTCTGCACCACCCGTTGCATGGATATCCTGGCCGAACGGTTGGGGGTGCCATTCGACAAAGTTACCAAGCGCGGCGGGGATTCGTGGATTGTAAAGGAGATGGAGAATAAGCAGCATCCTAAAACAGATGACAGATGACAGAGGGCAGATAACAGAAAAAAGATGAACATCGAACGCTAAAAGGACGTTCATCTTTTAAACTTATTCTATAAGGAATCAAAATATTTATGCTTGGCCGGATGGAAGGTAAATACGACGTGGTAATCGTTGGCGGCGGGCCTGCGGGGATGGGAGCTGCCCTTGGTGCCAGGGATTCAGGGGCTGAACGGGTCCTGATCCTGGACCGTGAGGAGGAGGCCGGCGGCATTCTCTGGCAGTGCATTCATTCCGGTTTTGGGTTGCACTATTTTCGTGAGGAGCTGACCGGTCCTGAATATGCCCAGCGGTTCCTGGAAAAAGTCATCGATCACGACGTGGACCTGGCTACCAGTTCATATGTTTCCGGCATCTCGGTGGACTCCGACGGCACCAAAAGCGTGCGCGTGATGAATGAGCAAAAGGGACTGGTGACCGTCAACACCAAATCGGTTGTTCTTTCCATGGGGTGCCGGGAACGCACCCGCGGTTCCATCCGTATTCCCGGAACGCGGCCGTCGGGAATCCTGGCGGCAGGCCTGGCCCAAAAACTTGTCAATTTAAACGGTTATCTGCCGGGCAAGCGCGTTGCTATTCTGGGCTCCGGTGACATCGGGCTGATCATGGCCCGGCGTCTGGTTCTTGAAGGTTGTGAGGTGGTGGGGGTATTTGAGATTATGCCTTACTCCAATGGACTTTCCCGCAACATCGTGCAGTGCCTGGATGACTTTGACATCCCCTTGCACCTGTCGACTACGGTGGCATACATTCACGGTCGCGACCGCGTGGAGAAGATTACGGTTGCTCCTGTGGACAAATATTTTAAGCCCGTTATGGACCAGGCCCGGGATATAAAATGCGACACCCTGCTGCTGTCCATCGGATTGATTCCCGAAAACGAGCTCTCGCTGAGCCTGGGAATCCAGATGGATGTCATCACCGGAGGGCCGCGGGTGTCCAGTACCCTGGAGACCAGCATGCCCGGTGTGTTCGCCAGCGGTAATGTTCTGCACGTCCACGATCTGGTCGATTTTGTGACCCGCGAGTCCATGCTGGCCGGCCAATTTTCCGGCGAGTGGGCCCAGGGGGTGCGCCGCCCTGAAGACAACATCCGCCTTCTGCCGGGTGACAACGTGCGCTACTGTATCCCCCACACCCTGAGCCCGGAACGGGAACACACCATCTACATGCGTTGCAAAGAGGCCATGAAACCCTGCCGCATTCGGGTGGGCAACCTGATGGAAAAGAAATTGCGGTTTGTGGTTCCGGCCGAAATGATTATTTTCAAAATCAAGCCCGATCTGCTGGATAAATTCCCCGGAGATTCATTGCGCATCGATATTTTACCGGCCGAGAAAGGAAAGCGCCATGGTAAAGGCTAAAGAATACACTTGCATCGGTTGCCCCATCGGCTGCCCGCTGCAGCTGGTTCACAGAGGCAGTAAAATTACGGAAATTTCCGGCAATGAATGCGATCGCGGCGCCAAGTATGCCAAGCAGGAATTTACCGACCCGCGTCGTGAATTAAGTACCACCGTTGAGATAATAGGCGCCCACTGGAAGAGGCTTCCGGTAAAGGTTACGGGACCGGTTAAAAAGGGCCGGATCCTGGAGGCTGCCCGCCAAATACATACCTTGCAAGTTAAAGCCCCGGTAAAATTAGGGCAAGTGCTGATCGAAGATTTTTTAGGTGCAAAGGGGATTGATGTGGTAGCCTGTCGGACGATGGACCCAATTGTTTAAAAACAATTGGGTGTTAATAGTTATTCGTTAATGGTTATTCGTATCGAAGGGAAGATATCGATTTTTACATTTTACCGCTCTGGGAATTTCAGAATGAGAAGTTCAGCGAATATGGAATGGAAGCCATCCTTTTTGTAAAATTGTTTGTCTCCGTAATCCTGGTCCTGACTCTTTCTGCCGTCGCCGAGCATATAAGCCCGAGGGCAGCCGGCCTTCTGGCGGGCTATCCCGCAGGGGCCGTCATTACCTTATTTTTTGTCGGTCTGGATATCAGCCCTGAATTTGCAGCCGACAGTGCGGTATATACCATGATAGGGCTGGTTGCCACCCAGGCCTTTGTCTATTGCTACTTTAAAGCCACCCTTTATTTTAAAAAATTTACCATTGCCGCCGCTTCGGTATTTGCCATCATCGGTTATTTAGTGGTGATCTGGCTGCTGCACTATATCAAACTCAATAAATTTTTGGCTGCCCTGTTACCCATCGCTTCCATTTTCGTGTTTATCTATTTATTCAGGCAGATTAAAAACGCAACCATCCGGGAGCGGGTCAAATTAACCCCCAGAATCCTTTTTTTGCGGGCCTTTCTGGCCGGTTTCATCATTCTGGCCATTATCGCCACGGCCAAATCTGTCGGCCCCCGCTGGGCCGGCCTGTTTCAAGCTTTTCCCAGCACCCTGTTTCCCTTGATTTTGATCGTGCACCTCACCTATGACAAAACCCATGTCCATACGATCATTAAAAATTTTCCCCAGGGGCTGGGATCTTTAATTACCTATACCTTATGCGTATCCATCGTCTATCCGGCCAGCGGCATTTATATGGGGACGCTGATATCCCTGGCGGCAGCCAGCGTCTACCTGGTTGTTTATCGCCTGGTTGCGGTTAAGACCGGTTAAAGCCCTTTAGCATCGCAGGCCCAATCGAGCTGCTAGTCGACTTTAATTTTGGTTGCCTTATCTTTAATAAATGTACCCACCGGGCAATTACACATTTTTTCTGTGGCATTTTTACTGGCCATGGCTTCCTCCTTCAAAAAATATATTCAAATGCTGACCTTCCACCCGCGCATTGACGGCATCAAACGCGGCGACCTGCTTGGGAAGCAATATATGGTGCTTGAAGCTGCCGATGCGGATAATCAATTCATCAAATAACTTGTTAAGCTCAATATCGTTCTTGGTGACAAACGGCAGCTTCAATTTCAGGTGATAATGGCCGTTTACCTTATGCAGATTGTATGGTTCTTCTGTGTAAAAACGCTCCAGCGGATTTTGAAGGCCATATGTTTGACCACCGGGCGTGCATACTTGGCAAACCGCCCCCGCCTTTTCCAGCAAAGAATATGATTCTCAAATTAAATCTCTTAGAAAATATTTTGTGGGAGCGGCTTTCCAGCCGCGATTCTCTTTTACTCCGGAACTGCAGATCGCGGCTGGAAAGCCGCTCCCACCCCTAAATTAACATCTAAGATCCATATATGGCTATATTTTCGCAAACCGGACAATTTTGTCGGTGCGCGCCATACGGTCCAAATACTCCTGGCGGGCTCTTGCCCGCGCGAGCTTGCCGGACGTTGTCCGGGGTAATGTATGGCGCGACACCAGTTCTATTTTGCAGTCTATTCCAATTTTCCGGCGGATAAGCTTTTGTATCCGCAGCGTCAGTCCGGATTGTTTCGTTTGATCAGGTTTGCGGCACTGGAGCAACAGGACGGCCGTGTCCTGTCCATTCTCACCCGGCACTGAAATAACGGCCGCGTCCCCCGTTCTGGCTTCGGGTTGCTGCTCGGCGATGCTTTCCAGATCCTGGGGCCACACCCATCGGCCGTTGACGATCAGAAGGTCTTTTTCCCGGCCGGTGATAAAAATATGATTGTCCGCGATATAGGCCAGATCACCGGTATTCAACCAGCCGTCATCGGACAGCGCATCCCTGGTAGCATCCTCATTGTCGAAATAACCGCTCATCACACTCGGCCCCCGAACATACAATGTGCCGATTCGGCGCTCCGGCAGCACCTGTCCCCGACCGTCCCGCACCTGGATTTCATACCCCGGCATGGGTTGGCCACAGTTCACCACGCTTTTAGTTGCATATGCACCCATATGGGTTGCTGGGTCCACCGGTATGGCCTGGTGTTTAGCGGCCAGAGATTCAGAATCAATATGGTCTGCCGCCAGCCCCTTTCCCGGTTGGGAAAAACTGACGGCCAGCGAGCATTCAGCCATGCCGTATCCGACCACCAGCGCATTTTCACTAAAGCCGGCCGGAGCCAGGGCTGCCGCAAATTGGGTCATGGTTTCAGGGTTAATCGTTTCCGAGCCAACCGCCGCTAACCGCCAGGTACTAAGGTCGAGTTCTTTGATGTCTTTGGGTCGCAGGCGCTGGCGGCACAATTTATAGCCGAGGGTAGAGCCGAAGGATATGGTGGCCTGATTTTGCGATATCAACCTGGGCCACAGCCTCGGGCGCATGGCAAAATCCCGGGGACTTAAATAATCAACTGATATTTGCGATGCCATCGGCGCCAGCACCATTCCGACCAGCCCCATGTCATGGTAGAAGGGCAGCCAGGATACCGCCCGATCTCTTTCCTGAACCCGGGTTACCAACCCGATGAGATTTGCCAGGTTGTTCATCACGGTTTTTTGGCTGATCATAACCCCGCGGGGAAAGCGGGTGCTTCCGGAGGTAAATTGGAGATAGGCCAATTCGTCCGAACCGGAGGGATGGAGTTGAACATCTTCTTCGGGCAGATGAATAAAGGCCCTGGTGCCCCCGCAAAAATTGAGATCCAGGCCGGCGGCAGCCTTCATTATATATGGCAAATACGACTCCGAGGCGATGGCCGCCTCCGCTCCACAGGCTACGAGCAATCGTCGCAGCTGTCCGGTATAATCCTGGTGGCTTCCCAGCTGGATGGGCGCCGGCAGCGGCACCGGCACCAGGCCGGCATACTGACAGGCAAAAAAATAGCGCATAAAGTCCGGATGGGTATCGGCCACCAGCGCCACCCGCGTCCCCGCCGGGGCCCCAGCCCCAGCAAGCGGCGTGCTAACGATTGGGCTTGCGTTTGAAGATCTTTGTATCCAAGCACGACCGATAATTTCCCGGCGCCATCATAAAAATTGTAACCGGTTTTACCCCCGGCGGCATAGTCGAGCGCCTGGGCCAGATTGGTAAAGTCTCCCCTTCGCGGGGCTATATTGTTTTGGGTCGGGGTAGGTGTCATAGAAAAAATTATCTCCTGGATCGTATCCGTTATTCCCCCCAGATTTTGTATGTCTGACGGATCGGGCGCTGGCAGGCGCCGCGTAAATGTTAGCTTATTAAAACTTCTTAAATTTAAATGTTTTATAATAAAACTAATTATAGTTCAATTTGTTAAATTGTCAAGCAATTTATTATAACCGGGGATACTGACACCGTGCGAGGAAGAATCATCAATAAATATATATATTTATTTGATCCATATTTTAAATCAAGGCACGAATGTCACAATTATTGAGAGGCAAATATTTTGGATATTTGTCATTGTGTAATCCACAATCTGAAAAGTCTTGTGGTATTCCTTTGATATCTGTAAAATTGCCAAAATGCAGGTATTCTCAATCTTTATTTCAATCCGATCCGGGTTTTAGCTGGAAAACACTATAAATGTGATGAAATCCAGAAATCTATAATTACCTGTTAGGTGATAGTTATAGGGAAGAAAGGGGTAACAGGGTCAATGAATGCACAACGAATTCAAAAAAAGGATCGCTTTGATCTCAAAGGATGCAAAACAACCATGAAAGCGGTGGTTACAACCGGCAACGGTGGTTACGAAAAACTCGAATATCGGGATGTCCCGGTCCCGGCACTTGCCCCAGGGGAGGTCCTTTTGCAAGTCCTCGCAGCCGGCGTAAACAATACTGAAATCAATACCCGCCTTGGCTGGTATTCTTCCGCGGTCACAACCGGTACGGAAGATCTGACAGCTGCCGAGAAAAAAAAGGCGAAAGCCAAGGCAGACGGTGGATGGAACGAGGCGACGCCATTTCCATTTATCCAGGGCACAGATTGTTGCGGGCGTGTTGTCGCTGTTGCCCCTGGTGGAGATAAAAGCACCATTGGCTTGCGCGTACTGGTGCGGCCATGCATTCGCAGTTCGGGATGGAAGTCCCTGGAGAATATCTGGATGGCCTCCGATTTCGATGGCGCATTCGCGCAATTCGTGAAAGTGGGGGCTGGAGAGGTTTTCCCCGTGGACTGCGATTGGAGCGATGCCGAACTTGGCACGATCCCATGTGCCTACGGTACGGCTGAGAACATGGTTCACAGGGCGAATGTGTCCAGGGGCGAGCATGTATTGGTCGCTGGCGCGTCGGGCGGTGTCGGGTCGGCCGTCGTGCAACTGGCAAAGCGTCGGGGGGCCACTGTGACTGCAATTGCGGGGAAGGAGAAGCTTGCGCAGGTGCGGTCAATTGGAGCAGATCGCGTCATCGCACGTGACGACGATATCGTTGCCTGTCTTGGTGAGAACTCTGTGGACGTCGTCGTTGACAACGTGGCAGGGCCGGCCTTTGGCGGGATGCTGAAGGTGCTCAAGAGAGGGGGGCGGTATGCGTCCTCGGGTGCCATCGGTGGACCACTTGTGACCCTCGATATGCGTGACTTTTATCTGAAGGACCTGATGATGATAGGCTGCACCGCGTGGGATAAGCCTGTTTTCCCAAACCTTGTTTCCTATATCGAGAATGGCGAGATTCGGCCGCTCCTTGCAGGGACATTTCCACTCGAACGGATTGTGGACGCGCAGCGGGCATTTACTGAGAAGAAACATGTGGGTAAATTCGTTTTGATTCCGCCTCCGTTGGATGGTCCGCAGCCGGCCTTTTCCGGATCTGAGCCCTGAGGCTGCCGCACGTATGGATGCGTTGCCAGTACGACGCAGAGGAAACGCGGTGGGTGATCAGCGGCGAAATCCAGGACCTATCAGCCGGATGCCTTTCTGATCGGCCTTAACTTTCAACCATTCGATAGGGTTTCATGAAAAGCTCATTTTTTTTGGTTATTGCGAGGGCGGTATTGTCCGGGTTTAGCCGCCTGAAGACGATCCGGTATACCGATCCGGAGCTGACCCCCGCGAACTGGTGCGAGGCACAGCCGTGCCTGAAAATCCAAATCGCATCGAGGGAGATCATCCTGACCCAGCCCACCTCGACTTTCTTCGTTTACGCTTTGGGGCTTCTGACCATTGGCGCCGGCCTTTATTTTTTGAGCATCCGGGACAGCGAAATATCTCGTCTGTGGTGGGGCATCTCGCTTTTGCTGTGGGGCACCGGTGCGCTTCTGGCCGGGACCAGCTACCAGGCGTTCGGCTACGAGATCAAGTGTGCGGGGCGGCAATCATGCGCCTGGACCAGCTGGTGGGAGGTGGTCTACCTCATGTTCCAGCAGGTGAGCATGGACGCGATGCTGGTTGCCGTGGCGTATTCCTGTACCGGGGGATCATTGCGGATGATTCTGTCGGTTTACGCTCTGGTGAACGCCGTGGTGTACGTCATTATGACCCTCATAGGGGGCCTTGTTCCGGTCAAATCACTTATCACCTTCAATTTGATGGTCCGGGTCTCGACCCCAATTCTCCTGATCTTCTTTATCCTAAACGGCTGGCGGTACTACATGCTCAGGGACTCCATGGATCTTGCGCTTCTGGGCACCTGGATATTGCTGCTCCTCACCATCGCCGCTTATTGGCTCTACGACGATCTGGAGATCACCCAGAAGCTGTGGGCGAGAGGGAAGGGGATCTGGTTTTCTCAAAATGACGTACTGCACATCTGCCTGATCCTCTGGGTGATCTACATCGCAGCGGTAGTGGCCAACCGTATCAAGGATTATGTCCCTGCTCAGTCAATGGGCTGATGTGTTCTAAGCGGTGGCAGGTTTGTTTGCAGGTGCTCAGTAAAAGGGAAAATTTATCCGCTCTCAGCCATTTTATCTGATCATTCCAACGGCTGGTAAAATAAACGAGGCCCGGGGCCACATCAAACAGCCGCAACTCCCTTAAATATTTAAATTTATATCATTTCAGGGTATATAATTAAAGCCTTGACTATTTAAATTTAAATAGGTATGGATAAACCGCTAAAGCAAATACTTCATTAGGGGTGAATGACGTGGCTCCCATCAACGAAGACGTTATTAAGGATATAGTTGAGTCTATCCGGCGTTTGGTACGGGCCGAATACCTGGATTCCCAGAAAATGAGCAAGCAATATGGCTTAACCGGCCCCCAGAGCCTGGTATTACGGCTGCTAATTAAAAATGGGGCCCTGTCATCCGCGGATTTAAGTCGTCAGATGTATGTTACCCCGTCCAATATTACCGGCATCATCGATCGCCTTGAAAAAAAAGGGTTGGTTGATCGGATCCGCAAACAGGGTGATCGTCGGGTTGCCTTGATCACGCTCACCCAATCCGGTCATGAACTGGGCAAAACCATTCCAGATCCCATTGAAAAGAAATTTGTCAATCAACTGGCCGATCTGGAGCCCGAGCATCTTCAAATATTGGCCATGGCAATGAATCAAATTCTAAACCTGATCGATACCAAAGGGATGGACGCAATATCCCTGGAATAGGATCTTTATCCGGCGGGGCCATTCCGGAGAAGAAACCATCGCAAACAGTTGGAAATAATCGCTAACCATTTTAGCAAAAGGAGGGCAGCAATGCCGAAACTGGAAATGCTTCAAAGATTATTGTCAGAGGGAAGGATATCTCGCCGTGAATTTATTGCAAGGGTTTCGGCCCTGGGTTTAATGGCCGCCGTGTCACCTGCATTTCTGGGGGGTACGGCCAAAGCGGCCTCGCCCAAGAAAGGCGGGCGTTTAATAATAGGGGTTACCGGCGGGTCAACCACTGATTCCATGGACCCTGCAACATTGACTTCCAACATGAACCAGAACCTCAACTGGCAGATCAGAAACAGTCTGGTGGAAATCGATCACGAATTCAATGCCATCCCTGAACTTGCGGAGTCCTGGGACTCGACCCCTGACGCAAAAGTGTGGACGTTTAAGCTGCGCAAGGGCATAGAATTTCACAATGGCAAAACCATGACCGCCGAGGATGTGATCTTTTCCATAAACCACCATTTGGGCGAAAAATCCAAATCTGCAGCCAAAGGATATTTAAAAAGTATTGAAAATATTAAAGCTGACGGAAAACATGAAGTTGTTTTTAAGCTTTCCGGGGGCAGTGCTGATTTTCCGTTTATCCTGGGCGACTATCACTTAACCATCTGTCCCGCCGGAACTGCAGGCCCGGAATTTGAAAAGGGCATCGGTACCGGGGGATACATTCTGGAGAGTTGGGAGCCGGGTGTCAGAGCTTTTGCAAAGCGCAATCCCAATTACTGGAAAAAAGGAAGAGCCCATTTTGATGAGATCGAAACCCTGTCCATCGTTGATACCAATGCCAGAACCAATGCACTGAAGACCGGCCAGATAAACTACATGGACCGTGTTGAACTTAAAACAGTGCATCTCATGAAAAGGATGCCGGGGGTAAATGTTACGGCAACAACGGGAACAGCGCACTACACCATCCCCATGCGGCTGGATCAAACACCATACGGTGACAACAATGTTCGCATGGCATTAAAGCTTGCGGTTGACCGTGAAGAATTGGTCAAACAAATACTACGCGGTTATGGCGAACCCGGCAACGATCATCCCATTGCACCTGTAAATAAGTATTATGCCAAAGGCCTTGAGCAAAGAAAATATGATCCGGACAAGGCCAAATCTTACATGAAAAAAGCCGGCATGCTGGACCATGTCTTTAATCTGCATGCAGCCGATGCCGCATTTGCCGGAGCAGTGGACGCTGCCGTCCTCATAAAGGAACAGGCCAAAAAAGCGGGCATCAACATCAACGTTGTCCGGGAGCCTGATGACGGGTACTGGAGCAATGTCTGGATGAAAAAAGAATGGTGCATGTGCTACTGGGGCGGACGTCCCATTGAAGATATGATGTTCTCGGTTGCATACTCAGCCGGGGCACCCTGGAACGATACCCTCTGGGACAATAAGCGTTTTAACGAACTGCTGATCAGCGCAAGGGCAGAGCTGGATACGGGTAAGCGCAGAAAGATTTACTATGATATGCAGGAGATATGCAGAAATGACGGCGGAACGGTTGTGCCCATGTACAACCAGATGGTTGAAGCCAGTTCAGCTAAGCTGGCACATGGACCTATCTCAGGGCACATGGCTCTGGATGGCATGCGAAATGGCGAGCGCTGGTGGTTCGCCTAATAGAAGGTCGGTTGCCGTCCCGTGCTGCGAGCGGGACGGCAATATCAGAATTATCTCGATAGATTCAAGAAGCGGTTAAAATGAACTCTATATTAGGATTGGTTTTTAAGCGGATCGGGCTGGGAATCCTGACCCTGTTCGCCATCTCGATCATCTTTTTTATGGGGGTGGAAGCCCTGCCCGGTGATTTCGCGGAGGAAATCCTGGGAATGAATGCCCTGCCGGAGACCGTGGCCGCCTTTCGCAAGGAGCTCAAGCTCGACCTGCCACCGCACGAGCGTTATGTTGCCTGGCTCGGCGACTTGCTGCAGGGAGATCTGGGAAAATCCCTCGCCAATGGGCGGCCGGTGGTGGATATGGTCGGCTGGCGCTTTGCCAACACGCTGTTTTTGGCCCTCTCGGCCGCCGTGATCGCCGTCCCCGTCGCCATCTTGCTGGGGATTATCGCCGCCCTTTACCGCAACAGTTTGTTTGACCGTGCTATTTCCGTGGCCACCCTCAGTACCATTTCGTTTCCGGAGTTCTTTGTGGCTTATATTTTAATTGCCCTGCTCTCGGTGCAAATGATCATTTTTCCCAGCATCTCCAATATCAACGACCAGATGTCGTTCTGGCAGAAGATTCACGCCATTGTTCTGCCCTGCCTGACCCTGACCCTGGTTGTCGTGGCGCACATGATGCGCCAGACCCGGGCGGCCATCATCAATATCCTGGCCAGCCCGTTTATCGAAATGGCGCGCTTAAAAGGCATTCAGCGTACCCGGGTCATCGTCATGCACGCCTTTCCCAATGCGCTGTCTCCGGTGATCAATGTGATCGCCCTCAATCTGGCCTACCTGGTGGTCGGTGTCGTGATCGTGGAGGTGGTATTTGTCTATCCGGGCCTGGGCCAATTGATGGTGGACTCGGTGTCCAAACGGGATATCCCGGTGGTCCAGGCCTGCGGGCTAATATTTGCGTCGATTTACATCGGCCTCAACCTGACCGCCGATGTACTTTCAATTATCAGCAACCCCAGGCTGCGCAACCCAAGGTAAAGAGAGTTATTGTATGGCCTTTTTCAAATTGCTCAGAAAATCACCCATCATTGCCCGTATCGGTATGGTAATGATCCTGTTGAATATCGCTGCCGCCATACTGGCCCCGGTAATCGCCCCTTACGGTGAGACCGAGGTGGTCGGTGATGTCTGGATGCCGATGAGCAGCGAACATTTTCTGGGCACCGATCATATCGGCCGCGACATGTTTACACGCCTGCTCTACGGTGCCCGCAACACCATCGCCATCGCCTTTGTGATTACGCTGTTTTCCTTCGCCGTCGGGATCAGCTGCGGGTTTTTCGCAGCGACCCTGGGGGGCTGGGTCGATTTGATAATAAGCCGCCTGGTGGACATCCTGATGGCCATTCCGGTTCTTATTTTTGCCCTGGTTGTTCTGGCGGTGGTCGGCAACTCCATACCGAAACTGATCGTGGTGATCGCGTTGCTGGATTCCACCCGGGTCTATCGCCTGTCACGGGCCGTGGCCATGGACATCGAGGTCATGGAGTATGTTGAAGCCGCACGGCTGCGGGGCGAGGGCACCTGGTGGCTCATGCGTCACGAAATCCTGCCGAATGCCCTGCCGCCTCTGGTGGCGGAATTCGGCCTGCGGTTTTGTTTTGTATTTTTATTCATTGCCGCCCTGAGCTTTCTGGGCCTGGGAATTCAGCCCCCGACGGCGGACTGGGGCGGGATGGTCCGTGAAAATTCAGGGGCGATTACATTCGGAATTTTCACCCCGCTTTGGCCGGCCGGTGCGATCGCTTTCCTGACGGTGGGCGTAAATTTTATCGTCGACTGGTTTCTGCATGTGGCCAGCGGCTTAAAGGATTGACGATTGACGAATGTCTAATGATTAATGAAGGAATTCTATCAATTTAATTTATGATCATTGGCAATAACACTTAACCTGATGCAATAGACGATTTCTTTCACTATATTATAAATAAGATTGAGCGGAGCGATATCCAGCATTTGTCATTCGTCAATCGACATTTCTGGCTATATTAAGTATTCAACTGATATCGGGACCTGTATGGAAGAACTGCTAAAAATCAAAAAGCTGGTCATCGAGGGTTTCACTGATGAGAAATGGGTCGAGATCGTACACGGCGTCGATTTAACCCTCAACCGTGGAGAAGTTCTGGGCCTGATCGGGGAATCCGGTGCCGGCAAATCGACCATCGGGATGGCAGCCATGGGGTACACCCGCCAGGGTTGCCGGATAGCTTCGGGCTCCATCGTTTTTGACGGCATCGAACTGGTTGAGGCAACTTCCCAGGTAAAAAAATCCGTCAGGGGTACACGGATTGCTTATGTTGCCCAGAGCGCCGCCGCTTCCTTCAACCCGGCCCACCGGCTTATAAAACAGTATGCCGAAGCGCCGGTCAAACACGGGTTGATGAGTTTTGCCGAGGCCGAAAAAAACGCCGTTGAAATATATGAAAACCTGTTGCTGCCGGATCCTGAAAGAATCGGGTATCGCTACCCGCATCAGGTCTCCGGCGGCCAGCTGCAGCGCGCCATGGTGGCCATGGCCATGGCCTGCCGGCCCGATATCATTGTGTTCGATGAGCCGACCACCGCGCTGGATGTAACGACCCAGATCGAAGTATTGGCCGCCATTAAAAGCATCACCCGCAAATACAACACGGCGGCCATCTACATCACCCACGACCTGGCGGTGGTGGCCCAGCTGGCGGACCGCATCATGGTGCTGCGCTACGGCGACCTGGTTGAAGAAAACAATGCCCGCCAGCTTCTGGCCGAACCCAAAAAAGAATATACCCGCAAGCTGTTGTCGGTCCGTACCCTCAGAGAAGACAAGGATCTATCCGCCACGGAAAAAGATGTCATTCTCGAAGCCAAAAACGTGTCGGCCAGTTACACCGGTAAGACAATGGTTCTGGAAGACATTAATCTCAAGGTTCGACGCGGTCGAACCGTCGCCCTGGTGGGTGAATCCGGCTCCGGCAAAAGCACCCTGGCCCGGGTTATTACCGGCCTGCTGCCGCCGCTGACCGGTAAAGTTTTATACCGCAATGAAGAGTTGCCGCCGGCCTTGAAATCCCGTACCCGTGAAAGCCTCAGAATAATGCAGATGATCTACCAGATGCCGGACACGGCGCTCAATCCCCGGCAGAAAATCAGGAAGATCATCGGCCGCCCGCTGTCCTTTTACTTCGGTATGCACGGCAAGGCGTGTGAAGACCGGATCCTGGAACTTCTGGACATGATCGAATTGCCGGATGACTATATTGAGAGGTTCCCGACCGAACTCTCCGGAGGCGAAAAGCAGCGCATCTGCATTGCACGGGCCCTGGCAGCCAATCCCGAGGTAATCATCTGTGATGAAGTCACGTCCGCCCTGGACCAGCTGGTGGCCGAGGGCATATTAGAGCTTCTGCAGAATCTGCAAAATAAACTACAGGTATCCTATCTGTTTATCACCCATGACCTGGCAACGGTCAAAGCCATAGCCGATGAAATTGTGGTCATGCTGCAGGGGCGCATTGTCGAACAGGGTGTCAAAAAGGAGATTTTAACCCCTCCCCACCACGAATATACCGAGCTGCTGCTTTCCTCCGTACCTGAAATGGACCCGGATTGGCTGGACAACCTGCTCGAGGAGCGCCGCGAGAATCTTGAGAAGGTTTAAAAAAGAAGGTTTCAGGTGTCAGTTAACAGAGGACAGAAAACAGATGACAGAGAACAGAGGGCAGAACACAGGGAATAGAAGGCAGAAGAATGAAATCAGATGATCCATCCGCAAAATCAGAGAATGGACCCCACAAATACTGCCGAAACTTCTGACTTACCATCTGTCTTCTGCAATCTGACTGACATCTGTTAACTGACACCCGAAACCTATCTAGTCTATTCGAACCCCCTGCTTTTGTATCTCCCGCTGCAGCTTTTTGATGTCGACTTCTCCAACGGTAACGCCATCATGCACGGAGAGCGCGGCCGCAACCCCCGCCCCCTGGCCGGTGACGGCGCAGCACATCATCTGGCGCGTGGCGGCATGGGATTGTTGATCGCCGGCCACGGCCCGCCCGGCTACCAGCAGGTTTTCCACTTTCTGCGGCAGCATGATGCCATAGGGGACCTGGAAATAACGGCCCGTGGTCGGAAGAATCACGGTGCCGTATGCGTCCAGAAATTCCGGGAATATGCCGATGGCATCCTCGAAACGCGCCTGGGAGCGGACCTGATCTCCGCTCAAGCTGCCCCGGCCGATAATCTTGCGCGACTCCCGGGTGCCCAGGGAGGTGCAGAAATTTCTGAGCCGGGCCTTTTCAAAACCGGGCAGATATTTATTGAGCGCCTCGATGGCCCACATGGCCTGCCGGCGCCCTTCCATTTCGCCCCGGGTCAGGTCCCAGACATTGGTGCAATCTTGGCCCAGGATGTAGACGACATTCAGGTAGGATGCCTCGCCCTCGTCGGAAATGGAAGACCATGTCCCTGCGATCTCGATATCTGGCGGTATCTCTCCGGCCTCTTTGGCTTTTTGGAAGGGTTCGGCGATATAGGGGCTGAACAGGTTGTCTTCCTTGCCGGTGGTTTCGGCGGCCCACTGCTCTGTAGGAGCCCGGGTTGGCCGCCACGTGTTCCATGAAGCGTTTTTTATCAACCCCGGAGCAGGCAAAGCTCACCGTGACGCCCAGGCGGTCCGTTAACGGTGCCTGGGTGTAGGGCGCCCCGGCCCGGGCGGCGATGTCGGCGTCTCCGGTGGCGTCGATGACCCGCCTGGCCAGGATGGCCTGCCGGCCCGATTTGCTTTCGGTGATGACCCCAATGATGTTGGCGCCATCCATGACCGGTTCCACGAAATAGCAATGCAGCAAGGGGTGCACCCCGGATTCGATAACCAACCGGTCGGCCACGTACTTGAAAATCTCGGTGTTCAAAGCATGGCTGATGGACTGGACTTCGGGTGTGGCGGCATTCATTTCGACCGCGCGCCGCTCGAACTCCATGCCGATGCCGCCGGCCTCGATGGTTTCCGGGTGGCGGTACCAGGCAATGGACTCCACCCCGGCCTGGGTAATATTGCCGCCAAAACAGCCGAAGCGCTCCATCAGCATGGTTTCAGCCCCCTGCCGGGCGGAGGCCAGGGCAGCGGCCAGACCGCCGGGGCCGCTTCCCACCACCAACACCTCGGTCTCGGCCATCACCGCTACGGTCCGGGCTGCTTCCTGTATCTCTTTCATCAATTTAACCTTTCAATGTCGCTGGATTTAAACCGGGGCCGCTCTGTGCTCCATGGTCGCTGCCAGATTTGCAAATCGGTCTTTATTGCTTATCTTATGGCCGACCGTAAGTTCTGCGTTTCATCTCTATAAAATCATATCAAGGCACAAGATGAATATTTTGAATTTTTAATATCCAATAGGTTTGTAAATATCAATAAAAACAAATGGCGGATACCAAACATAGACATTCGCCTTTTGCTTTTTGAGTGGAAAGCTCGTGTTCTGTCTTATTATAGCGGTTGTCATAAATATGTTCCGATTGCTATATTTTTAACAGACGGCACTGCAATGTGTAACGGCTTGAAATTATAATAAACATGACAACCGCTATATTATTTTTTTTATTAAAAAAAATCTAGACTTTTACGGAACGATGTGCCATATGTTAATCAATGGCACGGGTTTTACTCATCGCCAATCCGGAAAACGCGACTATCGAAGAGCTCAAGCAAGTTTCCCGGGTGGGTTCCAATGAAACAGCTACACGCTGTAGCGCCATCCAGATGCTGTTAGCTGGTGCCGACAGACAGCTTGTCTGCAAGGCACTGCTGGTAACCAATCGTGCCTTGAGAAAGTGGATTAACCGTTTCAATCAGTGTGGTGTCGACGGGCTGATTGTCAAAAAGCGACCAGGCCGAATGACCATTATCAAGGATCAGCAGGCACCGCAATTGGTCCAGCTGATCGATGAGCCCCAACAAGCCCAGCGTAGCTTTTGGACCGCCAAAGCCTTTCATGGCTACATTAGTCAAACCTATCAGATCCAATGCAGCTATGAGACGGTGGTACGGTTTTTTCACAAACAAGGCTATGCGCTAAAGACGCCCCAGCCATGGCCGGACAAACAAGATGAGCAGTTGCGTGAAACGTTTTTGCATAAACTTGAGCAACTGTTCAAGCGACCCGATGTGGATATCTGGTTTGCCGACGAGTCCGGCTTTGAGGGCGATCCGCGTCCCCGAAAGCGCTGGGACAAAAAGGGTCGAAAAACCCGGGTGACCAAAAATGGCGGCCATCTGCGCATCAATGTCATCGGCATGGTCTGCCCGCGCAGCGGAGAGTTTTTTGCCATTGAGGCATCGCATTCTGACTCGGCTACCTATCAGGCGTTTTTAGACGAAGCTGATAAAAGTATCTCATTTCAAAGAACAACTAATATTTTGATTATGGACAATGCCTCATGGCACAAACGTAAAACAACCAATTGGCATAACTGGCAACCGATGTACTTGCCGCCGTATTCACCCGATCTCAACCCGATAGAACGCATCTGGCTAACGATGAAAGCACGCTGGTTCAATAACTACGTCTGTAAAAATGAAGAAAAACTATTAGAGCGTTTGGATAAGGCCATATTAGACGTTATCGACAACCCACACATGACCCAAAAAACCACCGCTATCGGAACGTTATTTTGACAAACGCTCTAATAAGGTAAAAATGATTGTCTTTCCCTTTAAGCGGACTGTGTCGCAATTGACCAAACTGCATATGTTTCTCTTTTGTCATTCCGGACTTGATCCGGAATCCAGTGCTTTCTTAACACCGGACAATACTGGATGCCGGATCCGTCATCCCGGACTTGATCCGGGACCGGCATGACGGGCAGAAATTAAGTGCTTTTCTGAATTATGACACACTCTCAAAGACGGGAGTCCAGATTGAATCCGCCTGGATTCTCCTTCGACCCGGCTCAGGATGGTGAGCCTGTCGAACAACCGCCTGCGCGGGAATGACGAATAGGTATCATGATAAATTTAAAAGAATATCTTTATTCAGTATTTCTGGAGCACCACACTATATCTCACGACCGATTTTGGAACTGATGATTGACTTTTAGCCCATGTTTAATACAATCGACCTTCAGGGAATCGACGTTTTATACTTTGTCCTGACCGTAAGGTATTGATCCTATCTAAAAAGAGAAAGTCCTGTGAAGAAATTAAAATTATTCATATCGGTTATGGCGACGGTTTTCGTTTTAACGACCGCAATGACGGCAACGGGTGCCGATGAGCTGAAGATCGTTTACAACCCGGGGGCGGCGCCACTGGTGTTTGAAGATGCTGCTTCGCGTCCGGCCGGATTTTTGCCGGATTTATGGCGGTTGTGGGAGCAAAAAACAGGCCGCAAGATTAAATTTGTCAGGGCGCAATCTTTTGGCGAATCGGTGCAACGGCTCAAAGCCGGTAAGGTCGATCTGCATGCCGGTCTTTTCCGGACCCAGGAGCGCGAGGGATTTCTGGATTATTCCGAACCGCTGTTAGCCCTCGACTATTACATATTCACCCACCCGTCGGTCTATCCGATCAAATCGTTGGAAAACACAGCAGGCTTTTTAGTTGGTATCCAGAAAGGCGGGTATACCGAAAAATTTGTGCGTTCCAAGGTACCGGCCAACCGCATTGTTGTCTATGACCGTTTCCAGGATCTTATCCGGGCTGCGCTGGAAGGCGAGGTAAAGGTATTTGTCGCCACGGAGCTGGGCCTTTTGTACTTTCTTAAAGAAAATTACCAGACCAATATCTTCGAAAACGACCGCGATCGACCGCTGTTCTCCGCGGTGTATTACACGGCTGCAAAAAAAGGAAACCCGGCGCTGATTCAACAGGTCGATGAGGGGTTAAAGGCTATCGGAAGCCAGGAAAGAAAACAGCTGGAAGACAGATGGATTGTACAGGATTTTGAAGAATCACCCCGGGAAACGGCAGCCACCCGGTCGGAACCAGAGAAGATCGTTTTAACCGATGCGGAAAAACGGTGGCTGGACGCGCATCCGGTCGTCCGGGCTGTCAACGACAAAAACTATCCGCCCTATGATTTCTATCAAAACGGAAAAGCAACAGGGTTCAGCGTTGAGTATCTGGAGAAACTGGCCAAAATGGCTGGGTTCAAAATCCAATGGGACAGTCGCGATGACTGGAACAAGGCCGTCAGTGATTTTAAACACAAAAAGGTGGATCTGCTTCACGCCATCTCAATGACTGAAGAACGAAAAGCATTTACCCTTTTTACCACGCCTTATTTTCGAAATTTGACAGGCCTTTTTGTCCGTGAGAATAATCAGGAATTTCGAACCATGGCTGATCTTGCCACGGCGAAAGTAACCATTCCAAAAGGATACGCTGATATTGAGCGTATCAAAAAATCCTACCCCACAAGCACCATCATTGAAACAGACGGGCCGCGTGAAGCACTAAAGATGGTAGCCCTTGGCCAGGCAAATGTAACCGTATTGAACTCCGGCGTCGGCAATTATTTGATTCTTGAACATGGTTTTAACAATTTGAAAATTGTCGATTACGCTTTTGTTGGAGAAACCGGGGATGAAGATGCATTTTTTGTCGGGGTTCGCAATGATTGGCCAGAGTTAGTCAGCATCCTTAACAAAGCCGTTGGCGCCTTAGATAAAGCGGAAACACATAATCTTATCCGAAAGTGGGCTATTGGCGGAGATGACAAAAAGGAAAGTTTGGGCACCCTGTCTGAAGAGGAGCAGGCCTGGCTGAAACAGCACCCCGTGATCCGGGTGCACAACGAGAAGGACTGGCCCCCGTTCAATTATTTTGAATTTAACACCCCCCGAGGGCTGTCCATCGATTATATGAATCAGGTGGCCCAAAAGCTGGGCATCCAAATCGAATATGTCACCGGCCCCGGCTGGAACGAATTTTTGGAAATGGTTAAACGCAAAGAGCTGGATGTGATGCTCAACATCGTCAAAACCGAAGACCGGATGAAATATCTGCTGTATACCGAGCCTTACGTTAAAAACCCCAATGTCATCGTCAGCTCCGAGAAAAGCCCCTATGAAACGATAGAAGCGCTTTTTGGTAAGACGGTGGCGTTTCCGAAAGGATTTTTCTATGAAGAGGTTTTGACCAAATCATTCCCTCAAATCAAGCGCCTGCCGGTGGACGATACCCTGGCCAGCCTCAAAGCGGTAACGTTCGGCCAGGCGGATGCCGCCCTGGGTGAGGCGGCCGTGATGCGAACCCTGATCAACAAAAATCTTTTATCCGGCCTGCGAATTTCCGGCGAGGTGAGTATCGGAAATCCCGACCTGACGAATCTGCGCCTCGGGGTTCGGAATGACTGGCCGCTGCTCCACTCCGCACTGATGAAGGCCATGGTCGCCATTACACCACAGGAAATGAATGCAATCCGGCAAAAGTGGCTGATGACCGATAAACGGCCGATCGATGGGTCGGAGGTATCGTTAGCTGATGCCTCAGCCGTGAAAACAGCCATTCCCCTTTCGGCAGAAGAGAGCGCCTGGCTGGCGGAGCACCCAAAGATCCGTTTCACCGGAGATCCGGACTGGCTGCCCCAGGAGGCGTTCACGGGCCAGGGACAATACATCGGCATTGTGGCGGACTTCCTCGACCTCATTGAGGCCAGGCTTGGCATCACCTTCGAGCGCGTCCCCGTAAAGACCTGGGATGAGGCTCTGCGCCTGGCAGAGACCGGCGAGGTTGATATCCTGTCCGAGACAACAAACTCGCAACGGGAATCGATGACCTTCACCGAGCCCTACCTCGGTTTTCCGGTAGTGATCATCGCTGGACAAGGGACTTCGCCCATCCCGGATCCCAGCAAACTCAAGGGCAAGCGCGTGGCGGTGGTCAAAGGCTACGGGTATGTAGTTCCTTTTCGTCGGCAGTTCCCGGATCTGGACTACGTTGAAGTGGAGACGGTTCGCGATGGCCTGATACGGTTATCGGCCGGCGAAGTCGATGCCTTCATCTCTGCCACCTCGACCGCATCCTATTTAATGTCCGAGCTTGGTCTGACGAATCTGAATGTCATCGGGTCTACCGGACTTTCCATCGACCTGGGGTTGGGCGTTCGCAAGGATAGGATGGTGCTGGTGAGTATCCTCAATAAAGCCCTGGCCAGCATCACCGAGGAAGAAAAACTCAAAATCCGTCAAAAATGGGTTCCCCTTATGGATGCATCCGCTCCCCAAGCAGCCGGCCCGATTTCCTATGGCCGTCTGATTGGATACGGTATCGCGGTCTTCCTGATTCTCAGCCTGCTGACCTGGATTCTCATCAAAGTGGCAAGAAAAGAGCAGCTTGCCGTCAGTTTCGGATCACGCTGGTTTCGGGGGCTCGTCCTGGCCGGTTTGAGTTTTTTCGTCATCGTTGTCTGCCTGCTGGGCTGGTATACGCTGGACAAGAGTGAGGAGCAAACTCTGGCCGGTGTCGGCGAAGACCTCACCGAAACCCTCATAACCGCGGATGACCGGCTCAACTTCTGGGTGGAGAAAAGAATAGCCTCGCTGAAGCTGCTGGGACGCGATCCGGAGCTGGTAACGCTGGTCAAACGCCTGCTGGCCGTCAAGCCCGACCGTGAAAATCTGCTGGCCTCCGATGAATTGCGGGATACCCGTGACTTTTTCAAAAACAACAAGGACGTCTTTTCAAATTTAGGCTTTTTTATCATCAACTCGGATCATGTCAGCATTGGTTCCATGCGGGACACCAATATCGGTACCCCTAATCTGATTTCACGGCAGAGACCGAAATTGCTCAGGCGGGCATTTGCCGGTGAAGTCCTGTTCGTGCCGCCAATGGAATCCGATGTCCCCCTGGGGAAAGCGCCCCAGGCAGACGGGGCCCGGAACCCATCCACCCAATTTTTTATGGGACCCATCCGGGGTCCCAGTGGACAGATCATAGCGGTGATGACCCTGCGGGTGGACCCTGCCCAGGACTTCTCACAGCTCCTGCGGCCTTCCATCGTCCATCAGACCGGTGAAACTTACGCCTTTAGCGAGCATGGCGAACTGCTCTCGGAAAGCCGCTTTTCCGACCTCCTGCGCCGGATCGGACTGATCGGCGAAGATCAGCAGAGTGCGTTGAACGTTGCCATTCGAGATCCGGGTGTCAACCTGGTGGCCGGGCAGCGATCCTGAAATCGAAAGATCGCAACAGCCCTTGACCCGGATGGCATCCAGCGCCATCCAATTAAAGGCCAATATGACCCAGGCAGGTCAAACCAGCGGCCACTCGAAAATCGAGATCGATACGCAAGGGATACCGGGATTATCGCGGGGTGCCGGTCTTTGGCGCCTGGCTCTGGAATGCCGACCTGGGGTTTGGCCTGGCGGCGGAAATCGATGTGGCGGAAGCGATGGCCGATTATTATCAGTTACGGCGGACGGTTTTCGGGGTATTGGGATTTACCCTGCTTCTGTCTGTGGGCGCGGTACTGCTGGTTCTGTTGCTGGGCGAACGCACCAGCCACGCGCTGATGAAGGCCCGGGACAACCTGGAAGCCAAGGTTGACGAGCGGACCGCCGAATTGCAGAAAAATCAAAAACAGCTGGAGGCGGCGGTGGAACGCTCCGGCCTCATTCTGGATTCAGCGGGGGAGGGAATCTTTGGCGTCGACCTGGACGGGCAGGTGGCCTTCATCAATCCGGCCGCCAATCGAATGCTGGGCTATGGACCGGATGAACTCATCGGGCAGGGGGTTCACGAAAAAATTCATTTTTCCCATGCCGACGGCAGCGGATATCCCAAAGAAGAGTGCCCGATGTACCTGACCTATGTTGACGGCACCGCTCACCACGTCAGCGATGAGGTGCTATGGCGCAAGGACGGCACGCCGTTTCCGGTGGAATATACCAGCATGCCGATCAAGAAGGACGGCCGGGTCGTCGGTGCCGTGGTTACCTTCATGGATATCACCGAGCGACGTGATATGGAGGCCCAGCTGGAATCAACCAAGTCGCAACTGCAATATATTCTCGATACGGGCCCAATCGGGGTGGCCTTTTCCACAAAAGGGAAAATCCACTTTGCCAATCCCCGTTTCATCGAAATGTTCGGTGTCGGGGTCGGTGACGACTCCCCCGATCTTTATGTAAAACCGGAAGAACGGGACGCCCTGATAGGTCGACTCCAGGCTGAAGGAAAGGTCGAGAATTACGATATCCAACTGTATAATCAGGAGCACCAGGTCCGTGACATATTAATTACCTACCTTCCGATGACCTATGATGGTGAGGAGGGAATTCTGGGCTGGTTGCTGGATATTACCGATAGAAAAAAGGCCGAAAAGGAAATAGAGGAAAAATACCAGGAGCTGTCTCGTTTCAGACGGATGGCCATCGGCCGCGAACAAAAGATGATCGAACTGAAAAAAGAAATCAATGAACTCCTTGAGGGAACCGGGAATTCAAAAAAATACAAAATCCACTGAAGGAGTAAACCCACGATGCTGAAATTATGGTTCATCCTATATTCGCAAGCTTGTGTTCGGCTAAAGCACAGCGGGCGGGTGTTGTGCTTGCTTGCCGTTTCAATCGGGATGACGGTGCCGGCTGTTCAAGCAGAAAAAACATGGTATCCGGTTGACGTCGATGTATGGAATCCTCCATTTAATGACCAGCGCCAGCGGGAGCAGAAGCTTTATACCCCGCTGGGGAAGGCCCAAAAAAAGTGGCGTATCCGCGTTTTTATTCCTCACCTGAAAGATGACTACTGGTTGGGGGTCAATTACGGACTTATCAACGAAGCCCGCCGACTGGGGGTCAGTCTATCTATATTCGAGGCGGGTGGCTACGACCAGCTTGATGTCCAGCGCCGGCAGATCGAAAACGCTATCGCCGAAAATCCGGACGGCCTGATCATCGGTGCCATTTCTCTGGATGGCCTCAACGACCTTGTAAAAAAGGCCTCTGATAAGGGGATTCCAGTGCTGGATTTGATAAACGGCATGTCCTCCCCGCATATTGCCGCCCGGGCAGCCGTATCTTTCTGGGACATGGGCTTTCAGGCCGGCAGTTACCTGCGCCGCCTGCAGGAAAACAGGGGACAACCCCTAAAGTTGGCCTGGTTCCCCGGGCCCGAGGGAGCCGGTTGGGTTAGGCCGCCGGTGATGCGGGCCTCCGCAAGGCAATCGAGGGCAGTGCCATCGAAATTATGGACTCACGGTATGGCGACACCGGCAGCGCCGTCCAGGCAAAGCTGATCGAGACCGCACTCAGCCGGTATGCCGATGATCTCGACTGCATCGTGGGCACCGCCGTTACCGCTGAAACTGCCGTAAAAATCCTGCGAACGCGCAGGCTGGCAGACAGGATAAAAATTCATTTCGTATTACTACGGCCCCGGCGTTCATCGCGGCATCCGCCGGGGTGACATCGCCGCTGCGCCCAGCGATCTGACGGTGCTGCAAGCGCGCATCGCCGTCGATGTTATGGTGCGTATCCTCGAGAAAAAAGATTATTATAAACACGTGGCTCCCAGGGTTACGGTGGTGGACCGTGACAATATTCGCACCTGGGATACCTCGACGACCCTTGCGCCGCGGGGTTTTCGTCCCATTTTCAGTATAAACGAGTAGAATATGAGAACTATAACAACCTGGTTTACTTTGATTCTTCTGGCCGTGGGAGGCATCCTCGGATCCTACACGTTGAGTGAAAAATTTCGCACCGATGCCCGACAGGTTTGGGAAGAGAAGGCCTCCCAGTCCGCACGGTGGCTCTCGGCAACCGTCCTGGGGTGGCTGGATGAGAGCTATACCCCCCTGTCCGGCCTGGCGGTCTTTTTTGAAAATTCCCGCGAGGTTACCGAGGTTGAATTTCTGGGCGCCACGGATGCCCTGGAAGCCCGAACCACCGCCTTTTTCCCCGACGCCATTGCCGTCGCCCGCCCGGGGGCGGACGGCGACAGAATGGGCTATCAAATTTTCCAATGACCCCCTGGGGCCATTGTCTCCGGGCACGCCCTTGAGCAAATACCCGGTGATCCTCGAAACCATCAAGGCCGCGGTCGACTATCCGGACCAGGTGTTGCTGGGCCCACCATTTACCAGTTCGGCGGGTTCACGCTATTCGCCGGCGGCGCTGGCCATTCGAGATGTTCACGGCCCGCTGATTGTCATCGGTCTGGTCAATTACACCGCCATTTCCAGGGGCATATTCGACATCCACACGCTGGATGGATTGCAGCTTCAAATCCAGGGGCGCTTCAAGGAGATGGGCGGTCCCGGACCCCAGCGCGATGTTATCGGCAAGCCCGCACCCGATGCTCTGCACACCGTGACCACCCGGACCGTAAGTGCCGGTGCAGACCTGTCGATCACCTGGTATGTCAACAAGCGTTTTAGCGGCGGTCCCCAAGAAGCCCTGGCCAATTTTTCACTGATGGGAGGGATTGGGGGCACCCTTCTGCTGGTGTTATTTTTTGGATTGCTCATGCAGCGCAATCGAATGATTGCAAAAAAAGTCGAGGAAGCAACCGATGAATTGGCCGAAAGCCGTCAACGCCTCGATCTGGCGCTGGTTTCCTCCGGAATCGGCACCTGGGATCGGAATATCGAAAATGACGCCATTTTCCTGGATGAGGCCCTACAGCGGATTATGGGAATTGATACTGCCGATGGCACACTCGACTGGGCGGGTATCACCAAACTCATTTATCCGCCGGACGCACAGCGGTTTGCATCTGAGATAAATGAAGCCCTTGGGGGAGATAAAGATTATGTCAGCGAGTATCGATTTCTGAGACCGGACGGAGAGGTTCGCACCCTCGAGGCACGCGGGCATGTTATCAGGGATGCAGCGGGTCGACCGCTGAGGATGATCGGCACGAGCATGGACATCACCGAACGCAAGCAGGCGGAGGAAGAACTGCAAAAACTTTCCCAGGCCGTCGAACAGAGCCCGGCCTCGGTGGTGATTACCGATCTAAAGGGGACCATCGAGTATGTAAACCCCAAGTTTTGTGAGGTCACCGGATATACCTTCCAAGAAGCGATCGGACAAAACCCCCGCATCCTCAAATCCGAGCACACGCCGGCGGGGGTCCACCGGGAGCTCTGGAAGACCATCAAAGGAGGAAATGAGTGGCGAGGTGAGTTTCAGAATAAAAAGAAGAATGGCGAGATTTACTGGGAATCCGCCATCATCTCCCCGCTCAAGTCCGCTGACGGCTCCACGGCACATTACCTGGCCGTCAAAGAAGATGTCACCGAGCATAAAAAGATGCTGGAGAGCATCCGGGAAAAGGAGGCCCGCTTTCGCGGCTATTTTGAGCACAGCCAGGTCGGCATGGCGGTCACATCTCCTGCCAAAGGATGGATTGAGGCCAATGACCAATTGCAGAAAATGTTTGGCTATACCCTGGACGAGCTGCAGCAAATGACCTGGGCCGAGATTACCCATCCCGATGACCTCGAGGCGGATGCCCAACAGTTCGAACGCATGCTGGCCGGTGAAATCGACAACTATACCCTTGACAAGCGCTTTATCCGCAAGGATGGTGAGATTGTTTTCACCAATTTGACCGTTGCCTGCATCCGCGATGATACCGGTGATGTCCTTCACGTCCTGGCGTCATTTCAGGATATTACCGAGCGCAAAAAAATGGACGACGATTTGCATGAGCGGATCGAAGAGCTGGACGAGGCCCAATCGGCCATGCTCAATATGATGGAAGACCTGGACGAGGAAAAGTCCAAGGCCGAAGAAGCCACCCGGGCCAAAAGTGATTTTCTGGCCAACATGAGCCACGAGATCCGTACCCCGATGAACGCGGTCATCGGCATGGCCCATCTGGCATCCAAAACAGAACTGACACCCAAACAGCAGGATTATTTGAATAAAATTCAATCATCCGCCAATTCGCTGCTGGGGATCATCAACGACATTCTGGATTTTTCCAAAATCGAAGCCGGCAAGCTGGATATGGAAGCCGTGGAGTTCGATCTGTTGGAGACCATGGACAACGTCGCCAACGTGATCACCGTCAAGGCCCAGGAACGGGAGAACCTGGAAGTGTTGTTTTCCCTCGATTCCGAGGTGCCCAACTTTTTGGTCGGCGATTCGTTACGGCTCAATCAAATCCTGGTGAACCTGGGAAATAACGCGGTTAAATTCACCGAGCAAGGAGAGATTGTGATCAGCGCCAGGGTAACTGAAAGGTTGGATGATAAGGTCACCCTTCAGTTTTCAGTGCGGGATACCGGCATTGGCATGACAGCGGAACAGCAGGCCAAACTGTTCCAGGCTTTTTCCCAGGCCGACACCTCGACCACGCGCAAGTACGGCGGCACCGGGTTGGGGCTGACCATCAGCAAGCGCCTGGTAAATTTGATGGGCGGAGAGATCTGGACTGAAAGTGAAGCCGGGCAAGGGACCACATTCAACTTCACGGCCGAATTCGGTCTGGGAAAGGCAACGGTCAAAAGACACTTTGAGCCGGCGCCGGATCTCAGGGGGTTGAAGGTTTTGGTGGTGGATGACAATGCCACTTCCCGGGAAATCTTGCAGGATATCCTGGAGTCGTTTACCTTTGAGGTGTATATGTCGGCCTCCGGCGAAGAGGCCCTGGAAGAGATCGAAAGGGCCGACAGGGATAAACCGTTTGAGCTGGTGATCATGGACTGGAAGATGCCGGGAATGGACGGCATCGAAGCTTCCAGGCGAATCAAAAGCCACCCGGAAATTGACCAAAATACCCGCCATCGTCCTGGTGACGGCCTACGGCCGGGAAGAAGTCATGCGCCAGGCCGATGACATCGGACTGGAAGGCTTTTTGCTCAAGCCGGTGAACTCATCGGTGATGTTTGATGCCATCATGCAGGCCCTGGGAAAAGAGAGTCAAGCCGTGCCGCAAGCAGGCCGCCAGACAGAACAGGGCGCCGAGGAGTTAGACGCAATATCCGGGGCCCGGGTGCTTCTGGTGGAGGATAATGAAATCAACCAGCAGGTGGCCCAGGAGATTCTGCAGGGAGCGGGATTGATCGTTACAGTTGCAAATAACGGTCAGGAAGGCTTCGACGCTGCTACAAAAAACGAATATGATATCATCCTGATGGATATTCAAATGCCGGTGATGGATGGATACGAAGCAACTCGCAAAATTCGCGAGTTGCAGCTCAAAGCTCAAAGCTCAAAGCTCAAAGCAGAGACAGACTCAGAAATGTCAGCCTCCAACCTCCAACCCCTAACCTCTATCATTCCCATAATTGCAATGACGGCCCATGCCATGGCCGGTGACGAACAAAAGAGCCTGGATGCGGGAATGAACGGCCACGTTACCAAGCCCATTGACCCGGAAAAACTGTTTGCAGCTTTGCTAAAATGGATTAAACCGGTTGCTGAGCGGGCGGCCGTCTCACAAGGGTTACCCGCCCCTGGAGGGCCACCGCCAATTGACCCGCCTGGTGAAGACAATCAAACAGTGCTGGATGAAGATGACCTGCCGGAGTCCCTGCCGGAGTTTGATATTGCAGCCGGTTTGCAGCGATTGATGGGTAATAAACGCCTTTACCGAAAATTGCTGGTAAATTTTGGGACACAATATACTGAGACGGCCAATGAAATCCGCGCGGCATTAGATGCAAATGATTTTGAGCAGGTCCATAGCCTGGTTCATAACCTGAAAGGACTGGCGGGTAATCTGGAAGCCGGGGATCTTCAGGCGGCAACCGTGGAAATGGAAAAGACAGTCAAAGGCCAGACAGAAAAAACGGTCTCTGCGTCAGAATTGAACCTGAAATTTTCCAATCTGGAAGACGCCCTGAACCGGGCGCTTGAAGCGGTTAAGATATTGGGTTCGCCAGATGACAAGAAGACCATCGCGGGCGGCGCAGACGAGGCGGCAACCGCTTCCCCCGAGCTGGCCAAGGAGATGGTTGATCGCATCAAAACCGCTGCTGAGATGGGGGATGTGGCCCAAATTAAATCAATTGCCGAAGAATTGAAGTCCGAATCCGATGGCCTGGCACCTTTCTGTGACAAATTAGTCCGATTGGCTGATGATTTTGACTTCGATGGTATTCAAGAAATGGTGCCCGAGTCTGACAGCTAGAAGCAAATGGCAAAAATCACAGCCTGTGGTCCGCCATTTGCTTTTTTTGTCAAGAACCGGTTTTTAATTCAACCCGGCTGCCGCCATGATGTCGGGCACCAGCTCCTCTTTGCCGATGGCCATGATGTGCACCCCGTGGCACATTTTTTTCTCATGGATGCGTTTGATCATGCGGCCGGAACTCCCGGTGTTCCTTTTTTGTATTTTATTGAGCAATCTACAGTTTTCAACCATTTCGGATAAGGCACGAAACCCCCACTTTTAGGCAAGCCAAAATGCATTATATCAGCTGATGCATTATACAGTCAGGCGCCTTGAATATTTAGAGTGCACCGATGATGCTTGAGCTGATCAAAAATTAAATGCCGATTGATTCCATTGTGTGTTTCATGTATTCAAAAACAATCTGATATATTCTCGGTTAATGTGATAATTGTTAGGTTTTCAATGAATCAAAAGATGAAAAGGTGAAAAAGACCTCTCTATACGGTGTCACCAGGGTTTGTTTGAAATCATAGCGTCACAAACAAAATGCAGATACAATTCAATGTTGAACAGGAAATTCATAGGGCAATTGGTGCAATTTTGAATCTTCCGGCTGACGAGGATTGGGAACAGGGTATCTTCCCAAGAATGATAACAGGCAAGCAGCCGTGTTTCTGCAGAAAGGTGCAGTGCACCAAACGGATCTTTAGGAAGGGATATGAACATCATGCTATTTAACCATAAAAAAATCCTCGTAGTAAGTTGCAGCATGATATGTTTTTGCCTCCTTTTGTTTTTCCCTGAGAATACCTTTGCTCAAGACGACAGTGCAGCTCCACGCAGGGTAGTGGTTGGAACGGTAGTGGCACCGCCATTATACATAAAAACGGCTGATAATCGATGGGAGGGCGTAAGCATCGAAATCTGGCAAGCTGTGGCCCAGCGCATGGGCGTTGCATTCGAATTTCGAGAATTCAACAGCCTTGAGTCTTCGTTAGATGCACTTGAAAAAAAAGAAATAGATGTCATCCCCTCTTTAGCTGTTCAGGATCGTCTTGAAGCTACGATGGATTTTAGTCAATCCTATTTGAAATCGGGGCTATCCATTGCGGTAACGGCCGGGGGCCCGAATTACGGATGGATTAATGTTATCCGAAGTGTATTTTCACCGCTTATCCTAAAAGCGATTGGGCTGTTGTTTTTGATGTCTCTGATATTCGGAACTATCGTCTGGTCATTTGAAAGGCGGCGGAACAGCGAAATGTTCGGTGGTGGTTATGTCAAAGGGATCGCTCACGGCATCTGGTGGGCCATGGTGACGATGACCACTGTGGGCTATGGCGACAAAGCCCCAAAAACAATGGGCGGGCGAATCTTTGCGCTCATCTGGATGCTTTTCTCAATTGTTTTTATCGCCAGCTTTACGGCGAACATCGCGACGCAGCTGACCATTAGTGGTCTAAAAGGCAAGGTTCGCGGTTTTAATGATCTTTACACTACGCGAGTTGGATGTATACCCGGATCTGAAGGTTTTGACTTTCTAACCAAAAAGGGAATAGCCGTAATCCCGTTTGAAGGCATAAGGGAAGGTTTGTTGGCGGTCGATAGCAATAATATCGATGCGTTTGTCATGGATGAAAACATATTAAAGTATCTTGTAAAAAGTGAGTTTCCCGGCCGAGTGCAGGTCATTGGCGATACCTTTAATGAATATTTCGTGAGTATCGCCTTACAGCAAAAAAGTACGCTCCGTGAACCGATAAACATGGCGTTGCTAACATTTATGAAAACGGAAAGTTGGAATGAAATTCTGAATCGCTATATCCAATAGAAGCTTGGTGAGATGGATTCAATCAAATCTCATGTAAAATTTTTAATAAATTTATAAAATTGCCCTCAAAAAAGCATACATAACCTCGGGCTTGGATCGGGGGTTTTTCTTGCCAAATTAGGATAGTTACTGCAATACTGATGAACCCGTCACATTTTCAATATAGCAACTACCCTTAAAAGTCTGAAGTCTTGGAAGAGGAGATAAAAATACCATGAGTGATCAGGCGAAAAATAAAAAGGGCATTTCTCTATCCACCCAAATCCTCATTGGTTTAGCTTTTGGGCTACTCGTCGGCTTATTTCTCGGAGATAAAGCATCGGTGCTCGCAATTGTTGGCAAAGCATACGTTGGTCTGATTCAGATGTCGATCCTACCATACATGGTGGTATCATTGATGCTCGGCATCGGCTCTTTGAGCTATGAGAAGGCAGGAAAGCTTGCTATCACGGGGGGCATCGTTCTGGTGGCGTCCTGGTTTCTGGCTTTTTCTATTGTTTTCTTAATGCCCTTGCCTTTCCTTCCATCAAGGCCGGATCTTTTTTCAGTACCAGCCTGGTTGAAGTCGCCAAGGTGGACTTTATCGACCTTTACATTCCAGTCAACCCTTCAGTTCCCTGGCTCGCACAGTCGTACCCGCTGCAGCAGTATTTAGCGTTGCCTTTGGTATTGCGCTCATCGGAGTTGAAAACAAACAGAGTTTGCTGGATATTTTGGCTGCCACGTCAAAGACGCTCAGCCGTATTGCGATGATGGTGGTAAAGGTTACCCCCATTGGTGTTTTCGCCATCGCCGCGAATGCTGCCGGCACCATGACCATCGATGAGTTCGGCCGGTTGCAGAGCTATATCATACCCTTTATTGTCGCGACTCTTTTATTGACTTTTTGGATTCTTCCGGGGTTGGCAGCCGCACTCACACCGTTCAGTTACCGTGAAATTCTCAAATCTGCCCGTGATGCGCTGACCACCGGCTTCGTCACAGGCAACCTGTTCATTACGCTGCCCATGCTGGTGGAAAATGCCAGAAAGCTTTTTGAGGATCGTCAGATAAAAAATGATGACACCGATAACTATGTTGAGGTGCTGGTTCCGACATCCTTCAACTTTCCCAACATCGGTAAACTGCTGACGCTTCTCTTTGTCCTCTTTGCCGGCTGGTTTGTCGGTAAAAATATTGCACTTACAGACTATCCAGGCTTCGCAGTGTTGGGGCTCTTTACCCTGTTCGGCGGCGTGGATTTAGCACTGCCTTTCCTGTTGGACCAGATGCAGATTCCTTCAGACATGTATCAGCTATATGTTGTTACTGGAGTCCTCAACAGTTGGTTTGCGACACTTCTTGCGGTCATGAACCTGTTTGCGTTTACCTTGGTGGCTGCTTGCGCAGCAACTGGTGCACTAAGAATCAATTGGTCACGTATTTTCAGCTTTGCGATAATTTCGTTGGTGATTTTTGCCGCTGCCCTCCTGGGAACGCGTTTCGTGCTGTCTGAGATGGTAAGCAAAGAAGACATTACACGGCGCACCCTGATGCACGCGGAGATTAAAGATTCACATAAGGCCGATATCAAAGAAACCGGCTCAAAAGAGGCGATAGGTCCAAAAAACCCGCTTAAGTCGATCATCAAACGTGGCAAGCTGCGGGTAGGCTACCACCCTGAGAACTTGCCATTTTCTTTTATTAACGACAAGGGCGATCTGGTTGGTTTTGATGTAGAGCTAATGCATGTGCTGGCACGAGAGCTGAAGGTAGAGATAGAGTTTATCGAGTGGACATACGAAACGGTATTTAAAGACCTCAATCAGGGCAAATTTGATATAGCGATCGGTGGACTGATTGTTAATCCAGAGCGGCTCGCCAAGGCCAATTTCTCGAATCCCTACATGAATATGACCACAGCCGTAGTGGTTGAAGACCACAGGCGTAATGAGTTCAAAAGCTGGCGTGCGATAGACAAAAAACTTAATACTCGCGTAGGGGTGGTAGGGGAAAAAAGGGCAAAAAATGTCAAGCGCTATTTACCGAATACCGAAGTCGTTCTCCTGGAAACTTATAGCGATTTTTTTACAGACAACCCAAAAGGGGTTGACGCACTTGTCATCAGTGCGGAGGCAGGGTCAGCCTGGACGATCCTCTATCCCGCCTATTCCGTTGTCGTGCCAGAGCCTCACCTAAAAGCGAATGCTGCCTTTGCTATACCGCTGGCTACTTCAGATTTTGAAGATTTTGTTAATGACTGGTTGCAAATGAACCAGACCAGCGGAATTATCGACAAACTTTACAACAAATGGATTTTGGGTACGAAGGTGGAGCAGAAAAAGGGACGCTGGTCAATTGGGCGAGATCTATTTGGTTTGTGGGAGTAAGCTGTCCAGAAATTTATTAATCACTATCGGCTGATATTTGGTTTTTTGTCATGATATCCCAAATTTTGGTTGGGTAAAATCCCTCCGATTTAAATCCAATCTACAAAATTTCAAAAGCTTATATATCTTCAGCACAGCTCACAAATTTCGGCCCCTCAAAATTCCACATTCTGTATATCGCAATTTTTATGGGACCCCCATTTTTGCCGATAAGTTGACGCCCAGATTTTAAGGCGGATTAAGGCCATATTGCAGCTCCGAGTATGATAGCGACCAGGTTTGTGATTAGCAGGATAGCGGCATTAATTGAGATTAAGGGGCTTCCATGCGTTAGAGCAATGCCCACAACTGCAAGGGGAGGGACAAGTGCTGCTGCGATGGCTACTCCCGCAAGTGTTGTTATCACATTGTGTCTTCCCGTTGCATAAGCCGCTGTCATTCCATAAAAAAAACGCTATACCGAGGTCCAGAAAATCAGCCCTCCCGCGTGCTTCGATTTCGAGCGTCGGTTCGAACCCAGGGTTTATCGCTCCAAAGATTTTGGAAAAACTCCGAGGAGTTTACTGAACCCTATCTTATCGAAGGACATATTTTTTACCTCCAGATATGGCAGCTATTTCTAATCGACAGGTCAGGTGCATTAGCGAGCAATCAGAACGTTATTTTGAAGTTTCATTAGGCTGCAAATTGGTCGATTCATCCACGACTGCGCAGATGCAGATCCCGCTGCGGAAAGGCAATCTCGATTTTTGCTTCCCTGAATCTCCGGTCAATCTCCTGGTGAAGTTCACTGCTTACCACCAGCCAGTTATCAGCATCCAGTACCCAGACGCGAAGTTCGAACTCGAGAGCGCTTTCTCCGAAGTTCAAATATAACACCTGAGGAGCTGGTGTCTCGGCAACCTTTGAATTGTCTTTTGCGCTCGCCCTCAGCGTTTCCATCACCAGCGCAATGTCAGAACCATAGGCCACTCCCACCGGGATCGCAAGCCGCACACGCCGATTGCTTAGCGTCCAATTGATCACCTGATTGGAAACCAGATCGGCGTTGGGAATGATCACATCTGCCTGGTCGAAGGTTTGGACGGTTGTGGCTCGAAGACCAATGTTTTTGATTTCAGCCCATTTCCCGTCGAATTCAATATAATCACCCACCCTGACAGGCCGTTCAAAGAGCAGAATGAGTCCGCTGACAAAATTGTTGACAATGCTTTGCAGGCCAAAACCGATGCCAACGCCAAGTGCACTCAATATGATTGTGAGTTTTGTAAACTCGAACCCGAGTGCTATAAGTGCCATCACGAAGCCAATAAATATTAAAACATAGTGAACCAATCTTGCTATTGAGACCTGGACCCCTGTTTCCACTCGACGCTTGGCGAGCACTTGATCCATGAGCAATTTTTGGACAATCCAGGATGCGAGAAACGATCCATAAAGGATGCCTGCTGAAATAATCACCAGGCCCAGACTAATCCGCTGGGACTCCCAGGTTGAACCCAAGTGACAGCAAACCTTTAATTGCCTCTGACAGGTCATCGTAAGCTCCCCAGATAAATAGGATACCGGGTAGCAATATGAGTCCGCATATGGCGGCATTGATGAAGAGTGTCACCCGTCGAACGATGACATCAGTATCTCCAGTAAAATAATGCCATTCGCTGGAGCGATGAGCTGCGGAAGATCCACTCTATGAACCCGCGAATTATGTACATAAACAACATGAAGGCAAGCACAGGCGCTACCGAACGTAACAGAGATATGAAAAGAAATTCGGCCAGCCCCTGTTTTCCCCAGATTTCTGCAATGATGACAAAGGCCAAAAAGCAAGCACCCGCTCGGAGTGCCCAGCGATAAACATCCGAGTCTTTTTGGCGCCTGGTTTCACCGGCCCACCGCAAACAGAATAGAAGGCCGGCCAACGCTGCTAAAACCGTGAACAATCGAATTAGCGGAAGCGGCAGCATGATCACTGCAGAAGTCTGGTGACGATATAAACGATAATTAATCCCATATACAAACTGGCTTTTCCAGGATGCTGGATACAAGGCGCCGATAAGTCCGGGCAAAGGAAATGCCGCCAACAATCGAAAGGTAAAGCCTCCACATGTCTTGAAGCCCCCGATATTCATAAAACACCATGAACACATATTGTGCCAAAAAATAATCCTGCAGAAAAAGGCCGAGCTGCAAAGAAACTGCCAGCGCTCGGAGTCCTTCAACACCTGCCGGTTTCGATAAACGGCGACGATCACGAAAAGAGAGAAAAAAACCTGGAGAAAGACGATCAATCCCTGTTGATTCAAGATACGGCTGTCTATCCATGAGGCTTCAGCCAGACCATTTTGCAACGCATACCACAATTCGCTTGAATACTGAGAAAAATACATGGAGGAAAACATCGGGGGGGATGTGTTGACCCTGACACCTAAACGAGCGGCTAAGATCAAAGCGTCTAATTCTGCGTCAATATCAGATTATTTTCTCCTGAATATTGCCTAGCTCTCTCCTGGACCGTTAACATCGAACCAAGTTGTGAATTGACGATTTCCGAGGGCCTTATCGATCGTGTCCTTTGCCTTTGCAAAGATCGATTTGAGTTGATCCAGATCTCCATCTTTGACCAGGGCCGATTGCCATTCATTCCATTGTTGCTTTTCGCCTGCCAGTCGTTTCGCCAAGCGCCAAACTGACGAATTGTTTCGGCAATGGGTCTGCTGATATTCTTCGAGTAATTCGTTCTTCCCGCTCGATTGCCATCTCTAATTTCTACAAGTTTATCTAATTTGACATCTTTTGAGGCCTTTATTTGTTGTAACTGTGCAGCAGGATCCTTTAAGTTTTCCTCTATCCGGGCGTACTTTTCTTCAAATTTTGAGATATCCAGTACACCAGAAACTCTATTTTCAAGGGTCGCAAGATCTCTCGGACAATTTTGTCGCTTTTGGTATTAAATCGGCCATATCCGGTACTGATTCAGATACATCCTGTTTAGTTTCCGGGGTTTGATCACCTTTAGGTTGCTCTTGGGCCATCACGTGGCTTGATATCAGAAGTACAGATAATGTGAAACACGATTCTAAGGATTGTTTTTGCAGAATGTCTCATATGTGAACTCCGATCAGGCTACCGGGCACCGGACGGGCCACCATGTATCCTTGAAATTTGGGTCTTTTGTTCTTTCCTTGGTTTTCTATACTGCATTGGGGTAACTTAGGCAGTAAACGGGTTGCGCTCAAACTTATCTTGGACCCAATATTGAAACCCAGTTTTGACCTCGTCCCTATTCTTTCGACGCCTCATCGAATGGTTCGCTTGCGCTCGTTTCTCTGAGTCATACCTGCCACGGTCTGATGCCGCGACTTTTCCCCAACGCTCACCGCCATGGCTTTTGACCACAGCAGCTTGAGGCGGTTTGAAGCCTGCTCCTGTAAACCAGCTCCGAGGGGCCCACCCTCATCTTTTTCGCATTTACGCACACTTTATGAAAAAGTGCGCTCGTGGCGCACTATGTAGATGGTATCATCACAGTGGAAAAATTACTGATATCATAAAAACCAGTTGCCAAGTCAAGATAATCCTAAATCAAATTTTCGGAAAATTATTTGGGCCGACCGGCACTTTAATTTAAGGATGGATTTTTGGGGTCAGGACACCCGTATCGAACTTTAACAGACTACTTCACAAAACCGCTTGTGATATTCATTTGAAAAATGTATTTTTAACCGCGGACAAAATCATCATTTTTTTGTGCAGCCTGCGCCGTTGCAGTTGAACTTCAGCAAAATACCAAGAGGATAAATCCTACTCCCTGTATGTTTAATATATCCCAACAAGCTCTGTTTAAAGATAGCTTTCTAAAAACTTTTGGATTGATCATTGAATAGGGTCTCTATTTTGCCACCGATTTCTGGCCCAAAAAACAAGGCAGCGCCCAAAGGCGCTGCCTTTTAAAATGAAAAGATAACCCCAAATTTGATCAAATTACTTTTGCGCCTTTACAAATGGACAAATACAAAAAATTTGATTCAAGAATGAACTATCGCATACTATAATAATTTATTTTAGATTTAGAAAAATTATTTAAGTTTCATAATTACTAAAACTAATACAATTATAACCAATACTGCAATCACCAATCCAATTGCACCTGCCCCCAGCGGGAAGATTTTCAATCTGATCTGATAGCTCAATAATTTCCGAATCACTAAGGCTTGCTATGCGCGCTTCTGCTTCCAGCGGATCGATTCCATGCGCGATAAGTGCGGAGCGCACATCTTCGCGTGCCATAAGCTGTTTTAGGTCGTCCCGGGTCTCTTGGCTCTGGTTTTCAGCAAGAACCGTTTCGGTATTGATTAATGCAGCCAGAGCAGACTGATAGGGTGTTGAAATTAGAAACATCATCACTGCCAAAATGATACCAGTAGTTCGAGTGTACCCGCGAATAGATCTCATGCTAACCTCCTCTTTATCTGTTGATGAAAAATCTGCTTTTTCTTCTATATGATCCTCTGCCATTTATGTCAATTATTTTCATAAGACCGAATGGTTATATTGTTAACAACCCCCGTGATACGCTCTTTACATGGTTGAAAAAGTGGCTTTGCAAATTTGATATAAGCATTTTGTCCTATTCAATTTCCAGATCAAGGGGACTATATTCGGAAAATATCAGCCTTAGATCGGATAAGACATTTTCCCTCATCAATTCTTTTTCCCAAGATTGTATATTAGGTATACGAAACCCACACTTCGGCTGAATTGTAGATGGCGGCTATACAGCTATCTATCTTAATTATCCAAAATTCTTTAGATTCGTAGTTCTAATCTGTACCCTACCGCTTTCTATGAAACGAATGGCGGATACCACAAGTTGTGGTCCGCCATTCGTTTTTTTGTTTAACGTAGAAAAATAAAAACAGATTTTTCAACTCAATCCGGCTGCCGCCATGATGTCGGGCACCAGTTCCTCTTTGCCGATGGCCATGATGTGAACCCCGTGGCACATTTTTTCCTCATGGATGCGTTTGATCATGCGGCCGGCGATTTCGATGCCCTTTGTTATGGCCTGGCCTTTGGGGGCCGATGCCATTTCGTCAATCAGATTCTGGGGTACACTGACCCCGGCGATGTTTTTGTTCATGAAACGGGCCATGGGGGCGGAGGTCAGCAGGATGATGCCGGCCAGAATCTTGGTGTTAAACTGCGCGGCGTAATCCATGAATTCCTTGAACTTGTCCAGGTCGTAGACGGCCTGGGTCTGGATGAATTCGGCTCCGGCATCGAGCTTTTTTTCAAACTTGATCAATTGCGGCTCCAGGGGATCGGCCTCCGGGGTGACGATGGCCCCGGCACAAAACGACACCCCGCCATCCAGTTCGTTGCCGCCGAGATCTTTGCCGTTTTCCAGGGTGCGGACGGTTTCCAGCAGCTGGCTGGAATCCATGTCAAAGACACTTTTGGCGTCCTTGTGGTCGCCCAGCACGATCGAATCCCCGGTCAGGCACAGGACGTTTTGAATGCCCCTGGAGGAGGCAAAGAGAAGATCGGCCTGCAGGGCCAGCCGGTTGCGGTCCCGGCAGGTCATCTGCAGGATGACCTCGCCGCCCAGTTCCTTGACCATCAGGCAGCCGCCCAGGGACGGATAGCGCATGACCGAGCTTTGATGATCGGTCACGTTCATGGCATCCACCTTGTCTTTTAAAAGCTCGATGTGGTGCTTGAATTTTTCAAGGTTGGTCCCCTTGGGAGGGGCCACTTCGCTGGTGACCACAAATTTGCCGGAATCCAAAGCCTCTTTGAATTTGGTAGTCATTTTCAAACCCTTTCTTCATTTTTCAGATAAGAGCGTTATTTTATTTTGATTTCACCGCCCGCTTCGCTCGAGGCGCAGAGTTCGCAGAGTAATTTTATTTTTTCATTTGCCGTTGAGAGGACGGCAAATAAAAAGCAACCATCAGCTGCGCTGAAAAGAAAGCACCTCTTTACTATTTCCACGATTACCTATGAGTTATCACCATGCTTGCAGAGCTAAGGCTTTTAGCTGTTCCGCCCTCTCAGCGGAAAGCTGAAAAAGATTCTTTCTTTGCGTCCTTTGCGCCTCTGCGGTGAATATAATACTATTGCATCATTAGTTGCATCCAACTTAAATTTCCCCGGCTTCGGCTCCCCTGTGTGATTGCGGGGTTTCTGGTATTTTCGCATGGACTCCAGGCGCCCCAGATCGTTAAGCCGGTTATAGATCAGGGTCCAGACGCAGTCCTTGTTGACATCTATCTCGCATTTGCCGTGATTGGTCCCGCCGCAGGGGCCGTTGACCAGGCCCTTGTGACAGTTGGTTACCGGGCAGATGCCGCCGGTCTCCCCGATGATGCAGGTGCCGCACTGGGTGCAGATTTCATCAAAGGTGCCATAAGCCGTCTCTTTGCCGATGAACATGGTGTTCAGCGCCGGCACCACCATCTTTTTGAGCTGGCGGGCAATGGTCTGAACGCCAAAGGCACAGCTGGTGATCAGCAGGGCATCGGCCTGGTTAATCTGTTCTCCGAAATCACTTAAGAATTCGCTGCTCAGATTATCGCAGGCCACCGGCACCACCGTGGTTCCGGTAATCATCTTGCCTTTATCGGCAAGATCCTGCTTGAACTTGCGGACCTCAGGCTCGCCGCCGGTGCGGGTCAGGGTCGTGCAGGTCCCGCAGCCGATAATGAAAATCCGGTTAAAACCGCTCAGCAGCCGCTCGAGTTCTTCATCCGGTTTTTTCTGGGTGATGGATCGAATCATATCCCATTCTCCTCTTTTTCAAGATCACAGCGGAGGCAGCGCGTTGCTTCGCGGCAGGCCTCCTTTTCGGTAAATCCTTTTTCAACTTCCCGGAAATCTGACACCCGTTCCCTGGCGTCTTCGAATTCAACTTCGATCCGGGGTTGGTCTTCCGTGGTTTCCTCTTCCAGGGCCAGTTTGGTGGCCGTGTGCCGGGCGGATTTTTCATCCGGAATATAGACCGGGCTGTCGTCACCGGTGAGGTATTTGTTGATGGCGATGGCCGCCCGCCGGCCGGAAGAAATGGCCCGGATCACAAAGGTCGGTCCGGTGGTGAAGTCGCCGCCGGCAAACACGCCCGGCACATTGGTGGCCAGGGTGTTGGTATCGATCACCAGTGCACCCCAGAGTTCCCGCTCCAGCTGGCTGTCGGCGGAAAGAAAGGACATGTCGGCGGCCTGGCCGATGGAGATAAGGATATTGTCGGCCTCCACCAAGCTGGGTGTCTTCCAGATCACAGGTGGGGTTGAAGCAGCCCTCGTCATCAAAGACACAGACACAGTGGGTGAATTCAATTCCGGTGACACGCCCGTCTTTCTGGGTGATATTGCTCGGGGAGGCCTCCGGGTTGATAACGATGCCCTCGTCGATGGCTTCTTCGACATCTTTTTCCCAGGCCGGCATTTCGTCCCGGGGTTCCAGGCAGAATATTTGCACATCATGGGCCCCGGATCGAAGCGCGGTGCGGGCCACGTCGACGGCCACATTGCCGCCGCCGATGACCACCGTTTTCCCGCTGAGCGGCACCTCCTGGCCCATGCGAACCTTGCTCAAAAAATCCAGGCCGTAGTAAATGCCCTCAAGGCTTTCGTCTTCACCGGGGATGCCGATGTGTTTGCTGGCCTGGGCGCCGGCGGCGATAAATACCGCGCTGTAGCCTTCGCTGAGAAGGTCGTTGAAGGTGTGCTTGGCGTCGATGGGCGAGTTGTAGCGGATTTCGACCCCGCAATTTTCAATGTATTGAATCTCTTCTTCGATCACCTGGCGCGGGAGCCGGAACTCGGGCACCGCGATGCCGAGCATGCCGCCCGCCACGGGCTGGGCTTCGAATACCGTGGTTTGATAGCCCATTTTGGCCAGAAAATAGGCGCAGGTTAAACCGGCCGGTCCGGCACCGACAACGGCGATTTTTTCCTCGCGGGTAATTGGAAAGGGGTCCCTTTGCGGTCCGATGTTTTCAAAATACCAATCCGAGGCCACGCGTTTTAAGGCCCGAATGGCCACCGGCTGATCGAGTTCTCCCCGCCGGCACTTGTATTCGCAGGGGTGAATGCAGATGCGGCCGCAGACCGCCGGGAAGGGATTGCGCTCGCGAATGATGTCAACGGATTTTTCATATTCACCGTCGGCTATGGCAGCCACATAATTGGGCACATCGATGCCGGCCGGGCAGGCATGCTGGCAGGCGGAGATGACCATGGAGTCGCACACCGCACCGGCACAGCGATGCTCCTTGATGTGGTCCTCGTATTCTTTGAGAAAATATTTCAGGGTCGAAAGGGCCGGTTTGGGGCAGGCCTGGCCCAGGCCGCACAAAGACGCTTCGGTCAAGGTTTCTCCCAGTTCGCGGATGGTGTCGATATCCTCCAAGCGGCCCTGGCCGCGGGTGATGCGGGTGAGGATTTCCAGCATCTGGGTGGTGCCCAGGCGGCAGGGTGCGCATTTGCCGCAGGATTCCGACTGGGTGAAGCTTAAAAAGAAGCGCGCGATTTCCACCATGCAGTTGTTTTCATCCATCACCACCATGCCGCCCGATCCCATGATGGCGCCAATGCGCTGGACAGTGTCATAGTCAATGGACAGATTTAAAAACTGGGCCGGAACACAGCCGCCGGCCGGCCCGCCCATCTGGACCGCTTTAAACTGCCGACCTTTGGGAATGCCCCCGCCAATGTCAAAAATCACCTCCTTGACGGTGGCGCCGATGGGCACTTCCACCAGGCCGGTGTTGTTGACCTTGCCGGCCAGTGAAAAAATCTTGGTGCCCTTGCTGTCTTCGGTGCCCACTTCGCCGTACCAGCCGGCGCCGTTTTTGACAATCAGCGGCACATTGGCCCAGGTTTCCACATTATTGATATTGGTGGGTTTGGCATCAATGCCGGCCTGGGCCGGAAAAGGCGGTCGGGCCCGGGGCATGCCGCGCTGGCCTTCAATGGAGGCCATCAGGGCGGTTTCCTCCCCGCACACGAAGGCCCCGGCACCCAGCCTCAGCGACAGATCGAAATTAAATCCGGTGCCGAGAATGTTTTCCCCCAGCAGTCCCAGCTCGTTGGCCTGGTCGATGGCGATATTCAGATGGTCGATGGCGATGGGATATTCTTCGCGGACATAGATAAAACCGTATTCGCTGCCCATGGCGTAGGCGCCGAGCAGCATACCTTCCACCACCGCGTGGGGATCGCCTTCTAATATAGCCCGGTCCATAAAGGCTCCCGGATCCCCTTCGTCGGCGTTGCAGACGACATATTTCGGGCGCCCTTCGGACTGGCGGGCGAATTTCCATTTTAAGCCGGTGGGAAAACCGGCTCCGCCCCGCCCCCTGAGTTTGGCTGACAGGACCTCTTCGATGACCTGGTCGGGGGCCATCTTGGACAGTGCTTTAATCAGGGCCTGGTATCCGCCGGCAGCGATGTAATGCTCGATATTGGTGGGATCGATCCGGCCGCAGTTGGCCAGCACCCGGCGTTCCTGCTTGGCGTAAAAAGGGATCTGGTTGCGGTAAAATACCGGCTGGAAGGTTTTGGGGGCGCGGTAGGCCAGGCGGTCGATCAGCTGATTTTCTTTCAGGGTCTTGACGACGATATCGCCGGCGTCATCCGGTTCCACTTCCTGGTATTGAACCCCCATGGGCTCAATCGCGATGACCGGGGCCTTGGCGCAAAACCCGTGGCAGCCGGTGGCGCGGATTTCAACCTGCTTTGAAAGTCCCTGACTTTTGACCTCGTCGTTAAGGGCTTCCAAAACACCGGCCGCGCCGTAGGCACGGCAGCCGGTCATGCATACATGCACTTCGATGATGCCCTCTTGCCTGCGGGACAAAATCTTGTTGCGGAACCACTCGAGTTGTCCGATGGATGAAAGCTTCTCCATTTTTACTCACTTCCTTTTTTGCGATATTCTCCCAGGACACTGGTCATCTTGGTCGGGGAAAGCTTACCGAAATAATCGCGATTGACCATCATCGTCGGTGCCAGAAAACAGGCGCCCAGGCAGGCCACGGTTTCCAGCGTAAACTGGTAGTCCGGGCTGGTTTCGCCTTCCTCCAGGCCGAGTTCCTTTTTCATCAGCCGCAAAATGCTGCGGCTGCCCTTGACGTGACAGGCGGTGCCGCGGCAAACCCGGCACACATATTTGCCCTTGGGTTTCAATGAAAATCCCGAGTAAAAAGTAACCACCCCCTGGACCTGTGATGGAAACAGATTCAGCGCTTCGGCTATCGGATCGATTGTTTCCGGCGGGACATAGCCGAATGTTTCCTGCACATCCTGCAGCAGGGGAATCAGTTCCCATTTGCCGCTTTTGTGGCGATCAATGATGGCATCGAGTTTGGTCAGGTCGATTTCAGGTGGCTGCATTTATAACATCCTTGGTGTTTGGTTTTTGGTATTTAGTGTTTGGTTAGTGGTTTCGGTATCATCAGTTCACCAAACACCAAAAACGAAACACGCCAAATTAAAGCTGTTAGCTCATGGCTCATAGCTGATAGTCGAAAGGATTTTTATCATTTTTCCATGAGCTATGAACTAAGACCTATGAACTGTGAAGCGTTAGCTTCACACGGACCGTCTTCCAGCCGGGTGACCCCGGTTGGGTTAGATCGGACAACGCCAACAGGTTCATGGCGTCATTGTCGTTATAGCCTGTTGGTATAAAAATCTGACCGGCGCCCAGGCTTTGATCGATTCGAATCTTGCGGGTGACGCTCCCGGAGGCTGACGTAACGGTGACTGTGTCATCATCTTTCAGGTTCAGGCCGGCACTGTCCTGGAGCGAGATTTCCACCTGGCCGGCCAGATCAAACCCCTGAATGCGGTTCGATGCGTGGGTGCGGGTGCCGCTGCCCAGCTGGTATCTCAGCGATCCGATGATGGCGGTTACAGGATAATTCTTGTCATCCGGGTCATCTTCGGTGGACACCACCGGATAAAAGGAGATGAGTTCATCCGCGCCCCGGGCTTTAAAAAGCGCCTTCTCATTGGTCGGTTTAATCCACCCCTGGTCTTTACCGTTTAAAGATCCATAGGCCGGTACCAGCTGACGAATTTCGCTCCTTACCTTCTCAATGGATCCGTAAGCTTCACTGTCGCTCAACTCTGCTGCCAGAAGATCCAGTATTTGCCAATCCGGCCGGGCTTTTCCCGGCGGGGACACCACCGGTTGAAAGGTTTGAATTCTGCCCTCCAGGTTTGTGATGGAGCCCTGTTTCTCGCTGATAGCCGCACCCGGCAGGACGACATCCGCCACCCGGGTGGTTTCATTGTTGAGAATATCCTGGACCACCAGAAATTCCAGCTTGGCGAGGGCCTTTTTTACCCGTTTAGTTTCGGGTAGCGCCCGCAGCGGATTTTCACCCATGATATACAGGGCTTTCAGGCTGCCGTTTTCAGCCGCTTCGATCATCCGCACCAGGTTCAGGCCGGGATCCGGTGATATAGTTGTTTTCCAGTTCTTCTCCCATTTTTTTCGTGCGGCTTCGTCGTCAAGGGGTTGGCGACCGGGAAGACAATCCGGTGCGGCACCCATATCCATGGCGCCCGGCTGATTGTTTTCCCTGGCAAGGACGAAGAGACCCGCTCCGGGAGAACCCAGGCTGCCGGTCATCAGGGACAGGTTGAGAATGGCCCCTAATGTGTGCAGCGCGTTTTTTTGTTGAATAATCCCGTGACCGATGACAATGGCGATTTTTTTCTGTTCCAGTAAGCTAACGGTCTCATTGATGGCAGTAATGCCCAGGCTGGTCAAAGAGCTGATCCGGTCCACATCCAGCGATGACAGACCATAGCGGAAAAGGCTGAAGCCCTCGGTGTACTGATCGACAAATGATGAGTCATAAGCCTTGTGCTCATGGAGCAGGGCGGCCAGACCGTTGATCAGTTCCAGATCGGATTGGGGCTTGATGGCCAGCCAGATGGAAGCGAAAGCCGCCAGTTCGGTTCGGCGGGGATCCACCAGGATTAAAGGGACGCCTTTTTGAGCCGCTTTTTTTAGATAATAGCTGACCACCGGCACAGAATGCGTGGGGTCCGCGCCCAGGACTAAAATGGCTTCCGCCTTTTCAAGATCGGCCAGTCGATTGAGGCGATATCCGCCGGCGGTCTTTTCATCCAGAATTTTTAACAGGGGTTGGCCGTATATGTATCCGCCGTTGTCGATGTTGTTGGTGCCGATGATCGACCGGGCAATTTTTCCGAAGAGATAATTTTCTTCATTGGAGCATTTGGAAGAGCCCAGAAAGGCGATGCTTTGGGGGCCATTTTCGCTTTTAATTTCAAGCAGGCGTTTGGAGATGGTGCCCAGCGCATCATCCCAGGCCAGAGGGACCAGTTCATCTGTTTTCGGTTTCACCGTTTTTGCGTCCCAGGGGACTGATCAGCCGTTGGGGTGAGTTCAAAAAGTCATGGGCAAAATGCCCCCGTACGCACAGGGTCGCTTTGTTGACGCTGCCCGGCAGCTGTGCCGGGTTGACATCGACGATGCGCTCACCCGTGGCACCCATGACCAGGCTGCAGCCCACCGAACAGAACCCGCAGATGGAAACGGCTTCCTTCTCGGGACTGCCCACATATTGGCTGTTTTTGGCAGACAGGGCCCCGGTCGGGCACATGCTGACGCAGGTTCCACAAAACGTACAGCTGGATTGTTCCAGGCCCAGCTCATGGGCAGTGGCGGGACGGGAGCTGAAACCGCGCAGGTTATAATCGATGGCGCCGACCGCCACCAGCTCATGGTCGGCACGGATGCATTTGCCGCATAGGATGCACTTGCTCAAATCCCGGATGATAAAGGGGTTGGCTTCTTCATAGGGCTTGTAGTTGGGCATGTGGTAGAGGTCTGTTTCGCCCACCCCCAGCTGGGCAGCGACCCAGCGCAGCCGGCAGCGGTTGCCTTTGCTGCAGACAATGCAGGATTCCGGATGCTCCGCGATCATCAGGCGGGCGATGTTGCGGCGGTGTTTGGTGATGCGCTCGTTGGTGGTTTGAACAACCATTTCCGGTGCCGCCGGCGTGACACAGGAAGCCATGAGACGTCCCGTTTTTTCATCCTCCACCAGGCACATTCGGCAGGCGCCAAATGGTTTCAGATCAGGGTGGTGGCAGAGTTTGGGAATTTTTATGCCGTTTTGCTCAGCAGCCTCTAAAATACTCATTCCGGCTGGGCAGATGATTTTCCTGCCGTCAATGGTCAAAGCGATGGTTTCCAAGGGAAGGGCTCCTTTTGCGAGTTGCGAGTTACGTGTTGCGCGTTACGCGGTGCGTGTTGTGGGATCTGTCGGAATGTCACCGTCTTTACCCGCAACCCGAAACTCGCAACTCGGTCTATTTTAGCTTTGCAGCGTCAAGATAGCTTTTAAGCTTTTCTTCGCCTCCGATGGTGATAATGTGAACCCCCTGGCACAGGTCCTTCAGGCCGGTGACGATGTCCGAAAAAATTTCAATGCTGGCTTTTTGTTTATCCGGTTCGCGGGCCAGTTTCTGAATAATCCAGTCCGGGACCATACCGGATTTGAGGTGGCGATTTAAAAAACGTGCCATACCCGCGGTGCGCAAAATCATGACCTCTGCGATGACCGGAACCCCGAAAGTTTGGGCTTGCTTTAAAAAATGTGCAAATCGATCCACATCAAAAACAGGCGTCGTCAGAAAGTAACCGGTGCCGATTTTGGTCATCTCCTCCATTTCTTTCATTTCCAGATCCGGCACATTCTTGCCCCACGAGGATTCGACCCCGGATCCCAGGAGAAAATCAGCTTTGGATTCCAGTGAATCTCCTTCCACGGTCTGGCCCTCGCGGATGTTTTCCAGCACGGACTGTAATTTTCCGGCATCTACGTGAAAAAACATCATTTCCTGCAGGCTGTCACCGGTGATGCGGTAATCTTCGGTAAATACCAGCAGGTTGTCGATACCGGCGCTGTGGGCGTCCACCAGGTCGTTTTGGAGTTGAAGGCGGTTCTTGTCACGGGTGGTGGTCTGGTATATCGGCTCCAGCTGGCTTTTGTTGAGCAGTTCACAGGTTTTGATTGTGTCGCCGACGAAGCCCTCGAGCTCCACCTCAGACAGCGAGATGCCGTCCACGCGCCCGCGCACTTTGCTTAAACTGCGGACAAGATCCTCCGGTTCCTGGTCAATGGGTGATTGAACCTCGGAGGTGACGACAAATTTCTTTTTTTTCAAGGCATCTTTAAGTTTCATTTTTGCCTCCCCTTTCGAATAACGAATGAATATTGACTATTGAATAATGAAGGTATTCTATCGATAATATTTATTTGAATGTAAATGGTCGAGCGAAGCGAATTCCAAAATTAGTCATTTGTCATTCGTCAATATTCAATCCTTTAAGCCAAGCAGCCGGGCAACCTCTTCCTTCAGCTGGGGCAGGGGGAACGGTTTGGAAAAACAGGCATCCGCTCCGTTCTCTTTCATTTTTTTGAACTTGTCCTCATCCAGATAGGCCGACAGAACGATTATTTTGGTATCCCTGGTGTCCGGATTTCCCTTGATTTTCTTGCAGACCTCATAGCCTTTGATGTCGGGCATCATGATGTCCAGTATCAGCAGGTTGGGTGCGAAATGGTTAACCTGCAATCCGGCCTCAAACCCGTCGGAGGCCGAAATCACCTCGTAGTCGAATTCATCCTCCTCCAGGGCCTGAACGATGGTTTCAACTATAATGGGATCATCGTCGACCACCAGGATTTTTAGTTTCCCTTCCTGCGGCGCGCCATTGGGAATCGGGATGCCCTGTTTGGTCATAAACGTCTCCAGGTCTGTTTTGTTGATGCGGCGATGGCCTCCCACAGTCTTGTAAGCCTTGATATGTCCTGACTCGACCCAGTTGATAATGGTTTTGGGAGACACGTTGCAATACTGGCTGGCTTTAAAAACAGTGAGTACGTCCTCCATGGCTGGCTCCTTTTGTTTTACAGTTATTACAGTTTTTATAGTTAATATAGTTTAAGAGGGCTGTCAAGTTTTTTTTAAATTGTTTTTAATACCTATAAAATATTAATAAATCATAGATATAACTACATAATGATGCCCTGTCGGAGTAGGGTGAGTTTATAGAAATTAAATTTATTATATTTATTATTATTCGATTTCGCTTATTTCAGACCATGATTTTTGGTTGTCAATTTTGATTATTCTTTGTATATCGTTGGCGCGCCCATCCAAAATCAGCAAAATTTGACCTGTCACGATCGGAGGCTGAACATGAAGTGGTTTAAAGGGTTTTTAGGGCTGTTTATCATTTTACTCCTGCTGGCCGTCATCGCCGTTGTTTTCCTCATCAATCCTTTCGGTGCCTCCCCTTTGAACAAATACACCCAAGACGGGAATCTATCCCTTCCCGGTTTGAATGAACCGGTGACGGTTCACCGCGATGAAAAGGGCATGGCCTATATTTATGCTCGGAATATGGAAGATCTCATTCTCGCCCAGGGATTCGTTACCGCCCAGGACAGGCTTTTTCAGATGGAATTGACCCGGTTATTAGCCTCCGGTCGCATCGGGGAACTGGCCGGGGAGAAGGCCAAGGGACTGGACGTGAGAATGCGCACCCTGGGCTTTCGCCGCCATGCTAAACAACATATTGCGAAACTCAATGATGAGACCCGCAACTTCCTCCAAAAATATGTCGACGGCGTCAATGCCTTCATCGAAACCCGCCCGCAAAATATCCACCTGGAATTCAAGCTGGCGGGAATCAAGCCTTCTCGTTGGAGCATCCTGGACTCACTGACGATTGTATACTACCTGGGGTGGGCCAGCGCAGCCAATATCGGCAGCGAAATTATAGCCCAGATGCTGATTGAAAAACTGGGTCCGGACAAAGCGGCTGAGATTTTTCCCATTAACATCAATCCGGACGACGAGACCGCCACGGCGGCCCAAATAGTGGATTCATCCTATCAGAAGATCGCGCTGAATTTAAAACTCGATAAAAACCTGATTTCCTATTTAGATGATTTTCCCCTGAAGATCGGCAGTAACAACTGGGTCACCGGCCCCAAACGATCCTCAGGGGCCAAGCCCATAGTTGCCAATGATACCCACCAGAGCGCTTCGATCCTGCCGGGCCCATGGTATTCCTGCGGTCTGATTCTCCCCGATCTGCGAGCGGTGGGGATAACCCTTCCCGGTTTCGGCGGGATGGTGATTGGCCGGACCGATTATATTGCCATGGGGGCGACCAATGCCTACGGCGACACCCAGGACCTCTATGTTGAAACCGTGGATCCCGACAATCCGGATAATTATCTCGAAGGCTCTGTTTCCATACCCTTTGAAGTGATCGAAGAAACCCTGAAATTAAAAGACAAAAAGGCCGCCGGCGGCTTTAGCGAGGAGAAAATTAAAATCAGATTGACCCGCAGGGGACCGGTCATATCCGGTATCCTACCCGGATTGAAAACCGATAATGTTGTAACAATGAGATGGTCAAGTTTCGAGGCCCAGTCATCCTCACTCGGATTTGATAAATTATTTTGGTGCCGCACCGTTAAAGAAATCAGACAGGCCCTTGAAGACGCTAACCAAATTGCCTTGAACCTCGTATTTGCCGATTCCAGGGGCAACATCGGCTGGCAGACCACCGGCAAGGTTCCCATCCGTCGCCGGGGCGAGGGACTGGTGCCCTATGTAGTCAAAGACGGCAAAGACAACTGGACCGGCTGGATACCCTGGGAAGATATGCCCCATGCCGTCAATCCTGAACGGGGATGGCTGGGCACCTGTAATCACCTTACGGTCGGCCGAGATTACCCCTATCACTACACCACCCACGCCTCGCCCACTTACCGCTATCGGCGGCTGATGGAGTTGTTGGACACCCCTGTCAAAAAGTCGGCCGACGACCACTGGGCTTTCCAGCGGGATACGCTCAACCTGATGGCCAAAACCATTGCGCCGATCATGAGCCGGGTTCTTTTGGCCCATGGGGACACCCAAAAAATGGGACAGTTACTCGCGGATTGGAATTTTGGCGACTCAGTGGACAAGGCGGCACCAACCGTCTTTCAGGCGCTATACCGGGAGTTTGCCCAGCTGGTTTATGCCGACGAACTCGGTGAGGATCTGGCCCTCACCATGTTGAATAACTGGTATTTCTGGCAGGAGAGGCTTCAAAAAATGGTGCTCGAAAATAATTCGCCCTGGTTTGACAATGTCAGCACAGCCGACCGAAAGGAAACCCGGGACGAGCTCTTCCACCTGGCGGCGCTGCAAGCAGCTGAAAAGCTGGCGCCCACTTTGGGTGCCGATCCGGCCAAATGGTTGTGGGGTAAGCTGCATGTGCATGAATTTGTCAGCCCCATCCGGCGGTCGGGACCTGGTGCGGAGTGGTTGGGCGGCGGTTTTCATCCCGCACCCGGCTCCGGGGAAACCCTGTATCGGGGGCTATACGAATTTGCCAAACCCTATAAAGTTAAAATTCCGGCATCGATGCGGATGGTGGCCGATCTGGCCGATCCCGATAAGATCCTGGCGGTTCTGCCCGGTGGGGTTACCGGCCGGCAGTTTGACCCCCATACCACCGACCAGGTGGAACCATATATGAATGGTGATAAGGTCTACTGGTGGTTCAGCGATAAGGCCATTAAGGATCACGCCCAACATACCCTAACACTGAGTCCAAATTGAGAAGGTAAGGCAACCGCTTTAAATCCGCTGCACTTCCACGTCATGCAATTCGCTGGCATTGAAAAAGCGGTCGGAATTCAATTTATTGTACCAGGTCATATATTCTTCTTCGGGACGGGTCCTTTGTTCCAATTCTTGCCAGACCTCCCGGGGTAGATCCCAGTCAGCAGGCGCCATGTTCTCTTCGAATTGATCGACGTTTTTGGCGCCGATGATTACCGAAGTGACGAATTTGTGTCCCAGGGGCCAGGCAATGGCGAGCTTGACCATGGGGATTCCGGATTTTTCAGAAACATCCGCCACGATTTCAGCGGTCTTGTACCCTCTGGGGTGCCAGAACCGCGGTCCGTCCACAGCGGTTCGAAAGGAGGCACGGGTGCCTGCTTCCGGCTTTTCCTGTCCCCGGTATTTGCCGGTCAGCAGTCCGCCGCCGAGCGGGCTGAAGCAGGTGATGCCGATGCCCGCATCTACGGCCGCCGGTATGGTTTCCCTTTCCAACTCGCGGTGAATCAGGCTGTAGATGTATTGACCGGCCACCATCTTTTCCAGATTGTACCGTGCGGATATGCCCTGGGCCTTGGTCAGCTGCCAGCCGAAAAACATGCTGGAGCCCGTATAACGAACCTTGCCCTGCCGCACGAGATCGTCCAGGGCCCGCAGGGTTTCCTCACAGGAAGTTATCGGATCGGGGACATGGATGTGGTAAAGGTCGATATAATCGGTCTTCAGCCGTTTGAGGCTCTTTTCACAAGAGGAGATGATCTGTTTGCGGTTGGCACCAAACTGCGTGATGGCGGGACCCGACGGCAGGGAACATTTGCTGGCGATAATGAGCCCGTCGCGGTTCAGCTCGGGCATGAGGTTGCCCACGATCTCCTCGGACCGCCCGCCGGCATAGATGTCCGCAATATCCAGGGTATTGCCCCCGGCTTCGATGTATTTTTTAATAATTGCATGGGAAGCCTTTTCATCGCACCCCCAATCCGGGGCCCCGAAAGTCATGGTTCCAAGGGTTATGCGTGACATCAGCAGGCCCGAAGATCCAAGATAACGATATTTCATTTTAAATTCCTCCTTTTCCCAGGGCTGGTTTTTCCCTGCTAGGATGCAATAGCGGAAGCAAGCGAGCGTAAAATAAAATAACAGGACGTGGCGCCCGCATCCTGGTGGCCGATGGTTCTTTCACCCAACCGGCTGGCGCGGCCCATTTTGGCCAGCATGTCTTTGGTGGATTCCATGCCTTGCTGCGCGGCTTGCTCGAAATTCCCCAGGGCCTCTGGCAGGGCCAGCCCATCCCTGGCACTTTGCTCCAGGGCTCTGACCGCCGGAGACAGGGTGTCGATCAAGGTTTTGTCCCCCAGGCTGGCTTTGCCGATATCCAGGATACCCTGTTCGGCAGTTTGAAACATACCAACCAGATCGTTCAAACCCAGCTCTCTTTTTCCGGCACTTTCCTGGGCCATTTTTAGAAAGAAGGTCCCGTAAAGGGCACCCATGGCACCGCCCACTGAATTTAGCACCACCATGCCGACATCATTAAACAGCGCATTCATATCCGCGGCCGAACTTTCGGCCAGTTTTTTTTTGACTTCCCGGAAGCATTTGGCCATGTTGACACCGTGGTCGCCGTCACCGATGGCCCCGTCCAAATCCGACAGGGTGTCTTTTTCAGCCTCGATGGTGTCGCACATCGCTTCCAGTGCTTTGTGCATTTGGGTTGTTGATATTGTATCTGGCATTTTTGATTTTCCTCAGGCCCCAAATGAGCCAAATGCTCATTTGGAAGTTACAGTTTGTAAGCAGGCGTATCCGCCGGGGCTGCCAGCAGTTCTTTTAATTCATCATCCAGCTTCATCAGGGTTACTGAAAAGCCCGCCATTTCCAGACCGGTAAAAAACTCGCCCACGTGGGAGCTGCCGACCGTTATTTTCCTTTCATCCAGCATCTGCTTTACTTTGCGGTAGCAGATGTATAATTCAAGCTGCGGTGTCCCCCCCAGGCCATTGATCAATACGGCCACCTCATCGCCGGCTTTGAAGGGCAGGTCGTCAATTACTTGCAGGGTCATCTTTTCGGTAATTTCGTCGGCGGTCATCATTTTGATCTTGGCGGTTCCGGCTTCACCATGATGGCCGACGGCATATTCCATTTCATCTTCGGCCAGGGTAAAGGTGGGGGAACCTTTGGCCGGCACCGTGCAGGGCGAGATGGCCACACCCAGGGTGCGGGTGTTGGCGTTGACCTTTTCAACCACGGCTTTGCATTCCTCCAGGCTGCCGCCGGCCGCGGCCTTGGCGCCGGCCACTTTCCAGCCAAAGAAGGCGCCGACAACTCCCCGGCGTTTGTGGGTTTCCTCCCTCGGGCCTGAGCCCACGTCATCGGTGGAGATGACCTGCTCCACCGCAATGCCGGCGGCTTTGGCCATGTCGGCCGCCAGCTGGAAATTCATCACATCACCGGCATAATTTCCCAGCAAAATGAGCACACCTTTGCCGCCGTCAGCCGCCTTGGCGGCCTCAAAACAGGCCAGGGGAGGCGGAGAAGTGAATATCTCACCCACCGCCACGGCGTCCAGCATTCCCTGGCCGACAAATCCGATAAATGCCGGCTTATGACCCGACCCGCCGCCGGTGATAACGCCCACCTTGCCGGCTGCCGGTGCATCGGTCCTGACAACGGTCCGCGCGGTATCCAGTTTGCGGACATACTTTTTGTGAACATCCAGATAACCTTCCAGCATCTCATCAACTACGTCATATGGATCGTTAATAAATTTTTTCATATTTCCCCCTTCTTAAATCCGAAAAAAAAGATCCCAAGTTTAATAAAATACAACCTTATTTAAATCCCAAATCACAAAACACAAATTTCAAACAAATCACAAGGACCGAAATTCGAAATACCAAACATTTGGGTCATTGAAATTGGAATTTGAGATTTATTTGTAATTTGGTGCTTGAATTTTGGGATTTTTTTCTTTCTTCATACCTCCTAAGGTATATTTGGAGCGCCATGAATGCATAAACCGCTCTGTCTATTTCTGGTGCTCTTGGGCATAATCACAAATTCGCTGAATCTTGGGCTCCGAGCGGCCGCCGGGCGTGTATTCCGATTTCATCCAGATGGACACCAGGCTTTTGGCAAGTTCCACTCCCGTGACCTGCTCCCCCAGGGTCATGATGTTGACATTGTTGCTTTTTATGGATCGCTCGGTGGAATAGGCATCCGAGCAGAGGGCGGCGTAAGCCCCGGGCACCTTGTTGGCGGCAATACTCACGCCGATTCCCGTACCGCACATCAGTATGCCGCGGTCGTGTTTGCCCGCGGCCACGGCTTCTGCCACCGCAATGGCGACATTAGCATAAATCGGATCGTTGCTGCCATAATCTTCGCATTCATAACCCAGCTCCGCCAGATGCTTGACAATGGCTTCTTTGAGCGCATCAGCATTGGGGTCGCAGCCAATAGCTATTTTTTTCATAATTTCTTCTCCAATTTCTGTAGTTGCTAAAAATAACAGGGTGCACCGCATCTAATCGATGCATCTATTGTAGAGGTTTGTCCGTTGGCCCGTGTGCCGGTTAGCCCGTATATAATAATTACTCGGCCAAATGGGCCAACGGGACCACCGGTTAACCGGGAACCGGACTAACGGGCTCAACCGTTAATCGCCTGTTTCACAAAATTCACAGAACCCGTGATTACCCTGCGGATCTCCGCCAAATCGACAGGCTGCGAAGCCCTGCGGGGAGACGCATCCGGGGCGCGGGTGACTCTAAGGGGAATCTCCAGAGACAATGGCACGGAATCCGAGGCAGCCGCCAGTTCTTCCAATATCGTTTGATAGTCGATGGTGCCCTCGCCGATCTCGGTAAAATAAAAGCCGGCGTCATCCTGGGCCACATCTTTGATGTGAAAATGAGCCGTCTGGGCCAGCACCTGTTTGTAATCCTGTTCGGGCTTCAATTTGCCGAAGCAATGGGACAGTAGATTGCCAAAATCGTAGTTAATTTTGACCGAGTCCAAACCGATCTCTTCAATGGCGCGGGCAGCCGGTTGACCGGAATCGATCACATTGGGATTGCCGTCACCGGGGTTTTCAAGGGCGATGATCATGTCCAGAGAGGCCGCTGTTTGTCCCAGCTGAGCGATATTTTCCATAAATTGCCTTTTATCTGGCAGCGGGGCGGCATTTGAGATGATATATTGCGCCCCCAATTGCCGGGCAAAGGCCATCCGCTTTTTGAATATATCAACGATTCCCTCCCGGGCAAGATCCACATGGGAGGAAAAAGACACACATTGGAGCCCGTACTCATCCAGTTGGGCGCAGATTTTGGAAGCGTTTTCTTCGGTGAAATACTCTTCGGTAAACGGATCCGTGTAGCCTTCGATAAAGGCGACCTCCACCAGGTCCACTCCGGTTGGCAGCTATTTCTCTGAAGGCCACGTCAAGGTCATAGCCGTCATAGGCTGCTGTGCTGATTATTAGCGGATTGTTCAAAGTTCTTTCCTATTTCAATGAAAAAATATTGTTTTCAATAAACTGCCAGGTTTTCAAATAATCGTCGCCGGCAATTAGCCGTTCAAAATCGGCGGTGTCGATTCTGTCGAGAAGCTCCCAGATCCGGTTGGATATGCGGCTGTTGGCTTCAAAGGTTCCGTTGATGTCCCAGCGAGTGGGAGATGTATCAGAAGTCAGGTAGTCATTGTAGCCGTATTTTTTCAGGTAGTACAGAAACTCGACATATTCCAGAAAATGCTTGGTGCCACAGAAGTAATCCCAGTCCCACTTGCCATCATTGTCATTGATGTGAACATAGCATTTGTATGGGCTTTCAGCCAGCATGACAAAGGCTTCGGCCGGATTTTCATTGCCGTACATCGAATGGCCGAAGTCAAGGGTCACGCCCATGTTGTTGTTCTGGATGTCGTTTAGCAGGCAGAGGGCCTTGGCCGCGGTGTCGACAAAGCAGTGCCCCCTGGTTTCACTGGGTTTGTACTCAATAAAAAGCGGGATATCCGGATTGTGAGACCCCGCCTCGCCGAAGGTTTCCACCAGGTATTTCCAGGTTTGGGCGTAATCATACTGGAAGGAGAATTCATAGCCGTCCCCCAGCGGGCAACAGGTTACTTTATCGGCACCCACGGCCGCGGCAAAGTCCTTGGCTTCTTTGATAAACTGAGTCGCTTTTTGACGAATCTCTTTATTGTGAGAGGTCAAGCCACCGTTGCGAAATTCAGGTTCGGCCTTGACGTTGACATTAATCGCGGCAACGCTTAAGCCATGTTTTTTCAAAAGGGCCTTGGTTTCTTCCGGGTCACTTACCTCATAGGGGTAAACAATTTCAACCCCGTCATAGCCATTGATATCCGTCATCAACTTGAACTTCTGGTCCAGATCGAGGGCTTCGTTATACTCGTGAAAACGATCTTTGGTTTTCGATAAAAAGCCTGTTATAATTGCCATCTTTAGCATTGCTTCCTCCGTGTTTGGTCCAGATGGGATGAAAAACATCCCAATTGATTATTGACTCAATTGGCTGACCGCAAGTCTTCACAGCGGTTTAAAATCGCTTCGATAAACTCCCGGCCCTGGCTGTATTCCTGCCTCACGGCTTCCGGTGTACAGATAATTTCAATGTCAAAAGAGCCTTTGTAGTCGGAAGTCCCCAGGCCGTCGATGATTGCGGGCCAGTTGATCGAGCCTGCCCCGGGGCGCAGGGATAAATTCTCGTGTCCCAAATTGTCGCAAAAATGGGTTCCCAGAATTTGTCCATTGAGTTTGGCCGGAATCATGTAAAGGTTTTCTTTAGCGGCCCAGGCATGGCCGGTGTCATAGTTTAAACCCAGGGTATCTGTATTCAGCTGATCACACAGACGCCTGAAGCCATCAATTCCGCCGATAACGGCTGACGGCATGATCTCCAGTGCCAGGCGTCGGCCGGCCCCCTCAACCTGGACGAGCAATTGTCCGATTTTTTCAACGCAACGATTAAACAGGGCGATATAATCACCGGGTTTGACAATTCCCTGAGCGTCGAAGGCTCCGAGGGGAATGGTAATGATCGGGCAGTATTCAAGGCAATCTATGATTTGAAGAACAGAATCGATTTCCACCAGCCCTGAATCGGACATGACACTTGGCGCATCGCTGAAGGCCTTTAGCATAAAATGCGCGACAAACTGAGACGGCCGCAGCCCGAGGTCCTCCGAACACTGCCGAACTTGCTGGCTGCCACCGTTTATCCAATCAGCCAGGTTTTCCAGATGGAAAACTTCGGGCTGAAAATGCTCAAATCCGAGTTCGGCTATTTCAGCAAGTCCCTCACACACGTCCGCCGGTGTAAACCGATCGGTGTAACGTGAAATAAAATAGGCTGGTGATACGCCTGCCAATTTGGATCTCCTTATTCGCATTTGCCCGGATGCCATGCAACTTGCCGCAGCTATGAAGATCCGAGCTTAGGTCAGGTTGGCCGGTTTATCCGTTAAGCCGGTTGAGCCCGTGTCAATAAAGGTTGCCGATTCAATTTTAACCGGCTAACGGGCCAACTGGCGCAACCTCTGGTCAATAACGTATAACAGATAATTCCCAAATGATTTTTCCTCAATTGGGTCTATTTTTCCTCAGACTGCCTGGGCAGCAGGGCGGCTTTGGCGGCTCTGCGAGGAAATATTTTAGCAACGATTTTATTTTTGTAGTCTTTAAACAATGGAAACTGGCTTAACACCGTCCACACAATAATCAGAAACAGAACCAGGGCGACCGGCCGGGTGAAAACCGGCATAAAACTTCCCTGGGATACCATCAGGGCCCTTCGCAGGTTCTCATCCGCCATGGGGCCGAGAATAACGCCGATCACCAGCGGTGCAATGGGGTACCCCATTTCGATCAGAAAATAGCTGATAATTCCCACCGGCAGCATGAGGTACAGGTTGTAGATATTCATTCCCAGGGCATAGGAGCCGATGATACACAAGCACGCCGATGATGGGCATAAAAATCTGGGTCGGTATCCGCAGCACCTTGACCACCTGCTTGGCCAGCAGCATGCCCACCACCCACATGGTCAGAGATGCCAGTAAAAGAATCGCGGCAACCTCTATAATGAAGTTGGGATGCTCAAATGTGATCATCGGCCCGGGTGTGACACCGTGCAGCATGAGCGCGCCGAGCAGCATGGCGGCCGGCGGACTGCCCGGTATACCGAGATTCAAAAGCGGTATCATGGCGCCGCCCACGCAGGCATTGTTGGCCACTTCCGTGGATAGTACCGCCGTGTATTCCCCCGTGCCGAATCGCTCCGGGTGTTTGGATGCATTTTTCGCGGCACCGTATGAGACCCAGGCGGCAATATCCTCCCCGATACCCGGAACCGCACCGATGCCGACTCCGATCAGGGCGGATCTTATAATCTTGGGAATATTCCTGACAATCGTGCCGAATTCAGGCAAAATACGCTGGAATTTCTGGGTTTCACCGATCTGAAACTGGTCCTTGAGAACCTGGATGATCTGCGGAATGCCGAAAGCGCCGATTAAGACCGGGACCACCTCCACCCCGCTGTCAAGCTCAGGGATGCCAAAGGTAAACCGGGGATAGTACTGCAGCATGTCGCGGCCCACACAGGCCAGAAACAGCCCCAAAAACCCTGATATCCAGCCCTTGATAACCAGATCGGGGCTGGTCAGGGTACCGCTGATCAGAATCCCGAAAAAGGCCAGGAGAAAAAATTCAAAGGATGTAAACTGGAGTGCGAAAAAAGATATCAACGGCGAAATACTGACCAGGAACAGCATGCTGATAATCGTACCGATGGCCGAAGCCGTGGTGGTCAGGCCGATGGCCCGGCCGCCCTCGCCTTTGCAGGCCAGCGGATATCCGTCCAGGGCGGTGGCTGCCGAGGCAGCCGTACCGGGGATATTGATCAGAATGGATGCATAGGAACCCCCGTAGGTGCCGCCGACATAGATGGCCAGCAGGCAGAGCATGGCGGTGGCCGTATCCATGCCGTAAGTCAGGGCGGTTAAAAGCGCTACGCCGAGGGTGGATGTCAACCCCGGCATGGCCCCGAAAATAATTCCTAAAATAACGGAGCCAAAAAGAATGGCGATATGGACCGGGTCAGAGGCAATATGAATTACCGTCTGAAAATAAAACCCGATGCGTTCAAGAATGACCATTGGGTCTTTGTCCCTTCATTAAAATTCAAGGTACCAGAAGTAATCCGTAACCGCCACAACCAGGCCTTCGGACGGCATCGGCACCAGGAGAAAATATTTGAAGATCATGCCGACGACCAAGGGAGAGACGACGGCGACGATCATTGCGGTCCGGTATTTTTTGCGCAGCACCGGGTTGCTTCGAATCAGCAACCAGGCGTAGACACTGTATGAAACGATAAAACAGAGCGTCAGAATATCAGCCGGAAACGGTACGATTTTGCCCAGGGGATCATCGAGTCCGAGGGCAAAATAAAGGATCAGAACCATGATGCCCGCCAGGTAGAAAAAGAAAAGTTTTTTGAGAAGCATGGCATCGTCAAAGTAAAAGGAGGTAATGAACACAGTCAGAAATAAAAAGGCACTTAGAAAGAAATCGATCCGTGGGATCATCAGAAAGACAAAGGATAAAAACAAAACAACGATGGTGTAAAACCGCAGATTGGGTATGGAGTTAAAAAATTGCAACAGCGATTTGCTCAGCAACCAGCGAACGGTTTGACCAAAGGCCTTGAAGCCGACCATTTTCAGGGCTGTGCGGCAGAGCAGGGCGCCTAACAGCATGATCATGCACCCCACGAATAGCGGAAAAATTGCCGGAGAAACATACCAGACGTTCTGGACTCCGCCCCAGCTGTCTTTCATGGGCATCTTTAATGCCTGCAGAATTATCCACAACCCGAATAGGCATATGGCCGCGCCCGAATAAATATCTGTTTTGCGCAGTTTGTCTTTATCCATCATGATATTGGTTACCTTGATTTAACGGTTTGTAAAGAATTTTATACTTTACCCTCGTCAGGGAACTGCATGCTTAATTAACAAGTTATTAGTTATTGGTTATTCGTTAATTGAATTTTCTGAATTCTGGATACATAGAGCTGATGCTGATCGTCACAAACTATTAACCAATAACGATTAACAATAACGCTAACTGTTCCTGATTGACGTTTGGCATAGAAAGCCGGGTACCGGATCGCACCCGGCTTTCTTCAGACTATTAGATTTACGGTTTCGGAATACCCAGTGAAGCCGGATCTACTTTGGCGGCTTTGAGTTCCCAGAGGGTCCAGGCAAAATTTGATTCGAGGGCGTCAAACACGGCCTTCGATTCCGCTCCGGTTTTACCCGACAGCAGGTAGTAATTGTCAGCGGCCCATTTTTTTACTTTATCGGTGGCGATTGCCTTATTGAAGGCATCCACCAGGACTGCTTTGCGATCAGCCGGAACATCAGCCGGAACTGCGAAGCCGATGGCCTGGGAAATCGGCAGGTACTTGGACAGTCCGGGGTAGGAATCAAAGGACGAGGGGATTGCTCCCAGTCCTTCGACCTCAAATGAACTCGGGATCAACATGCCCAGGGCTCTTAATTTGCCGCCCCGCAGCAGTTGCTGTTGCTCGGCCAGTGAGGTCACGACAACCGAAACTTCGCCTGCCATGGCCGCATTCTGGCTGGGCGCGGATCCTTTGTAAGGAATGAAGTTGAATTTGGCGCCGGAGCCGTTTTCAACGGCCAGCAGGTTGAGGTGATGGATTGAACCGGCACCACTGGCGGCGGCTTTAATGCTTTTGGGATTGGCTTTGGCAGCTTCGATCAGGTCCTTTAAGGATTTGTAAGGCGTGTCGGGCGTCACGGAAATGACATCCGGGGATCCGCCCACAATAAAGACATCCCAAACATCAAACTTTTTATCCCAGCCACCCTGGACACCGGCGGTGACATTGGATTCGGACAGGCCGGTTAAGGTATAGCCGTCATGTTTCCGGGAATAACCAAAGTTCATGCCGACCGAACCGGCAACCCCGCCGGTTTTGTTGATGACGTTAATGTTGACGCCCAGGAATTTGGCCATTTCAGCGCTGATGATCCGGTTGCAGGTATCGGTACCGCCGCCGGCACCCCAGACGACCACGTTGGTGATATCTCTTTTGGGGAAGTCTTTTGCAAAAGCACCGGTGGTAACGGCCAGAAGAACAATCAGACTAAAAATAATAATCTTTTTCATTTCCAAACCCTCCTTCAATGTTATTGGTTGTCGAAATTTGCTCATGGACCTTGCGGGTCCCCCTTGGAATCGCCTGGTTTTTAAAAATATTCTACCGCTGATTTATTTCCTTTCCCTCCTTTCCGGTTAATTTGTCCGGCAGTTAAGATCCTGTCATGCGGTTATCCTTCAGTGGTTTATCACGCGCTCATTCTTTTACCCTGCTGTTGGTTTTCAATTTCCTGTTTCAACGTTGCAATGGTTTTCCTGAAATGTAATCGCATCAAATTCTCGGCCCCATCCGCATCTCTATCACTGATGGCATTGATAACGGATAAATGCTCATGGATCGTTTCGTTGGGAGGTCTTACCAACCCTTCCGAGGTGACCATCTGGTAGCTGAAGCTGATGATGTTATAGGTCTGCAGGATACTTTTTAGAAATTCCCTGGCGGCAACGTCGACCACAAAATTATGAAAACCGCGGTCTTCTCGTGGAATAGGCTTTGTAGTCGGTGATATCCGAAGACGGATCAAATTGTTGGAAGAATTTATTGAGCTGGTTTATCTGGGGATCGGTAATATGGCGGGTGGCCCGTCTGGCCGCCAGGCCTTCTAAAACTTCCCGCAGCTCAAATATGCTGACCATTTCCTGCATGCTGAAAAAGCGCACAAAATAGCCCCGGCGCGGTTTGGCTTCGACCAGTTTTTCTTGTTCGAGATATTTGATGGCACTGACCAGCGGGGTTCGACTGATGCCCAATTCCCGGGCCAGCTTCTCCTGGGGGATTTTGTCACCGGGCAACAGCTTGCGCTCGATAATCATTTTTTTGAGGATTAGATAAACTTTTTGGTCTAGATTTTCGTGCTCGGCTCCCAGATTGACCATCGCACTGTCCTTTCATCAATCTACCTGTTATCAGGAATGGTTATCGTTTGTATTTTGATATATTGTATGCAAAATTCAATATCCTGTTCAGAGTATCTTGTCAACAATTAATATTATAAAATATTAATAATTATTTAAGAAGGTTAATAAGCTGGTGCTGTTTGGAAGGTGTTGGCAAAGGATTCTTGGGGGTCATCATGCAATCAGCTATATTTGATCGATGATGATAAGCAGGATTGGCAGCACGATCACCAGCAAGGCCGTTTTCGCCGATAAAAATAAAACAAATCAAAGCGCCTATGGAGCCGATATTCGTAAATGATCCACATCCGTAAAGTGCACCGGTTTTTTCAGGCGGCAGCTTGATGCGTTTGCGATTGACAAGGATTTGAAGGATATAACCCAGTGCCAGCCCAAATATGATGATTCCGAATGAATACGCAAATTTTGCCATGCCAATCCCGTCGTCCGAATTTGTTATATCGGCCGGGTTCCTTCGCTTGCGATTAACAATCCTTGAATTGGCCGAGGTAAGGTCTATACAATAGGCTGCTGCATTACTGCAATATATTTTCGCCTGATTTAGCAGTCATTTAGGTTTCATTTGTTTTATTTTGCCTCACTTCAGACAAACTAATTGGATAAAGTATTGACATGGGCCCATATTGCAATTTATACCGCCGCAGGGGAATGACACGGGTTGAATGAAAAACTCCCCGACCCCGTAAAAATCAAGCTAATTACCAATGGACGAATTGATACGGAGCCGCAAATGGCAAGCAATAAAGCAAGAAAGATCATCGTAGCGGTCGCGCCGGTGGGAAGGGAAGTGGCGCCGCCATCCCTTAACCCTTTGACGCCCGAAGAGGTCGCCAAAGAAGTCATCGACTGCACCCGGGCAGGAGCGTCCATGGTTCATCTGCATGTGCGGGACAGCCGGGGGGAGCAGACCGAAGACATCTCTGATTTTGCAAAAACGCTGGATCTCATCCGGGAGTCATCGGACATAATCATCCAGGGGTCCACCGGCGGTCTGACGACCCTCACCCTGGAGCAGCGATGTGTGAGCGTAACCGACCCCCGGGTAGAAGTGGCTTCATTGAACATGGGGTCGGTCAATTTCGGCGAAGACGTATATATCAATCGTGTCCCTGATATCCGGTACTGGGCCGGCCGGATGGCGGAAAACAAAGTGGTGCCGGAGATGGAGATTTTCGAAGCCGGCATGGTTGCCGCGGCAAAGATGCTGATCGAAGAGGGAACCTTGAAACCTCCCTTTTATTACAATTTCGCTCTTGGGGCTCACTGGGCCGCCCCGGCCGATCCCAGAAGCCTTTTCTATTTGGCATCCCTGCTGCCGGAAGGGGCTCCCTGGAGCGTGGTTCACGACGGGATGCCTGATTTCGCCCTGCTGGCCACGGCCATTGGTTTGGGAGCGTCCGGGGTCAGGGTAGGATTTGAAGACAGTGTCCAGTATGCACCGGGTAAGGTGGCCAAGACCAATTTGGAGCTTGTTGAAAAACTGGTGCCGCTTGTTCAGCGGATCGGATATGAAGTGGCAACGCCCGACGAGGCCAGGGAAATGCTGGGTGTTATTCGTTGTTGTTAGAAACATTATTAACGATTAACTATTTTTATTCGCTATTGTCTTTCTGCGACTCCTCAGCGACATGCACCGGCAGTGATATCGTGAAGGTCGTGCCTGCCCCCACCTGGCTTTTGACCTCGATATCCCCGCCATGATCCTTTATAAAGCCGTAACAGACGGAAAGGCCCAGGCCGACCCCTTTGACTTCGCCTTTGGTGGTGAAAAAGCTGTCAAAAATTTTATCCAGGTGTTCTTCTCTGATGCCGGTGCCGGTATCGGATACTTCAACGTAAACGGTATCGGTGTCGCCGCCGGTGACCACCGACAGGATGCCGCCATCGGGCATGGCATCGCGGGCGTTGGCCACCATATTCAAAAATACCTGGCGCAGCTGATTTTTGGAGGCATTTACCAGGCTCAACCCCTCTGCAAATGTCACTGCAATATTGATATCGTTTTCCCTGAGCTGCTTTTCATGCAGCAGCAATATTTCATCGAGCACCGAGTTGATGTCCACCGGATGCCGCTCCTCCTGATCCGGCTTTGAAAACGAGAGCATTTTGCGCAGCAGATCGCTGAGCCGGATGGTTTCAGAAAGGGCCATTTCCAGTATTTTTCGCCGCTTGTTATCAGCGGGAATTTCGGTTTTCAACAGCTCCAGGGTATTCATGATTCCGTAAAGGGGGTTGTTCAACTCGTGGGCGATCTGGGATGTCAGGCGCCCCATGGCGGCCAGTTTTTCGGATTGCAGCAGCTGTTCCTGGGTGTCGCGCAGGGCTCTTTCCATCTGCAAGCGATCCCGGAGATCGACAAATGATCCCACCGAGGCTATTTCATTTCCGTTGGCATCATAGATGATGGCAGCCGACAGGGTGCCCTCGACCACCTCACCGTCCCTTCTGACATACACCATTGGGTAGGTGTTCAGTCGGCCGACCTCTCCGGATTTGTCACTTCTGAGCATTTGCATGACCTTGCGGGCCACGCCTTCGGGATAGATTTTGCGAATATTCATTTTTCCGATGACGTCACTGGCCTTGTAACCCAGGGTTTCCTCGGCACCCTGGTTCCAGATCAAAATATTACCTTTCATGTCGGTGGCGGTGATGGCATTGGGGGAGCTTTGAACGATCTTATTCATGAAGTCATAGGCTTCCCTCAGTTCTTTTTCCATCAACTTGCGCTGGGTCAAATCGACGTTCAAGCCCTCGTAACCGATAATGTTGCCCTGCTGGTCATAGCGGGCATGCCCGGTTAACAGAATCGGTACGGTGCTGCCGTCTTTGCGCTTGAATTCAACCTCGTAGTCGATCACACGGCCGTCAAGTTCCATCATTTCCTGAAAGGTCCGCCGATCCCCGGGTCTCACGTACAGGTCCTGGGGCAGGTCGATATTCTGAAACTCCTGCTAAGCTGTCATAACCCAGCATGTCGAGCAGGGCCTGGTTGGCATTTAAAAATTTGCCCTCCTTGCTGCTGATAAAAACGCCGCTGGCCACATGCTCGAACAGGTTTTTAAACTCCTCCTCCGAGGCCCGCAGCATTTCCTCCTGTATTTTACGTTTGCTGATATCGTGATAAATACTCAGTTTGGAAAGAGTCCCTTCTTCATTTTCAAACGGGATTTCGGTCAGGTAGTAGGTCTTGTCAACCAGGGGGACGTAGACCTCCCGCCGCACAGTTTTACCAGCGAACACGTCGTCGGAAAGGCACCAGGAACATTTGTCTTCGGATTGGTTTAACAGCTGGTGGCATTTTTTGCCGACGCCGTCACCAAATTCAGCAACCATGGCACTGTTCATATATTCAACCACCAGGTTCCGGTTCATGACATATATACCGTCTTCAAAAGCATCCAGGATTGAGGTTGTAATATTTTGGTTTTTTTCCACGATTCAATGCCTTATCTACATAGAGTTGATATAATTGGTTCAAGCGTCATCGATTTCCGAATGGGTCCGGGCCCGAACCCCTGCCCATTATCCGGCTTCAGGCGGTATGTTCCATCGTAGACTAACATAATATGGTAGACTCCTCATTATCACAAAAAGGATAAAATTAGAACACAGTTCGCATGGCGGCTAACGGCCAAATGGAATAGTCCGCGTAACCCGTAACTCGAAGCGTTGGTTTTTTTTATTGCGCCTTTTGGAATACTGTTTTAGGTTACAAACAAACCTACCATTTTGAAAGGAGGCCGTTCCATGGGGAAAACAATTGCAGATGTGATTGATCTTGCGATACAGAGGGAAGAAGAGGCCTATCACTTTTACATGGATATCCACAGCAAAGTCCAGGATGCCGGTGTCAGGGATACGGTCGAATTTATCGCCGGAGAAGAGAAAAAGCACAAAGCGTTTCTTGTTGGCTACCGCGAGGGCAACTACGGTACGGATGCCCTGAGAATGGCGGATGTTATCGAATACAGGATCGCAGAATACCTGGAAGAACCTGAGATCAGCAAGGAATCCAGCGCCCAGGACGTCTATCTGGTGGCTGCCCACCGGGAAAGCAGATCGCATCAGTTCTATTCTGAACTTGCCAATATGCACGCCGACAGCGAATTAAAAACCATGCTTACAAAAATGGCCAACGAAGAGCTGAAGCACAAGGAGAAGATGGAATATCTTTATGCCAATACGGCCTTTCCACAGACATCAGGCGGATAGCGTTAATTGCTTTCTAATAGGATCGGTGCTGCCCGATAACCTTGATGGATTTTAAGGATATTCGAGTGGCTTCCTTAAATTACAAATCTCAATTCCCAAATATCAAACAAATCCCAATGTTCGAAATTCCAAATCCCAATATGCTGGTGTTTGGGTCATTGGAGCTTGAAATTTGGGATTTTTATAGCCGGTACGTGTCAAAACTGAGGAGATAACCGGCCCCCGCAACTCGCAATTTTTCTTTTTTATTCCGTCTCTACCGGAACCGTTGTGACGGGTACCCCAGAATTTCTGACGACTTTATCGGTCACACTGCCCACACGGTAATTGCCTTGCTGACCATTGCTGGCCATTACGACCAGGTCGATACCTTCGGTTTCAATCAGCTTTAATATTTCCTGGGCCGGGTCGCCAACAGCTATATGCTTGATGTACAGCGGGCAACTGTTTAAATATTTTTCGCATACCTGTTCCAGACGCTTATGGGCAGATTTATCGGCCCACTCCATTAGCTTATCGACTTTAGCTTTGTCAAAGTCACCGTACCAGGATTCATGATGGGCTATATCTTCGATTACATAGAGCACGTGGATTTCGGCCCCATATTTTTGGGTTAGATCGGTCACATAGGGCAGCGCTTTTTCGGCACTGTTCGAAAAATCCGTCGGCCACAACACTTTATTAACTTCCATCTTTGAAGCTCCTTTCCCGAATTTTCAGTTTTATATTGTCTATAGTATAACTACTGAAAAGTTGTTGTAAAGATGCTCGTTGCTGGTCGCTGGTGGCTGGCAGCTGGTCTCTGGTTGCTGGATGATAGATACTGGATCCTGGCCTCTATTTCCAGATGACTGGCTCCTGGTCGGCGCAGAGGCCGACCCTACTTGATTGATGGCAATTGGTGGCCCTAGTAGGGCGGGCCTCCGTGCCCGCCGAGATGTTCCAAGGGGAAGAATTACGGCGGCCTCAGCTCCGACTTGCGACCAGTTTCCAGTAACCAGGTACCAGAGGCCAAAGACCAGCTTTAAACTGGCTAATAATAATTGATTTTCAGGATGGTGTTCTACGAAACAAGCTCGATGATCTTTTTGGACGTATATTCTCCGGTGTCGGCCAGGGCGTCAACCGGTAGAAAAGACAGGGCATTGTTTGAGAAAAGACAGGTGGCCGAGGCCGGAAACTCTTCATCCGCCAGATAGAATATGTAGCGCAGCTTTATTTTTGGCAGGGGGCGGACAATAATGCAAAAGTCTCCACCGTCATAATCCGGGCTGATTTCTCCATTCAGGGTCTCGAAAATGAAGTCTAAATTATCTTTAATGGCGTCAATGTGAGGAATCAGGATGCTTTCGGTGTGGGAGGCAAATGCGCCAACATAGGGCAGGCTGTTGGGGATTTCTCGAAAGGCCTTGAAAGGGGTGGGCATGCATGGATCTTCATTGGCATGCAGGGCATACAGCGTAACCAATATGCCGACCACTCCGGTTTCCGGCCGATCACCGATAAAAATTCCATCCGGCCTGATGAGGCTGGATTGCCCAAAGGCTTTTAGACTAAATTGATCGTTTTCCCGCCGTCCGGGAAGCAACCGATCCAGATTTTCCGGCAGATTTTGGTACAGCTTATCAAGGTTGTCCCGAACAATTTTTTCGTAGTTATCCATTTTGATTATTTTCAGCTGGCATATAAGCCCCCTTTCTTCCCATCGACAAAGTTATTAAAAGTTGTTTCAAAAATGCATCTTACGTCCAATGGTTGCGTTGCGATTCGGTTTAAAATGCTCACGTACTAACGTGTACGCTCCGCTTTTAAACCTCATCGGCGCCTTGCCCTTGAACGGAATCTACAATTTTGAAACAGCTTTTAGACGCTATCTCAAAAGGCGCACCTCTGATAATTAAGATCGGTGCGTCATCCAGCTATGCTGGAAAAAATCCCGCGGGACACCAGGTCCCGCGGGATTTCTGATATGGCTTCTATGTTTAACTGTCAAGGCAACAGCGACAATTACTTCTTTTCGTCTTCCTTGACCTCTTCAAAATCCGCATCGACAACATCTTCTTCAGGGGCGGCACCGCCGGTCTGGTCTCCCCCAGGTCCGGCATCGGCTCCGGCCTGCTGATCACCGGCTGAGGCCTGCTGATACATGGCCTCGGCCAGTTTGTGGGATACCTGGGTCATCTCCTCGCAGAGCCGTTTTATTTCTTCGGTATCCTCGCCTTCCATGGCCTTTTTCAATGCCGAAGAGGCTTCTTCGATTTTGCTCTTGGTTTCGCTGTCGACCTTGTCGCCCAATTCCTTGATGGATTTTTCGGTTGAGTAAATCAGGGCATCGGCGGAATTGCGCGCTTCAACAAGTTCCTTTTTCTTTTTGTCATCTTCGGCGTGCACTTCAGCATCTTTTACCAGATTGTCGATTTCTTCCGGGGACAGACCGGATGATGCGGTAATCTGGATGGATTGCTCCTTGCCGGTGGCCTGATCTTTGGCGGATACATTCACGATGCCATTGGCATCGATGTCGAAGGTAACTTCAATTTGAGGAATCCCCCGGGGGGCCGGTGGAATGCCGACCAGTTCAAATCGCCCCAGTGTTTTGTTGTTGGGGGCCATTTCGCGCTCACCCTGCAATACATGGATGGATACTGCCGGTTGATTATCGGCCGCGGTTGAAAACGTCTGGCTCTTTTTAGTCGGGATAGTGGTGTTCTTTTCGATCAACCGGGTCATGACACCGCCCAGGGTTTCAATTCCCAGTGACAGGGGCGTAACATCGAGCAAAAGAACATCTTTGACATCACCTTTCAACACGCCACCCTGAATGGCTGCTCCGAGTGCCACCACCTCATCCGGGTTGACACCTTTGTGGGGATCCTTGCCGAATATGTTTTTAACCCGCTCCTGAACCGCCGGCATACGCGTCATGCCGCCAACCAGGATTACCTCATCGATATCGCCCGAGGATAAGCCGGCATCTTTCAGGGCTGTGCGGCAGGGGCCTTCCAGATTGTCCAGTAACTTGGCAACCAGCGCCTCGAGCTTGGCGCGGGTGATTTTGATATTGAGATGCTTGGGACCGCTGGCATCGGCGGTGATGAAAGGAAGGTTGACATCGGTTTCCACGGATGCGGAAAGTTCCATTTTGGCTTTTTCCGCAGCTTCTTTCAGTCTTTGCAGGGCCATTTTGTCATTTCTAAGATTAATCCCCTGATCTTTATTAAACTCGTCGGCCAAATAGTCAATCAGCCGCAGATCGAAGTCCTCGCCGCCCAGGTGCGTGTCGCCGTTGGTAGACTTAACTTCAAATACGCCTTCACCGATCTCAAGAATTGATACATCAAAGGTACCGCCCCCCAGATCGAAGACAGCGATTTTCTCTTCGGTCTTTTTATCCAGACCGTATGCCAGAGATGCTGCCGTCGGTTCGTTAATGATCCGCAGGACGTTAAGCCCGGCAATTTTACCGGCGTCCTTGGTCGCCTGGCGCTGGCTATCGTCAAAATAGGCCGGTACGGTAATGACGGCATCGGTGATCGTCTCACCCAGATATTCTTCGGCGGTTTTTTTGATATTCGCCAGAATATAGGAGGATATCTCGGCCGGACTGTGCTGTTTGCCCTTTAAGTTAATCCGGATGTCACCGTTACTGGCCTGTTCGATTTTAAAAGGAAGAACCTTGATATCATCCTGTACCTGCTTAGATGCGTATTTACGGCCGATCAGCCGTTTAACACCGAATACCGTATTCTCGGGATTGGTGATCGCCTGCCGTTTGGCGATTTGGCCTACCAATCTTTCACCGCTTTCGTTGATGGCAACGATGGAAGGCGTGGTGCGGCCGCCCTCCTGATTGGTAATAACTGTGGCGTCGCCACCTTCCATTACGGCCACACAAGAATTCGTGGTGCCAAGATCGATTCCAATTACCTTTGACATGTTTTATCCCTCCTTAAAAACGATTTCCTACTAATTTTTTATCTGTTTATTATCCCAATATCCTTGGTACAGTAACATATTTATTCGGTATCCCGCAGGATCCAGGAACCAATAGCCCAGGTTGGTCATGCGTCCGAAACGTTAACCTTTGGACCCTGAACCGCTGAACGGATCCTACTTATCCTTGCCCTTTTTTGACCTGGCCACGACCACCATGGCGGGGCGCAGCAGTCTATCATGGATCAGATAGCCTTTTTGAAGCTCATTGATAACTGTGTTTTCGTCAAAATCATCGGTCTCTTCCTGCATAACAGCTTCATGAAAGGTCGGATCAAAGGCCTGTCCTTTAGCCTCGATGGGTTTAACGTTAAATTTTTCGAAAACTTTCAATATTTCCTTGTGGGTCATGTCCAGCCCCTGCAACAGGCCCTGGTCTATGGTTTTGTTGCCGTTGGTTGAATTCATGGCCAATTCCAGATTGTCGACTACGGAAAGCAACTCTTTAATCAAAGACTGGTTGGCGAACTTCCTGAGTTCCGCCAGATCCCGGGTGGCGCGCTTTTTGTAATTTTCAAATTCGGCTGAAACCCTGAGCAGACGATCGTAGTTTTCCTTGGCTTCCTGCTCCTTGACTTCCAGCTGGGCTTCCAAATCTTCCATCGGATTTTCATCTTCCACCGGATCGGCGATCTCGGGTTTGCGTTGAGGATCCTCCCCATCAGAGGCTGCAGCTTCGGTGCCGTCTTCCTTTTCTTTGTCCTCATCCGAATCGGTATTAATTTTAATAATTTTTTTTCCAGTCATTCTGTTTACGCGTTCTCCCGCATATTTGAGGTGTACAATTATTGACCTGAAAAATAAGACTGGTTGAAACGATGTCAAGGTTGTAATAGCAGGGTTTTATACCAAAAAATGCATGCCCGCCACTCAATTGATTTTTGGGGTTCAATCACTGAATTTCAATTGGCGAAAGACTGGTAACTGGTAACTGGTGACTGGCTCCTGGTCCCTGGTCGCTGGGTATTGGGCACTGGTTGGCACGGAGGCTGTCCCTACTCGATGGTTGATGATAGCGGTTCGGGTTTCAAGAGAGGTATGGGGTGGATGGTGGAGTGTATAGGGTGGAGATAGATGGTGCCAGGTGTTCCACCGGAGGCGGATCGGATATCAGGAAAAATGTGCAGGGTGCTCAATTTATTTCCTATTCCGCATTCCCAATTCCGAATTCAATTGAGTGGTTGCGCACCCGCCGTCGAACCTTTTTAGGAAACCTCGTCACATTATACAGATTGAGATCAATCCACGACACAGACCGCATCACTTATCGCTGCTTCCTTCCGGACCTGACGAGGTTCATGACCGTCTGTTGCGTGGTGTCCAATCAAAATGGTCCAAGGGCTCCATGTATAAGATCCTTGGGCGGGAGTTCAGCCCCGCATAAGCGGATTTCGGGAAAAGGGCACCGCTAGCTCCCCGCCTAGCGCAACCAGTGACTAAGATACGCAAAAAAACCATTTTTGCAAGGAAAAATATGATTTCAGTTGAACGAAGTTTTTTTATATAGTCATTGTTGACTTATTTTATAGATATATCTACAGTTTACTGAAAGAGGTGTTGGGGATCCGGTTCGTCATTCAGGTTTAGCGCTGAATGGATGACATCGGACAGGAACTATAGAGTTATGGCTAAAAAGTTCGGAAGTGAAAAAAGCCTTCTTCGGACCGTTCGGGAAACGATCGCCAGATACCGGATGTTTGTGCCGGGGGACTCGGTACTGGTGGCTGTTTCCGGCGGGCCGGATTCGGTTGCCCTTGCCCACCTGCTAGATACCATTGCCGGGGAGTATTCCCTCCAACTGGCGGTTGCCCACCTGAACCACCGCTTGCGCGGGCGGCAATCCGACCGGGATGCTGAATTTGTGGCGGCCCTTGCCGAAAACTTTGATTGGCCCTTCTACCTTGAAAAAAAAGATGTGCGTGGGTTTCAGCGGCGCCGGCACCTTTCACCGGAAGAAGCCGCGCGCCAGGTGCGCTATGAGTTCTATGACGCGGTTGCGTCAAAGGAGGGGTTTAATAAAATTGCCCTGGGCCATCACGCTGACGACAATGCCGAACTGGTCCTTATGAATTTGTTGCGCGGCAGCGGACCGTTAGGCTTGTCTGGAATTGCGCCTGTAAGAGACAACAGAATCGTGCGCCCGTTGATCGGCCTTAAGCGATCTCAAATCCTGGATTATATTTCAGAAAAAAAAATAGCCTTTGTAACTGATTCGTCTAACATGGACCCGGCTTTCCGGCGGAACAAAATTCGTCACCATTTAATTCCCGAGCTAAAAAATTCATACAATCCTGCGATCATTGATTCTCTTAATCGGCTGGGGGAGATTATGCAGGCTGAAGATCAATGGATTGATGACGTCATCGCGCCGGTTTTTTCTGACTGTGTTTTAAACCGGGCACCAGATAGGATCAGTCTGGCCATACCAGGGGTCAGCGGCATGGATCCGGCGGCCGGAAGACGGATTATCCGCAAGGCGATTTTCAGCGTAAAAAAGGATTTGCGGCGCATCACATTGTTGCATGTAGACGCCGTTCTTGAATTGGCCAGGAAAGGTCAGGCCTGGGGCAGCCTGGATTTACCCGATGGGGTTCGGGTGATTAAAGACGCTTTGGAGCTGACTATCATAAAGGGGGGTCCAGCCGCGCTTGCAGATATAATTGATTACCGCTACACAATAGTCGGGGAAGGGACTGCATTGATTAAAGAGGCCGACCTTGCTATCAAGCTTGAGGAAATTGGAATAGATGAGGTGCCTGATTTTAAGGAATCCGGAAAATCGCGGGCTTTTTTTGACCGGGACTGCCTGCGATTTCCGCTGGTTGTTCGCAATTTCCGACCCGGGGATCGATTTTCGCCATTGGGGGTGGACGGCACCCAGAAACTAAAGAAATATTTTAGCAACAATAAAATTCCTGTGGGTCAGCGTAAAAAATGTCCATTATTGCTGAGCGAAAATAAAATCATCTGGGTTGCCGGTCATCGCATCGACAACAGTGTAAAATTACATCCAAGGACCCGGCGAGTTCTTATGGCCGAACTTTTGCTTGCTTAATTAACGATAATGATTAAATTTGCATATAATCTTGCGGTGTGAGGGGCTGTTTTCACCCGGGGTTTCTATGTAATTGGGCACCTTAAACTTGAAACTTGATATTTCATTTAAGATACGGGATACTAAACGATTGACTAATGTCGAATGAAGAATGACTAATTTAAGGAGGCTATCTAATTTATTAAAAGATGGAGCCATGCGACCGCCGCCATTATTCATTCGCCAATATTCAATATTCAATCCAAATCAGGAGGTAAAAACTTTTGAATCCGTTTTATAAAAATCTGGCTTTATGGCTGGTCATCACGCTGATGATGGTCATGCTTTACAATCTTTTCAGTCAGCAGCATATGGCTGAAACCAGCGTCAGCTATACCGAATTTTTGGACATGGTCGAAAGCGAGCGCGTGGCCGAGGTGGTGATCCAGGGTCAAGAGCTTTTGGTCACGGATATCAATCGCAACCGTTTTAAGATATATTCCCCCCAGGACAACGATCTTATCAACACGCTGCGGAAAAAAAATGTTACCATCAGCGCCAAACCGCCTGCGGAGAATCCATGGTACATGTCCGTACTGGTTTCATGGTTTCCGATGTTGATTTTGATCGGCGTTTGGATTTTTTTCATGCGTCAGATGCAGTCCGGGGGCGGCAAGGCACTTTCTTTCGGCAAAAGCCGGGCGCGCCTGGCGTCCGATCAATCCGCGAAAGTCACCTTTGAAGATGTTGCCGGCATCGATGAAGCCAAAGAAGAGCTGGGAGAAATTGTCGAATTTTTAAGAGATCCCAAAAAATTCACCCGCCTGGGCGGACGAATTCCCAAAGGCGTCCTTCTGATGGGTCCTCCGGGTACCGGGAAAACCCTTTTGGGACGCGCGATTGCAGGTGAGGCCGGGGTGCCTTTTTTCAGCATCAGCGGTTCCGACTTTGTGGAGATGTTTGTGGGTGTCGGTGCGTCGCGGGTGCGGGATTTATTTGTTCAGGGCAAAAAAAATGCGCCCTGCATTATATTCATCGACGAAATCGATGCCGTCGGCAGGCACCGGGGCGCGGGCCTGGGCGGCGGACACGATGAGCGCGAACAGACCTTAAATCAGCTTCTGGTTGAAATGGACGGCTTTGAATCCAACGAGGGTGTTATTCTGATATCGGCCACCAACCGGCCCGATGTGCTTGACCCGGCCTTGCTGCGTCCCGGACGGTTCGACCGGCAGGTGGTTGTTTCCATGCCGGATATCAAAGGCCGCGAAAAGATCCTCAAAGTTCACATGAAGAAATCACCCGTTGCCCCCGATGTCAATCCGCTGATCCTGGCCAAAGGGACGCCCGGGTTTTCCGGCGCCGACCTTGAGAACCTGGTCAACGAGGCCGCCCTGCTGGCTGCCAAGCGGGACAAAGAAAAGGTCGAGATGGTCGACTTTGAAGATTCCAAAGACAAAGTTTATATGGGACTGGAGCGCAAATCGAAGGTCATCAAGGAAGAAGACCGCAAGATTACAGCTTATCATGAAGGCGGGCATGCCCTGGTGGCCCGGTTTTTACCGGAAACCGATGCGGTCAATAAGATCACCATTGTGCCCCGGGGACGGGCAGCCGGTGTGACATGGTTTTTGCCCGAAGAGCGCGATTTTAAATTCAAGGACCAGCTCGAAAACGAACTGTCGGTTGCCTTCGGCGGGCGTGTGGCCGAAGAAATTATATTCAATCGGATCAGTACCGGTGCCGCCAATGATATCAAACAGGCCACCGCCCTGGCCCAAACAATGATCCGCAACTGGGGCATGAGCGAAAAGCTGGGTCCGCTGTCTTATTCCAAGGGCGAGGAGCAGATTTTTCTGGGTCGGGAAATTTCCCAGCACCGGGACTACTCCGATTCTACGGCAAAACTCATCGACGAAGAAATCAACAAGCTGATCAAGGATGCCTATCAGCGGGCCGAAAATGTGCTCAATGAAAATTTAGATATTTTCCACAAACTGGCGGAATTGCTGCTGGAAAAAGAGACGGTTCTGGGTAAAGAACTGGATGAGTTGATAACAGAGTTTAGGCCCGGCATCGAACTGCCTTCATATCAAGCTTGATGACAATGAGCCGGAGGCAGAGGCCCAGGCAGAGCCGGATCCGACTTGATGTGATGGCCGCGCGTAAAACATATCGTCTCTCATGGTCAAGCCACACCCTGGAGCTCGGGCAGCGAACCTGCATCATGGGGGTCGTAAATGTGACCCCGGACTCCTTTTCGGACGGTGGCAAATTTTTTGACACCGACGTTGCCATCGCCCAGGGTGAAAAACTGGCAGCCGATGGCGCCGATATTTTGGATATCGGCGGCGAATCCACCCGGCCGTTTTCAGACCCCGTGTCTGTCGAAGAAGAAATTCGCCGGGTGGTGCCGGTGATCGAAAAACTGGCCCAACGGGTGTCGATCCCTATCTCCATTGACACCACCAAAGCCGAAGTTGCCCGTCAGGCCCTTGAAGCCGGCGCTTCCATTATTAATGATGTGGCCGCCCTGCGATTTGATCCCGGTTTGGCCGCCCTGGCCATTGAATTCGACACGCCCCTGATCCTGATGCATATGCTGGGGGAACCCAAATCAATGCAGGTTGCCCCCCGTTACGACAATCTGATCGAAGAGATCCGCAGCTTTCTGGAAGATGCCGTTGCAAGGGCCGAAAAACTGGGCGTTCCCCGCTCAAAAATTATCGTCGATCCCGGAATTGGATTCGGTAAAACGGTTACCCATAACCTTTTGCTGCTCAAACACGTTCAAGCCTTTGCATCCCTTGATTTGCCGGTTCTGATCGGTGCCTCCCGCAAAGCCTTTATCCGTAAACTCCTCAAGCAAGCCCATGAAGAGGACATCCGGCCGGATCTGCCCATCGTGGAAACCGGCACCCAGGCGGCCGTGGCATCTGCCGTGTTATCCGGCGCCCATATCGTACGCGTGCACGATGTGGCCAATACCGTTGCCTCCGTCAAAATTTTAGATGCGCTCAGGGAAGCGGAGGAATCCTGAGATTTGGGATTCATTAATCCGAAATCCCAAATCGCTAAATCCTACACCTCTTGGAATATTACCCTGACTGCCCTGTTTTGATAATCAACAATTAATCACAGTATGGGCGCCAACAGCCTGGCAGAGCGCGCCGCCAGCTTGAAAAAGAAGGACCGCTGGCTGTATTCTTCCATGGTGACCGGGCGGCTGCGGGAAAAATCATTGGTAAGCATGGCGTCGACTTCTTCTATGAACCCGGGGTCATAATTCAGCAGGGTGATTTCAAAATTCAACCGGAAGGATCGATTGTCCAGATTGGCCGTGCCCACGGCGGCGCAGGACGAATCTACCAGAAATACTTTCTGGTGCATAAAGCCGGCCGTGTAGCGGTATAGTTTAATTCCCAGGGGCAGGGTATTCTGGTAGTAGGTAAAAGACGCCAGATATACCGTGCGATGATCCGCTTTTTCCGGTAGGATGATGCGGACATCCACCCCCCTTAAGACCGCCAGTTTTAATGCACTGAGGGTCTGCAGATCGGGGACAAAATAGGGGCTGGCGATCCAGATTCGTTTGCTGGCCGCATTGATGGCCTGGACAAACATCAGGCCGCAGGTTTCCAGACGGTCAGCCGGGCCCGAAGCAATCATAAGGGCATCTTCCTGTCCATCAGTTGCCCGGTTCAATTCCCAGTTAAGTTCGGGAGTCCCTTTGGTGGCCCAGTACCAGTCCTCAACAAAGCAGAATTGAATGGTCTGCACCACCGGGCCTTCGACTTTGACATGGGTATCGCGCCAGGGCCCGAATTGGGGATGCCTGCCCATATATTCGTCACCGACGTTATGGCCGCCAAGGTAGGCGATTTTTCCGTCTACCACCACTATTTTGCGATGATTTCGAAAATTCAGCTGAAACCGGTTGGTTTTGCCCCTGGTCGAGTGAAAAGCCGAGGTGACGACCCCGGCGATTTGCATATCACGCAGATAACTTTGCGGCAGTTTATGGCTGCCGATTTCATCATACAGAAAATAGACCCGAACGTTTGCTTTGGCCTTTTGGATCAGTCTTGACTGCAGCTCCCGGCCAAGGGCGTCGTCCTTAACAATAAAAAATTGTACCAGAATATATTGTTCGGCAGATTCGATTCCTTCAAAAATGCTGCGGAAGGTTTCCCGGCCATCTATGAGCAGCCGGGTTTTATTGTAGCGCGTTATCGGCATTTCAGCCAGGCGGGTAAGTGCCAGTTGAGATACCGGCTGGTCTTCACGAACCAGGTCTTTCGCAACGGCATCCGATCTTATTCTCTCGAGGTAATGACGGATATCCGAATCCTTGGAACCGCGCAGCAACACATACCCGTTGAACTTGTTGCGACCAAAAACAGCGTAAAGCGCCAGCGCCAGCCACGGAAAGGTGACCAGGGAAATGGCCCAGGCAATGGCGCCCTGGGAGGTGCGCGCATTCATCACAGCATGAATGGCCGCGATAATGCCGAGCAATTCCCCCAGAGGAACTACAATGGCAATAATCGTGTAGATTAAACCTGTATCGACCATATACATTTACTATTTATTCTTTCAGGAAATAGCAACGCATTTATGAAGGGTGAACCCCTTGATCGAATGGCAGGATATTGGCACTAGTCCATTTGCAGGATTTTTTCCAGCCTGGCGATCTCGGCTTCAATGTCCTGTTTTTCGGACTTGCCTAAATCATTTTCATGGAGGCGCTTTTTTAATCCAAGCAACCGCATCTCTGTGCGGTAGTCACTGCAGGTGTATTTTGTATTTTGCGGCATTGTTTGGGGAGAACCCGAATAAGAGTTGAAATTGTCCTCTGTTTTAGTGAGAATCTTTTTTATCACGAAAACACGAAAATTAGAAAGCACGAAATTAACTTATTACTTTTTTTCGTGTTTTCGTGATTAATTTGTCCTTTGGGGTTTCGGCTTCACTCAATCCGGCTTATACTGGCAAGAGGTTTAAATCCGACCGGTTTCTTTGAGGGTTTCTTTGTATATGCGGTAGAATAATTCGGTATCGGTAATTCCGCGGCCCAATATTTTGCCAATGTCGTCAATGTTTTTGATATTGATCACTAAATTGACGCTGGCGTGAAAGGCCATCATGTTGTCCATGGTGCGATATCGGCTGCTGACCATGGCCACAAAAATATTGCGGCGAGTGGACATTTGCAGCCGTTCCAGGTAAATCAAAACCCCGTTGGCATCCGGGTTTTTGGTATCGAAATTTTCATCCACCACGATTAGATCGTAGACATGGTAGCGCATACGTTTGAGGGCGTCCCGAGCACTTTCGGCAACTGTAATCTGATAATCCATCAAACTAAGGGCCGAGTCGATGGTTTTTCGGGCAATGGGATTCTGCTCGCATACCAGGGCGGTTAAGCCTTCTTCCTCGATAAAATCAAACGGTTTATCGGAAGAATCATAGGCGGCGCCATTGCTTGCCGCACTTGAGGCAACGGGCATTTTTGCAGAATCCAGGGTAATTCGGGTTTTACATTTGGGGCACGGCAGGGTGGTTACCCGACCGGCTGGAATTTTTTCGTCCGGGATTCGGAATTTACTTGAGCAGTTGCTGCAAATGATGTCCATGGGGTTACCTAAATATTTTTATTGGTGGATTTAAATCGCTTTCCCTTGTGTCATATCGCCCTGTTATAAGTGCGATCGATTTCCAGTTTTTCAATATCGGTGGTCTTCTCGCCGCGTGAGCTTTTTATGGCGTCAATTCCGCGACCCACAATCCCCCTCTGGGATGCGAAGGCCATGGCAGTTTCCTGGGTTATCAGGCCTTCCTCGTACAGGCCGACCAGATGGCTGTCAAAAGTTACCATACCGAAGGCGCCACTGGCTTCCATGATTTCATAAAAGGTTTTGCCTTCACTTTCGCCGTGCAGGATTGCGTCCTGGACTCTCAGGTTCGTTCCCAGGATTTCAAAGGTGGCGACCCGGCCGCCGCCGACTTTTGGCAACAGCCGCTGGCACACGATCCAGCGAATTGAGTCGGCCAGTCGGATGCGGATCTGGCGTTCGTCCTCGTTGGGGAACATACCGATGACACGGTTGATGGTAGAGCCGGCATCAACGGTGTGCAGGGTGGTTAAAACCAGATGGCCGGTTTCGGCGGCACTGAGACCGATTTCGACTGTTTCGCGGTCGCGCATTTCACCGACCAGAATAACCTTGGGCGCCTGCCGCAGTGCTGCGCGCAGACCGCTGGAGTAAGCATCGAAGTCGAGCCCGAGCTCACGCTGGTTAAAGGTGGATTTTTTATGGGGATGCTGGTATTCGACCGGATCCTCAAGGGTGATAATGTGGACGGATTTGGTCTCGTTGATTTGGTCCAAAACCGCCGCCAGGGAAGTTGTTTTACCGGAACCCGTGGCGCCGGTTACAAATACCAGGCCATTTTTCTCCTGGGCAATCTGATACATCGTTTTGGGCAGCGTGCGCTCTTCAATAGTCGGAATTTTTGATTCGAGTTTTCGTAAAACGATGGATATGTTCCCCCCCTGGGAGAAGATGTTGACCCTGAAGCGCGCTTTACCGGGCAGGCTGTAAGATAAGTCGCAAGATCCGCTGGTCAGGAGGGTTTCCGTCAACCGGCGGTCCTGATTGATTAAATTCATGGCCAGAATTTCGTTTTGGAAGGGCGTCAGGGCTTTAAACGCCGGTTTGATGTCAACGGGGATCAGCTCTCCGGCACTTTCGACCTGCATGGGTTTTCCCACTGTAAAATTCAGGTCGGAAACATCCCGATGAAAGTCCAGCATCCTGACTAGTATATGATCGATTTCCTGTTTTTTCATAATTGCACACATTTGTTCCAATTGAGCGAAAACCGCTCAATTGGGGGATCAATTGTTATACGTTAATAGTTTTTAGAATTGGCCAATAGCCCCATTATACTAATCAACTATTCAACTAAGCTTAGGCTTCGGTAAAGTCCGGCGGTGCCGTTTTGAGCAGGGGTCTGAAGCGTCCCTTGTCATTGGCTTTGGCATAGGCTTCTTCGGCGCTGACCATTCCCTTGGTATACAGATTCATAATGGAGTCATCCAGCAGGATCATACCGTACTTTTTTCCGGTTTGAATCATCGACGGTATCTGATGGGTTTTACCCTCCCGGATTAAGTTGCGCACGGCCGGATTGGCAATCAGAATTTCCAGCGCGACCACCCGGCCCTTGCGGTCGATACGCTTAAAAAGTGTCTGGGCGACAACTGCCCGCAGGCCATCGGAAAGGGTTGATCGGATGAGCGGTTGTTCCGATGACGGGAAAACCTCGATTACGCGGTCAACGGTTTTATATGCGCTGGAGGTGTGCAGGGTGGAAAAAACCAGGTGACCGGTGGAGGCCGCTTCCACCGCCAGCGAAATGGTTTCAAGATCCCGCATTTCTCCCACTAGGATAATATCCGGGTCCTCCCGCAGGGCACCTCGCAAGGCAGTTGAAAAAGAATCTGTATGGACGCCGACCTCACGATGATTTACTATGCAGCCCTGGCTTTGGTGAACAAACTCTATCGGGTCTTCGACGGTGATAATGTGATCCTTGCGGGCGCGATTGGCCACATCAACTATCGCCGCCAGGGTTGTTGATTTGCCGCTTCCGGTAGGACCGGTAACCAGAACGAGGCCCCGCGGAAGGGTGGCCAGTTTTGACACCACCTCGGGAAGACCCAATTGATCTGCGGTCATGATGGCACTTGGGATTTCTCTGAATACTGCCCCGACACCATTTTTTTGCATAAAAAAATTGGCTCGATACCTGGCCAGTCCCGGTATTTCGTAGCCGAAATCAATGTCTCCGCTTTCTTCAAAAACTTTAATTTTTTGTTCCGGAGCTATTTCGTAAAGCATTCCCCTTAAATCATCGTTGTCTAGAATTTTGTATTTGATCCGTTCAATTTCACCTCGAATTCTCAGAGCCGGGGGCTGCCCTGAGGTCAAATGGAGATCCGAAGCCCCCTGTTCGTTCATCAACTTAAAAAATGCATCAATTTTTGCCATTCAAAACTCCTGCTTTTAGATTCGTCCAGTTAGGACGAGATTATTTAAATTGTGCGCTGCCCAAAGAAGTCGCTCTTGCTGATAAAACCGCCTCAAGCGAATTTGTGCGGATATTGTCCGTACATACTGCACAAAGTGAGTCATCATACCTTGTGATATTCGCCCCGGGCGGTCCTATGGTAAAACCAGTAGATGCGACTTTCAGGTTCAGCGTTCCCCCCGGGCCGTAGGCCCTGCGGGCAGGAGGCTGGGTTCAACGTTCAAGGTTTCCCTGCCGGACATCCTAAAAAATCGAAATAACCCCATATTGTTTTAAAGCGTTCAGCTATAAACAGTTCAGATCAGATATCAATCTGGTTCGGGTGTCCCTGTCGCAGGCTTAACCTCTAACCCTCTGAACCCTGAACCTCGGAACGGTAATGGCTTGTTAGCCATTATTGTGCCTGCTTTAACACTTTTAGTTTAGCATCTTCTTCATCCATTGTTTTGGCGCCTTCTTTGCTGAGCTCAAGCAGTTTGCTGTGGGCCTCGACAATAGATCCGATTTGGACTTCAATTTGCGTGCGTTGCCGTTTCAGCTCCGATATGTCTTCATGCAGTTGCGCCAGCCGATTGTGGGCATTGTTTAAAATTTTTTCCGCTTTGACCTCGGCTTCGGCAATTATCAGCTCAGCTGATTTGCGGGCATTATCCTTCATTTGATCCAGAACTTTCTGGGAATTTAACAACGCTCGCTTGAAGGTTTCCTCACGCTTACGGTACCCCTGGATTTCAATTTCAAGGCGCCGAACCTCTTCCTGCATATTCTTATGAGTTCTATGCAGCGATTCAAAAACGTTGGCCACTTGTTCGAGGAAGGCGTCCACTTCCCGGACGTCAAATCCTCGAATTCTGGTCTTGAACTTCTGTTGCTGTATATCAAGGGGAGTAAGGTTCATTGGTTTTACCTGCCTTTCTGTTTATCACGGCCTCAACGCCAAGTCGAACAGACTTTGTACTACGAATTGCCGCAGAAAGATGATAGCCAAAAGAACGAGAATGGGAGAAAAATCAATACCACCAAAATTTAACGGAAGTCTTTTGCGAATCTGGTGAAGCACAGGTTCGGTGATATTGTGAATAAAGCGAACGATCGGATTGTAAGGATCCGGGCTAACCCATGACAGAATTGCACGGGCGATTACGATCCACATGAACATGACAAGAACGACATCCAGTACTTTGGCTATTGCGGTTAAAAAATTACTGAAAACTGGCATATGCGGCTCAACCTTTCCATCTTAACTTATCGCGTAACATGGTGAAACCCGGCCAAACTGCCGGGAGTTTATTAAACTAAATTATATTCTCATTGATAAGTCAAGGAATTTCATTAGAAATCAAAGGGTAAGCCCCTCTTGAAAAACCGCCTGGCCCATTTCAAATACCCATATTCATGCTATAGAAATTTCCGATCCCGGTGTTCACTCCCTTCAGCCCGTTTAGGTTTCTCCCCTTGAATACCCGCTATTCGCGCTTCATTGCCGACCGGTGGGCTCAATTTTAGCCGGAGCAGGCAAGGTTTGTGCGAATATTGTTATAACCATTTGATATATAATCTAAAATTTAGTTATAGAATTGTCCCGGTAAGAAGGTGCGCCAACCATTTTACAAAGCCTATATCGGCCGGGTAGGGTCGAAACTTAAGAAAATTTACCGCAGCCCTATCACATGGCCGAACGCATGCTTCAATGGCTGCAAGTATTCAATTATTATTAAAAATATCACATCCTTCGGAAGAATGCAAATTTCAGCGGTTGCCGGTTTGCCAGGTTTCTGGCTGTCAATATTGGAATGCGTTCCATATCTGGTGGGATCTGAAGGGCAAGCCCCTGGTTGCTGGATGCTCGATTTTCGATGCTGGAAACAAAAAGGGGCGATGGGGTAGGAGGTGAAAGGCCCAAGGCCCGGGGTTAGAATCTGTTTACAGTATCTGTACTTTTTAGATGACATTTTTTTTTGCAGATACTATAGCATGATATCTGCAATTCAGACTCATCTGCGATTATTTGGAGATACTACAGGTTTTAAAACTCTAAATGAAAAAGGTCTCATTTGGCGGTTATGAGTTTAAGTGACTTTCCTATTTGTTTACCCATCTCAGCCAAATAGCTGCAGCGATGCCCCATATTGCATTGAAAACAAATACAAGTAAAGGTGTGAGCAAGCCAAGATCAAAACCCATAACCCCTTTGCTTGCTTTTATGGGAAAAACAATGAAAAGTTGAACTATGGTTGGCCCTAGGCTGAAAATCAACCCCCTGTATAAGTACCGCTTTTGCATGACTGGAAGTAGAAATAGCAAACCCCAAATTCCTCCCCAGACAAGGCGAGGATATAGCCAAGGGGCAGATAGAGGAGGTGCTATTTTTACACCTAATGCAGAGGTAATGCCAATTACTCCGAAAATCCAAACAGCCAAACTGTTCATAAGGCCACCTAAACAACCCGCCGCAAATACTAAACTAAGTTTCTTTGCTACATTTTTCATTTAGGCTCTCCTGCTTGATTTTGAATAACTGACTTGTATTAGAATGATTCAAGATAAATCAAGAAAATTTTATAACGGTCTCATTGTCCTTGCCCAACAATCCGCCATCCCAAATCCAAAATCCCAAATCGAAACCTATCCGCCTGCCACCATTGGAATCAAGTATACCTCCGCATTATCCGGAACGGTCGTCTTGTCAAAGTTGGGTCGTGAAACATAGGTTTGATTGATGCGCACGACGGCATAAGGGTGGGGGTCGTCTATCTCGATCAACAGGTCGCTGATCGTCATGCCCTCACGCCAGTCGACGGTATGGTCCGCTACCTGTATCACACCTGCACTCCGTTGGCCTTGAGAACCTCGAGGACTTCATCAAAATCGATCCCCAATCTTTTTACCGTGGCCACCGTAGGGATACCGTTATTGGTCCAGCCCCTGCGCTCGTAGACAGCGTCCTTGAGTTTTTCGTATTGTTCCTCCCGCAACTGGCGCATGATCGCCATTTTTTCGGCCGTGTCTTTGCCCTCGATATCGACCTTGTATTTTTCCTGCAGCTGGTTGTCGTAGCGCTCGGCGCGGGATTCATATTCCAGCTCGGTTACCGGGCCCACCGCCCGATAGGGCAGGGCATCGTGGGTTCTGGTACCAAAACCCATTTTGAGGTTGAATATGCGCTGGAAGTTATAGACCACTTCGCTCATGGCGACCAGATCTTCAGGGGCCGAGGACCGTCCGGTGACCGCGCTGAAATAGTTTGCATACCACTGCAGGTGCTTGATGACTTTGGCCGGTTCGTCCGTATCTTTGTTGTCTTCGGGAATGATATCGTTCCAGGGCAGTTTGCACAGTCCGCAAAGCGAAAACCAGGTGCGAAACATGGGAAACCAGTGCAGCGCTTCGGCCTTTTTTTCAAAGGTCGGCATAAAATTGTGGACCATGTCCAGAAAAATCAACCAGGCTTCGTCATGCTGAGGGCCTTTAAGCGCCAGTCCGTATCCCCCTTGCTGGGCCAGGGATTCTTTGGTCATGTATTCGGAAAATTCCAGTCCTTTGGCTTCCATGCCGATGTCGGCCAGGATGACAGGATCGGCCCCAAAAACCCTGGCAAATATATCTTTCATTTGGCGGACACCCTGTCCGATAATTTGACCAAAGCCTTCCCCAATGGCCATTTGATGCACAAGCTCGAGGGCGCTCAAGCGGTTGCCGAAACTTAAATCCATGCCACCGGTATGGGTTTGGTTGATCAACCCCATTTCATAACATTCCATGGCAAAAGCGATGCCCGTACCCACCGATATGGTGTCCAGCCCGTAAGCATCGCAGTAGAAATTAAGTTCTATCACCGTATGGGGATCAAAAATCCCCAGATTGGATCCACAGCCGGCAACGGTTTCATACTCCGGGCCATCCACGAAAACCTTTTCACCTTTAAAGGGCCCGGTAAGCGGGACAAAGTCTTTGACCCCGTGCGAGCAGGCCACGGTGCAGCCCATCCAGCAGCCGTCGAAGCCCTTATCAAACAGGCGTCGAAAAACTTCCTGGCCAAGATTGGGCGCTTCGGAGTGAGATCCGTAGCGAAAATTGTGGGTTGGCAGCAAATCGTGGTCATTCATAATGGTGACCAGATGGGTGGTGCCGATTTTCGCCATTTCATTTTGTTTGGGATCCAGCTCAACAATTTCACGGGAATGTAATTTGGCCACCTCTTTTAACTTGGCCTTGTCCGCCGGATTATTGGTGTCGGCTGTGACCGTGTCCCAGCGAACGACAATGGCTTTGAGGCCTTTGTCGGCAAAAACGGTGCCGATACCCCCGCGGCCGGCCTGTTTGTACCGGGCTCGCTTGCGTTTGGCATCATACCAGGTAAAATTAAGACACCCGATGCGGGTGTTTTGGGCACCCGGGCCGGCCGACACCACGGATATGCTGCGGGGTTTGCCCTCGGCGAAATGGTCGGTCAGCAGGGATGACAATTCGTAGGCATTTTCCGGCAGGTCGCTGGCATCCAGGATCTGAACCTGCCCGTTGATACCGTCGATGAAAATAACCGTATCCTGGGGTGCTTTGCCCTGAATCTGCATGGCGTCAAAACCTGAAAACTTCAGGTATGGCCCAAAATAACCGCCGACATTGGAGTCTATGGCAGCTTGCGTCAGAGGGGAAAGGGTGGTGACAATACTTTTGCCGGAACCGGGGTAGATCGGGGTGCCCCCCAACGGCCCGCAGGCGATGCAAATGGCGTTTTGGGGATCATCCCAGCGGGTGTCAGCCTGGACGGCATTCCACAGCAGCCAGAGGTCATAGCCTTTTCCGCCGACAAAAAGTTCCCTGGTTTTTTGTTCCACCGGCTTAATGGCAATATCGGTGTCGGAAATATTTATGTGCAGGGTCTGATCGGTGTAACCCTTGTCAATTTCAGGCCGCTTGTAATCAAGTGTCTTGGTCACTTTTAAGCTAAATTCAGGCATTCTCTTTCTCCTTTAACGGTGATGATATTCAATTGCGTAGCTTTTGACTTCGGATCCCTGGTCACTGGTTTATTATGTTTAAGCTTAACCCCTTTTATATTACCCTTAACAATTGTAATCAAGCTTTTCGATTTCGGATTGGTCCGATTTTCACCACGTAACCCGTAACGCGCAACCCGCAACAGCTTTCTTAGCTATGAGCTTGTTTCTATTTTAGCGCCTCATCTGCTTCAAATTTCCGGTACGGTGAAAACTCCTCTATGATAATCTGGTCGTCTGCAGTTGTCTGCTCGGCAACCATACGGGCTGCGAGTTCGGCCACCCCGGGGGCCAGCATCAATCCCTGGCCGCACATGCCGGTGGTGTGCAGCAAACCTTTAACTTCTCGGTTCCAGCCTACCAGTGGAGCGCCGTCCGGCGTCATCGGATACAGGCCGCGCCAGGTCCGGCGAACCCTCAGATTTTTTAAGCGGGGAAGCAGCCGAACCATGCGGGCACAGACCTGGGGTAAAAATACCGAGGTTTCACGTTTGTCTTTGCCGATGATCGGCGGATCGGGGGTAATGCAAAATATAACCTGCCCGTGCTTGTTCTGGTAAAAATAATAGCTTTTGGAACCCGGTGCCGGCCGGATATCAACCACCATGCAATGGAAAAACGGCTGCACCGGTTCGGTAATGGCGCCCTCATGGGAATCGGGCACAATTGGCAGGTCCACCTTGGCGGACCGACATAGTTCCGGTGAAAACGGACCGGCCGCATCGATCAGGACTTTAGCGCCGTAACTGCCCTTATCGGCGGCCACCCCAACGACCTTGCCTTTCTGGCAGATAATGTCGGTGATCTTTTCTTTGAAACGAAATTCTGCGCCCAGCTCAAGTGCCCGGCGGTAAAAGGCGTTGATCGAAAGCAGGGGCGAAATGGACCCGTCATCGGGCGACACTGTTCCGCCGCGCAATTCCTTGGCATTGATTCCCGGGACAAGGGCCTTTATTTTCTGCTGACCGACCCAATCAATATTCAAGCCGTTTTGTTTTTGGGCCGGCAACAAGCCTTTTAACAGTTTTTCATCTTCCGGCCGGTACACCGGATAAACATAACCGCCTTTCAGCCATTCGATGTTATCGCCCTGCAGCTGCTGCCAGGTGGAAAATAGTTCGATGGAGCGTCGGCAGATGAGTATTTTGCCCGGAGTGGAGTGGGTGGCCCTGATCCCGCCGATGGCATGTTTATTTTCTCCCTGACCGGGGGAAGGATGCATGTCGATGACCAGGGCCTTGATACCGAGTTCCCCAAGGGCCATGGCCGTGGGAACGCCGACAGAACCGGCTCCGGCGATAATGACGTCATAGTTCAATTGTTTGTCTCCCAGTATGATGCTCAAAGGGTCCGGAACAGAGAACAGATTGAACGTCGAACATCGAACGTCCAACATCGAACATCCAATATTGATGGCGCTGCACTTTATCTAATTTTAAGCAAGCAAGCCCAAGAATCCTCCCGATAAAGACATGTTTAGAAGGGTTGATTTCATTAACTCAGCATTTTTTTAAAATGGACAGGATACAATATTCGATGTTGGACGTTCAATGTTCGATGTTCGATGTTCATCTTTTATTTAGATGCCGTTTGGTTGCCCGCAAACACCCCTATGGGTACTTCCACCAGAAGCGGTCGGTCGACCCGGTCGGTGACCATTTTTAAGTCAATGCCTTCTTCCTGAAATATCCGCCAGATCATGGGACGACAGGTCTTGGATCCGCAGGCACCCATTCCGGCGCGGGTCAACGCTTTGATTTGATTTAAATCCCGGATGCCGCTGCGGATGGTGGCGCGAATTTCTCCGGCCGTCACCCTTTCACAGCGGCAGACGATGGCTTCATCCGGTGGGGGCTCTTTTTCGTAAATGGTTGACGGTTCAATCTGTCTTTCCTGGACCCAGATTCCCACTGCAGCCTTGGCAACGGCCCTGTCAACCTTTAACTGCACCAGGAGAGTGCCGGGATATTTTTTCCGTGACCGAACTTTCTCAACCGGGTAATACCCCAGAATAGCGCCGTCGATATCGGTAACCGGAACTTTTTGACCGACTTCCACTTTTTCCCGCCAGACTTCATAGGGCAGGGTCACCAGGGGCTGGGCGGGATCTTCTCGGAAGTCCACCATCGTCACCGAAAGTCCCGGGCAAACCGCCAGACAGCTTGCACAGCCGGTGCAGGCATCCAGGTTATCGATATAGGGCAGGCCGGTGATTTTATCATCCTGCGTGTGGACGATGCCTACCGGACATACTGATGTGCAGGGATTGCAGGGAACCTCCTGGTAGCAGTGGAATATCGGGAAAACCCCATCTTCTTTTGACGGCGGCTTGCGGCGGGTTGGCCGTCCCGGTTTGGATTTTAAAATGGTGGCCTTGGCATCCCATTCGTCGGGCATTTTTTCGACATCGATGTTCAGGGATTGGGCGATTTTATGGCCTTCTATCTTGCCGGTGAACATGGCGGCCGATGCTTCGGCTATTTCCTGGGCGTCGCCGGCGCAGAATACGTCCATTCCCCACGCCCTGGCTTTGAGATAAAATTCGTTGACTTCGGCCAGGCCGACCGCAATCAGGACGGTATCCACTTCAAAGGTTTTGTGGGTATCGGGCATCGACCTTCCAATTTTCATCTAGCCGGGCGATGGTGACGGATTCAACCCGATCGGTTCCGTTGGCGCTCACCACCGTGTGGCTGGTATAGATGGGGACCCCCAGGCGCTTGAGTTTGTCGGCGTGCACCTTGTATCCGCCAACCTGCGGCAGGGCTTCAATCAGGGCCACCACCGCGATGTCGGCCTGAATCGCATGGTAACCGGCGATAAGCCCCACATTGCCACCGCCCACAATTAAGACTTTTTCAGATGATTTTACCAGATCGCGATTTACCAGGGTTTGAAACGCCCCGGCACCGTAGACACCCGGCAGGGTATTGCCCGGAAAGGAGAGCATCTTCTCCCTGGCACCCGTGGCCACCAGGATTTTTTTGGGCCTTATTTTTTGGTAGTGATTGTCTTTTATCACCCCAACAATATTATCTGAAAATACGGCCACCGCGGTGGCGTTCAACCAGACTTCCACGGAGCTTAGAGACAGAAGCTCATCCTGCAATATCCTGCCGATCTCAAAGCCGCGCGTGCCGGCATGGGAATCTTTGACCGAGCCAAAAAATTTATGGGTTTGAAGCACCAGTTTGCCTCCCAGCCGGTCCTTGTCATCCACGATCAGCGCATTGACGCCCAGTTTGCCCAACTCGATGGCGGCCGAAAGCCCGGCCGGACCGCCGCCGATGATTAACACGTCCACCTCTTTGACGGGGATTTCGCCGGTCTGCGGGATGCTGTTGTCTTCCGGAATTTCAGGAAGGCCTTCAACGCTTGCCACCACCATTTTATCCCGCAATGGGGTCATGCACGATTTCACCGGCAGGCCATCGACCATGACCATACACTGGGAACACTGGCCATTGGCGCAAAAAATTCCCTGGGGGCTGTTATCTTTGTGATGGTGTCCGAATATATGAATGCCGTTGGCAAACAAAGCCGAGGAAATCATTTCCCCATCAAAGCCGGTCAGTTTTTCCCCGTTCCAGGTAAAGGACACTTCTGTTTTCTGCGGTATTTCTAAAATGGGATGTTTGGTGATTCTGATATTTAGTCATGGTTTTTAATACCTGATTGCAGGTTGACCGGTTTGCCCGTGTGCCCGTTGACCGGTTTAAGAGGAACCGACACGGGCCTAATCCGCCGCAGGCGGACTTAACCTGATGCGGAAGCGTCCTCCCTTTTTTGCATGTATTTATTAAAGCGCGTTACATGCTGTTTGGCAATTTTACGGGCTGTTGGGGCGTCTCCATTTTCTATGGCGCGGACCATTTGCCGAAGGTCGTCGTAGTTTTCCTCCAGCTCGGGTTTATCCATGGACAGAAATCGGTCGTAATAGCGATGGATATTGTCGTGAATGGAGTTGAGCACGGATATATACACCGGATTGCCGGTTATCCGGGCCAGGGTCATGTGAATCTGCTTATCGATATCAATGAACGCGTTTCTTTGGGAGGGCCCCTGTTTTACGCATTTGTGAGCGTTGAGCAGCAGATCTTTCAGTCTGTGGATGTCCTCCGGGGCACAGTTTTCAGCCGCATGGGCAGCGACGATTCCTTCCACATCCTCTCGAAATTGGGCCAGGTGGTTCAACGATACCTGCTGTGACCGAATCAATAGGCCAAGGCTTTCGCTGATTTGATCCGTGTCAACCGCTTTAACCACCGAACCGCCGCCCACACCCAGCTTGATTTCGATCAAGCCCTTTTGTTCCAGAACCCGCAGGGCCTCGCGCAGGGTGCCGCGGCTGATACTAAACATCTCTTTCAATTCTCTTTCAGCAGGCAGGGTCTGTCCGGTGGTCAGCCGTCCGTCCAGGATTGCCTCCTGGATCTGTTCAACCACATCCTGAAATACCTTTGTTTGCTTGGCCGCCTGGAACATGCCTACCTCTTTTAAATATTAAAAAGTAATAAATGGTGTTTTTACAGCGATTTTTATAATGGTTAGACCATTATAAAAATTAATAGATACGATTGTCAAGAATAACGTGCCAAGCAGTCAAGTTTTTCCGACCTATAAAACCGGCGATCCTTTATCTCGCCTTTTTAATCGGGAAGTGCGCAATACTGTTACATAAATTAATATGCTATCGAAATTTTAAGGTACTGTAAACATACAAAATTTTTGTATTGACTTGGATTTGGGCGCTGCTAAGATGTGACCGAGGATAGTTCTAAGTGTGTCCGCGGTGGAAACGGCGGCAACGGTGGCGTTCAGCTCAATTTGTTTAAGGAGGTGTCGCCCGGTCAGGAAATATCCTATTCAATAGGGTCAGGTGGTTCTGCTGGAAGGACAAATTATTCTGAGTTGTTTTATTCTTATACCAATAGTGGCAATGGAGGGACAACTGTTTTCGGAAATCTAAGTGCATCTGGTGGACAGGGAGGCAGTACAACGGCAAGTGGCAGCAGTGGTTCACCTTCTGGAACATATCCATATGGTCCATACGGACAAGGGGGTGCCGGGTCTGCTAATTGCAAGCGAGGCTATGACGGTTCAGGTTCAGGTACCTCAGGTGCCTTATACATACAATATTAACCCCGCAGTTGCCTGATTCTAAGAGCAGCAGCAATTATGAAAATTCCAAGATGTTAATCAGAAATAGCTTGACTAATACTTCGAAAATATTTAGAAAATCAGTTTTTGCGATCTGATTTAGCGGCATGTTTTTAATTTGCCTGAATCAAAAGGAAGGATATTTTTATTTTGTGATGTTTGCGAAATCCTAAAAGGAGCTTAGCGGCTATGTTAAAAGATAAAATAATTGCCATTATCGGGACGGGAAATATGGGGGAAGCGCTGGTTAGCGGATTGATCGGCTCTAAATCTTCAAAGCCCAAAAATATTATCTGCACGGATATCAGTCAAGATAAGTTGAGGTCGATTAAAGCAAATTACAAAGTTCGCACCACCACCAACAATCTTAAAGCGGTGGAAGAAGCGGACATCGTGATCTATGCCGTCAAACCACAGATTATGGCGGCAACCTTGACCGAAACGGCTGCCAAGCTCGATATGTCCAAGCTTGTCATCTCGATTGCCGCCGGTGTTCCGTTGGCGGCCATGGAAGCCTGCATCAACAAAGATCTGCGTTTGATACGGGTGATGCCCAACATTGCTGCCGCTGTGAAAGAATCCGCATCGGCCATAGCTGCAGGTGCACATGCAACCAAAGACGATGTCCGTCTGGCCATGGAGATCTTAAATTCCGTTGGCAAATGTATTTTTCTCAAAGAGAATTATTTAATGGATGCCGTTACGGGGTTAAGCGGCAGCGGGCCGGCCTATATATTCTTGATTGTGGATGCGCTGGCGGATGCCGGTGTAAAAATGGGCCTTTCACGACAGGATTCGCTCTTTTTAGCGGCCCAAACAGTTATGGGTGCGGCCAAACTGTTAATCGAAACCCAGGAGCATCCCGGCCAGCTCAAAGATAAAGTCACCTCACCCGGCGGCACGGCCATTGCCGGGCTGGCAACCCTTGAAAGCGGCGGTTTGCGAACGACGCTGATCAATGCGGTCGAGGCGGCCACCCGTCGATCCCAGGAGCTGGGTGACATCGTGATCAAGAATTTCGCTGAAAACAACGGCAAATTCAAAAAGCCAGCCTGATCAACCGGCTCAGTGGCACCTCACTGGTTATAGTGTAGCTACGCTCAACCGGACTGTCAACTTTAGACTCACGAAAACGCCAAGACGTAAGGTTATTACAGCTTCTCTTGCGCCTTAGCGTCTTCGCCTGAAATCAAGAGCCTTAATGATGGCAAAAATGTTGGGTACCAGCAAAAGCACTGATGCCGGGCATATCGCTCGATATTTGCAATTCATTCCAATGGGTGCTAGAATTGAAACTTGATAGTCTCCACCATTTGCCCCCGACGGGAGAACGCTTTATGAAGTTTGTTAAACTTTTATTCACCACGATGGTCCTGCTTGGATTGTGCGGTGCATTCATACCCGGCAACGCATATTCCAAAGGTATTCGATGGCAATCTTATGCTGACGGTATGGCTCGCAGTAAATCCGAAAATAAAAAGATGTTTGTGCATTTTTACGCCGATTGGTGCAGCACCTGTAAGATTATGGAAAAGAACACTTTCAAGGATCCCGGCGTGATTGCTGCTCTGAATAAAAATTATATTCCGGTCAAAGTTAATGTTGATAAAAGCAAAAAGATATCTGAAATCTTCAAGATCAAATTGCTCCCGGATACCTGGTTTATTGCAGAGAATAATGAGATAATCGGTCACCGTCCGGGGTATATTGCACCGGAACAATTAAAAGCCCTTTTGAAGATGTTTTTGGAGGATGATCTCTGATAATATGGATCAAGTTAAACAACGTGAAGAGAATAGTTTTAGTGGCCTGAATGTCAAAGAATTGAAGGATATTTTCCACCATAATGCAAATCCGGGACCTCCGGTGCCGGGTCCTTACAAACCAACCTGTGTTTTCCTGCTGCTGTATAACCTGGCTGAACCTCACATTCTGGCGATCCAGAAAACGGATACCGAGGGGTATCCCTGGCGCAATCAGGTGGCATTGCCGGGGGGGCACCTTGAAAAAGAAGACGCCAGCCCTCTCGAGGGGGCATTTCGCGAGTTGGAGGAAGAGACCAGAATCAGTCGCGATCAGGTTGACCTGCTTGGCTCTCTGGGCCATTTCCAGACCATCAACGGCCGGGAAATCGAGGCTTTCATCGGAGTGTGGGATGCCACCGGGCCTGTTCTGCATGACCCCTCAGAAATCGCTAGAATCCTCAACATTCCGTTGAGGCCGCTGGTCCAAACCCACCACGCCGGTAATTTCCACAATCGCATACCGGGCATTGATGAGCTCAGATATCCATTTGAAGATGTGGTCATCTGGGGCGCAACCGCCCGTATTTTGCATCATTTCATCGAGATTTTATATCCACTATTTGGAAGTATACCTGCGGATAAGGCGTATGATGTTGGTGATAATCACGCAACCGCTTAATATCACCAGGAGGGCGGGCACCCAGATGTAGCCGCTCCAGGCCTCATCTTCGCGGGTTACGGACATGCCGACCAGGCCCACAAAAAAGACAATCAGCATAAAACCAATGGTAAGGATGTAGGCCGTTTTGGACTGATACCAGGGGATGACGGGTTTTCTGAATACCGGGCTTTTTTCGGATGGCATGGGCTTCGAGTTGCTAAATTAGAGTAATGAATTATTATAATTAAATACCGATGTTCAATCTTATGCATATGCGAGAAAAAAATCAAGTTATGAGAAACGCTAACCAAAAGAAGATGACGATAAAATATGCAAAATTGGGTTGTTGTTTCCTATTAATTGCAGCGATGTTGATCAGCCTGGGGGGATGTGCCGTGGCACCTCAAAAATTGAATATAAAAGGCAAGCCCGATGCTTTTGGCGAAGGTGCCATTATCGCCACCCGGAAATCAGCTGTGGTCACTTTTGAAGCGCTTTTAGAAGACGTGCAAAACAGCCGGGTGATTTACGTGGGGGAACAACACACCAGCCGGGAAGACCACCGAATTCAGCTGGAGGTTATTCAGGCCCTTTTTCAGAAATTTCCCAACCTTGCAGTCGGTATGGAAATGTTTGACCATTCCTATCAGGAAGTCCTGGATCAATGGTCTGCCGGTAAACTGGATCAAAAGGACTTCATCCAAAAGGTGCACTGGTATGCCAACTGGCGCTATGATTTCTCTTTGTATAAAGATATTCTCGAGTTTATCAAAAACAACCACCTGCGGCTGGTAGGGCTCAATGTTCCCAATCATATTCCACCCAAGATTCGGGAAGGCGGTATCGAGAATTTAAGGGATGATGAAAAAAAGCACCTGCCGTCGCAATTAGACTTATCCAATACAGCCCACCGGGACTACGTTCAAAAAATTTTTGAAGCCCATGGGCACCATTTCAAGGGTGAGGTTGAGTTTGATAATTTTTATGCTGCCCAGGTTGTTTGGGAAGATGGCATGGCGGCTGCCATCGCCGAAAATTTGAATGATGATGTGATGGTCGTCCTGGCAGGCAATGGGCATATTCAGTTCAAGTATGGTATTCCTGATCGGGCATTTAATCTGACCGGCGCAGCATTTACCACCATTTACCCGGCATCCATCGGTACTGAGGTAGAGCCTGATATAGCAGACTATATCTGGGTCACGAAATAAGGTGATTTCGGAACTGGGATTTGGGATTGTGGATTTCAATAAGGTAGAATATCTAATTTTAATTTGATTGATTCGGTACTTTAAGCCTTGAACTAAGAAACCTGAACGCATGAACGCTGACGTAAACCTTTTGAACTACAGACGATTGAAACGAATATCGTGCGTGCTGACACTGACGAAATGGAGAATTTATGAATAACGAATTGCAGGTCTGGTTTAACGGCAAGTTGATTCCGCAGCGTGATGCCACCGTGCCGATATTATCCCATGGTCTTTCACGCGGATCGGCGATTTTCGATGTTTTAGGGGTTCACCTAGGACCGGAAGGTCCCGTGGCGTTCAGGATGGATGACCATCTGAAAAGGCTGATGAAAAGCGCCGAGCTCCTGGAGATGGAGCTGGCTTATTCCACCGAGGAAATCATCGAGGCGGTAAAGGCCACGGTTAAGGCCAACCGCATCGGACGCGGAATCATAAAAATTCTGGCTTTCTGGGGCGAGGAAGCCCCTATGAATCTGATTCTGGATTCCAGGCTGGACGTCGCCGTCTTTGCCTTACCGGAAAGCGAGGAGCTGGTCTTGGACAAGAAGCATTCCCTATCAGCCTGTCTGGCCAAATGGCGCAAATTGCACCCCCAAACGGTTCCGGTGGGTGCCAAGGCTTGCGCTAATTATCTGAATGGTTATCTGGCGCGCAAAGACGCTGTTTCGCGCGGTTTTGATATCGGTATCCTGTTGGGGACCGATGGTTTTCTGGCGGAAGGCTCGACTGAATCGGTGTTTATCGTCAAGGACGGTGTGTTAATGACTCCGCCCCTGGGCCGGGTCCTGTCGAGTATCACCCGCCTGTCGATTTTGCAGGCAGTGCCGGAAATCGGCCTGACGGTCGCGGAGAGACCCATAACGGCCGATGAATTGTTGGCAGCCGACGAAATTTTTACTCGTCCATACGGGCACCAAAATCGAACCAGTCGCCCGTTTTGAAGACCGGGAGTTGGCGGCACCCGGACCGGTAACCGCCCGGGTGATGCATTTAATGGATGATATTATGCAATTTAGAAACGAGCGCTTTATGAGTTGGTTTCAACCTTTGGATTGACGAATGAATAATGACTATTGAATAATGAAGGTATTCTATCTTTATTAAAATAGCGTGATCATTTCTGTAACTTAGCAATGCTCGCAACTTTGACAACCACAGCCTTTTCAATGTCCCTCGGTGCCATTTTCAGCATCGTGCCGCGTTGACCGGCATTGATCAAAATCTCTTCGAATTTCAATATACTTTCTTCCATTACCACCGGCAGTTTCTGTCTGGTTCCAAAGGGGCTGATGCCACCCACCAGATAGCCGGTGATGCGCTCGGCCGTCCGCGAGCAATACGTCGTCAGGTACGCCACATAGAAACGTACCGTATCGCTCAACGTGATAGCCAAACGCAAATCGACCATAAGCTTCCGTCAAGCCGGCATCCGAATGTCGACATCATGACGTTTTGTGACGGCCACACGAAGGCCATCAGCGAGAACATCCGCTTCCGCGTGTATCATTACCTGATGACGTCGAATGGCCAGGAGTTCTACGCGAAGGAGAAGAACGCCCCGCTTTCAGCCTCTATGCTGAAGCCCTAGTGATTTGTGAAAGCTAAGAATGACAGGTTGGGCGGTTTCTGATGGGTGGTAGATGATCCCCCGAATCGGGCCGGTGTGACACGCACGATCGAGTTGTTCGGCCTTCGTGCGGCCGAACGATCAGTTCTCGATGTCGCCAGGCTCCGCCTCGTACGCCGCGTTGTCGATCGTCGCGGCCGCCGACCAGACGTCACCATCCACCGCGTCGTTCACGAATCCACGTGCACGTCGCCAAACACGACATTCACGCCACCACGATGGTGGCTCCGGGCCGCCGCATAATCGTAGTGCCATCCCTCCCCTGACCCTTGTCCACAAGGCATACCGGGAGCTTCCTGGCAATTGTCGTCTATGGTGCGACGCGGGTAGATTCCTGTGATGTAATCCCCCTCGCTGGTGTTGGGCCTGAGTAAAGGTAATCGTCGGGGTAGGTACCGGAGCTTGGCATATACCCGTGTGTATATTTCGCCGAGCCCGGCCAATTCCATCGACCACACACCCCGCGTGTCCAGTCTGCTCGATGAATCGTACTTACCTGATAAGATCTCCGCAAAGAGAATCGTCTTTGCCCGGCCATCTTTGAGATCGTCGTAGCTCCTCGCTCCATCCATCCGGAACGCACCGTTCGTATCGAAGTTCTTGTTGGAGAACCACGACCCCTCTGGAACCGAAACACATGGCGAAATTCGACCGAGCCAACTCACTGGCGGTACCATAGGGACAATCGGCCCACCGCCCAAACGAATCGTCGCTCGGGCAAAGAAACACGGAGATATGCGTCGCGCACCGACTGCTCGTTCGTCGCGTCATAAGAAACCGGCCTTAAAATTGTAAAGCTCAAAGGCACGCTTTTCTTCGACGAACGGCAGTAGCAGGACGAAATCCGGTCGTGCCTTTATACGGCCACCTGCCGATCGGGTAAGGGGGAAGAATCCGCTTCACCTGCAAGCCCACCGGCAGCTTTGCGGTAGCTCGCGTGATAGGTGTCCGTCGCAGACCGACCTGCCGGCAGGCGGTTCGAGCATGCATCCGCCGAGCCGCTTCGCGGACCGAATTCACGGCCGGCAGCATGATGCTCACCAGGATGCCGATCACGGCAATGACAACCAGGAGTTCGACAAGCGTAAATGCTCTGTGTGTTCGAGTCATGGCAATGAGACCTTTTCGCCGGAAACGGCCCGATATCGGCTTCGCGCAACCCCTGTCACTGCTTGCATTATCATGATCAGACGTCGTCTGTCAAGAAAGGGGGATCCGCGGTAGTGGTACAGCTTGGCATTTTCCGTGGTAAGACACTCGAAGCGTGCAAGTACAAACGCGTTGCCTCGCTTACGCTTGGGTTGGGATGTGTTCCGCCGCAGATTCCGGATTCGCCAAACTGTACCGGCTACCAGCCCCTGTTGTCGGTCAGGACGGCCCAGTAGAGCGTACACCAACGTCTGAGGGGCCGAGAGGGGCGAGGGGCCGAATCTTGGTTTTGTCGCAAGGGCAGGCCCCGACGCGGCCGCGAAGCCTGCGAAAAAAGCAGTTCCTGCAATGGATCGGTGCCGAAATAAGAACGGCATCTTTTGGATGAGGGTGGCTGGGGTCCCCCAGATGCTACGGCCTGGGGGCTCACTGCTCGCTGCTCGCATCTCGACCCCAGCCACCCAAATACCGGTTTTATTCTTTCGCCGATCCAATTGCCCCCCCGTGGCGAGTTCTCCGACAGCGGCCCGGACTTCGGCGTGCTAACATGGCCGCCCTCGGCTGGACAATCGACGAACAAATGGGTATTCCTTACCGGCAGCGGAATAATCTCTCTCGAGGAAACCTCTTTCTGCAGGAGAGATTGTGTGAAACGCGCTTAGTTACAGGGATTACGGGACAGGACGGTGCCTATCTGGCCGAGCTTCTGCTTTCCCGCGGATACGAGGTGCACGGCATCGTCCGGCGTTCCAGCACGGAAAGCGCCGAGCGAATACAGCACGTGCGTGACCGCCTTGTTCTGCATCAGGCGGACCTGTTGGATCAGCTGTCGATCGTGCCGCGTCGTCGATGCCGTCCGACCGCACGAACTGTACAATCTGGCCGCCCAGAGCTTTGTGCCCACAAGCTTCGCCCAGCCGTTGCTCACGGCGAGATTTACGGCACTTGGCGTCACTCGCATTCTGGAAGCCATCCGGTTGGTGGATCGGGCATCCGCTTCTACCAAGCCAGCACCAGCGAGATGTTCGGAAATGTGCCGGAGGAACCGCAAAACGAAAAAACCCCATTTCGGCCGCGGAGCCCTTACGGTGTGGCAAAGGTTTACGGGCATTGGATTACCGTCAACTTTCGGGAAAGCTACGACATATTCGCATGTAGCGGGATTCTCTTCAATCATGAGTCGCCGCGGCGGGGCCTCGAATTTGTGACCCGGAAGATCAGCAACTCCGTTGCCCGTATCAAACAGGGCGTGCAAGAGCAAGCTGAAACTGGGCAATCTCGAAGCACAACGGGACTGGGGATTTGCGGGAGACTACGTCGAAGCCATGTGGTTGATGCTGCAACAGGACGAACCTGACGATTATGTGATCGCCACCGGCGAGAAGCACTCGGTGCGCGAGTTCGCGGAATTGGCCTTTCGTCACGTGGCCTGGATTGGCAGCAGTACGTCGAAGTCGATCCCGACTCTATCGCCCGGCGGACGTAAATACGCTCCGTGGCGACGCAACAAAAGCTCGCCAGGTGCTGGACTGGACGCCCAAGGTGGCCTTCGACGAACTTGTCGCGATGATGGTCGATGCGGACATGCGGCGCGTGGAAGACGAGATATCCAGGCCGCCAAGGGAGCCTAATCCCTTTAGAACAACAGTTTCCGACATCCGCCCCCCCGGGGCGAAAGCTGCCATGGTGTTTATGCGTCGGCATGGGGCGTGACCTGCTTCGGACGCGATGAGCAGCTG
>CAVXZZ010000004.1:0-63114 GCA_963766255.1 uncultured delta proteobacterium
TTTTATCGCTTTTATCTGTTACGCCTTGTTTACCGGTGTCGCCGATGCGTCCGCCGAAACCATCAACCTGAAATTCGCCACCGGTTTCTCACCGAAACATACGATGCAGACAAAAGTATTCGAACCCTGGGCCAAAAAAATAAGTGAAATGACCAATGGAAAAGTCACGGTGACGTTTTTTCCAGGAGGCGCCCTCGGAAAAATGCCGGATCACTATGATCTTGCGGAAAAAGGGATTGCGGATATTTCCTATACCCTGCAGGATTATACGCCCGGCCGGTTTCCATTGACATCGGTTTTCGAGCTGCCGTTCATGATCACATCCGCCACGAAGACTTCTGTTGCCATGTGGAAAACCTATGAACAGTTTCCCGAGTTTCAGAAGGAATACGGAAAGGTCAAACTCCTGGCGCTTTTCTGCCACCCGTCTGGAGGGTTCAATACCGTTAAGAAGCCTGTAAAGTCCATTGAGGACTTAAAAGGATTGAAGTTCAGAACCGCCAGCCCGCACGTGACCGAAGCGCTGAAAATGTTTGGGGCCGTTCCCGTCAACATGCCGATTACCGAGGCCTATACGGCGCTGGAGAGAGGGGTCGTCGAAGGAACCGTGCTGCCATGGGAGGGCAATTTCGTGTTCAAGCTTGCGGAACTGCTCAAATACGGCACTGAAACGGAGTTTTACACGATGAGTATGATGGTGGTAATGAACAAAAGAAAATGGCAATCCCTGCCCGAGGACGTGAAGAAGGTCATCGATGAAACCACGGGTCTGGTGATGTCCCGTGAAGCCGGAAGGGTTTTCGATGACACCAATGTCCCGATGAGAAATCTCTGCATCAAAAAAGGCATGGAGGTTCTTCAACTGCCGGCCGGTGAAAAGGAAAAACTGAAAAGCATCACCATGCCTCTCAGGGATCAATGGGTCAAGGACATGACATCCCGGGGGCTTCCAGGTCAGGCAGTACTGGATGCCGCCGTCGCCCTGACCACCGAGTAGCAGATGCCGGGTAACGTATGGACTTGAAGCACATCGACAAAAAAATGGCATGGTTCAGCTCCGCATTGTCTTACCTGGGCGCTTTTTCCCTGTTTACGATGATGTGTCTGACCACCGTGGACGTGGTGGGACGTTATCTTTTCAACCGTCCCATCACGGGAGTATTCGAACTAACCGAATACCTGGTTCTGATCCTTATTTTTTCTTTTATCGGGTATACCCAGTCGCAAAAAGGACATGTCGCCGTAGACATCTTCTTGCCCCTGCTGCCTCCAAAACTGAAAAAGCTGATGGACGTGGCCAACCATCTGGTCTGCCTAGCACTGATGGGACTGATAACGTGGATGGGAGTGGAAAAGGCGCTGGAGTTGCGGGCGGTGGGGGAGGCGTCACCCAATCTCCACATTCCCGCCTATCCTTTCGCATTCTATCTTGTGCTGGGCTGTTTTGTCATGTGTATCGAACTTCTTAGATCCATTATTCAGTTGATTTTTTTCAACAAAGGGGAGGAACTACCTTGAGCCCTGAGATTGTAGGATTGGCCGGAATTGCCTGTCTGGTAATTCTCCTTACCCTGGGGATGTACATCGGTATGGCCATGGCCCTGATCGGATTTCTTGGTCTGTGCATTTTGGTCGGTGCGGAAGCCGGTGTCCACATTCTGGGCATCACACCTCTGGCCGAGGGTTCCTCCTACACCCTGAGCGTCATTCCGCTGTTTGTGCTCATGGGACAATTTGCGTTTATTTCCGGGATCAGTACGGACATCTACAAGACCGTATATGCCTGGATGGGGCATTTCCGGGGTGGATTGGCCATGGCGACTGTCATGGCCTGTGCGGGTTTCGCGGCGGTATGCGGTTCTTCCCTGGCAACGGGCGCAACAATGGGTATGGTGGCGATTCCCGAAATGGACAAATACAAATACGACCCGAGGCTCTCGACCGGCTGCGTGGCAGCCGGCGGGACCCTGGGTATACTGATACCCCCGAGTATCGGTTTTATTATTTACGGCATCCTGACCGAGGAGTCCATCGGCAAGCTCTTCATGGCCGGCTTTTTGCCCGGTATCCTCCTTGCCGGGCTGTTTATCATCGCCATCTACATTCAGTGCCTTCTGCGACCGCAGATGGGTCCCCCCGGGCAAGGCACCACCTGGAAAACCAAGTTTAAGTCTCTTGGGGGAACCTGGGGGATGCTTTTATTGTTTTGTGTTGTCATGGGGGGGATTTACTTTGGGGTCTTCACACCTACTGAGGCCGCTGGTTTCGGCGCCTTTGGCGCCTTTCTCTTTGCGCTTTTCAAAAGAAAACTGAGCGTGCACAGCCTTATACGGTGCCTTCTGGACACGGGAAAAACAACGGCAATGATTTTCTTCATTATCATAGGCGCCAATATCTTTTCCACATTTTTAGGCCTGGCGAGGATTCCCATGGGCCTGGCCGATTTCATCACCGGCCTTGCCCTTCCGAAGATGGTGGTTCTTGCCGGGATCATTCTGATTTACATCATCCTTGGATGCATCATGGATTGTTACGCCATTATGATCCTGACCGTTCCAATTATTTTCCCGGTCATTCAGGCCATGCAGTTCGATCCCATCTGGTTTGGCGTTCTAATGGTCATTGTTCTGGAAGTCGGGCTGATTACCCCTCCCGTGGGTCTTAATGTTTTTGTGTTGAAGGCTGCGGCGCCCACTGTGCCGATGACTGTCATTTTTAGGGGAATCCTGCCATTTTTACTGTCGGCCATTCTGGCCATTGTCCTATTGACGATCTTTCCCCAAATTGCCCTTTTCATCCCTTCGATGATGTAGGAGGAGAAGCGAAATATGAATCTCGCGAAAAACTTGGAAATGTCCGCTTTCTACTTCCCGGAACGGCCCGCCATCAGTGAAGATCGCAAGGAGACCAGCTACGCGCTTCTAAATGAGCGGGCCAACCAGGTGGCCACGGCCCTGTTAAAAATAGGGATCGCGTCCGGCGACCACGTGGCCTTGTGCGCACCCAATTCCGGAGACTGGCTGGCTTTCTATTTCGGCGTGATCAAGATCGGGGCCGTTGCGGTGACGCTTTCGAGCCAGTTGAAAGCGGATGAGTTGACCTTGCTGGTCAACCATTCACGTCCCAAGGCCATTTTTACTCATGACGAAAAGCTACACGACCTTGAAAAATTGCGAGACGAAGATTGTCTTACAAAAATCATCTGTCCGGAAGGCGACCTGAGTTTTGAAAAGCTGCTTGATTCCGGCCAAAGCGTCTTTAAGGCAGTGGACGCCGAAAGAACGGACACGGCCGCCATTTTGTATACTGGCGGAACCACGGGGATTCCAAAAGGGGTCATGTTGAGCCACGAAAACATCAACGCCGCTATCCACACCGTTGTATACCAGGAACGGTCCACAGAGTACGACAAGGCGATTTGCTTTCTGCCTTTTAACCACGTCTTTGGGCAGATGCACATCATGAATGCCACCATCCTCAGCGGTGGGTGCCTGGAGCTCATGCCCGGCTTCGACTTGGACCGAGTTTTGGCCCTCATGAAGGCTGGTAGCATTACCAAGTTTTTCTCCGTCCCCACCATCTATGTGCGACTGTTGACCCTGGATCGGCTCAAGGAAACCATGGGCGACGTCCGGTACTGTTTTTCCGCTGCGGCCAGCATGGCGGCCGAAACCGTCCATCAATGGAATAAGCGGACCGGTCTTTCCATTTACGAGGGATATGGCATGACCGAAGCTGCACCGACCGTAGCCTACAATCACCAATATCGGCACGTTATCGGATCGGTGGGGACGGCAGTGCCCGGTGTGGAGATCCAAATCAGGGACGAAAACGGAAACATACTGGAGCAGAACAATACGGGTGAAATCTGCGTTCGCGGCCCTAACATCATGAAGGGGTATTACAACAATGTCGAAGGCACGCGCGAAGCCTTCTGGCCCGGCGGCTGGTTTCGATCCGGCGACGTGGGCGTATTGGATGACAACGGCTACCTGTTCATCGTCGACCGACTAAAGGACATGATAATCAGCGGTGGTGAAAACGTTTATTCCCTGGAGGTGGAAGAGGTGCTCTACGCCCATCCGGGCTTACAGGAATGCGCTGTCATCGGTACGCCGGACAAGGAGTGGGGCGAAAGAGTCACCGCGTTCATCCTCCCGAAACCAGGCCAAACCATCGACCCGAAGGAGTTGAAAGATTTCTTGAAGGCCAGGTTGTCTGTATACAAGGTTCCCAAACGCTTTTTCATGGTGGATGATTTTCCCAGAAGCCCGGCTGGCAAGTTGTTGAAACGGAAACTGCGTGAGTCCTTCCTCAAAGGCGACGACACGGTCTGACTGGAAATCATTTTTTCAGATATCATCGAATTTCGGAGGTGATTTAATGAACACCCAAAACTTGCTGGAGGGAAAAAACGTTCTCATCGTCGACGACGAAGATGACATCCTGGACACCCTTGAAGAGCTGCTGCCCATGTGCAACACCGTGCGGGCCGGCAATTATGAATCCGCCGAAAAAATGCTGTACAGCAGGCCCTTCGACATGGCCATTCTCGATATCATGGGCGTTTCCGGATACAGGCTCCTTGAGATTTGTGTCAAAAAGGAGATCGTTGCCGTCATGCTGACAGCCCATGCGGTGACAACTGCCGATATTCATAAATCCTTCGATCAGGGAGCAGCCTATTACATCCCCAAACAAGAGATGGCCAACATCGAGGTGTTCTTGAATGATGTGCTGAAAGCCATTCAGAAAGGCGAAAATACCTGGTCACGATGGTACAACCGATTATCCCGTTTCGGCGAAAGAGTCTTTGGAGAAGAATGGGCGAAAAATGAGGAGGATCTACTAAATAAATTTACATTTCACATTTGAACGGTTAATCCTTTCAGCGTGGCATAAACGGTGCTGCTATTGTTTAATGCGAAATTTAATAATTGGCTGCTTGGCGAAATTTAAGTTAGGAATTTTAGATTTGTGCATTCGCCTGTTTCCTTTATATATTGTTACAATTGGAAATAAAAGCTTCAATTCGAAATCACAATTCTATAGCTTCAATAACATCTTAATGACTTCATCTTTCTGACAAAATTGTAACTGTTTTTACTTTATGATTTAATCTACACCAACCAGAAAAATTAGGCGACCCCGTTATATTGTGGTTGCGCAATTCACCTTCAAGGTAGAGATTTCGTGCCTAACGATAAAATATGGGAGGACTGAAAATTTATTAGGTTTGGTTACGAAATATACAATTTGGGATTTTGTAGATTGGATTAAATAAGCTACAATTTTGCTAATTTAAAACTTGGGATATCACAACAGAAAACCAACTATCAACCAAGTAGTGCTATATTGAGAATAACTCAGGTTGCCCCTGATTGCAGGTTTCATCCCGGCCCTGTACAAATAGACTTAATGCCGCTGTTGCCGCTCAGGCTGCCATTGTATCCGTCAAATTACGGCATGGATTAGAAAGCCTCCTAATAGAATTGCAAATATTCCACCGATGCGCCCAAAGGCTGGTGCAAGGCCAAGGGCCCAGGACATTAGACGCCTGAAATTAGTGCGCCCCATTACTCCCAAAATGGTTGCGGCAGCGATCGAAACCCAGCCTAAGATTAAAATCGCCGTCGGATATCTGGACGCTGCCGCACATATTATAAGTGCGGCACCTAAAATGATTCTCACAACGACCGCTAAAATATGCAGGCCGAGCGATTCCATATTCCTGCGCATCAGACCGAAAACGGTTTCAGGATTAATCACGATTATGATGCCTGCAACGATAATCGCGGTGCCAAACAGTATAATGATATAACTCATTGGTCGGCCCCATTAATTTATCAATCAGCAACCTTTGCCACTTTCTTGGCAATAAATTTTTGTGGAATAAAACCCCCTTGCCGGTCGCTGTTCTGGATAAATTCAATCTCGTCGTTTGAAACGGTGCCATAGAACAAATCCTTGTAAACCATTTTTTTTGTCCCCAACCAGGCTGTTTGCCGGGTAAAAAAGGAAATATTATGGCCGTCTAGTTTGCCCTCCTGAATTCCTTTTTTATAACTGCGATTGTCCCCTAATGGCGTCAGTGTTACTGTCCCGAGCAAAGTCGTATCTTTCGCATCAAACTCAAACGTAAACGTCCATTTTTGTTTTGTATTAAATTGATTGATTAAGGCCTGGGTTTTCCAAGTACCGGTGACATTGGCACTCTCCTTTTCCTTTGATAGTAAGCCGAAGAGATTTCTAGCAGCGTTGGTAAATGAAGACAGGGCCATAACGATGACGCCCAAGGCGATAATAACGGCCAGCACCGGATTATTTTTTATTTTAACAAAAATTTTATCGAATCGTGTTTTCTCGGCCATCATTCACATCTCCCCAATAAGCCATTATTTATTCAACCCTTGCGTTAAATTTTGGTTGAGAATTAAAGTGAATAGTGATTTTGCCCCGGGCTTGACTTTATATATAAATGTAATTACAATGATTACATAATAAATGCAATATGAATCTAAGGAGCTATACTCATGGAAAAACAAATTCGTGCAAGGGATATTAAGCTTGTCCCTATTGGAAATTCTAAAGGGGTTCGCATACCTAAGGCACTCCTTCTAAAATATGGTCTTAATGACTCCCTTTTGCTTGAAGAAACCGACAGGGGACTGCTTCTGCGAAAGAAAGACGACAACAAGCTTTCTTGGGAAGATACATATAAGGCCATGGCGAATGAAAAAGAAGATTGGGACGATTTTGACACAACACTTCTTGATGGACTTGAGGATGATGACTTTGGATATTAAAAGATACGAAATATATTTTGCTGATCTCAACCCCACCATAGGAAGCGAAATTAAAAAAATACGTCCTGTTGTCATAATTAGCCAGGATCAAATGAATAAAAATTTAGAAACTGTTGTCGCATGCCCCTTAACATCAAAGCTTCACCCACAATGGAGAACGCGACTCCAGATTGAATGTGCGAATAAAAAGGCTGAAATCGCAGTTGACCAAATACGAACTATTAGCAAACAGAGATTGAAAAAGAGAATCGATAAATTATCAAAGACCCAAGCCGCCCAATTACGTAAGCTCATAACTGACATGTACGGGGAATAACTGTAAATCACAAGGAAGTAGGGCCGGCCATATTCCCAATTCCGCATTCCGACTTCCGAATTCAAAATTCATCTGTCATCTGTTTTCTGTCTTCTGACTTCTGTCATCTTTCTTTCATATGCCCGACGCGCTTCTTCCCTCAAAACCGGCTCTTCTTCCGTGTACCTGGGGGAGAAATGAAAAACTGAAAATTGTTTCACCCCGGCCCTGGCAGCCAGCATTCCAGCCTGTCCGGCGGTTAAGTGTTTTTTTTCAGCGGCCATTTCTTTATGGATATCGAGAAAGACGGCTTCGATAAAAAGATAGTCTGAATTTTTTGCCAGGGCAACAATCTTCTTCGCATTGGATTGATTATAGGCGACATCGGTGATGTAAGTTATTTTCTGACCCGGCGTAATCAGGGCTATTTCAGCGGTGAGGTCCCCTAATCGGAAGCGTCTGGTTTTCCCCGCGGACCCGGACTGCAGTTTAAATTTAGATTCGGGATCAGAATGGCTGTACAGGGCCTGTTTGAAATCCGCCAGCCAGGGGCCTGGTTCAAGCCCCAGTTTTGTTAACCCTTCTTTTAGAATGTTGACGTGAAACTGTTCTTTGATGGCCAAACCCAGGCAGGGGATACCGTGGTCGAGGATGGTGGCGCTCACCGTAAAGCCGGGTTCCTCATAGAGGATTCCGTTAAACGGTTGCTCAACGGTTTCATCAGCCGGCCGAAATTTATCGCGGCAGCGGTAGTGCCGGCAGATGGTAGATTGTGAATTGACTTCGGTGATCTGCAGGTTAAGGGGGTAATTGTATTTTTCTACCAGATTCCAGGTATACCCGTCCAGTTTTCCCTCGACATTTTTTATAAAACCTTCGGGGCCAAAAAGCGCCAGGGTTTTTTCCCGTCCCAGGGCCGTTCGCAGGAGGCGATCAAAGCCGATGAAATGATCCATGTGGGTATGGGTGATAAAGGCATGGCTGATTTTGAGCAGGTCCCTGGATGACAGGGGGGTGAGGTCACCGAGGTCGAAAATCAGAGCGCGGTTTTGAAAATAAAATGGAATAAAAAGCCCGGGGTCGTCGAATGGACCGCTGATTAGCCTGGGATTAAAGCTTGGGCGCATTATAGGGGCAGGAATTTTTTAACTTGCTGGTTGATGGTAAAATATAATTCTTGATCAGAGCCGTATATGTCCACCACATCCTTGTGGTCGATCATCTTTTCAATAACATAGGCGGTGACATAGAGGCTTACAATTTGGGGTTGGGGAACCAGATTGCGAATCGGTGCGATCTGATAATCAATATCAAAATCGTCCATGCGCGTCATTCGGTCCAGGCACTTTTGAATCTGCTCTTCAAAGGAGTTTTGACTGGTGGTCTCAACCAGGTCTTTTTCGATCAGCTTGGAAGTGATGGCATTGGCAAGGGGTTCCGAGCAATCGCGGACCCTGCTGATAGCCATACGGCGCATGTGCTCTTTGGTTGATTCTATTTTGGATAATATGCTTGATTCGCGTGTTCCGGGTCTGAATACCTTGGCCATGGTATACTACCTTATTCTTTTTAGCTGGTTTAACTTAATGCCGTCCATCCCGGGCAGACAAAAGGCCCGGTTCCCACACCCATTGATGCCGGCATAATAATGGTTAGCAAACAGGATTGCAAGTAAAAATGTTGTCGGCCGTTCACAGGTCCAAAGTTCAGCGTTCAGGGTGATTTTGGAACGTCCGAATATCCGAACCACTGAACCCTGAACCCAGAACCCTGAACCTTTCTACAGCAGGTCCTCGACCACAATCTGGGCGGTCTTTTTGCCGTTCCATCGATTCCATTGGAGCCTGAAGACCATCTGGTCAAAGTGAAATTTTTTTGCATCATCGCCATTTACATTGAAATGGATGGCGGGAATTGTCGCTGTGGCGTATCCCGATGCCTGGCGTAGAACCATGCGCCGATGGTTCTGGCCGACTATTTTTGAGTTTACAACTTTCACGTTTTTGGCCAGAAAGAGGGGTTCGGGGTTGCCGGCCCCAAAAGGCATCAGCAATTCCAATTCATCGATGAGATCATCTGAAATGGCACCCAACTCCAGCTCACTGTCAATGTGTAAGACCGGCACGAGGGTTTCCGGGGAGGATGTGCGCTGGATTTCCTTTTCGAAGGCGTTTTGGAAGTCGGCCATATTCTCTTCCCGGATTTGAAGTCCGGCCGCCATGGCGTGCCCCCCAAAACCTTCAAGGAACGGGCCGCAGGCGGCCAGGGCATCATATATATTGAGACCCTCCACACTTCTGGCAGAGCCTTTTCCGGTTCCATCCTGCAGTGAGATCAGAACCACCGGGCGATGATAGGAGCGCATCAACCGGGATGCCACAATTCCCAATACGCCGGCATGCCATCCGTGCTGATATAAAACCAGGGATCGTAAGCGCAGCAACGACGAATTTTTATCGATAAAGCGCTGAATGTCCGCCAGGATTCCTTTTTCAAGATCCTGCCTTTTGCGATTCAACAAATTCAGGGTGTGCGCTGTTTTATTTGCGGCTTCGATGTCTTTGGCGATCAAAAGATCAACCGCCCGCGCCGCGTGGTCCATACGGCCGGCAGCATTTAACCGGGGGGCCAGTCTGAAGGCTATATCTTCGGCACTCAGGGATTGGTTGCGGATGGCACTGGCTTCCAGCAACGCTGTCAGACCGGGGCGATGACCGGTTTGGATCAGCTCAAGGCCGGTTTTACTCAGGATGCGGTTTTCCTCGGTGAGGGGCACCATATCGGCAACTGTACCGAGGGCCACCAGATCACAATATTCTTTTAAATTGGGTTCCGGACGCTCATCCCAGAACCCTATCTCCCGCAGGCGGGTTCGCAGGCAGATTAACAGAAAGAAGGCCACGCCGACACCGGCCAGGTTATGCAAACCCGCCTGGCAGTCATGGCGTTTGGGGTTTATCACCGCCAGCGCAGGCGGGATGTCTTCGGAGATGTTGTGGTGGTCCGTAATAATGATGTCAATATTGAATCTGTTGGCCGCTTCCACTGCTCGATGACTCCCGGCGCCGCAGTCAGCGGTGATGATCAGATCAAATTGATTGGGACGAGCGTATTGGGTTATATGTCCGGGCTGGATGCTGTAACCTTCGGTAATCCGGTGAGGAATATAATAGGATACATCGGCTCCGGCATATCGTAAAAAATTCAGCAGAATAACAACTGAGGTGACCCCATCCACATCATAGTCGCCGAAGATCAATATTTTTTCATTACTGACGATTGCCTTATGGATGCGATTGACGGCCGCCTCCATATCCCGCAGAGAAAAGGGCGGGCGTAAATTATTCAAGGAGGTATTTATAAAGTCACGGGCATCCGACAGCGTAGAAATCTTACGGTTGACCAGAACCGCGGCGGTGATGGGATGATAGCGTAAATCCCGGCTCAGTTTTTCAACGAGGTCCGGATCCGGTTGATGCATTTGCCAATGGTCATTCATAGATGGGGCATATATCCTATATTAGGCTGGCAAACAACCGAAAACGATTTCGGATTTCGGATTCGGATTTCGGATTGAGTCGGTGTTGATTAAGTTGAAAGGATTGGGTCCGACTTTTTTATTGAAAAAGGCCATGATATGATTATAGTATCTTAACGGTTCGGGATTTCTGCGATTGTATAAAGGCCTTGAGCCTATGAAGGGATTTGTGCTTAATTCTTACCATGTTATCCACTCCTGCTTCTGCTGAAACCATCAAGCGATATTACCGGGTTGATCGCCGGGAAATCGCCTTTATAAAGTTCATTTTCGAGGCCTACGATGGGATTGCGGTACTGGAAACGCTGGACCCGAAGGCCGGTATCGTCGTTTTTCATATCGCACCCGGCTGTGAACCGGATGCAGATGCCCTCTTGCAGGAGCTGAAAAGGGAAATAATGATCGAACCGTTTGATGTCACCAATGAGTTGGTAAACAGTAAATTCAGCAGTATTTTATAGGAAACGCTTTAATGGTAAATAAATACCTGTATTTGAACACCATCGGCTGTCAAATGAATGTGTATGATTCCGAACAGATAGCCATGCGGCTGGCTGGGCTGGGGTATCAACAGACATCCTCTCTGGATAATGCGGATCTGGTGATCGTGAACACCTGTACCATCCGTGCCAAAGCCGAGCAAAAAGCCTTCAGCTTTCTGGGGCGTTTGGCCAGGCTGAAAAAAAAAAGCCGGGTCTTATCACCGCTATCGGCGGCTGCGTGGCCCAGCAGGAAGGCGAGAAAATATTCAAACGAATTCCTTACCTGGATCTTGTGTTTGGAACCCAGGCCATTGATCGGTTGCCGGCCTTAATTCAAAAGATAGACCAAAAGCGCTGCCGGATTGTCGATATCGAACAGGCGGATAAACCCCTTTTCTCGGAAACTGAAAACAGTGCCGCTGACGCCAGCCAGGTGTCGCGATTTGTTACCATCATGCGGGGATGCGACAATTTTTGCTCTTATTGTGTGGTGCCCTATGTGAGGGGCAGGGAAACCAGCCGGCATCCGGACGCTATTATTAACGAAATCAGACAACTTGCCGGATCCGGCCTCAAAGAAGTTATATTGCTTGGGCAAAATGTAAACAGTTATGGCAAAAAAGAGGGGTTGTGCTCCTTTACGGAATTGCTCTCTAAGATCAGTGAAATCGAGCAGCTTTTGAGGATACGTTTCACAACCTCCCATCCCAAAGATTTCGATCAGGACTTGATAAACGCCTTTCGATCCAATGAAAAACTCTGTGATCATATCCACTTGCCGGTCCAATCGGGATCCAACCGCGTGTTAAAGCGCATGAATCGTAAATATACCAAAGAGCTGTATCTTGACAAAGTCGCCAAACTCAGAGATACTTGTCCTGATATTGCGATTACATCTGACATTATCGTAGGGTTTCCGGGAGAGTCGGAGGCTGATTTTGATGAAACCCTGGATTTGATCCGGACCATAGAATTTGACGGTCTTTTTGCCTTTAAGTACTCTGACCGCCCCAGCGCACCGGCGGCGAAATTTAGAGAAAAGTTATCGGATCAGCAAATGAAGAAACGGTTGCAAATTCTCCTGGATTTGCAAGATACTTTTACGAAAAAGAAAAACCAGGCCCTGGTCGGCACCTGTTTGTCCGTTCTGGCCGAGGGTTTCAGTAAAAGACAAGCCTCAGGCAATTTGAATCAGCCCCATCAGGCTGTTCAGTGGACCGGGCGTACGTCTACCAACAAAATCGTAAATTTTGCTCACGGTGGCAGTCCTGAGAGCAGTGAAGACATGGCCCCGGGCCAATTGGTGAGTGTGACAATTGAGAAGGCCTATTCCCATTCGCTGTGGGGCAAACCGGTTGAACTTAAGGCCGCAGCCGAAGAGTCGAAAGGAGAAAAAAGTTATGCTGCATAAAGTTAGCATAGCGGGTCTGACAATGGATCCAGCATCAAATACCCCCATCATCATTTTAAAATCCGATGATGACGAACAAGCGGTTCCCATCTGGATCGGGTTGCTGGAAGCTACCTCCATTGCCTCCGCCCTTCAAAATATAAAATATGATCGTCCCATGACCCATGACCTTTTAAAAAATTTTGCCGATAATTTACAAATTTCAATTGTCAAGGTGGAGGTCTGTGACTTAAAAGATAACACTTTTTATGCCCGAATCTATTTTGTTTCCAAGGATCAGAGCTTCGATATCGATGCCCGTCCGAGCGATGCCATAGCGCTGGCATTACGATTTAAAGCCCCGATCTATGTCGAGGATTCGGTTATGCAGAAATCGAAAATAAGTGATGGTGAAGCCGAAGTGGTCGATACCAGTGAAGAAGGCAAAAAATGGGCGGATTACCTTGCAAATCTGTCGTCGGATGATTTCGGAAAATACAAAGTATAGCCGCAGAACTATCCTGAAACCATAAAAAGCGATCGATCCCCAATATGGCAGCCTAACATGCTTTAAAACATTAATCAGGAACTAGCATACGATTTAACATTTCAGCCGACAATATTAACAAAATTACAAGCGCCTTTAACATTTCAGGCGCTTTTTTTATGTTCAACAAGCCGTACAAGCCTGCCCGCATCGCCTGCCCTCGGCCATGAGCTCGTTTTTATGGTTGGAAACCAGGCAAAATCCTTAAAAAAAGAAGTTTTCAAAAGATTTTTTAAGAAAACCCGATTGTTCATAACTTGTTCATAACTTTTGATCTATTTAAAATCGTTAAGGATAATTCCAGGGTTATAAAACTATTGATTTTAGAACCCTGAGATCAAGAATCACATTATTATTAATAATCTCAGCAAGATAAATTTTGTTGATAACTTCTAACGGTTGATCCGAAAACCTCTGATAATTCGGTTTGACACCATGGCATGGTTTTCTATAAAACCCCCTGAGCATTCTTACTTGTCGTAGATGTTCACAACCTCCCAATTTGTCATACAGCCTGCCGGGCGGCTTTTATACGGCTCGCTGGAACAGATTGTCACCAACTTCACCTGAATGGGTCGAAGCACTGCATATAGTGGTTCATTTGATAGTTATACACAACATATAGTTGACATTGCCTGAAGAATGGGATAGGATAGCTCAATAGAACACCATCGAAACGACCTAGTTTTTTGGGAGACAACCAATGTCCACAGTTCTGGTTATTGATGATGAAAATGGGATCTTGCAAATCATACGTCAGGCGTTAACCAAATTCGGTCACAATGTTGAAACAGCAGCCGATGGCCAGGAAGGAATCCGCAAATTTGATGACGGCAGTTTTGATATTGTGATCACAGACATTCGCATGCCGGGTATCGACGGCAACGGTGTCGTGAAACATATCCGCAAATCTGAAAAACAATCCATACCTGTAATTGCGATATCCGGAACCCCGTGGCAGATGGAGAGCAGCGCGTTTGATATGGTTTTAGTTAAACCGTTTCCCTTGAAGAAACTGGTTGAATCCATCGGATCGCTGGTACCGGTGCCTCCCCAGGCAGCAGTGGGAGCCTGATTTAGTCACGTCTCACATCTAATTCACCATGTTTCTATTGATACAGAAATGTTTTATTACTTCAAAAATCGTCCATTCTCATAAATGCCGATAGTCCTGCCGGACTTTAGATGGGCGGTAACGCGCTTTTTCTCTGTATTGACCAGATCCCAGTGAAGTGCCGATTCATTAAAGCCAAGATCACGTTTGCGTGCCGCAGTTAACTTTTTGCTGTCTCCGGCATAGGTGTTTGCATAAGAAGAGCCCAGAGCTATATGGCAGTTGCCGTTTTTGCCCCCATAGTTTTCATCATACAGGGTATTGGCCATAAAATGATCGATCCGGGAAAATCTTTTGTCCGTCAATGAAAATTCACCCAGTCTGTCGGCGCCTTCATCGATATTCAGCTGTTTTCTGACAAAATCTGCTCCCATATCGGCAGCGATCTCAATGGCCCGTCCTTTTTTAAATTCCAGCCGTACGCCTTCCACGCGGTTGCCGCTTCGATAGGAAGGTTGATTAGCGTAATATTTTCCTCTGACGCCCCGCCAGTCCGGCGATAGAAAAATTTCAAAACTGGGTATGTTGCGCCCGGATATACCGATCCACTGTCGTTTTCTACCGGGACTCACTTCGAGGTCAATGTTTTTGGACTCGACGTGGAAGTATTCTACATTCAACGAGTTTAACCATTTTTTTATGGATTGTGCATTCTTATAAACACGCTGCCATTCGGCTACCGGGGCAGTCTTGTTTAAAAAGCAGGCTTTGATGATTTGCCGGGTGTAGCTTTCCAGCGACAGGCCGGCCTGCCCGGCCAGTTCAGCGGTTGGAAAGACACACAAGGTCCAGCTGAAGGAGCCGCGGGATTCTCTCCGATTGAGAATATCGCGCAAATGCTTCTGGGCCACTGCGGTTTTTCCGATTTTTTCAGGGTCAATATCCTGCAGGTGGGTAATGGATTCCGGTGCATACAAAAAAATACTTCCGTTGAGCCTCGACATCAGCTCTTTTTCCCCGGGAGGCAAAAAGACGAGCTGGCTGTTTGTTGAGAGCAAATAAAACTGTCTTTCCATCCTAGTGGTTGGACTCATGCGCTGGACGGGATGATAGCCTTCAGCCAGCATTCTGGCATATAAAATTTCAGCCAGTTTGATTGCCGGTCGATGATAGCGAATCAGTACGATATCCTCTTTTTTAAAGGGTGACGTGCGGGCAGTGGAGAGCCCCCACCACAATACATCCGCATACCGTTCAAGTTGTTTATTGGTGAACATCCTGTTTCCTTCCTATATTCAGCTATTTGCCCACAGACCTCATTCACCTGGGTTAGGCTAAAAGCATATTTTCTGACTGTTCAGTTGATTCAGTTGATTAGTTGATTAAGTTGGAAGAATTCGGTCCAATCAACTCAATCAACTTGTATAACCAGCGACCTGAAGCCAGCGACCAGCAGCCGGCAACCAGCGCCCAGTATCAGGCTTCATGGTCGTCCTTCAGGAACAGGTTGTGGTACTCGGTTTCGGTCAGATGCGCTTTCAGGAGGCGATTGATTAACTCAAACAGCTCCAAAAGCTCCCCCTCTGTCATTCTCTTGGTCATCATCGCCATGAATCGATCATCTGAAAATTTCTGCAGATAGTATATAACCGTGTTTTCATCGGTTTCCCGGTCGAATCCATAACCAACCAGCCCTTTGTAAGTCTCAACAAATTCATGGGTATGCATCGGCATTTTTTATCCTTCTGAATTGGTTTTCCATTGGGGGGGTATAACTATGATGATTTGGTATCAAAATTGCACTTTACATCTAAAGTTATGCACTCCTGATACCGAAACTATATCACTGATTGAAAAAAATAAAGGAGAATCACCTATGAAATCCTTTTTATTTGTATTATCGCAGCTTAGCCTGGTGACCATTGTGTATGCCTTTGCCTATCGTGCCGGCTACCGGAATGCACAATCTAAAGCGATTTCGGTGGTCAAAAAATTTGCCGATCCGGTTACCTGCCTGATCGACCAGCTAAATGAATCTGTTGAAGAGGCCCAAGAAGATGATCAAGAACAAAGGGGAAATAATCTCAATTAAGTATAGAGACTTCTTCCTAATACCGCAGGGCTCTGAGACGAACATCGAACGTCCAACATCGAACGTTGAATGGGAAAAGATGAAGAAGCAGGGCTAGGAAACAAAAGAAATTAAATTCTAGAGCGCAGCGACATCATTATTCGATGTTCAACCTTGGACGTTCGATGTTCGACGTTGCTTTCTTTATCCAGCCTGGTTAAAAAATTATAACAACCTGCTGCCGGATAAAAGGCGCTTAGCGCTTAATTGGGCAGGGCCTGGCGGTTGTCCAATACATTTCGGATGGTGCTTGCCAGCTCGTCCTTGACAACCGGCTTCATGACAAACTTATCGATTCCCATGGCCAGTGCTTTTTCCTCTGAAATGGCCTCATTAAATCCGGTGCACAAAATTACCGGGATCTGGGGTTTGATGTCCATCATCCGCTGTGCCAGCTGATCACCGGTCATTTTAGGCATCGTCATATCGGTAATGACCAGGTCAAAGTGGTCGGGTTGGGCGGCAAATTCCTCCAGGGCCTCCTGGCTGTCGGTTTTAGAGGTTACCGTATATCCGAGACGCTCCAGAATTTGCCGCTCGATATCAATTATCTGCTGCTCATCATCTATTAACAGGATGCGTTCCTTGCCGTTGATCTCTATTAAGGGCTCATCGGTTTGGATTTCTTCTTCAATTTCATCAATTATGGGCAAATATACCTTAAACGCCGATCCTCTGCCGGGCTGACTGGATACGGTAATATCCCCGCCGTGATTCTTGACGATGCCGTGAATGACGGATAAGCCCAGCCCAGTACCTTTACCCTGTTCCTTGGTGGTGTAATAGGGTTCAAAGATACGCTCCATGACCTGCTGGTCCATTCCATGACCGGAATCCTTTACCACCAGCTCGACATGTCTGCCGACCTTCATGCCAACCCTTTCAATGGATTGCTCGTAACTGATGTCTATTTCCTTCAGACTGACTTCGAGCTTGCCGCCGGTTTCCTGCATGGCGTGATAGGCATTGGTGCACAGATTCATGATGATTTGATGGATTTGGGTGGGGTCACCCTTGATGAGCCCGCAGAATTCATCTATGTCACAGTCGATTTCGATGGATGACGGAATCGTTGCCCGCAGCAGTTTGACGGCCTCTTTGATCAGGTATTGCACTTTCAGGGGTTTGCGCTCCTGACAGTTTTGGCGGCTGAAAGTCAGGATCTGCTGGACCAGTTCTTTGGCCCGGTTGGTCGCTTTGAGGATTTCTTCCAGATTTTGCCGGGCCTGGCTGTCTTCCGGGATGTCATCCATGGTCAGCTCCGTGTATCCGACAATCGGAAAGAGAATATTGTTAAAATCGTGAGCAATCCCCCCCGCCAGGGTACCGATGGCCTGTAATTTCATTACCTGCTGCAGCTGTCTTTCAGAATTGGCCAGAGCCTTGGTCCTTTCTTCAACCATCCTTTCGAGATCACTGTTCTGGTTACGTAGCAGTTGATAAAACTCCAGACTTTCCAGAGCATTGGCGGTATTCAGCAGAATAATCGACAGCACTGTCATTGATTTATCGGGCAGGATATTCTTTTTGTCCGGCAGCACACCGACAAACATACCCCGAATGCGCGAATAGGTCGCGATGACGTGCAGCATCAGCTGCTTGGAATGATCATGGGATGAGATCGTCACCCCCCGTCTCTCACGGATCGCCCAGGCAAAGAAGCCTTTGTCGATCATGTAGCTGACCTGATCTTCAAGAAATTGGTTTTTATCAGAGGGTTCACAAACCGATAGGGCAAAATCTGATTTGTCCTGATCGACAAGATAAAAAGCATTGGCCTCAAAGGGGATCAAATAGCGGACCCTTTTCTCGGTTTCTCTCAGGATATTTTCAGGCCCGTAGCCTTTGTTGATATTTTCCTGAAAATCGCCCAGGGATAGTGCCATCTCAAGGGCATTTTGAATGAGACGTCTGTTTTCCTCCAGATACTCAATTCGAGCCAGAAGGGTTTCAGGATCCATATTTGAGTTTTTATTCATTTTGGCCTTAAAGCTGCAGTATAGATTCCAGTGAGTTAAACTGGTGCGTTGCCTGTCCGATTACCGTTTCAAAACTGCTGAGCGGTAAATCGAGATTTTCCCAGGCGGCCGTGTCGAGGGGGGGTACAAATTTTTCCCCGCTGCTCCCAATGCCGATGCTGTTAACGATCATATCGGACAGATGGACGATGGCGGCCGGAATGGGTTGCTGTGCCTCTGACGGGTTGTGATGGTACAATACGTTATTTTCCAGAATCAGGGGCAGCTTCCACTGCTCCATGAGCTGCTTGCCAACCTGAGCATGGTCGCAGCCCAGATAGTCATGCTCTTCTTCATACAATAGTTTATTGTTATTCCTTGCGCGGCTCAGCATATTGCGCGATTCATCAGCAAAATATAAATACAGTATCAAGCGGCCCAGATCATGCAGCAGACCGGATACAAATAACTGCTCGGTTTGGCCGAAATTTTTTTGGGCGGCCAGGATTCTCGATAAAATACCGCATGCCAGACTGTGCCTCAGAAATGAATACATATCGATCATTTCTTTGGGGATATTCTTAAAAATGGAGAGGATACTGATACCCAGGGCAAGCCCGGAAATCTCCCGGGTACCGATCAGGGTCACCGCATGGGACACCTTGTCAATTTTGGAAGGCAGCCCGTAAAAGGACGAATTTACAATCTTTAACAGCAATGCTGTTAAACTCGGGCTTTTGTTTACTACCTGGGCAATGTGGTCGGCGGATGACATGGGATTTGCAATCACTTCATTTAATTCGAAAACAACTGATGGAATCTCAGGCAGGACGATCTTGCTATTATCAAGCCGATCTATGAAATTTTTATCACGATCCCCGGAGTCCAGCTCATGCTCCTCAATATCAACCTGGATTTCGGATTCAATCAGATTATTTTCACACCTGAACTGCACCGCTATGTCAAATATCTTTTTTACAAGGGGATGTTCCAGATCGGTATGCCGGAAGAGGTGTGTAACGGTTTCTTTTACCCGTTCGAACGTCTCCGGATCTAGTCCCGGATCATATCTTTCACTGCCCCGGGCCGGTCCTTCGATGTTGACCTCGGATACACCCCAGATCTTGAAAATCCGGATGTGATTGTCCTCGATTTCATTTCCCCTTGCCAACAAAAGGCGGCCGTTGATATCGCGCACTTCTTCGGCTAATATTTTTCCAGGTTTTAATTTGTCTGTCGGTACAGCGAACATAATGGTCTTTTATAAAAAATTTGGATTTAACATACGCAATCGGGATAGAATCTTAACTATGATCACATTCTTTAATGTTATCGTCTTAGATGACAAAAAACTTAAGCGAAAATGCACGCTTACGGTTATTTTTGGTCAGGGATACCGAGGAAATTTGGATTTGTAGATTTTCGATTGCCTGGGATCTTGAAAAATGGGGGGTATTAAAAGGCGGTTTACGGGGTCTGCTAAATCATTTTTTGGTCACCCGGTCAACCATATTTTTTACTGCAGCCAGGTACTCTTGAGGAGCGCGCATGAATATATCATTGTGGTTGGCTCCGGGGATTTTCAAAAAGGCTTTATCCGGGGACGGGCTGGCATTATACAGCGCCTCGCCGTCTGAAAATGGAATGATATGATCAAATTCGGCGTGTATGATCAGGGTGGGTTTATGATAGGTTTTAATTTTATCAATATTGCCAAAACCGCTTTTTTCTTTGAATCCCAGGGCTTCCAGATCTATTCCCAGCAGGCGCAACAGCGGGGCGGCGTAGGCGAATCCACTCTCTACGATAAGTCCGTCAACTGAATCTCCACAAGCTGCGGCCAGCTCGAGGACGGATGCGCTGCCAAGGGACCGGCCCATCAGGATGATGGGGTCCGCAAAATGGTTTTGTTTGAGCCAATTTTGCACAAACTCAAATATGACGTGGCAGTCCCGCATTATGGCGGTGACGGTTGGTTTGCCGGTGGAGCGGCCGTACCCGCGATAATCCACTGCTAGGAAATTGGCACCCATTTGATTGTACACCGGGCCAAGGGCATCATAGTCGGCTACAATCTCACCATTGCCGTGGAAAAAAAGAATGTTGGCACCGGATTTTTCGGCCATGTGAAAGCGGGCACCGATCAGTACTTTTTCTTCAACCGGAATCAGGATATCTTTTTCATCCGGATTCAAGCTTGCAGAATCGGTGGCCTGAAAGGCAGATGGGGCCATTTCAGGCCGCGGATGAAACAAAAACTGGAGAACTTCCGGTCGATCCAGGATTGAATAGTCGATTTTGCTTATGTCATTCATGTGGCAATCTACCTAATCCTTCGAACGGGCAACACCCGGCAGCCGCTTTTGTCTGTCAAATCAACCGTGAAGGGGTCTCCCAGGTAAAAATTAAATGCCAGGGGCAAGCCCAGGGCCGTGTCGGAGGTCCAGACCAGGATGCAGCTGATCCTGATTGCGGGCACCATTTTTACATCGTGGCCGCACTGGGTTTCATAGCCGTCGTAGCTATCGGATTCGAGGTAAAGGCTTTTTAATTCATTTAGCGTCGGCAGGCGCCAATTATCGTATTGGGGCCCGGTTTGATTGGCCAATTCGTTTTTTATCCATGCGGGTGCTTGCTCCCAGTAAATATCGGCCTGATTGTCCGTTTGGGCCCACATGAGACCAAGTTGGGTATCGGTCACCGTGCCATCGCCGTTGTCGATGAAGCGCTCCTGGGCATCAGCCGCAATCGCACCCATTACCAGAAAAAAACATAGAAATATGGTTAGATAGGTCTTGTAATTCGACATTTTTGGCTCGCATCAAAAAAAAGCCTGTTCGCGAAACCGCCAGCCGGGGCAAGTTAAACCAGGGCAGATTGCAATTAACCCAAAGGCTGTTAAAATTTTCCTCCAACCGGATCAGGTGAAATCTATTCTTTGGGTTTGCTGAATAGGTTTTTGATTTTGGTTCCCAGCCCTTCTTTTTTCTTGGCTTCGGATCCATTCTTTGCAGCTTGCCCACCCGATGTTGTCTGTGTCCCGGAGGCGTGTTCTTTGGCTTTTTTTACCGCTTCAACACAGGGGTTTTGATCACCAACTGATCCCGAAACAAATAGACTGGGAATTCCTCCCGGTAGGAACAGCACCTGGCCGACTATTGAAGCGGTACGGGTGGCGCTGATGCCAAGAGAGGGACTGGCAAGGGTGCCGCTCAACTTAAACGGTTTGGTGATATTACTGAGACTGACGTTTATTTTGGCGGTTCCTTCAGTTCCGACCCCCCCTTTGGGCTTGGTCTCAATGCCAAAATCCAGAGCCTCGGTTTTGAGATTAAGGGTGCCGCTGCTGATCAGGGTTTTTTGGGGATCGTCGATAATAATCGCATCGCCGCTGGCTATACCGTTTTCTATATTGAAATCACACACCGCACAGTTGATCTGCGCCCGGTTAGTTTTATCTTCAAGGGGATTCAAAATTCCCAGCAGATTGCTGCCCAGGCCCGCTCCAATCAGATTTAAATACTTGACGGGCATTTTACCCTTGCCCGTGCTGGCGATAAAATAACCATTCAAACCAGCCATCAGGGCTGCCACTGAATTTCCCTGTCCTGCCAGGTCGATGTCCAGGTCCAGGCTGCCTTCTATACCATCGGAAATACCCATTTTCTTTAACATCTCCCCCAGGTTTATTTTCTGAGCTGTTATCTTCGTTTTCAGCCTGGCATTTTTGGCCTGGGTGACAAGGTCCAGGGTGGCGGAGAATTTACCGCCGCCCACATCGCCTGTCATGGGTTTGATTATCAGGTGGCCGTTTTGCAGGTTAATTTCCGTATGATAATTCTCAAGGGCGGAGACCAACCCAATGATCTGATCGACGTCCAGGCTTATCTTGGCGTCAATTTTTTGCAGGGCACTCAGATCAAAGGGTTGAGCGGGAAATACCTTGTCCTGCTTGGCGCCGGCTGCGGTGGTTTGCTTTTGGGTGTCACCGGAACCCTTTTTTTCAGCCATTATAGGCCGCAGGTCCAGTTTCTTGGACGTCAACTTGGCGTCAATTAGAGGCCGCTTGGCGGTTCGCGTGACCTGGACGGTACCCTGTATCTGGCTTTCACCCAGAACAATCAATAGATCGGACACCCTCACCTCATTGTCGGAGGGGGACACTGCATGCCCCGAAAGCCGGAAGGGCCCTTTCACCGGCAGCGGCGCGCCGGTGAATTTTTCAAACTGAGCCAGGTCTTCACCCTCAACATCCAGTTTGAGATCAATGCCCCGGGCGGCGATCAGGTCTTTAATACTTCCCTCGGCAGTAACTTTGGTTTTAACGGCCTGAGCCTCGAGTTTGAAAGGCCACTTTTCTTTGGATTTCAGCGCCTGGGAAATGAGACCGATGTTGCCCTTTACCAGAAAAGGTGTTTTGTTGTAACTGCCCTCAACGTCTATATTCGCCCCGCTTCCGAACAGGGGGTCTTTGAGAGTCAGACTTGCCAGTTCCACCGTCTCGGTTTGGCCGGTGCGGTGATCTTTGTAGACAATTTTGGCGTCTTTTATGTCAACTTTTTCCAGGTCAATTTGTGTCTGGCTATCAGCACCCGTCTTTTCGTCGGCTTTGGGGGCTTGGTCCTTGGGGGCAACATCGAAATCCAGGTTGGATTTGCCGGATTTATTGACCTCCAGCATAAATTGGGGTTCCACCAAAATGAGGCGGTTAATTGTAACGTCGCCTTTGAGCAACGGTAGAAGGGATACCTTTACCTCCAAATGCTTGACCCGGGCCATTTGTGGCTGGGAGCCCCAGGCAGCATTTTGGAAAGCCACATCATTGACTACCAGAGTCGGCGGTAAGCCGAATTTAAGGGCAACGTCTCCATCCATGGATAATTTCCGACCGGTGTATTCCATGGTCGTGTCGGTGATCAACGGTTTGAACTTGTTGTAATCATAGGAAGCCGCAATGAAATAGGCCACCAATAACAGAGCCACTACTACCGCTGCCGAAATCCCAAGTATCCATTTCCAGCGCATCTTAATATCTCCTCAATATTTTTGGTTTTCCATCTAATATAAGATTGGCCGATGCTTATGGCAACCTCCTCAGTAAAATTCAGGGCAGAAAAAGCGCATTCTAAATAATATTTTATGCAGCGGCATGGACCGTTTCGGTGGCCCAAACCGGACCGACATCCACCATCTTTTCCGCTGCGCGGTCCGATGGAATGATGGGATAGTTTTTTGCCATTCTCTCAAATTTCCTCATTCACGGTTGGCATCGATATATTTAGACACCCAGGTCGCAATGAGGGACCCTACATACCGAGAGTCTTTTGGGTTCATCAGCAAATGATCGGCCTGGTCCAGGGAGATGAAACTTTTGGGGTGCCGGGCAGCTTTAAAAATCCGGGCGGCATTGTCAATGTCGACGACCCCGTCGGTCGGTGCGTGAAAGATTAATAACGCCCGGTTCAGGTTTTGGATGCTGTCCTGCATGCTGACCGATTCCAGGTCGTCGAGAAACTGTTTTTTGATCTTAAACGTTCGGCCGGCCAGATCTACCCTGGCCTCACCCTGACGTTCGATGATGTCTTTGGATTCCCCCAGGGCCAGCGTAACATGATTGGGATCAGCCGGTGCAGCGATGGTAATGACGGCCAGGGACGAGGGGACCCGGCCGGCGGCCTGCAGCACCGCCGCTCCGCCCAGGGAATGCCCGATGAGTATCTTTGGTCCCTCATAGTTTGCGGCCATAAATTGCGCGGCTGCCACCAGATCATCTACATTGGAAGAAAAATTCGTATCGCCAAAATCGCCCTCACTTTCACCAAGTCCGGTAAAATCAAATCGGAAAACGGCAATTTTTTCAGCTGTCAACGCACGGCTGATATGGGCGGCGGCTTTTATGTTTTTAGAACAGGTAAAGCAATGGGCAAAAAGGGCATAGGCAATGGGTTGGGTATTATCAGGCAGATCAATCCTGGCGGCCAGCCGTTGCCCGGCATCGTTGGTAAATTCAAGTTTTTTGAAGTTCATGGGTTATTCCTTTGCCGGTTTCCGGTTACCTGGGGGTGAGGGTTTATTGGGTTGATTAAGTTAATTAAGTTGATTGAGTTAATTTAGTGGGATCGGAACATTCCAACTTAATCAACCCTTGTATTCAATCCAAAATCCCTGCCCGCCATCGTCCGCCTGAGGCGGACTCAGGCGAGGCGGACGGGCCCAATCAGAAATTGGAAACGCTGTCTTCAGAAATCCACAATTGCCGGTGGCTTTAAGCCGGGGTCAGCCAAAAGATTCAAGGCCGCTGTGATCACAGTCCGCTGCTTTTCAGGATCATTGGGTGAGTCCAGCGGGTAGCCATGGAGAAAGGGAACAAACAGCGCCCGGGGCGGACGAACTTTCTCAGTGACCATCCGCAACAACTGGACGACCACCGTTGATATGCCCTGGCGCTCCAGTTCTGCAGCTACCAGACTCACGGTCTGGTTGCACATCGGTCAGACCGGAATTAGAAGGGCAATATCAACCTGATCTTTAACCAGTTTGGGTACCACCTGGGGAATGGTATTTTTTATCAGCTGATCCGGGGCCGTGACCGATCCCATGATCGAAAAATATCTGTGGTTGAGTGATCCGACAAATCCGGCGTCGGCCATTTCCCGAAAACGGTCAACCGGAAAAGCCAGGTTTGTGTCCTGGCGGATCCCGGTGTGATCAAAAGCCTTGCTGCGATGGGTTTCGCGCAAAGTTGCAACGTCAACATCCCAGGAAATTTCACGGATGCCGGTGTCGCCAATGCGTACAAAATTGTCAAAAGGGTCCTGGTCCGCAGCTACAATGGCGGCACTGGATACCATCGACAGGCGACACTCTTTCAAGGGTTTTTTCAAGGGTGTCCATGGCACCGGATCAATGCGCCGCCACCGGTATGTTTTTAGATACCATCGATATTTCAGGGGAAATTCGCTGAGATCTCCCAAGGCAGTGCTTCCTTTCGAATAATGCTATTCAGCTCTCCATTCCTTCATTTTTTTATTTTTTGTATTCCTCTTCAGCCAAAAGGGCCATTTTAAACTTTTGTACCTTGCCGCTGCCGGTCATGGGGAATTCGGATACGATCTTATAATATTTCGGGTTCTGCGCTACCGGCAACCGGGCCCGGACATGGGCCTCAACCGCATCCAGGGACAGCTTGCTGTTTTCCTTTAATTTTATCCAGGCGGCCACCTCCTGCCCTTGATTCTGATCGGGAAAACCGAAAACCTGGACCTCGGAGATTTCGGGCAGCATATAGATGGTTTCTTCTATTTCAACAGGATATAATTCAACATTATTGCGAATGATTACGTCCTTTACGCGGCCTGAGATCCTTACATAACCGTCCGGGTCCATCATGCCCAGATCACCTGTGTGAAACCATTTGTCCCGGTCAACAGCCGCGGCGGTTGCTGCCGGCATTTTATAATATTCCTGCATTAGAAAACCACGCGTGCACAGCTCGCCCTGTTGATCCGGTGCAAGTTCGCGGCCGGATGCCGGATCGACAATTTTAACTTCATTGCAGGCCAATGGTCTGCCGATGGTTGATACACGGAGTTCTATGGCGTCAGCCGGATGGGTCATGGTGATCCAGGAGGAGGTTTCGGTGATGCCGTACGCCACGGTGATATCTGATACCCCGATGTCCTCCACGATCCGCCGCATTAATTCCATGGGGCAGGGAGCCCCTCCGATGATGCCCTTGGACAGCGTTGCCCAATCGTTTCTGACAAATTCCGGATTGTCGATCAGAGCAATCAGCATGGATGGTGAGCCGTAAATGGCGGTGCACTTTTCCGCGGGTATGGCCGCCAGCACCCTGGCCAGGTTAAAGGACCGACAGGGCATGATCAGGGCCGCACCCCTGAGAAGTCCCGCCAGCGCGATGCAGGTATTGCCGAACATATGAAAGAGCGGGAAAAACAGACAGAGCCTGTCATCAGCCGCAATTCCCTGCCGATCGGTGGACACCATGGATTTGTTGATCAACCCCAGGTGGTCGAGCACCACCCCCTTGGGTTGGCCGGTGGTGCCGGAAGTATACATAATTGCCACCGGGTCTTCCGGATTAACCGCTCCTGAAATTTTTGCCATCGTATCCGGGGTGGTATTCTCTCCCGCGGCAATCAGTTCATTCCACGAATTCCGATCCGGATCTGACGTGCTGTTGATGACGATAATATGCTCCAGAAGAGGAATGTCGCTCCTGGCTGCAGATGCCGTGGTCAACATGCCCCCGGAACCATCGCTGTCGGCAACAATAAGGCCACGGCTTTCTGATTGCTCCAGGATATAATATAGATTGTCAGTGGTGGCTGCCGGGTCGATGGGCACGGTTATAGCCCCGAGCTTTGCCAGTCCCAGGAATGCAATCATCCATTCGGGAACATTGGCCGACCAGAGCGCTATTTTGTCTCCCGGTCGGATGCCCAGACTTATAAACCCCCTTGCGGCCCGATCGATTTCATGGGCCAGGTCCTGGTAGCTGTAACGTTGACCGGCCTCGGCGTGAACAAGGGCATCTCGATCCGAATTTCTTTGTGCAATATCCGAGATTAATCCCCCGATTGACTTTCTGATAATCGACATAAAGTATCCTCCTTACCTGGAGATGTCTAATTCGCCCGACCGCGACTCATTGTTTTGATGCGTTTGAACTATAGTGGATATCAAAAGATCCGTCCAGATCAAATTATGGATCTCACCAATATTACGATAACACCCTGGATTTATATATTTTAGATTCATCGATGATGCACATAGGCCCTTAATGCGATTTAATGAAGCCAATTCATTAATTCAATAGCTTGACATTTATAATCCGATTCTTTATATATGATTACTCCGGTGGTGGAAAAAGGAGAGACCTTTGTAAAACCCCCCTTTGACTGGTTTTCCATCCGCCCGACCCGTCGGCCTGGCCACCCAGCCGAAGGGCAACTCAAAGCTGCCTGTGCCCATCCGGTTGTGCCAGCCTGACCCGGCGAATCGCCCTCCGCAGATGATAGCTCCGGTAAGATCATTGCCGACAGGCTACCGGACCGGCAGCGGCGGAGAGGCTTTTCAGTCCTTTAACAGAATGCAGTTAAAAGAGACCCAAGCTGAAAGTGGAACCGAGTGAGTGATGAAGCTATAATAAAAGTGGAGAATGTGTCTCTGGCCTTCGGCGGAGTTCAGGCGCTTTATAACATTGATACCCGGCTATTCGGTGGTGAAATTTTTGCCATTATCGGACCCAACGGGGCCGGGAAAACCTGCCTGCTCAATTGCATCAGCCGCTTTTATACCCCCCAGGAGGGCCAGATCCTGTACAAGGGTAAAGATATCCTTTCCGTGCCGACCCACTCCATTGCCAGGCTGGGAATTGCACGCACCTTTCAAAATATTGAACTCTTCAAAGGGATGACCGTCTTGGATAACATCAAACTTGGGCGGCACGCCTTTCTCAAATCCGGAATATTTTCAGATATCATTTACTGGGGGCGAACCCGGCGTGAGGAATTGAAACTGCGCCAGGAGATCGAAGAGAAAATTATTGATCTGCTGGAAATAGAAGCCATTCGAAAAAAAGTGGTGGGCACCCTTCCTTACGGGCTTCAGAAAAGGGTTGAGCTTGCCCGGGCTCTGGCCATGCAGCCAGAAGTCCTTCTGCTCGACGAACCCATGGCCGGCATGAACCTGGAGGAAACCGAAGACATGGCCCGCTTTATTCTCAATGTAAACCAGATGTGGAATGTGAGCATCATTCTGGTCGAGCATGATATGGGTGTGGTCATGGATATTTCACACCGTGTGTGTGTGCTGGAGTTCGGACAGAAAATTGCCGAAGGATCGCCCACCGAAATACAGGAAAATCCCCAGGTTATTCGGGCCTACCTGGGTGAGGACGAAAAGGCTTACTCTCGGCTGTGATCTTTAGAAAAGGGTATTTATAAAAAAGAATATCGAATATCGAAAAATGAATATCGAATGTCGAAGGAATGGTATTCTGACTATTCAATTAAGGAATGACTGAACAAAGAGAAACCTTCCTTCGAAATTCTGCGAGTTCGCGGTTCAATCCACGTAGGGTCGGCCACCGCGCCTGACCATATTCTGAAGTGTACAGATGAACTGAATCAGGCATGGGCACGCTGAGTCCCGCACCTACTATTAAGATCATAAAGACAATGAATTCCAAAACAATCTACTGAACCAGTGACGTTCCCAAAAGCCTGCCAGCATTGCTGGTCAAAAACGCCGAGCGCTTTGGCGACCGTCGCGTGGCCATGCGGGAAAAAGAATTCGGCATCTGGCAGTCCGTAACCTGGCGGCAATACCTGGAACATGTGCGAAATTTTTCCCTGGGCCTGATATCACTTGGCCTTAAACCCGGCGAAGCCATCGGTATCATCGGCGACAATCGACCCGAATGGATTTATGCCGAGCTGGCGGCCCAGGCTGCCGGCGCGCTGCCCTTTGGTATCTTCCAGGACTCGATACTCAGCGAGGTTGCTTATATTATCGACCACTCGGAAGCCACCATGATTGTGGCCGAAGACCAGGAACAGGTTGACAAGATACTGGATTTAAAAGATCAACTGCCCCGCCTAAAAAAAATCATCTACTCCGACCCCAAAGGGTTGTGGGACTATGAAGAAAAAGACCTTCTTGTAAAGTTTACCGATATCGAGCGCCTGGGGCGGCAATTGCACCAGAAAGAGCCGGAACGCTTTGATAAAAATGTCCGCGCCATTAACGAAGATGACCTGGCCATTATCTGTTATACATCCGGTACCACCGGCAACCCCAAAGGGACTTTACTGACCCATAAAAACATTCTCAGCATGGTCGCTGCCTTAAACGATGTGGATCCCAAGCAGCCGGACGACCAGTTTCTTTCTTTTATTCCGCTGCCCTGGATTGTGGAGCAAACCATGAGTGTTTTCTCCTCCCTTTATGCCGGGTATACCCTGAATTTTCCGGAAGAGCCGGAAACAGCCATGGCGGATCTTTATGAAATCGCTCCCAGCCTGGTGGTGGCATCGCCCCGAATGTGGGAGGGTATTTCGCGGCAGGTCATGGTCAAGCACCTGGATGCTTCCTTTTTCAAAAAGCTGGTCTACAATCTGTGCCTGCCCATCGGCTACCGCTGGGCGGATTTTAAATTCGAGAAAAAGAATCCGCCCCTGGGGTGGAAAATTCTTTACTGGTTGGCCTATGCCGCCATGTTCCGGGCCCTGCGCGATCGGTTGGGTTTTTCCCGGATCCGCTCTGCCATGACGGGTGGTGCCGCCCTGGGTCCCGATGTGTTTCGGTTTTTTCATGCCCTGGGCATCAATCTCAAACAGATTTACGGGCAGACCGAAGTTGCCGGATACTCAACCATTCACCGGGATGGGGATATCAATTTTGATTCGGTGGGGATTCCGGTACCCGCAGCAGAGGTTTCAATTTTTGAGCCGGACCCTGAAGGGGTGGGCGAAATCTTATCCCGGGGACCCGGGCTGTTTCAGGGGTATCTGAAAAACGATGAAGCCACCCGAGAGACGATCATCGACGGGTGGATGCACACCGGAGATGCCGGATTTTTTACCGACGACGGACATCTGGTGATTATCGATCGGGTCAAAGATCTGATGCATCTCAATAGCGGTGCCAAGTTTTCGCCGATGTTCATTGAAAATAAGCTTAAATTCTGTCCTTACATTGTCGAATCTGTGGTGCTCGGCCATGAGCAGGATTTCGTTACGGCCATGATCTGCATCGATTACAAGCATGTCGGCAAATGGGCTGAGGATCACCGCATCAACTATACCACCTACTCGGATCTGGCCGGCAAAAACGAGGTCTATGATTTAATCGAGCGGGAAGTCGTGCGCGTGAATGCCACTTTGCCGGAGAAGGCCCGGATCCACAAATTTCTTTTGCTCTACAAGGAACTGGATGCGGATGACGAGGAACTGACCCGCACCAAAAAAATTCGGCGTAAATTCATCAATCAGAAATATAACGAGGAAATAGCCGCCCTATACGGCGATATGGATGAACTTCCCATTGAAACCATCATCCGTTACCAGGACGGCAAGACCGCCACCTTGCGCACAAATCTCATCATGCGGACCATGAAACCCGCAGACGCCTACCAGGATCTGCTTAAAAAGAAGGGTTTCTGGGCACAGCTAAAGGGAGGGATATAGGTGCATAACGAATTTTTCTTTTTTATGCAATTTCTTGTGACAGGCCTGTCCATGGGCTCCATTTACGCCCTGGTGGCACTGGGATTTGTCCTGATTTATAAATCCACATCGATTCTCAATCTGGCCCAGGGCGAATTTATGATGGTGGGCGCCTACATCTGCCTTTCGATGACACTGGATTTCGGGCTCAATTTTTTTGCCTCTTTTATCATCACCATGGTTTTTTCGGTCTTACTGGGCCTGGTGGTTGAACGCCTGGTGCTCCGGCCTTTAATCGGGGAGCCGATCATATCCATTATTATGGTGACCCTGGGGTTGACTTACATCCTCAGGGGTGTGGTGATCATGCTGTGGGGCAATGATATTCGCCAGTTCAATATTTTTCCCGAACAGCCCCTCGACTTCTGGGGGGTGAAGGTTACCTACCTGTACCTGTGGAGCATGGGCATATCCCTGGTGCTGCTGACCTTTTTTGCGGTCTTTTTCAAGTATGCCCGCACCGGCATTTTCATGCGGGCGGTGGCCGATCACCAGACCGCCGCCCAGAGTATGGGAATTTCGGTCAAACGGGTGTTTGCCATGAGCTGGTGTATTGCAGCGGTGGTCTCCTCCATCGGCGGCATCCTGATCGGCAATATCGGCGGCGTCGGCGTAGAGCTCAGTCATATTGGGCTTAAAGTGTTGCCGGCAGTTATATTCGGCGGGCTGGACAGCATCCTGGGGGCCATCATCGGCGGCCTGATCGTCGGTATCCTGGAATTTCTGTCGGCCGGGTACCTGGATCCTTATATCCCGGCCATCAATGAAGTATTTCCCTTTATGGTGATGGTGCTGGTTTTGATGATCAAGCCCTATGGGCTGTTTGGCATAGAAGAGATTGAGCGAGTATAGAGCGTTCGATGTTGCGGAGTTGCGAGTTGCGGGGTGCGCGTTACGGATTACGAGTTATGAGTTAAGTGTTACGGGTCACGGGGTGTGAGTTGGGGAATATCAGATGGAACTGACTATTTCTGAAGGTATTGGTTTTCACTGCGCAACCCGCAACACGTAACCGAACGCGCAACGCGAAACACGCAACCCGCAACAGCTGAAGTAGTTTGCATCGGTTGGTATCTTAAATTGATTTCTTTAACTGATAAAAGTTGAATAGGCTATTGAACCATGCCAGCTGGTTTATTTCATGAAAATTATCGTACGGACGAACGCATTTTTCAGACCTGGTTTGTCAGGATCTGGTTGATCGCCTTTTTGCTGGTCTGGGTGCTGTTTCCGCTTTTTGCATCCAAGTACATGATTTCGACCATGATCGATGTGGGCATCGCCATCATTGCCTGCCACGGCTTGAATTTGCTGACCGGTTTTACCGGGCAGATATCATTGGGCCATGCGGCTTTTATGGGCGTGGGGGCCTACACCAGCTCGATTCTTGTCAGCCACGGGGTGCCCTTTAGTGTCTCCCTGGCCTGTGCCGGTGCCATGTCGGCCCTGGTCGGCATGATTTTCGGCATTCCATCGCTGCGATTACGGGGGCTGTATCTGGCCATGGCCACCATTGCGGCCCAGTTTATTATCGAGTTTACCATTCGCCGCTGGGACAAGCTGACCGGAGGCGTCGAAGGCTTGTATGTGGAGCCCGGAACCCTGGGGCCGTTGCACTTCGATGATCGCCTCCATCTGTACTATCTGACCTTTATTCTGGCGGTGGCGGTTACCCTGGCGACCAAAAATATCATTCGCTCCCGATCCGGGCGTGCCTTTGTGGCCATTCGCGACCGCTACCTGGCTGCGGAGGTCATCGGCGTCAATCTGTTTAAATACCGCTTGATGTCCTTTGCGACATCCTCCTTTTTTGCCGGAATCGCGGGTGCTTTATTGGCACAGAACCTCGAGGTGATTACCCACGAATCCTTTACCATTCTTCAATCCGTCGACTATCTGGCCATGTGTATTATCGGCGGATTGGGGCATATTCTGGGCGGTATCTTCGGTGTCGGGTTTTGGTTTATTCTCGAAAGGCTCCTTGAGATCATTACCACCACATTGAATTCAGCCTATCCCGATCATGTCACCTGGTTTGTTTCAATCAGGGAGATTGTTTTCGGTCTGGTGATTGTACTGTTTCTAATTTTTGAACCCGATGGCCTGGCGGCCCGCTGGCGGACGATGAGGGCGTATTGGAAGCTGTGGCCGTTTTCATACTAGGAGTGCCAGTCCAGTGTTTCAACTGCAAACGCCAATTTTTGGTAATTGTTGATAAATTTGAACCTGATGTCAGCGAGTTTTTGGTGTTTAGTATTCAGTTTTTGGTTGAATGCTAAGCCGACGCAAAAGCTATCGACCTGCTAAACACAAAACACCAAATACAAAACTCCAATATTAATTTTAACCATAGAAAGGAGGACGTATCATGAAAAAATGGACTCTCGTAATTGCCTGTTTGGCTATCGCTGTGACATTGTCTTTCGTTCCTCTGCCGAATGCCAGTGCGGCCGATGTCATTAAATGGGGTGTATTAATCGATCTCTCCGGCCCAACATCGGACTGGGGAAAAAATCAGGTTAAAGGCCAGTTGGATGCCATGCGCTGGGTTAATGAGAACGGCGGCATCAACGGTAAGGAATTGAAGCTGATCGTCATCGATGACGGCTACAAAGTTCCTCGCGGCGTGGCCGGCTATAACCGGCTGGTGGACTCCGAAAAAGTGCTGGGCCTCTACATCCAGTCCACCGGGACCACCATGACCCTGATCAAGAAGATTGTCAGCGACGGGGTGGCCACCATTGCGGCCTCATTTACGTCTAAATTCCAGAATCCCAAAAAGACCCCGTTCAGTTTCTTTGTTTCCCCTTCATACGGCACCATGAGTCGCATTGCCCTCAAATGGATCCGCACGACCTGGAAAGATACCAGCCGCAATCCCAAGATATGCTACCTGTATCCCGACAACAAGTACGGCCGGGATATTCTGGATGTATCTATGGACTACGCTAAAAAAATCGGTGTTGATGTGGGGCCGGACCAGGTAATCAACTGGCCCACCAAAGATGCCACGGTTCAGCTGACCAATATGAGCAGATATAATCCGGATTATGCCTACATCACCTCCACGGCTATGAACGGAGCCGTCATTTTGAAAAACGCCAAGGCTCTCGGTATCAAAACGAAATTCATATCCAACATCCGCAATTTTGAGGAATCCCTGATTACCTTGAGTGGCGGGGCAGCTGAGGGAAGCTATGGGGTCCATCCCATTGCGCCCTATGGCGCTGATGTGCCCGGCATGAAAAAGGTCGTCGAATCCCATGAAAAATGGCACGCCGGGCGAGATGGGCACCAACGTGTACGTTGAAGGTTGGGTGAACATTCTCGCGGTCAGCCAGGCTATGAAGATGGCTGACAAGGCCGGCAATCTGACCCCGGCCGGGATCCGGACTGCATTTGAAAAATTCGACAACTTCAGCACGGGTGGTCTGGCTCCGCCGCTGACATTCACCAGCACCGACCACCGGGCCTCCATGGCTGCCAAAATTTACCAGGTCCAGGGCGGTAAGATAATGCCCGTGAGTGATTGGGTCGAGTTGCCCCGGGATCAGGAGTATTTTGGTAAATAATAAATGTTTGTTGTTAGTGGTCCGTTGTCCGTTGATGAACGTCAGATTAGTCTAATTTCAACGGACTACGGACAACCGACCAATGACTTGCTAATAAGTTCATATTAATTTGGACACCGATGACTTATATGAGCGAACATGTTGCTCGCAATTTAACCACCCGCTTCGCTCCAGGCACAGAGAGCACAGAGGGAAATCATTTAACCCGGGCGAGAGACGACGCCCGGGTAAAATCCTCAGCCGCTTCGCGGCACGATAAGCAATGGTTGATAAGCAACGTGCTTGTGCATAAACAGGGATTATAGCCCGCAGGGCAGGGCTTGAGATTTTTGTCCGCCCGCCGTCTCCTGGGCGGACAAAAGTTAAATATTCTCTGTGTTCTCTGTGTCTCAGTGGTGATTCTATTTTTGAAGCTGCACTGGACAATATTTAAATAATGATAGACGCATTCGAAACCATTAAGGAAATGGCACTAGAGGAAATGCTTGAGCTGAATTTACCCAGACAGTTTAATGCCGCCGAATACTTTGTTGACCGCAATGTTGCCGAGGGCAGGGGGGATAAAACGGCCATCCTGTTTGAAGATCAGGCCACGACCTATACCCAGCTGATGGAAAATGTTAACCGGATGGCCAATGTCCTTACCGAACTGGGCGTTGGCATGGAAGAGCGGGTGATGCTCCTGGTGCGCGACACCCCGGAGATGCTCTATTCTTTTTATGGGGCCATTAAAGCGGGTGCCGTGGCGATCCCAACCAACATTCTGATGAAAGCGCCGGATTTCCTCTATATGCTCAACGACTGCCGGGCCCCGGTTTTGATTGTTGATGCGGTTTTTTTGCCGGAAATAGAGAAGATTCTCGATCAGGCTGTTTTCTTAAAGAAGGTGGTGGTCTGCGGTGAACAGGATCACAACCATCTGTCCTTCAATGAACTGCTTGAAAAGGCGGCCACCGATTTTAAGGCGGCCGCCACCACCTGTGATGACGCGGCCTTCTGGCTTTACAGCGGCCGCAATCCCGAAAAGTTGATGGGGGCCGTACACCATCACAGCCACATGGTTTATTGCTCAGAGGCCTATGCCAGGGGCATTCTGGATATGTCCGCCGATGACCGTGCCATGGGGACCTTTTTGTTTTTTGCTTACGGCCTTGGCAACGGGGCTTATTTCCCGTTTGCGGTCGGCGCGACGACCATTCTCATCAGTCATGCACCCAAGCCGGAATTATTTTATGAAGATCTAATAAAATACCGGCCCACGATCTTTTTTACAGTCCCGACCCTGCTGGGAGCGCTGGCCGACTATAAAAAATCCTGTGGTCAGGGCGGCGTAGATTTGCCGCCGGTAGAGGACTTGAGAGCCTGTGTTTCTTCGGCCGAGATTCTATCCCCGGAGATTTACAAAAGATTCAAGAAGGAGTTCGGTGTTGAGATATTGGAAGGCACCGGATCGACTGAGATTTGCCACATATTCCTCTCCAATCGGTTTGGCGAAGTGAGGCCCGGCAGTACCGGCAAGCCTGTGCCCGGATATGAGATGCAACTGCTGGACGACGACGGCAACCCGATCGGCCCCAATCAGATCGGAAACCTCCAGGTCAGCGGCGGTTCGATTGCCTCTGTCTACTGGAACCAGAGGGCGGAAACCCGGCGCAATATGCTGGGCGAATGGTTTGTCACCGGAGACCGCTATCGGGTCGACGAAGATGGATATTTTTACTTCTGCGGCCGCAGTGATGACATGCTGCGGGTCGGCGGTAAATGGCTGGCCCCCCAGGAGGTTGAACATACCATCAACCGGCATGAAGCCGTGGCAGAAAGTGCCGTGGTAGGCTACCAGGACCAGGATGATTTGATCAAACCCTATGCCTTTATAGTTTTAAATGCAGATGCGTCGCCGTCGGACAGCCTGAAAGAAGATATCAAGGCGTTTGTTAGAGACCGCATTGCAGCTTATAAATATCCGCGCTGGATCGAGTTTAGTCAAAGCATTCCCAAAACTTCGGGCGGTAAGATTCAGCGATTTGTATTGCAGGAGAAGATAAAAGGGAAATAGGTTCAAAGGTTCAGCGTTCAGGGTTGTGGACTGAAAGACTCACAGCGCGGAATTTTCAACCTTTGAACCCTGAACCTTTAATAGAGAATAACATACAAGTATATCAACGGTATTATTTTGGTTGCCGTATAAGGTAGCAAACGATGCTTAATGTGAACAACATCGAGGTCATTTACGACGACGTGATTCTTGTTCTTAAAGGCCTTTCGCTGCAAGTCAAAGAAGGTCAGATCGTGGCCCTTTTGGGTGCCAACGGGGCGGGCAAGACCACAACCCTGAAGGCCATTTCAGGTCTGCTTAAAGTCGAGGAGGGTGAGGTTACCGGCGGCTCGATAGAATTTATGGGCCGGCGGATTAACGAACTGGAACCCGAGGAAATTGTCCGACTGGGTATCTTTCAGGTGATGGAAGGCCGCTGCGTATTTGAAAACCTGACGATCCACGAAAATCTGATTGCCGCCACCCGGACCCGTAAAAGTCGAACAGAGATCCGGCAGCGCTACGATATGGTGTTTGAATATTTTTCGGCACTCAAGCCCCTGCGCAACCGATTGGCCGGATACCTGTCCGGTGGGGAGCAGCAAATGCTGGTAATCGGTCGCGCCTTGATGTCGCAAACCAAATTGATGATGCTCGATGAGCCGTCTCTGGGATTGAGCCCGCTGCTGGTGGCGGAAATATTTAATATTATAAAAAGATTGAACCAGGAGCAGAAAATCACCATGCTGCTGGTGGAGCAAAATGCCCATCTGGCCCTTTCCATTGCCGAGCACGGCTATGTGATGGAAAACGGAAAGATCGTCCTCGATGATTCGGTTGAGAAACTGAAGGAAAATGAAGACATAAAAATGTTTTATCTGGGTTTGACCGAAATGGGCACCAAGCGCAGTTACAAGGATGCGAAGTTCTATAAGCGCCGCAAGCGGTGGCTCACATAAATTTTTGATCTGGAAACAGCCCTTTTACGCAATATCCGCGTCAATCCTCAGAATCGCTTGTGCGGCTTACTAACAGTACGCCTCCGCGCAATTCTTCGATTTTCTTGATCTTGCGCAAAATTGCTATTCCCAGATCAAAAATTGAGTTCTTTTATTTAAAAAAATTATTGATGGAGGAGGGGAAGATGCCGAAAGTTGGAATTTTGGGTTGTGAATCCACTACCCGGGACATGGACTGTGTGATGATCGGTTGTTTTGGAAATCTGCGCGGCCGGCAGGGGATGTTTGATCGCTATACGGAAGAAGATCCACCGGAGCTGGTCGGCATTATCAGCTGCGGCGGGTGCCCGACTGCTTTCGGGACAGACCGTATCTGGCAAAAGGTCAAGGCCCTCAAAGATTACGGCATTGAGGCCCTGCACATGACGTCCTGCCTCGTTCAGGTCTGCCCCTTTCTGAAAGAATTTGTAAAAGCCATCCGCTCGGAATACCCTGATTTGCAGATTGTGGAAGGCACCCATCCGTTTCACGATATCGATGCCTTTAAAGCCGGCGTCACCGAACTGACGACCCAGCGCGCGGTAACGCCCCAGAAGATGAATGACATCGTTTTCAGGCGTATTAAGATTCACACCGAAGAAGACGAGAAAGAAGATGGGTGATATTTAGGAAAAATTAAATTTGGGAATTCAATGCTGCCTTTTAGACGCAACCGGGCCGGTAAGACGCCAGGTGGTTCAAATCCGCCTCCCGCTGGTACAAAACATAGGGTCTTAGAAAACACTATAGAAGTGGTTTCAAAACCCCATCTAATGCCCAATCACGGCGTTGCGAGTTTCTTAGAAATGCTCACATACTGCCGTGTATGCTGCGCTTTCTAAAACCCTCGCGCCTTGTCCCTGGGCGTGATCTGAGGCTTAGAAACCACTTCTAAGCCTTTTTCAATTGTGCAATCCAAAATCTATCGAATATCTAATACGACCGGCAATTTCATTTCCACAGCGTCTCCCACATCAATCCCATTCTTGCCAAACCAGCCTTGATTCACTTCAAGCGCATAACCTGCAGGCCGCGAAGAAGGATATGTCCTGTCGGTTTGCATCGGTGTCATATCCTGGATGCTGAAGATTTGGCCGGAATCATCAAGGAAAGCAATCGACAGAGGAATTTTTGTGTCTTTCATCCAGAAGGATCTTGGGCGCAAGTCTGGGTATATGAATAACATGCCATGATTTTTCCGCAATTCGTTGCGGTGCGACAATCCGCAGGCTCTGGTAGCGGGCGTGGTTGCTAATTCGACGGTGAGCGTGTAGCCCCTGATAGAAATGTCGGCAGTCGGCAACTCCAGGGGACAAGCCAGGGTCTTTATGGATGAAGCAAATAAAATAAGTAACAGACCCATTATCCGGCCAAATGAATTAATCATGCTTTTTAATTTCGCCAGGTCTTCTTTTTAAGGTAAAGTTATCGATATCGATTAAGACTATATGCTAAAAATTACACTATAACAAACCTGTGACATCCTGCCAAAATAACAACCCGCCAACTTTTCCAGATACCATGCGTATATCACAGGATTTTTAATTGTGTCAAAAGCAGTGGTAAATAGCAGCTATCAAAAGTCCGCATAACGCCTAATGAATTCTGGCTTACTTCCATCTAACTTAATCCTGAGGCAAAACTATCACTTTTAATGAGCTTGTTCTCGCTTTAATATATTTCCATTTGTTCACATCACTCTGACCATGTGAATTCTTTCCCACAGCCATAACTTTACCATCAATCTTCAAACCTACCGAATGGTACTTTCCCGCCACCACCTGAATGATGTCCCTCCAGGTGCTGACATTGTATTGACCATATTTATTCCATCCTACCGCTATAACTGTGCCGTCAGATCTTAAACCAAGAGAATGAAATCCACCGGCAGATACCTGCACGACATCTGCCCAGGGGCTGACATCGCATTGACCAAAGTGGTTTTCGCCCTGTGCAACGACTTTGCCATCGGATTTAATGGCAATTGTGTGAAGCCCGCCAGCTGCAACTTGTACAATATCAAACCAATACTCAACGCTGCACTGTCCACTGACGTTCCACCCAACCGCCACAACACTGCCATCGGATTTCAAGCCCACCGTATGGTACCAACCAGCGGCTATCTGTACAATGTCTGTCCAGGAACTGACATTACATTGCTCATACCGGGTATCGCCTATTGCTTCAACCTCGCCGTTGGATTTCAAACTTACCGTGTGGAGTCCTCCAGCGGCTATCTGTACGATATTTGTCCAGGAGCTAACATTGCGTTGATCGCTACCATTATCGCCAGCTGAAACAACTCTACCATTGGATTTCAAACCCACTGAATGGTGCCAACCAGCGGCTATCTGCACAATATCTGTCCAGGACTTTACATTGCATTGTCCATATCGATTTTCACCGATCGCTACAACTGCTTTGTTAGATTTAAGCGCTATTGAATGGCGTAAACCAACGGCTATATTGGATTGAATAATATTGTCTCTTGCTTGGGAAGGAAAAATGAAGAAGGCAAGTACAAAAGTCACTACTATCAAAGCCATAATGGGATTTAGGTGATGTGGTCTGTGTTGGATCTGGTCATAATATTTGTCCTTCACTAAAATACGTAAGAGAAAGCTTGAAAGATGTCCATATGCCATTTGATAGCGCCCTTCTAAATTTTAATCTGGTTGTATGCACCCTTAAAAGTCTTTTGGATTTTGTGTCAAACATTAAGCTGGAAAAATACCTCTTTAGGAAAATAAAAATAGCAAATCCAAAATGATTCAAATGATGTGATTTTCGGAATCATGGCAATAGATTGGGACGGTTTTCCTTTTGGGAAAAAAGGTATCACAAATTTTTAGGAACTACAAAAACTTGAATTGAAATTGTTTTTGGCAGGCCTTTTACAAATCCATGGATTTAGATACCTTACTATTATCAAACCGTGGCCAGAATTTCAGATATTTACTGTGTATCACAAAACAAAAAACCCCAGCCCTCAATGAGAGTGGGGTTATAAGTCGGAACATAGGCCCTCCGTTATGGTTTGAGATGCCGGCGGGGAAAAAGATAAGGGGGTGAAGTCTTTATCTTAACCTGCGAAAGGAGCCCCCCCCAGCTAATAGTTATTTCTTGGATTTCTTATTTATTATACTTTTAAATTTGACTCCGATTCCAATAGGGCTTAGTCGCGCAACTTCAACTTTCAGCTTTTTATTTTCACTAAATATTGTCCCGGGTATATTGAGTTCTATAACTTGTCCAATATTAAGAGATTCACGATTTTCAATAAAACAACCAGTGCGGCTTAAATCACTTATGAAACCTTCGTAAGATTTATTTTCAAATCCGAAAGTCGCTGGTTTATTTAAATATTTTCTTGGATGTTTCCTTAAATCTTTTATCTGATCCGAATCTGTTTCCAAGGATTTCTTTTCATCGTGAGGTTCAACATATTTAACACCATAACCATAGGTATAGGGAGAATTTTTTAGTCGTTTTCCCCATTTAATCTTTACATGATGACATCTATAGGCTCCGGACTGGCTGTTTAGGGTATTATCTATTCTTATAAAAACTTCCGTTCCCGGTGGCAAAAGATGATCTGACTCAAAATACAAACCATCATCGCTGCAATTTAACATTCGATTTTTTTTTATAGCCCCAATGTCCAAAAATTCGAGGGTAGCCATTGTATTGTGATTCATACGCTCGTGATGACGCTTTTCCCTTAGTTTTTCCATTTGCTAATTCCTTTTTTTCTTTCTTTGCGTCAGCATAGGCCTATAGATTTTAGGTTTTCATCAATTAGTTGCAAAATATGGCTGTTAATAAAACGAAATTCACCCGCATCCAGGCAAGCGCAGGGGATTAAGTGTGGCTTCTCAGCATGCCGTTGTATTCCCCAATGCCACCACCCCAGATTAGTTTGAATGGTCCAGTAAGAAAGATGCACGTACATCCGAGAAGCCTCACATATCAGCTTACTACTTTGTTTTGAAAAAGTGCGGCCTATCCCTGCAAGATAAACCGCACTTATAGGAGGGGGATGGAGGTAAAGTACAGCCCTTATTATTCCGTATCAGAAATTCTAAGAGTTTCAAGGAAAAAATAAACTTGGCATGATCGGGGATTAATTAAAAAGAATTTGGTACAAAAAAAGAGAATAGACAGCCCACAACCTCCTCCGTAGCGGTTTCCCTTTTCCATATAAATAAGCTTCGGTGAGCGGTCTATTCTCTTAATTACAAAATTTATCAGATATTCTCAGAGTTTCAAGGACTATTATCACCGGCTAATCAACCTAAATAGAAAGGGGGCGATCACAATGACCGCCCCAGTATCAGAAATAGCAAATTTCAAAACCTGACATATCTTGAAATCACAAATTGACCGAAAATGCTGATATGTAGGGGAAATCCCAACTATTCAAATTCCACTTTTAGCAGCCTGTTAATTTCCTCGGGGAACCCCATGCAGACGCTTTCGCCGAACATGCGGCCCAGGGCGGCTACGTCGGGGGTCCCGATGGCCGGATTAAAATAAATCCGCGGTGAGAAGAGCAGGTGAAAGCGTGCGTGCTCATCCTGGGAGGAACCTGAGAAAAAGCTCATATTGAAGTTGTAAATTCCCATCCTGTCATAGGCTGCCATCAGCTTTGTGAGACCCATTGCCAGATCATCCAGGTCCTGATCGGTGAGTCCGAGGGTTGAGCGGATCCCCGGAACCACGGCGGTCACATCACCCACAGCACCCAGGGGCGCAAAAACAGTCAGCCACTGCGTACGGCCAATCTGGCCCAGAAACCGATCCTTGTTTTCTTTTTCGGCTGCCACCAGGTCGTCCCAGTAATTGGAGCCGTGCTTATCCATATAGTCTCGGGCGGCGGCCAATTTTTCCCGCAGAAAATTGGGGGCAAACGAACTTGCGAATACCTGCAGGTGGGGGTGAATAATCGAGCTGCCCGAAGCCGGCATATAATTCCAGCTGATCAGGTGATAGACCGACTCGGGATGTTTTATGTCCTCCAGGTGCCGGAAGTATTTAATTGCCAGGCGAAATCCATCAGCGATTCGCCGGGGCTCGATTTCGGTCATCGGGATATAGTGTCGCTTCCCCAATGTAGCCACCGCACTCAACATGTCATAGGGGGCGATATTCGGAAATAAAACCTTGTCATCCAGGATCATGCGGCCTTCTGGGAGAATTTCCTCCGGGAAGCAGGGGGTTACCTTGAGCACTTTGTCCGGGCAGAACGGACACCACGACTCGGTGCCGGCAACCAGTTTGTCCAAATCCGGCTTTTTCCACGTTAGTTCCCTGAAATGGCAAATCCGCGCGGTCTTGCCGGTAAGCGGGTCCCGGCGAATTTCATTGGGGATATTTTTGCGTGCCAGGTTGTTGCTCGGATCCAAAAGAACCGCTTCTCTTGCAATCGCTTCGAACTTCATTGGGCCTCCCGTGATTTAGTTAAATAGTTGATTAGTATATAAGTTAAATAGTTGATTGGTCTGTTGGTGCAGAGTAGAGTCGGCGACCGTGCCGGCTTTATATAGGCAGCCACTGTGGGCTGCCCTACATAAAAGCTTGTTTGAGCGATTATAGGGGTTGATATACGCCCGCAATGGTTTGAATGCCTGATAGCGCTCAAGCTAGCGCTAATAAAAAGTTTCAGTATATACATAGGAACCCTCAAACAGCTCATCTACCATCAGCGTAACATCCCGGATCATTTCCCGGCCTCCGCATAGGTAAAAGTCATATTTTTTCGGTGGTAAATCCTGGCGCAGGTAATCTGTGACGCGACCCTTAAAATAGGTTTGTGACTTACTGGATTGCGATAGGCAGGGTATATAGCTGCCTGAGCCAGGTTGTAGCTCTTTTGCATAGTAAAGATCTGCGGACGTTTCCACCCCATGCAGAATGAATTCCGGGGTTACGCCGGAGCGAACCATGGAGCGAAAGGGCGCAATACCGGTGCCGGTGGCAACCAGCAATGCCGGACGCGGAGAAGGCTTGAAAGTAAAGTATCCGTGCGGGCCGTAAAAAGCTAACCGGGTTCCTATTGAGTTATCCCCCAGGATCTGAGACAGCTGTCCGCCTTCTACATGGCGGATACAAAGGGCCAGATGGGAATCATCCGGTGCGGAAGCCAATGAATAATCTCTTTCAACATTTTTATACTTCAGGCTGATCCACTGACCGGGCTTGAAATTGAAAGTTTGCGGACGGTGCAGCTTAATTTCAAAGGCCTTTTTGGAAAGCCACCGGTGTTCAATAATTTCGGCGGAGTATTCTGTTTCACTGGTCGTCACGATTTCTTCCAGGGGATATCAGAGAGGCCATGGAGGCGGTTGCATTCCCGGGCTAAAACAAACAAATAGTCGGAAAGGCGATTCAAATAGATCAATGCCATCTGCAGCTGGTCGGTTGTTTCGTCGTCGTTAGAGGCCTCCAGCACCAGGACAGTGCGCCGTTCCGTTCGCCGGCATACGCTTCTGGCCACGTGCGCCCATGCGGCTGATGTATGACCGCCGGGTAATATGAAATTTTTTAGGTCCGGCAGCTTATTTTCAAGCTGATCAATTGTGTTTTCCAGGAAGTTTATTTGCTTTTTTTTGATTTTTTCCAGGGATTCAATGGCAGGCGAATCGGCGGTGGTTGCCAGCCAGGCACATATCATAAAGATATCGGCCTGGATCTGCTGCAGGTCGTCTATTAAATCAGCACTGTCAGAGGGCAGGGCGGCAATCAGCGCACCGATAATTGAATTGAGTTCGTCTAAATCACCGTAGGCCTCGATTCGCGTGTTGGCCTTCGAAACGCGTTCGCCGCTGAAAAGACTTGTTTTTCCCCGATCACCGGTACCTGTGTATATTTTCATGATTACTACTGATTATATGAAATTATGGTTGCGGTCAATAATCTATCGGATGCAGGTTTAATTACCTAAGAGTCCAGGATTTGCTTCATGGTGGCGCCGTCGACGTTACCACCGCTGAGAATGATACCCACCCGACCGTCGGGTTTAACTGAACCGCCCAGTAAGGCGGCGAGGCCAAGGACACCCGATGGTTCGACCACCAGTTTCATGCGGTAAAATAGAAATTTGACGGCCTCCATAATGGCGCTTTCCGACACCGTTTGCATGTCGTCAACATATTCCAATACCAGGGGGAACGTCACCTCACCCAGCGACGGGGTTCGGGTCCCGTCGGCGATGGTGGGTGGATTTTTTACGGTATGCAGTTTGCCGGTTTGAAAGGATTTGGTGGCATCATCGGCCAATTGGGGTTCAATGCCGATCACCTGGCAGTTCGGATCCATACCTTTGGCGGCCAGCGCGCATCCGCTCAGCAGCCCTCCGCCGCCGCATGGCACCAGCAGCATATCCAGGGGTTTAACTTCATCTATCAATTCCTTGGCTGCGGTCCCTTGCCCGGCAACGATGTTGATATGATCATAGGGCGGCACCACGGTATGCCCTTGTTTGGATTCAAGGTCGCGGCAAATTTCTTCCCGGGTGGTTTTGGCGGGATCATACTCCACCACGGTGGCGCCATAGGCTTCGGTGGCTTCCCGCTTGATTGCCGGCGCATTGTTCGGCATCACCACCACCGTCCGGATATCCAGCAGACGCCCCACCAGGGCCACTGCCTGGGCATGGTTGCCGGATGAATAGGTGAGAACGCCGCGTTTTTTTTGTTCCTCCGTAAGCTGGGACATGGCATTATATGCTCCGCGAAACTTAAAGGCCCCCATGCGCTGAAAGTTTTCACATTTCAAAAATATTTGCGCTCCCGTCATATCGCTCAATGTTTGTGAGGTCATAACGGGAGTAACATGGGCATGACCCTTTATTCTCTTCTGTGCTTCTATGACAAGATTAAAATAATTATTCATCCATTCCTTCCTCATTTAGCTATACATTTTCCTTATTCCCCAATCCGAAATCCGCATTCCAAAATCCCAAATCCAATATTACCATTCATTTGGCGGTAACTCTTTCCACGGATAAGTGTCCGTTTGGATCAGGGCCCAGTATAGATCGCCTGAATTCCGCCAGGGGTCCAGTACCATTCCCGTCTCGAAAGGTTCGTCTCTGGCCGTGATAACGACGCTGTTGTGCTCCCGCAGTTCACTGCCGCGATACGCCACCCCCCAGTGAAGTTGATAGGTCTTCAAGTCCAGCAACTGCAGCCGCCCCATTAGATCCTCTGCCCAGTGGTAGCAAAGTCCGCGATCCTTGATGCCCATTCTAACAAACACATTGTGCAGGACGGCCGGTCGCACCAGATCATATTTTTCGGCCAGATCACCGGAGAACGTGACAGCCGTTTCCGCTACCTGCTCGGCTTCCACCAAATTTGCCTGCCGGTTGAGATCGGCTAAATCATTGCGCAAAGCGCTGATTTTTTCAAGGTATTCGTCTTTAACCGCACCATGAGATCTTGCCGAATCGTCAGGCGATTGGATCTGCATCGGACGAGTGCTCAAACAGCCTGATAATAAAAGCAGGGCCAGCAGCAAGGCACCGATTAAACCGCTGCTCGAAAGCGAAAATCGAATTCGTAATTTTGACTTATGCAAGTTTTTTTCAGTGTTTTTTACTTTTTTGGTGAGATCCATCTGATTTTGCTCGATATTTATCTCTGACCGTAATGATTGTTTAATCAAAATCCCCCAGCCCCCTTTATGAAAGGAGCATCGAGTAGGATTTCGCCACATCGTCGCCTTACCGAAAATAATTACGGTATTTTTGCTCCAGGAGGTTATCTATATTCTACCACCAGTATAACTGGTGGGGGGGATAATACTATAATTTTATCCCCAGATCCTTAAATTCCTGTCGAACAAGGGCATCCCAGCCACGATTAGCCTTTGGATTGGCCGGACTTGGATGGGTGATACCCCCGACGGTTATGGCTGGATCTGATATGGCCGTTCGGGCACGGTCATAGGCGAATTTTCCCACGCCGAGAACGTAGCGGGGTTTCAGGTATTCAATGGTACGTTTCAGGGCCTTGTCGCAGGCTGCCAGTAAGACGGCTTTTTCATCCTTGCGCAGCTGATTGGGCGTGCGGTTGCGCCCGCTGGATTCGATGAATTGCAAGGGACAGTAGTTGGCCACGAAAAAGCGCGAAAAAAAACGACCCGGGGTTTTAAAAGTTGCCTGCGCCCATCCCCACAAGCGCTTGCCGCTGACTTCGCTTCGCCTGCAATCAAATCCCAGTACCGGCCGTTTGGGGTGCATGTCGGCAGGTTGACCAACGGGCGCTTCGATTTGCATCCATTCTTTGACCGCCGTAATTTCCCCAAAAGGTATACCGGTCTGGGCCATTCCCCAGGGACCGGGGTTCATGCCGATCAGAACGATTTCTTTGGCCGGCGTACCATAGCGCTGGCAATACTGGGAATAAGGTTTGCGCGCGTATTCCAGCGGGTTGTAAACATGGGTGACCGGTGGGCCAAACCGCAAAGGTTTCAGATCATCCAGCAACTCATCGATTATTTTTTTGTGAACCAAGTGTAAGGAATTCTCCAAATTTTTACTATTCCTGGAAAAGTAGCCACCGCAATAAATCTAATGCTAAAATCCTAAATCCCAAGTACCAAATTACAAATAAATTTCAAATACCAATATTCAATGACTAAAACGGTGCAGCTATGAATCTAAATCAGTTTGTGTTTTTTAATTTTGGTCATTGGAATTTGTTTGTTATTTGTGATTTGCTATTTGGGATTGATCCCGATCTGATTTTATTAACTAATCCTCAAACTGCGATATTCACTCAGTGTACCGACGAAATCCTGAGTCCAGCAAACAGAAAGAGCAATCCAAAGGTCTGGACAATGTGATAGATGCTGTTGTGATCAAATTTCCAGATCAGGGTGATTAGAATTGATTTTCGGGCCTGCAGCCCGGCGGCGACAATGCTGAGCAGAACACCGCTTGCCATGAAGCCTGCCCCCGGCTCACCGGCAGCTGATAGAAATAAATAGGCCCCCAATGAAAATAAGAGCGCCAGTCCTCCATACACAATGAATAAAAAGAAGATTCCGGGATAGATCAGGGTTGTCAGGTAAAATCCCAGGCCGGCTGCGAGCATAAATGGTAAAGCTTTTCTTGCAGCCTCGGTGCTGTAAAGGTCGTTTATGACCCCGACGACAAAAAGGGAAACCGCAAGAGCCAGCGCCAGGTTCAGCACCCGCCATATGCGGTTGTGAGTGATTGTTTTTAAAATCAGTCCGTGGGCCACTGCTCCCAGAACTGCAGCCAATCCCATTAAGCCGATGGCTGTCGACCAGATATGAATGCGCCAAAGCCCGCCGGTATACACCGGGGGCCACTGCAAAAGCAGGACGCCGCCGAAAGCGACCAGGGACAGGATGATGTCTGTTACCGCTGTGGTTTGTTCAGCAGGATCTTTAACCAGTTTCATCGACCTGGAACCAGTACTCCCGGTGGCAGTATCAGGCAATAACGGGGCATTGCAGAATAGCGCCACGCCCTGCCGGGATCATGAAAAACTTCCGCCAGAGTCATTTCAGCCTCTGACCTTTATTGCGCAGTGCTTTATCGGTCAAACAATAATTGGGTTCACTGTCCGGCCCGCAAAGAAATGATCCGTCCATTCTTTGGATAAATCCTTTTTTAACCAGATCCGATAATTCCCCCCTTTTTCCCAGATGATTGCCGGGATAATACACTCCTTTTTTCATCTTCTCCAGAATTTTTTCCGCCATCTGAATCTCCCACTCCCTTTGGTCTCGCATGTGCTTTGAAAAAACTCCTAATATAAAACGTTGTCAAAGTTTTTTGGTCATAAAAGCCGCGCTGGCCGGACAAAGCCCCCTAAACTCAGCTGTATTTTGAATTCCGGTCGGAGCGGTCTCTCGCGCTGTTCCTCGAAAATTACGCTTTTTAAAAAAATTCTCAGCTGTCATGGTTAGCAAATACAAAGTGCAGATTTTCAAAGATCGCGCGTAGTTTTCTATTTTTTCAACAAGTAAAGTGGCGAGCCCTTTGTTGCGATAGCCCCTGTTTACCGCCAGTGAGCGCAAAAGAGCACAGTCTCCCTGAATTTCAAGACCAATCAGGCCGATCAAATCGGATGAGTCCCGGGCCATTAAAAAATGCTTTAAATCAGCCGGCTTAATGTCCTGGTGGAGCAGGTCATTTGCTTCCAGGAACTGCTTTATGGCAGTTTCATCCCGGGGCCTGGCAAATACGAATTTCATTTCGTCAATGTATCTGTCTTGTTTGGACTTGGTTTCGTAAAGGAAAGTTAAGGCAAGACTATTTAGGAACATATACGGATGAATGTGTCAACCCAAGAATTCAATTTTTAGTTTGTTTGATGAGCTTGAGACAGATTTCCAGATTTTTGTAGGTCTGGACATCGTCCGGTTTAAGCCGAAAAGCGATGCGGAGATGTTCGAGGGCTTCCTGCAATTTACCCTGGCGGACTAGCGCGGCTCCCAGGTTGCTGTGCACATTGGCGTTGTTCGGTTTCAGGCGCAACGCTGCCCTGAAATGGACGATGGCTTTATCAAACTCACCCCGACCCGCCAGGGCTACGCCGATATTGCTATGGGCGGCGGCATAACCGGGATTGATATACAGGGCCATCCCGAAATGTTTAATGGCTTCTTCTGTTTTTCCCTGGGATGCCAGGGCCGTTCCCAGGTTGTTGTGAGCTTTGGCATAACCGGGATTTATCTGCAATGCCTTGTGAAAGTGGGCAATGGCCTCCTCAATTTTCCCCTCATGCTTCAGGGCATTGCCAAGATTGTTGTGGGGGCGGACCTTTTGGGGTGATTTTTTAACCACGTCGCTCCACAGGCTGACCGCATTGCTCCAGATGGTATTTCTTTCATACGTCCAGGCCGCAAATACCAGGGTTATGGAGCATATCATTACGACTTTCAGATAGTTGGATCTTAAATAGCGATTTGCAAGGATGGCGGCCATTAAAATGATCATCATGGAGGGCAAATAGGTGCGATGTTCAAATACTATTTCGAGTCCGATGATCGATGATTCGATGGCAAGATTGCCGAAGTACCACAGTAGGCAGAAAGAGATGAGTCGGTCCTTTTTGGCCAGCCAGACAGACCCTGCAAGCAATCCGATGATCGCAAGCAGCGCCAAAAGGGTCGTTAACGGATCAATCAGGGAGTGGGAAAGGGGGAAATCATAATCCAGATTCAGGCGATTCGGGTGAGGGAATATCAAAAGGGTCAGATACAGGATAACCACCCGGAACTCGGTGAGAACGCGCTGGGCCAGGGTAAAATTCCGGAATTCATAGGCCGACAGGATTTTTGCCAGGGGATGGCCGCCCATATATATAAATGATACCACGAGGAACAGGATGAATACGCCGGCTAAAAACGGCAGGTGTCGCTTCAGCCATTCCCGGCTAAGGTCCTGGAAGAAAAACCATTCATAAAGCAAAAGGAAGCACGGTAAGGTGGCAGCGGTTTCCTTGGTGGCAAGGGCCAGGATGCCGGACATCAAACAGGCTGCGGCCCAGAGCCATTTGACGGTGGGGCCTTGTGTCAGTCGGGCCCTCGCATAGCACAGCATGGACAGAATATAAAACATCGACGCCATGCTATTCATTCTCTGAACAATATAGGTCACGGACTGGGTATGCAGGGGGTGGACCAGCCAGATAAGCACCGCGATGAAAGGCAGCCATCTGAATGTTGCCGTCGCGGGACTGCAAGGCCGGCAAGCCAAAGGTTGTTTTAATAAATAAATAAAGAAATAGGCCGGCCAGGATATGAATCAGGATGTTCGTCAACTGGTAACCAACGGTACGATAGCTGTGGAAATAATAATTGAGGGCAAAGCTGATGTAGGCCAGCGGACGATTTGGCAGCGGGCTTTTAGTGGCGGCATCCTTTAGGCCGGACCAGGAAAGCTGGGTCAGGCGGATAGCGGGGTTGTCCTTTATGTTTCTTCCGTCATCAAAAACAAAAGGCCCCTCCAGGTTGCTGGAATAAATTAAGAAGACCAGAAAAATCGTAAGACCTGCCAGTGACATCCTGAGGGTAAAATTCAGAAGATCCTGTCTGGATTGCCTTTTAAGGCAATCGGGTGGGTCTGTCGGTTGTTCGGTCGATGTTTTGTCTTGCATGAGGCATACCTTAATCTATTAAGGTAAGACATGTCATCCCGCTTTGCGGGGCTGTTTATTGCTTCAGGGTTTTGAGTATCTTTTTGGCATTCTGGGCCATCAGCAGTCCATCCGTTCCGATGGCCAACAGGGTAAAATCCTGCTGGATATAGGGCTCAACCGCTTCAGCTGCAGCACCAAATATTCCCAGGCGGACCCCCGCTTTTTTGCAGGCTTCCGCTATGGTTTGGATTGCCTGTTTAACTTCCGGATCGGTCAGCTGCCCCATTTTACCCAGACTGGCTGATAAATCGTAGGGGCCGATAAAAATGGCGTCAATCCCCGGAACTTTCACAATCTCGGATATATTTTTCAGGGCCTGAGCGGTTTCAGCCTGCAAAATAACGGCGATTTCATCGTTGGCCCGCTCCATGTAATGATTAAACTCCAGGCCGTATGTATGGGCCCGGCCGATGCCCACGCCCCGGGTGCCGTCGGGGGGGTATTTGCACATTCGAACGATAGCCTCGGCGTCTGCGGCTGAATTGACCTGGGGTGCGATAATTCCGTTCGCACCGATATCCAGTGCTTTTTTGATCCAGACCTCATCATTGGCCGGCACACGAACGACACAGGGACAGTTTTGGCCGGCGGCCTGCAAAATCGTTTGTGCGCCGGATGCATTGAAGGGGCTGTGTTCGGTGTCGATAAACAGCCAGTCAAATCCCACCGCGGACATAATTTCGGCCACCTCGGCCGAAGGAATTGTAATTAGGGTTCCCACCAGCACATCACCGTTTAACAGTCTTTTCCTGAAATCTGATTTCACTTAGGTCTCCAATCTGTTATCCCCGGTACAACTTCTTACTATAATATTATAAATCAAGCCTCAGGGGTATATTTTTATAAAATTTCCTTTATCGCCGGTTTCAATTTCGTATCATAATGGTTAAACCTGTTTCAAAAATAGTAGCTAACGCTCAAGATCTCCAAAAAATTATGGTTAGCCGGTTTGCCCGTCACCGGTTTAGCCCGTAAAAAATGGATCTGTTCACATAGGTCCGATTTGAACTGGCAAACGGGCTCAACGGGCAACCTGTTGCAACGTGAGCATTTTACAACGGATCGGGTGCACATTTGAAAATAAAGATCGATGCATTATCCAGCTATGCTGGGAGGCGCACCTTTAAAAACTAAAATTGATGCGTCATCAGGCTTTGCGTGGAGGCGCACATCTAATACTTAAGATCGATGGGTCATCCAGCTATGCTGGGCAACGCAGCAATTGGACCTAATAGGGGCTTTAGAGACCAATTCTATAGCCATTTCTGGTGGCTGTCCTTAACAATCTCCAACGCCTTGATCTTGATGGTGCCGGGTATCTCGGGTTCGATATAGAAAACATATTCATCAAATATGCCGCCGAGCAAAACATCAATTTTGCGGGTGCGTTCGATGAATATCCCGCGTTTGTCGAAAATAATATCTCCATTTTCGTCTTTGACAATGGTCATCGCAAACAATTCACGCTTTCCTTGGCGCACCGAAAACCGATCCCCCACTGCAAAAGGGGTATCCGCCAGTTGATCCTGGTGGATCAGGATGCCCTTTCTATCGGGATCGTAGAAAGCGATTTGGTTGGGGCTGATATCGGATTTTGATGTCATATTTCTTTTCCTATCGAAAATGCTTTGCCCAAAAAATTTCCGATCCCGTAATACGCCTGCATTTCGGGTGCAAACAATATAGGTTTGACGTTGTCTATATCGGGCACGCCCTGGTCATTCAGCACTTCTTCGTCGGCTTTGATATCAACGATTTCACCGATAAACTGCACATGCACTCCGATTTCAATCGTATGCAGTAAACTGCACTCCAGGGCAAATGGGAATTCCTCGATGAAGGGGGCATCCACCCGGTCGCTTTTCACTGGTGTCAGCCCGGAGGCTGCAAACTTATCTTTGTTACTACCGGACGCAATCCCGAAGTAATCTGATTCCTTAACATATTTCTCAGGAGCAATATTAACCGTAAAGGCTTTGCGTTCCACTATGTTATCATAGGAATACCTGGCTTTTCGCAATGATATGGCCACGCACGGTGGTTTTGAACAGCATATTCCTCCCCAGGCAGCCGTCATTACATTGGCCTTGCCGGCTTTATCATACGTGCCGATAATAAAAACAGGTGTGGGGTAAACCAGGGTTTTGGCACCAATTGATTTTTTCATTATTTCCTTCCTTGTGAATGACAACGTAATTGATAGAATTCCTTAATTCCGCATTCCGCAATCCGCAATCCCCAATTCCCAATCCCCATTCCCTAGTATCCAACCGCCTGACCGTCTTTTCTGGGGTCCGATGCCGCACTGTATCCATCCGGCCGGCAATGGATTATCTGGGCACCGCCAAAGGGAAATATCTCTGCGTCCACGTTCAATGAGTGACCGCGGCTTTTAAGGTCGCTGATAACCACCTCCGAAAATCCGGGTTCAACGGCGACCGTGAAATCGTCATCCACTCTCCAGCGGGGAGCGTCGCAGGCTGACTGGGCATTTTGGCCGTAATCGAACATTCTGACCATCATTTGAACGTGGCCCTGGGGCTGCATGCTGCCGCCCATGACGCCGAAACTCATCAAGGCCCGGTTGTCACGGGTGACAAATCCCGGAATAATGGTCTGAAAAGGACGTTTGCCGCCGGCCACACAGTTGGGATGATCTTTGTCCAGCACAAAGCCGTAGCCGCGATTTTGCATGGCGATGCCGGTGTTGGGAATGACAATGCCTGATCCGAAGCCCAGGTAGTTGGACTGGATGAAAGAGACCATCATTCCGCTTTCATCTGCGGTGGTCAGATAGACCGTTCCATGGTCGGTGGGTATGCTGGATTCAGGGTGGGAAGCCCGGGACATGGAAATTTCTTCAGCCCTGTTGGCCAAATAGGCGGTGTCTAAAAACACCTGGGGTTTAACCGCCATGGAATCGATATCGGCGATATGCCGATAGGCTTCGGCCAATGCAATCTTCATGGCCTCAATTTGAAGGTGGATGCTATCGGCTGAATCGACCGGATATTGGGAAAGGTCAAATTGATTCAGGATTCCCAGTGCGATGAGGGCCGCCAAGCCTTGTCCGTTGGGCGGTATTTCATGCAGATGGACATCGCGGTATGAGACTGCCAGGGGGGCCACCCATTCGGAACTGTGCCCTGCAAGATCCTCAAGGCTCATCAGGCCGCCGCTGGTTTGCGCGCAATCAACAATTTGTTGGGCCAGATCGCCGCGATAGAAGGCCTCCCCGTTGCCGTCGGCGATCAACCGGAGTGTTCGCGCCTGATCCTTGCAGACAAAAAGCTCACCGGCCGCCGGGGCCTTTCCGCCGGGCAAAAAGGTCCGGCCGAAATCCGGGAAATCCCGGTAGCGGTCGGCGGCAACCGCCCAGCGGTCGGCTGTTATCGGAGATACGCTAAACCCGTTTTGCGCATATTCGATGGCAGGTGCAAAAAGTTGGTCAAAGGGCAATCTGCCGAACCTTTGGGACAGTTTAATCCACGCATCCACCGCACCGGGGACGGTGACTGCCCCCCAGCCCAGATCCGGCATTTGGTCGCGATCAGCATATTGTTCAAAGGACCATGCTCGGGGTGATCGTCCGGATCCGTTTAATCCCCATAGCTTATTGTCGTTCCAGACCAGGGCGAAGGCATCTCCGCCAATGCCGTTGCTGGTCGGCTCGACCACCGTCAGGGTAATGGCAGCGGCGATGGCGGCATCAACTGCATTGCCGCCCTGAAGCAGCATGCGCAGGCCGGCCTGGGCTGCCAGGGGCTGGGAAGTGGCCACAACATTTCGTGCCAGAACCGGCATCCTTTGAGAAGGGTAGGGGTAACCCTGGGGATACTCCATGTTTTATTCCTTTCGTGAAACTATCGAAAATGGGTTGCCCGTTTAACCCGTTGGCCCGTTTGCCGGTTAAAATCGGAATAAATCAATTTTAACGGGCTAACCGACAACGGGCAAACCTTTTTGGCGATAGCTTCAATAAAATACACACCTTGTGCGATGGCGCGGTTTGGCCTTATATTCGGGCTGTTGACCCCGGTTCCAGAGAAAGTTATCAATCTGGGGCGATGTGATCATCTTTCCCGATTCTGATAGTTGCTTTTTGATGAGTTCCACCGCCTGGACGGCACAGGCCCTGATTTCCACTTCTTCAGTTGAGCCGGCCGGGATGAGGGTGCCCTGATTGATTCGGGTAACCAAAGATTCTTCATATATCAAAATTCCATCGATTCGCAACACGTGAGGCACCAGATTATCGGCAAAAATTGTCATCTGATCCAGATCTTCGAAATGTCCCCATGTCCGCCCCGGAAAGGCCAGCGACAGATCAGCCGCTATGATCTGGGCGCGTTTGTAGAAAAGGACTTCTCCTCCGTCATAGGAGGCGACGTCATTAAAAAAGGGCATATTTTTGAGCAGTTGCACCAGGCGCCCGGCCGATGATCCGACCGAGTCAACCAGATCGGCGAAACTCCCCTTGAACCGTTCCAGGACAAACCGGCCCAGATCGTTTAAGGCAGCCGAAAAATGCTGCATTAGCTCCCGGGCAATTTTATTGTCAGGATCCTGATCGAACATGCGAACACATTCTATAGCCGAAATTTCGGCCAATTGCCGGGCAGATAAGGGACCCTGAGCCACATAGGCATCATGTAAGGCCGAGGCCACCGTAAAATACCCCGACATACCGGGTCGCTTGCGCAAATGGGGAAAATAGCCGGATCCGAAATTGACTGTGTCCAGGGTCAAAAGGAAGTTGACGGTATCTTCTTTTCTGCCAAGGTAGTGACAGTTGGGATCAAGCTGGGGTTTGGCTACTTTATCAATCGGCAGCGAAGCGGCATAGGAGGGAATGCGGCTGTCATCAATCCTGACAGTCGTTGCCCGATTTGCAACCATGCGGCAGCTTCTGCGAATGCGATCAAATATATGGTTTGATTCTGTCAATGAAAGCCTACTGGAATCATTATGATTTTTGATGCCTCGTCTTTTCAGGGTGCGCCTGGGGTGCATTTGGGTGCTCTACATCAAGCTCGTCAACTTCCGATTTAAATCGCCCTGGAATCCAATGCGCATATACGTCATAGGTCATTTTGATGCTGCTATGACCCAACTGGTAGCTCACATCTCCCACGTTATGACCTCTCATCAATCGAATTGTTGCGTAGGTGTGTTTCAAGTCATGAATTCTGATTCGTCTTGATTTTGCGCTTGTCAGGCAATGATTCAAAGCATTTTCAAATGGTGCTCGGCCAAAGATTGCACCTTTTTTATTGGCGAAAACCCATTCTGGAAATGATCTGCCGCTTATCAATGCTTTTCTTTTTGGGTTGTTCTGAGGTCTTTTAACGTTTCAGTAAGATGCGGAGTCATATCTACGCGCCGTCGTTTATGATTTTTTGTATCTGTGACACGGCCTTTAAGGCAACTTCGCTTAACCTCAATTTGACGCCCTTCAAAATCAATATCATTCCATTTGAGGGCTATAATTTCACCAATTCGCATTCCCGTTCTTAGACTACAGAGTATATGTGGGTAATAATAGCCGTCAATAAAAACTTTGGCCTGATCAAGTAGCTGCAAGGCCTCTTTTTCTGTTAACGGCTCTACATTGAAGGCTCTTTTCTTGTGGTTTAATTTCAAATCATTCAAGGGGTTGCTTTCAATTATTTCGGAATCCACAGCATGAGACAAGACACCGCGTATCGGTGCTTTAATTAATGAAACTGTTGACCGGGAAAGCCCGTTTATCAGCAGTTTATCCAAAAATGCTTTGAGATCTTTTCGCTTTATCTCATCAATTCGACGTTTGCCCAGGACCTGATATATATGTAATCTCATGTTGAACTCATAATTTTCCCGTGTTGATTCTTTCCAATCGTGGGGTAATGAAAGCCATAATTCAGCACATTCCTTGAAAGTAGGGCAGGGCTCTTCAAGCCTTTCAATATCCAATTCACCAAGAACCAGTTTGGCCTTAATTTTCTCCGCCACTTCCTCTGAAACACCCTCATCTTTACCTATCTTTTTTTATTTCCGCTTACCCTGGTGATTGATAAAAATCCAGAAGATTCCAGATCCTGTTGGCTTCTCTCTAACTTTAACTCCCATAGCATGCCTTGTAATATTTCACTTGAACTGGACAACGTAATATCACTTGTTCATCAGAATAGGATTTCTTTGCCGTGGGTAACGCTTTGACACGGGATAAATCTATTCGAGGAATAAATGACGATCGCAAATCTTTATGGCAATCAGTGTGGCTTCTTCATGCATCGGCTCTGTTTCCCTAAAAGCGAAACGAGGTGACAACATGTTATTAAAATCTTATCGAATGGAACTTTTCAATAATGACTGCATGCCCAGTGCCATGACGATGCAGTGTTTTGCTCATCTGGAGCAGGATGTCAGCGCAGCTCTGCCATATTTAAATGCAGTCCTATTTGGTTTTGAATACATCAAGGAGCCTCCTTCAGTTACTTTCAGGGCACAGGGTAAATTAATAACCGTTTATGGCCGCAAAATCGCTATCAACGCAATTAAAGATGAAAATGAGGCACTAAAGATCGTGGAATGGATTAAACGTGAAATCAATGATGCCTGGGAAAAACGAGATGATATTGAACCAAGCTATGAGGGGATGTCCAAGCCTAAAGTAATTGAAATCTTGAAACTGCTTCCGAAAATCAATTGCAAAGAATGCGATGCCCCAACTTGCATGGTTTTTGCCACTTTGGTGGCAGAAGGTGGAAAAGACGCATCGGATTGTCCTGCCCTGATTGATGAAAATAGGAAAAAATTGAATGCCTATTTGGAACCGTTTCAGTTGGACATATAAAATTAATTGTCAGTAGATTTTTGAATATAAATATTATGAAGATTTTGGATTGAACGACGCAATATGAAAAGAAGCCTGATGCGGCGTTACGGCTATACATCTAACCTTCCGTAAAAATTAACATTCCTTTCGCTAATCCTAAATTTTTGGCCTGCCTTCGAAGATTCGACTAAGGCACGGAATCTAAACTTCTCCGAAGTATTAAATCTACACAATATATGGGGGTTACTCAAAATACTCGAGAATTGTAGATTTAATCATATAATCTTCTACCTTGGGCATACCCTTCATATGATCAAATCTATCATCTTTCGAAATAGTTAGAAATCGATATTTGCATATGTAATCCTTTCCGCAGAGCCAACGACCCTCAAGGATGTGGAAGTTGCCAAATGGAAAATCGAGCATCTTTAAGCTAAATAAAAGAGTCTACGGCTGAAAAACGGCATTGGTCTTGTGAATGTTTGGTCATATCGACAGATTATATTGGATTGAAGATTCTAACATAATCAGCACATCATTGAGAGCCCCTGAATTGGTCAAATCTCTATACGCTCTATCAATTGCAGCATTGAAATTTAAACACTAAATTTTCGATAATGAATACTTAACCGCTGATGTGAGGAAATGTGAAATTCGAATATGCGAATGGGTTCTGGTTTCAGCGCATCCCAAGTTTTTTCATTCTGGAGTAAAGGGTAGCCCTGTTAATACCCATTATCTCGCTGGCACTGTCCCGGCCGCCCATCTTACCGTTTGTTTTATTCAGCACGAATTGAATATATCTTTTTTCGAGTTCTTGAAGGGTCGGCATATCCGCAAAAGAATGTTCCGTATCAATTTTTTCGGTAGAGGATAGATCAACTTCTAATTTATCACCAGAAGAAAGCAGCGTCGCCCTTTCAATAATATTCTTCATTTCTCTGACATTTCCCGGCCAATTATATTGTTTCATCAATCGCTCGGTTTCAGCATCAATTTTTATGTTGGGTCGGTTATATTTTTGGGTAAATCCTTTTAGCAAGAATTTGGCTAATACCGGGATGTCGTCCGTTCTTTCACGAAGGGCCGGGATTCGGAATGGCACTACGTTTATACGATAATATAAGTCCTCTCGAAAGTTTCCGGAAGCCACTTCGGCCGCTAAATTTCTGTTTGTTGCCGCGATCAGTCGAAAGTCGGAGTGATACATGCGGGTTCCGCCGACTCTGTAAAATTGGCGTTCTTGAATGGCCCGTAAGAGTTTGACCTGTATGGATTTGGGTAGCTCACCGATTTCATCGATGAAAAGAGTCCCTTTGTCTGCCAGTTCAAGCCTGCCTTTTTTTTGCTGTGCCGCGCCGGTAAAGGCACCTTTTTCATGACCGAACAATTCGCTTTCAATCAGCGTTTCGGGAATGGATGTTGGGTCGACAACAATAAATGGCTTGCTCTGACGGGGGCTCATGGCATGTACACGACGAGCGGCCAATTCCTTTCCGACGCCTGTTTCGCCGAGGAATAATATGGTGGAGTCAGAACCAGCGGCGATGTCGATTTGCTTGATTATATCGATCATAACCTGGCTTTGATAAACCAATCTTTGTTCTTCCAGTGTGTTGTAACGTAATGTTCGCTCGTCAATTAGTGTGTTACGTTCCTCACGGATCTGGAAATAGTCATAGATTCTGTCTATCCGTTGGCTGATATGCCGCATCATTCTCGATATTGTGGCAGCATTCAGAAAATCAAAACAATCTTCAAGGTATGAGTTGTCATGGTAAAGGATGGCTCTTAGTTTTCCTCTCACCTCCACCGGAAGGCATAAAATTGCCTTTATTGATTTTTCGGACGGTTTTGTCTGAGATGCTATTTGCCGTTTGATAACCGGACGTTTTTCCATGAACGCTTTTTTAATTAATGCAAGGTTAGGTTGGAAGCCCGGTGCATTGATATCATACGCAGTCATATTACAAAATGCGCGTAGCTCGGGCGTTTTCGTCATTTTCCCGCCCGGGAACCAGAAAAGGCCTCCCCGTTCTGCCCCAAAAAAACGATTAATGGCAATGACCGTTCTCGTCAAAATTTCATCCTGTTCGTGAAGGGGGAATATCGATTCACTTAACTCAATAAATTTTTCAACGGATTCATGGGGTGCCTCAGGTGAATATTTACCATGGCGGCCCGGATTTAGTAAATGCCGGAGATCTTCCGGGAAGAAAATGTCAGCATAGCCTCCCAGGGTTGTCCATGCTCTATTCAAACTGTATATGCCTATTTTTCTATTACCTCTTGAAAGTTCGATGCGGGCAGTTTGAATTAAGGATTTGGAGAGCTGAACAATATCTCCGGATTGTTCCAGCAGCCGCTGGCTTTTTTCAAGATCATTGAGGATGGCGTTTACCGGTTTGTTTTTATAAAATTTTTTTTGTGCCTCCAGTCGGAGCGTGACGCCTTGGAGATGAATATTGTTTTCATTGATTGCCCTTTCTTTAATCTCTTGAAAACTGAGTTGGGGAAGTGGGTCAAACCCATGCTCCTCAAATTCATAAAACAGTTCCAGGATCCAGGGCGATGCGAACTGGCGAATGAAGCCGGATGATGCCGCGTCCTCAAACGCCTGGCGCAGAATGTCATAAGCTTTTGAAATGCCGTCATTAGAGGGCATCGTTCTAAAAATTAAAGGCGCCGCAGCCAGATAAATCGCCAGGGCGTTCTTTCTGTCCTGGGCTTCTTTTAGTCCTTCTTTTAAGTGAAATTCGGCTTCTTCGTCTTTTTTAATGATATATAAGATGGTGCTCAAAATGATTCGCAGGGTTGCCGCCAAAAAAAAGTCTGAGTTTTCCCTGGCTATTCTCCAATTACATTCCAGGCTGCCGATGGCCCTGTGAAATTCACCAAGATAAGCAAGGCAGTAACTGAAAAGCACCGGTGCGATTGGATTCATCGTGTGGATCTGCTTCTGTAGCATATATGATCGAGCAGCTTTCTCCAGGTGCGGGAGGGCTTCTTTAAATAATCCCTGCATAAGATAAAAAATTCCCAGAAACCCGGCAGCTTGTTCAAAAATATCTTCGTCCCCAATCTCTTCTACCTCTGTAAGACCGACAGACAGGGCCGCCATGGCATCAGTCCGGCGGCCTGAAAAATAAAACAGTCTCCCCAGATGCAGATTGATTAAAGCATGGGATCGCTGATCACCAACATTATAAGCAATGTCATGAGATTTATGAAGATATTGCTCTAATGATGTAAGTCCTTTGCTCAGTAGAAAAGAAAGATTAGAAAATTTTAAAACCACCGATAAAAAGAGCGATTTGCTCTCGTCACTCTCCATTTTTTTCATGAGCCGGTCAGCAGCCTGCTTGAAATACTGCCATGCTTTATTTTGGTGTCCATCTACTACTGCTTTTTCAGCAATGACGATGTCCTGTTCAGCAGCCTCTATTTCAAAGCCTGCTTTTTCCATCAACCGGAGCATTAACTTAGGGTCAATGTTCACCTTTTCTTGAACTTTTTGAAACTCGTCAATTATCGATACAAGTTGCTCAGGGGTAATAATATTTGAAAGCTTTTGTATAACCGATTGTGGCAGCTTTTTGTTTAAAGTGAATATTTCTTCGTCCTTCTGGGTCAGCCAGCCCAGTTTTTTTGATTGGTTGATTACTTCGAATAGCGGCCCAGGCGGCAGCGGCACAAAGTGCCCTACCAAATGTATGGGGACATCTGCATTGAGGACTGCCAGAAAGGCCAGAAAACGCCATTGCTCGGCAGAAAAATTCGGCATGTTTGTTTTCATCTTAAACCTCCACGACTGTTGATATAGGTGATTCATATCAGATCAGCATGAAAAAGCAATCAAAATGATTAAATACCAACATAAAATGTTGATATATCGACGTATAAGGATTGAATTAATTAGGGTTATTAAAATAATGTATAATATTCAAATAGTTAGGAAGCCGATATTTGTGGCATAGGAATTGCTCTATATATGTATTCAATTCCAAGGCGTATTCACCCTGCCCGTAATTTTACACCGGGCATACGATTAATTACTGAATCATTAGGAGGCCACCATGGCAATTATGACCAAAGAAACGGCTGTAGAACTTTTCGGCGATTTGTGGACCAAAATGCTGGAGGGAGAATTCGGACAAAAGCTTAAAGAAAACGACATGACAATTAAATTTGAGGTTCATGATCCTGAACTCACAATGTTTGTGGACGATGTCGCATGTTGCTTTGATGACGAAGCAAAGGCAAAAGATGCCGTGGTACTCATGAAAATGTCCCTGGATACGGCCCACAAATTCTGGCTCAAGGATCTCAATGTACCCAAGGCGCTGGCGCTGCGACAGATCAAGGCCAAAGGACCCATTGGCAAAGTGCTGAGCTTGTTGCCGTTGTTGAAACCCGGGCAGGCCATGTATCCGGATTACTGCAAAAAATTTAATGTTCCCGGAAAATAGGAACTCATATTGCGCAATTTATATGCGTTGAACCAAACGCATCAAAATTGAAAAGGAGTATACAATGGCAAGAATACATATCGACGAATTTCCACCTTATTCTCCGCCGGACCAGGCAAAAAAGGAGAATGTGCTGGTGGTGGCAAAGCTCATGGTGAATGCGGCCCTTACAGCGCCTTTAACCGGCGGTGTCCCCGGCCATGAAGCCGAGATCGCATACGGCCAGAAAGAGCTTGAATTAATTGCCCGGGAGATGGAGCGGCTGGCGCACGAAGAAGTGCCCAAACGATTGAAAAAACCGTTTTTATATGAAGCCGTCATGGTGCGGGAAAGCGACGCTATCGTTTTTCTGGGAAACAAACGTGCCCATGAAACACCCATGGATGTAGGGTGCGGGCTATGCGGCGGAGAGCCGGACTGTTCATTTGTCTACGAACGGGTGAATCATTTTAACGGGTTGATTGATGCAACTGACAGAAGCAGAAAAACAGCAATCAAAGGACCGCTTTGCATGATCCGGGCGCATGATCTTGGCTACGTCTTTGGCTCTGCCCTGTGGATTGCCGGAAAAAATTTCGTAGACGCAAAATCATGTTATTCTGTCGCTTGGCAGGCAAACATGGTATCATGAATTCCGAACTGGTTGTCGGCATTCTTATTTCTGCAGCATCCAAAAATCCATACGCAGACATACCACCGAATTATCACCTGACCAACATGACCAAGCAGATTGATGCTGTTCGAAAAATTACTACTATCACCCGTCAAATCCCGAACCACCCTTACCACACATATGATCCGGCAAAAAAGTCAGGATCCGGCAAGAAGAACAAGGAGGAATAAACCATGGCCATATATAATGGATTAGATGCCGCTCATGATCATTTGCTGGATGTGGCAAAAGCCTGCCTTCTGGCCGCCGGAAAGGCTCCCACACTGACCCATCGCATGGAACTGATGGCGGAGATTGTCACAGATGAAGATATGGACCCGATTATCGATGTCCTGGCTACATTGGGAGAAAATTCCGCGTTTCAGCTCCATGACGCCGTGGCACTCCAGAGTTTAAGGAAACAGAAGAAACTGCCGCCGATAGTGCTGCTTGGTGCTGATTTAATGAAACCTGCCATATGGGATTGCGGTGGCTGCGGTTTTAAGACGTGCGGCGAGTACCTCAAGTACACCCAAACAAACAAAGGGGTTGGGGTTGGGTGCTATGGCCCCAGCTGTGTCTGGAAGACCATTGATTTTGGTACGGTGTGCGATTATGCCTGTGCCTGCGCAGCGCAACATCATGCTGAATCACGTATCATGTTCAGCATCGGTGCATGTGCCATGCTGCTTGGCCATCTGGAAGGCGCAACAATGGTCTTGGGTTTGCCCATCGGCCCGTTAGGAAAAAATCTCTGGTTCGACCGGGAAGCATGGAAGGAAACTCTTAGTTATGATCGAGCAAATGATGATCCAACTGGCCGGTGGTCCCACTAACCAGATGGCATTTTCCGGCGGCGGTAATCCCATCATCAAATCGAAGCCGACATGGTGGGAAAATCCGACCTTCCTGAAAGTTGAACAGGATGAAGCCTT
>CAVXZZ010000005.1:0-112033 GCA_963766255.1 uncultured delta proteobacterium
GATCTTCAACATCCAGAAGTTCTCCCTCCACGACGGATCTGGAATCAGGACGCTGGTGTTCCTGCAGGGCTGCCCGTTGGCGTGTCGGTGGTGCTCGAACCCGGAGGGGGCAGGCCCGTCTTCCGGTGCTTGCCTTCGACATCAACAAGTGCATCGGGACCGTCGAGTGCGACCGCTGCCTGCAGGCCTGTGAGGAAGAGGCGATCTCTCTCTCGGAGGACGGACGGGTGCGGATCGAGAGAGAGCTCTGCAATGACTGCGGGAAGTGCGTAGATGCCTGTCCCTCCCACGGCGCTCACGCTGATGGGGAGGGCTGATGAGCGTGGCCGAGGTCCTGGATGCGGTGGAGGAGGACAGCAGCTTCTACGCCCGATCCGGGGGTGGGCTGACACTGAGTGGCGGCGCGAGCAGCTCTTCCAGGCCGGTTTCGCGGCCGAATTGCTCAAGGTCGCGCGGAGCCGCGGCGTCGATACCGCCCTGGAGACCTCGGGGCATTGCAGATGGGAAGACGTGCTGGATGCTGTTCGAGCGCGCTGGACCAGGTCTTCTACGACGTCAAGTCCCTGGATTCCGCGAGGCACCTGGACCACGTCAAGCTCGGGAACCGGCTGATCCTGGACAATCTCCGCCGGCTCTGCGGGCACTTCCCGGATATTCGGATCGTGATCCGGACCCCCATCATCCCGAGGGATTCAACGACTCCCCGGAGGATGTCGCAGCCGTGGCCGGCTTCGTCAAAGATATGAACCGGGCTCACCGCGCCACGAGCTTCTCCCCTACCACGGATTCGGCGGGCCCAAGTATCGGCAGCTGGGTTGGGAGTATCCGCTCGGCGGCCTCGAGCCACCGACGGAAGAGCAAATGGCCCGGCTGCGGGAGATCGCCGGAGCGGGCTAGCTGCCCGGGATCACGGAAGGCCGAGACCTCATTCCGCCTGCATCGCGACGGCTTCGGGACGGGGCTGATTCTTCTGATGGTCCCAGTAGGGAGAAAAGCGTGCGCCCGGCTGGCTCGAAGCAATGCAAGCCCGGCCCGTGGAGACAGCCCGAATTCGAACCAGCGGTCGTCGCGGGTCTCCTTGAGCAATGCCTGGATGTAGTCGAGAAGGCCCTCGCTGACATGCACTTTTTCGCAGTCCTGCTGCAGGGCGATTACGTCCTCGGGCGATAGCAAGGGTTCGGTTTTTTCCAGCATCAGTGACCTTTCTTCGGAGACCAGCAGTTCCCGCTCAGCCGCAGGTTCCGGGTAACCCAGTGAGATACTCAATAAAAAACGGTCCAGTTGCGAATCGGGCAGGGGGAATGTCCCGACCAGGTCGAGAGGATTCTGGGTGGCTAATACGAAGAATGGTTTGGGCAAGGAGTGGGTTTTGTTTTCAATCGTGACCTGGCCTTCCGCCATACCCTCGAGCAAAGCGCTTTGGGTTTTTGGTGTGGCACGGTTGACCTCATCGACCAGAATCAACTGGGAAAAGATCGGGCCAGGGTGAAATTCAAAGAAGTCCTTTTCGCGCTTGTAGATCGAAACGCCCAGGATGTCGGCCGGCAGCAGATCACTGGTGAACTGTACCCGCTGATAATCCGAACCGATCACTCGCGCCATCGCGATTGCCAGGGTGGTTTTGCCCACCCCCGGGATGTCCTCGATCAGGAGGTGTCCCCGTGCCAGCAGGCAGCAGAAGGAAAGGCGCACTTGCTGACTCTTGCCAAGCAAAATGCCATTGACGACCCGTTGAGCTTTCAGCAGCCGATGATGTCTGTTGCCTGCCTCGTTTGCACTTTCCAGTACTGTGCTATTCATTCCATGAATTCCCTTTTCCACTGATCAGTTCTGCACGACCCCCACGGGCGCTGTGTGCTGATCTTGTTTCCCGACTAAGACCGCGAACGCCCGCAATTCGCTCAGACGGCCTGTCGAAGTATAGCACCGTCGCGTTCTTTGTTGTAATTGAATCAAATGCTTACGTCCCAAGGTTCGCATCGACTCTCAGTTGCGTATGATAGAACCCTGAACGGAAGCCGCAAGCCCAATGGAAACCACTGAAATTGCTAGTCAAAACCAAAAATCTGCGCTGATTCTGCCAGGCGGCGGAGCTCGCGGCGCCTACCAGGTGGGCGTGCTCCGGGCCATCCAGGAAATATGTGCCGGGCGTGAGAATCCCTTTCCAATCGTTTGCGGAACCTCAGCCGGCGCCATCAATGCAGCCGTATTGGCCAGTCATGCTCACGAATTCGAGGTGGGTGTTTCCAGGTTGCAGCATTTCTGGTCGACGATGTATTGTGCCCGGGTTTACCGCACGGATGCATGGACTGTGCTCAAATCTGCGCTGCGGTGGGCGCTGTCACTGTCTCTGGGCAGTGGTTGGGTGGCTAATCCGAAATCGTTGCTGGATAATCAGCCTCTGCGCGAATTTCTCGATAAAAACTTACGCCTCGACGGATTGGATGATGCCATCGACAGTGGCAGCCTGCACGGTCTGACGATTACCGCATCCGGCTATGCTCGCGCTGCCGCGGTCACATTTTTTCAAGGGCATCCGGACATCCCCGAATGGCATCGCGCACGCCGTCATGGCACAGCAACCCGGATCAACCTTGATCACCTGCTGGCTTCGGCCGCTCTGCCGCTGCTTTTCCCTGCCGTACAAATTGGCAACGAATATTTCGGCGATGGTGGTATGCGAATGCTGTCACCGCTCAGTCCGGCGATTCATCTCGGTGCAGACCGTGTGCTGGTCATCTCGACCCGGGATGAAAAACCTGACCCGGCGCCGACGCAGTCCGACTGGACTTATCCGACTCTGGGCGAAATTGGCGGCTATTTGCTGGACACCATATTTATGGATACCCTCAATGCCGATCTTAGCCGGCTCAACCGGATCAATCGGACCGTCAACCTGTCAGCCCTGAGGCAATTGCAGGGAGCGGCCTGAAAAACGATCGATTCGCTGGTCATACGGCCCAGTCGCGACCTGCGTGAAGTGACCCGCGAGCACATGGGAGAAATTCCGCTGTCGCCGTTCGAACTTTGCTGCGCAGCCTGGGTGGCTGGGGAAAGGACTGGCGAATGGCCAGTTACCTGTTGTTCGAGTCTGCCTACTGCATCGAGCTCATGCAGATGGGTTATCAGGACGGTATGCGGCCCGCGAGGACATCGCCCGCTTCCTGATTCCCGATAAGTAGGAGCAAGGCTCGCTTCTGCAAATCAGGTTTTTGCGGCGTTGACGGTTGGTCGAAACGCATCCTCTTCATAGCCTTCAATGGCCTGCGTGGAAATTCATCGACCAGATGACTGCCCGGCTGGCTTCCTGGGCGAGCCGGACCATGGTTGCCTGTTCCTCGGTAATGACGCCGGTTTCAACGGCTTTCTGAACCAGCTCCTTGTAGTTGTCGAAAGTCACGGCCTCGTTGAGGGCATTGCGAATGGCGTTCTCGGCGTTGCGGTATCAGCACCAGGTGAAATGCGCGGTGAACCCGCCCGCTGGCATCATCCTCATCGGAAATGTACACACCGGCAACCAGCCGGTCGCGGCTTTCATTTTCTGTCAGCAGTAATTGGCAACGGCTTTGCCGTTTCGGTCGGCGGCCTGGCTGTACGACGTGCCCAACGGAAAAACTGATCCAGCTGACCAAGCGCCCAATGCCCGGTAGCGGGAAATTGCTCCAGCACGCCTCTCAGACTTTCCTGGATGATGTACAGGCTGTCGTCCAGGGCCCAGCTCACCAGCGGAAGATCTTCTTCCGGCCGCCCGTCGTCTTCGAAACGCTTGAGGGTACTGCGCTGCCCATGTAAAGGTGGATCAGCGCATCCGCAAGGCGGCCGGAGAGCTTTTCCTTGAATTTGAAATTGCCGCCCAACAGGCCAGCACCAGGTCCGAGGTGAAGCTGAAGGCGGCGCTCATGCGGCGTGACCTGCCGGAAGTAGCGCGCTGTCGGTCCGCGCACCGGCGCCCGTGGTGGCCAGACCGCCGGTCAGGCCCAGCATCGAAGGCGCGCACCAGCGTTGCTGATGATGTGGCCGACGTGTGAAAACAGGGCGTTGTCGAAGGCCTTGCCGGGCCTCCCGCCGGGGTCTGGGCGGCCTCCATTTCCTTCAGCAGCCAGGGGTGAGCGCGGATGGCGCCCTGTCCAAAAATGATGAGGGAACGGGTCAGGATGTTGGCGCCTTCGACGGTAATGGCGATCGGAATGGCCTGGTAGGAGTGGGCCAGGTAGTTGTTGGGGCCTGTGATGATGCCTTTGCCGCCGTGGATGTCCATGGCGTCGTTGATGCACTGCCGGTTGCCCTCGGTAAGCTGGTACTTGAGGATGGCCGACAGCACGGCCGGGTTTTCGCCCTGGTCCAGCGCGACCAGGGTCAGCAGGCGGGCGGCATCCATCCGGTAGGTTCGTCCGCCGATGCGCGCCAGGGGTTCTTCGATCCCCTCGAAATTGCCGATCGGCATATCGAACTGCTTGCGGATGCGCGCATAGGCGCCGGACATGAGCGCGGACATTTTGCCGCCCGCCGTTCCCAGCGCCGGCAGGGAGATCGCGCGCCCGGCAGCCAGGCTCTGCATCAGCATGCGCCAACCCTGGCCGATGCGGGCCTGCCCGCCGATGACCCAGTCCATGGGAATGAAGACGTCCTTGCCTCGGGTGGGGCCGTTCTGGAATACGGCGCCGACCGGCATGTGACGGTTCCCGATCTCAACGCCGGCGTATCGGTGGGGATCAGTGCGCAGGTGATGCCCAGGTCTTCCTTGTTGCCCAGCAGGCCGTCCGGGTCGCTGGCCTTGAACGCCAGGCCGAGCACGGTGGCGACCGGCGCCAGGGTGATGTAGCGCTTGTTCCAGTTCAGCCGCAGGCCGAGTACTTCCTTGCCTTCGTAATTCGCCTATGCAGACGATCCCCGCGTCATTCATGCTCGCCGCGTCGGAACCCGCCGAAGGGGAGGTGAGGGCGAAACAGGGGATTTCCTCGCCCCGGGCGAGGCGCGGAAGGTAGTGATTCTTTCTGCTCGTCCGTGCCGTAGTGCAACAGCAATTCGCCCGGACCCAGGGAGTTGGGCACCATGACCGTGATTGCGGTGGTCAGGTTGCGGCTGGCGAGTTTCATGACCACGGCGGAGTTGCCCTGGGCGGAAAACTCGAGGCCGCCGTAGGCCTCAGGAATGATCATGCCGAACATGCGGTGTTCGCGGATAAAGTCCCAGAGTCGATCCGGCAGTTTCCGGTAGTGTATCGCAGATTTCCCAGTCATTGGCCATCCGGCATAGCTCTTCCACCGGGCCGTCCAGAAACGCCTGCTCTTCCTCTCGTCAGCGATGGGCTTGGGACATCTTAACAGGTTTTCGCCAGCGTGGCCGGCCGGAAAAAAGTTCGCGCTTCCCACCAGACCGTGCCGGCGTCGAGTGCTTCCTGTTCCGTCTCAGAAACACGTGGCAGGGCTTTGCGGAACAGGCTGAAAAGCCGGTCACTGATCAGCAGTCGTCGCAGCGGCTTGATGGAAAAGCCAATCAGCGTGACCGCGACAATGCCATTGGCGAAGCGGAACCAGCTGGGCACGTAAAACAGATGGCGCAATTCGGTCCAGCCAACCGTCAGGCCAACCATGATCGCCATCGCTATAAGCAGCGGGACACGGTTATACGCAAGGATGCAGAACGGTGAAGATCAGGATCAGAAAAGTACAGAATTTCCATTCGTGTTCTCGCTGCGGCCGGGGTTTGTTGTGTTAAAGCGATCATGCGTGCAGGAATTTACCCAGTTCCGAGGGTGTTACCATCATATGATTGCCGCAAAGCGATGGTCAAGACAGAGTTCAGTCCGCATTGCGCCAAGGGACACTTGTCCGTAAAATTACCTGTTTAGTTAATAGAAACCCGCCCTAAAACAAAATATTACAATATCCATTATTTACAATTAGTTACAAGGAGTACTTAAGTGCCAGTCGAAAGAACATTATCGATCATCAAGCCCGATGCCGTCGCCAAAGAACGTCATCGGTGAAATCTACAGCCGTTTCGAGCAGGCCGGCCTCAAAATCGTCGCTGCCCGAATGAAACAGTTGAGCCAGGCAGATGCGGAAGAATTTTACGCTGTTCACCGCGAGCGTCCCTTCTTCAACGACCTGGTGACGTTCATGACTTCCGGTCCGGTGATGATCCAGGTGCTGGAAGGTGAAAACGCCATCTGCGAAGAACCGCGAATTGATGGGTGCGACTAACCCGACAGAAGCGGCTCCGGGCACGATTCGGGCTGATTTCGCTGAAAGCATCGACGCCAATGCGGTGCATGGTTCCGACGCGCCCGAAACGGCGCCAGTCGAAATCGCCTGTTTCTTTGCCGCGACGAAATCAACTCGCGTTGATTACAGGCTTAACAGGGCTGTAATGTGACCGGTAGCGAAACCCGCATCAATCTTCTGGATCTGGACCAGGCCCGGTTGCGGGAGTTTTTCGAGTCGATCGGTGAAAAGCCGTTTCGCGCCGAGCAAATTCTGAAGTGGATTTACCACCAGGGGGTCACTGACTTTCGAGGAAATGACCAACCTGGGGCATGGCGCTGCGTCAGCGACTGTCAGGAGATTGCCGTCATTGAGCCGCCGCGGGTGCTGAGTGAGCAGATGTCGATCGATGGGACGACCAAGTGGCTGATGGGTTTCGGCGGTGGAAATGCGGTTGAAACGGTCTTCATTCCGGAACCCAATCGGGGCACTCTGTGTATTTCATCGCAGGTCGGTTGCGCATTGAACTGCACGTTTCTGCTCCACCGGAGCGCAGGGTTTCAGCCGCAACCTGAGCGCTGGTGAAATCATCGGCCAGGTCTGGCTGGCTGCCCAGGCACTGGGGCACGAGCGAAACGGCGAGCGCCGGATCACCAACGTGGTCCTGATGGGCATGGGTGAGCCGTTGCTGAATTTCGATGCGGTGACCGCAGCCATGTCCCTGCTGCGGGATGACCTTGGGTTCGGCATGGCGGCCAAGCGGGTCACGCTGTCAACCGCCGGGCTGGTTCCCGGTATCGACCGGCTGCGTGACACGATTGATGTCGCGCTGGCAGTCTCGTTGCATGCACCGGAAGACGCGCTGCGTGAAACACTGGTTCCGCTGAACCGGAAATATCCGATCAAGGAGTTGATGCAGGCCTGTGCCGATTATGTATCGGACAAACACAAGCGAACGGTGACGTTCGAGTACACGCTAATCGACGGCGTCAATGATCACCCGGAGCATGCCCGTCAACTGGTTAAACTTCTGCGGCGTTTGCCGAGCAAACTTAACCTGATCCCGTTTAACCCGTTTCCGGGCACCCGTTATCAGTGTTCGTCGGAAGCACGCATTCGCGCATTCCAGGATATCGTCATGAAAGGTGGACTGATTGCGACCGTCCGAAAGACCCGTGGCGATGATATTGATGCCGCCTGTGGGCAATTGGTCGGAAAAGTCCTGGACCGAACACGACGCAGCGAACGAATTCGCGCACAAATGAGAAATGTATGAGAATAATTGGCCTGGTCCTGATTCTGTTTCTCGCCGCTTGTGCTTCGTCAGGCTCCAACAACAACGACGATGAATCCGGGCGTAAAGCTGCGGAAACCAACACGTCGCTGGGGCAAGCCTACATGAATCGCGGTCAATATGAAGTGGCATTGGAGAAATTAAAGCGGGCGATCGCCCATGACAAAACCTATGCGCCGGCGCACACCGTGCTGGGTCTGCTGTATGAGCGGATTGGTGAGGAAGACCTGGCGGAGGTGCAATACCGCGAAGCGGTTAAGTACGACTCCGATAACGGAGATGTCAACAATAATTATGCTGCTTTTTTGTGCCGCACCGGTAAAGGCAGGCAGGCCGAACCCTATTTTGAGGCGGCCGTCAGTGATCCGTTTTACCAAACCCCGTGGGTTGTCTACGCCAATGCCGGAAATTGTTCGCTTCAGCTCGGTGATCTGGACAAAGCGGAGGCATATTTGAGACAATCGCTGGAATTTAACGATAAATATGCACCCCCGTTGTTGTCGATGGCCACTATCAGCTATCAGAAGGGTTCCAATCTCCGGGCGCGTGCATTCATACAACGGTTCGAAGCCGTCGGCACCATGAACGAGGAAAGTCTATTGTTGGGTTACCGGATTGAGTCTGCCCTTGGCGACTCGAGGTCCGCCGACCGCTATCGACAAGAATTTATTGAACGCTATCCAAACTCACCTGAGGCAGGCCAATTGGCCCGTCAGGAAAAGGAATGACCATTCAGAGTGAACTAATACCCACCATGCCCGGAGACATTCTCCGGTATGAGCGAGAAAAGCAGGGGCTTTCAGTCGAGCAGGCGGCCGATCTGTCCAAAATGAAGCCCTCGGTGTTGGAAGCCATAGAAAATGGCGAAACCGGCTCGATTCCTTCGGTTTATCTCCGGGGATACATCCGCAATTACGCACATTGCCTGGGAGTGGATTCCGAACAACTGGACCAGCACATGGTCCATGTCAGGAGTTCTGAGCCCGAAGTCCGCTCGGTGTTTGAAGTTCCGCCCCGACCCGCAAGTACGGATCGGTGTGTTTCGGTTTTTAATAGATCAGATTTCCGGAAACTCGGCTGCTTTTAGTTCCACTCCTATCTCTCGGACCCTGGCATTAAAATCTTCCAACAGCTGTTTTAAGGCCAGCCGCTGTTCATCTTCATAGATCAGGTGAAGGGTGGTCAAGCCCCTTTTATTTTTGGATGGATGACCCGGGGTCAGTCCCATTTCCTCGGCTAAAGGTAAAAGGACGCCCATTGCCTGGTCAACCGTCTGGTAGCGGTGATCACAATTTCGGGCACAGGCTTTTAAAACGAATTGCTTTAAAGCTTCCGGGATGTCCGGTCTAATTAGAGCAGGATCTGGAATATCCTCGTCAAAGTGCATATTTAAAAGCGCCATAAGATCATCTTCGGGAAACGGTCGCTGGCCGGTCAACATTTCATAGGTTGTGACACCCAGGGCATAAATGTCGCTGCGCTGATCCACGGATTCGCTTTCGATTTCTTCCGGACTCATATACGCAACCGTGCCCGAAAAATCGAGGTTTTCAGATCCGGTGGGGCAGGACAGGCCGAAATCGAGCAGTTTCACACTGTCACCGCCTTTTATAAAGATATTGGCCGGTTTAACATCCCGATGGATGATTCCCTCGCGATGGGCATAGTTGAGCGCCTGGCATACCTGGATCAGGACGTTACAATCACGGGTAAGGAATTGCCTTTTCGCGCTGGATTAATTCTTTGATGGTCTCGCCTTCAACCAGTTCCATAACGATAAAAACGGTCCGATAAAGCTTTTCGATATCATAGACCTTGATTATATTTTCATGGTTCAGGTTGGCAATTATTTTGGCCTCGGTTTGAAAGTTTCTCAGAAATTTAGGATCCATGGCCAGATTGTGCCGCATCATCTTGATGGCCACCGGCATATTCAAACCGGAATGAGTCCCTTTGTATACAATGCTGTAGCCGCCGCGCCCGATGATATCCGTAATAAGGTATTTACCGATGGTCCGCTCTGCGGTCAATTTTCTGCCCGAAAAACGATCGGCAACCAGTTTGGTTAAAAAATTTCTGAAATCCGGATTCTCCTCGGTAATGACATCGAACTGCCGGCGACTCAACCCCCAGATCTTCATGTCGGTTTCGGCCACCACATGGGCACTGCGGGGTTCACCGGTCAAATCGCCATTTCACCAACGACATCGCCTTTGCCCATGCGTCCCACCGTATGTGTTTCTTGATCTTTTTCGACATAGGCAACGCAGGCACCCTCTTGAATGATAAAAAGAATATCGCCGGGATCTCCCTGATTGATAAACCGGTCACCCGATTTAATTTCCCGATATGTCAGACTGTTTAATAGCGAACATAAAGCTTCGCGCGGAATGGACCCAAACAGTTTGTTGTGATTGAAGAATTGAAAATCTGATGGATCGGGGACTCCCGGGCCTCCAACTGCCGGGGATTTTTTCTTGGGGTTTTTTGCTGCTTTGATACTTCGAGGCCGACCAGAAAATTATTTAAAGGATCGGATACCCTTTCTACCCATTTAACCTCGCCCCGGGAAATATACCACAATTTTTCATGGTCATTGAAGGTCAACAAACTGACGGCCGTTTCCGGTTCTACAGCCCTGGGCACACTTACCGCCGCCCCCCCCCGGCATTTGTTTACCAGATCCACATAAAGGGATATAGGGGAATCAATAAGGGTGGTGCCCGATTTATGTCCGGGGTCTTCAGTCAAAGATAACCCAGTTCGGGGGGATCTAAAACCTGTCTTTTGCATTTCCTGCGGTTGTTTTTATCGCTCATGGTGTCATCCTTCCTTGCTTATCCAGGGTTGATAATGAAGAAGAGTGCAACTTGAAAGATTATAGGTGGTGAAAAACCGGATCGGAAATCGGCCACAACAGCTTGATATTATGATATTAATCTTTGGATAGTATGTTGTTGTCAGGCACCTGTCAAGACTTTTGTCCGCCGGATTTTCAATCCTGATGGTTTAACGCTATTTCTTGACAAATCTATGTGAATATAGGACACAGGTACATTTGAATTTGGAATGTGGAATGCGGAATGCGCAGCCCATAACACGCAACTTGTACCACGTAACGCGTAACACGAAAAAGGAGTGAAGAATGAAAGAAGTCGTAATTGCATCGGCCTGCCGAACAGCCATCGGAGCCTTCGGCGGATCTCTGAAGGACAGCCATGCCGCCACCATTGCCAGTGTCGCCATGAAGGCTGCCGTTGAAAGATCCGGTATCGATCCGGCCATTATCGATGATGTCCGCTTTGGTTGCTGTATGGAACCGGTTGATACCCTTAATGTCGCCCGTATCGCCGCTCTGCTGGCCGGTATTCCCGATTCCGTGACCGCCGTCACCATTAACCGGGTGTGCATTTCCGGAATGGAGGCGGTTATCTCCGGCATGGCCATGATCCAGGCCGGCATGGCAGATGTTATCCTGGCCGGCGGCGTTGAACATATGTCGGGGGTACCCTATTCCGTACCGGCGGCCAGGTGGGGCTGTCGCCTCCAGGATAATGAGTTCGTGGACAATATCATTCGCGGGCTCCACTGCGGGTCACACGTCATCCCCCATCCGGAAGACGGCCCGGTGGATGCGGAAATGCCTCCCCTGAGCTATTTCAAGGGCAAACCCTATATCATGGGCCATACCACCGAGTTCATTGCCCAGCACCTGGATATCAGCCGGGAGGAAATGGACGAAGTTGCACTGAGAAGCCACAATAACGTGGAAAGGGCCACCAACGACGGATCATTTGAAGACGAAATTGTTCCCATTGAAATTCCCCGGCGCAAAGGGGAGCCGGTTATTTTTAATAAAGATGAGCATTTCAGGCCCGGCATGACCCTTGAGAAATTGCAGTCCCTGCCGCCGGCGTTCGTACCCAAAATCGGTAAAGTGACGGCCGGAAACTCCAGCGGCATTAACGATGGCGCCGCCGGCCTGATCATTATGTCCGCCGAAAAGGCCAATGAATTAGGCATCCAGCCCCTTGCCCGAATTAAAGCCGTTGCCAGGGGTGGGTGCCATCCGTCGATAATGGGCCTGGCTCCGGTTCCGGCCGTTAATAATTTGCTCAAGGCCAGCGGCCTGAAAATCGGCGATTTCGAATTGATTGAAGTCAATGAAGCCTTTGCGGGCCAATACCTGGGCTGTGAAAAGGAGCTCGGCTTGAATCGGGAAATCACCAACGTCAACGGATCGGGGATCGGCCTGGGGCATCCGGTCGGAGCAACCGGCGCCCGAATTATCGTCACGCTGATACATGCCATGAAAAAAAGGGGCAACAGCCTTGGCCTGGCGACGCTGTGCGGAGGCGGTGGGGTGTCCATGGCTTGTGCTGTGGAAATGATGTAAATTCCCTTAACCCGTTTCATAAAGTAGTGGTAAGGAGGATATTGCACCTGTAGATGCTAAGAAATTGAATTTTATGCGATCCAGCGACATATAAACAACGTTGACAGCGATTACTTCAGATATCCTTCGATTTATAAAATGTAGTTAAAGATGAAGCAAAGGAGGTTTAGAATGAAAAGAACGACATTGGGCTATCTATGTTTACTTATGGTAATCTTTTTCCCCATTGGCCTTATGGCAGCAGACAACACCGCTGAAGCAGATAAACTGTTCAGATTAGGTGGGCTCGAAAACTACAAGCAGGCCATCGAGTTATTAGAAAAGGAGCTGGCCGCAAATCCCGATAGCTATGAGGCGAACTGGAAATGCGCCAGAGCCTACCGAGAATACGGCGATGAAGCCAAATCAAAAAAGATCGAAGGCTGGAAGGACATCTGCGCCGAGTACGGCAAAAAAGGGATGCAGTATGCGCCAAAAAGCCTCTGAACTCGAACCCAACAGGCCTGACGGACACTACTATTACGGCCTCAATGTCGGTATCTACTCCGATGGGGTCAGCATATTTACAGCGCTGTCAGAAGGCCTCAAAGACAAGACCCAGACCAGCTTTGAAAAAGCTTATGCAATCGATAAAATGTATAAAGAGGCCGGGCCCATGCTTTCCCTCGGCCGTTTCTGGGCCGTCCTCCCCTGGCCCATGCGGGACCGCGATAAATCGTTGCAATACTACCGTGAATACCAGGCCACCGAATATTTCGCGGATAACCTCGAAGCTCATTTCTACCTCGGAGAGGTGTTGTACCAGATCGGCGGAAAAGAAAACAAAGCCGAAGCCAAAGGCTTGCTGGAAAAAGCAGCCCAGTCCGAGGATCCATGGTTCAGGGATCAAGCCAAGGAACTGTTGGGCAAAATTAAGTAATTTGTTGTGATAGGTGCCTTAAATTTTATTTTGCGTTTTACAAAAATTCCAAAACACAAGCACCAAATCTCAAATAAATTCAAAATTCGAAACCGGGCATCCAGAGGAATCAAGTAGAGCCGACAAACAGATTCTGGATTCCCGCCTTCGCGGGAATGACAGGGGGTGAAAGAAAAACTCCCCGACCCCTCAACTGCTCATTATGAAATCTTTGTTTTGAATTTGTTTTTTTTGGTGCTTGGGTATTGTTTGTAATTTGAGATTTGTGATTTGTTATTTCCGATCATGCAGAAGCATGGCAAAAAGGGACCTTTTTCAAATGTCCCCCGGAGGTAATACACATGTCAGACCCCTATGCCCTAAAACCCTGGCTAAAGCATTATGATGACAACGTTCCCCACAGCCTGAACTACTCAAACAAAACGTATGCTGAATTATTCCGAGAAGCCACCACCCATATTCCTTCCCGAACTGCTGTCTATTATATGGGCCGCGGAATCACCTACCATGAGTTGGACAAACTCTCCAATCGCTTTGCCCACTTTCTCAAAAAAAGCGGGTTGAATCCCGGCGACACGGTGGGGGTCAATCTGCCCAACATCCCGGCCTATTATATATCCATCCTGGGCATCCAGAAGGCGGGATGCGTGCTGACCGGCGTCAGCCCCCTGCTGCAGCCCAAAGAGCTTGAGTATCAGCTCAACGATTCCGGAACCAGACTGCTGGTGACCCTGGATGCCTTATTCGACAAAGTCAAAGCAGTTATACCCCAAACCGAGGTCCAAACAGTGGCGGTGGCGGGGATTGCCGATTTTCTCTCACCGCTTAAAGCGTTTCTAGGCAAACTATTCAAAAAGATTCCAGCCGGAAAAATGAGTCCAATTACCGGCATCACCGTCGGCCGGTTTATGCAGCTGCTTCAAAAAGTGCCTTCCGACTTTGTAGAAGAAAAGCTAACCCCCGGCGCCCCTTGCCTCATGCAGTATACCGGCGGCACCACCGGCCCGCCCAAGGGGGCCGTTCTCACCCACCAAAACATGGTCAGTCAGATCCAGCAGACCAATACCTGGCTCGATATCAGCATTGGCGAGGAGGCTACCCTTCTGTCCGCCTTTCCGCTTTTTCACCAGGCCGGCCTGTTTCTGGCAATGGACGCCATGGCTTTCGGCGGCACCCAGGTGGCGGTGCCCAACCCGCGGGACCTGGACTTTTTGATATCTGCAATTAAAAAGTTCAAACCCAGCGGTATTGTCAATGTACCAACCATCTACCTGGAGTTATTGAAAAAGCCAAAATTCAAATCCCTTGATTTTAGCGGCGTTGAGTGGCTCATCAGCGGAGCCGCACCCTTTCCCCCCGAATACATCAAAGAATTCGAAGAAGTGGTCGGTAAAGGCAAACTGGTAGAAGTCCTGGGAATGACCGAAACCAGCCCGGTGCACATGGGCCTGCCTCACTACGGCATGAAGAAACCGGGATCCGTCGGCATCCCTTTTCCGGATACCGAAGTAAAATTGATCGATCCCGATTCTGGCGATATAGTTCCGGTCGGAGAACCTGGCGAACTGGTCGTCAAAGGCCCCCAGGTCTTTACCGAAGGCTACCACAACAAGCCTGACGAAACCGCTGCCACGCTTAGAGACGGGTGGATCTACACCGGCGATATCTGTAAAATGGATGAGGACGGCTATTTTTATGTCGTCGACCGCCTCAAAGACATGGTGATTGTATCGGGCTACAAGGTTTTCACCCGAACCGTTGATGACGTTTTAATGGAACACCCTGAGATTGATATGGCCGCCGCCATTGGACTGCCGGACCCCACCAGACCCGGTTCCGAAATCGTGGCCACTGCCATTGTGCTGAAACCCGGCGTTGAAAAAAGCGAAGACACCCGGGAAAAAATTACGCAGTACATGCGGGAAAAAGTGGCGCCCTACAAAGTCCCTAAGAAGATAGAATTTATGGATGAGCTCCCCCTGAGTGCAGTCGGCAAGGTGTTAAAAAGGGAGCTAAGAGAACTAATGAAATCATAAACTATTGACGCTATAAATTTTATCCTTTCTTGCAAATGCGGCCATAACTATTTAGATCTTTTATATATAAATTTAAAAAACTTTTTTTACCGCAGAGGCGCAGAGAACGCAGAGAGAAGTTATTTTTTATTTGCCGTTGAGAGGACGGCAAATAAACGCATCAAGCCCTACGGGCAAAACCTAAATATAGATCTTGAATTATAAGGTTCAGGATTAAGTTTGAATCTTCTGATTGCAATAGAAATTTGTGATTTCCCGATATTTTTTCTGCCGCAGGCTGATTGTTTTTCATTTGCCTGCCTCTCAGAGGCAAATGAAAAGAAAAACCATATCTTTGCGTTCTCTGCGCCTCTGCGGTGAATACAATATTTAAACCGTAGCAAACCACACCTTAGTAATTATTGTTACACTGATAACATTGAAGAAGATAATTTTCTTTGCCCGGGAACTGATATGAATACAGCTCAGCTATTCGATCCTGATCGCCGCAGTAAAGCGGCCCTTGTTTTCATCATCTGCCTTTTCGTTCTGATAGGTGCCGTGGTGCTGGCCTCCTGGACCCAGAAAGGGTTCGGAAAAATCGCCTTATCCAATGTCTCCTATACCAACTTCAATGGCATCCTTGTGCGGGCCAAACTTCTCAAACCCCATGGCGCAGTATCGTCCAGCCCGGTGCCGGGCATTGTTTATATCCACGGCTACCAGAACAATCGCGAAACCAGTGACCCTTACTGCATTGAACTGGCCCGGCGGGGCATGGCGGTCCTGGAAATCGATGCCATCGGGCGAGGCAACTCCGGGATTCCCGGGCAACTGGATGACCCTGATTTTGATTCCACCTATGGCGGCAAAACGTCTTTGGCCTATCTTAAAAGCCTGCCCTTTGTCGATTCACAAAAAATTGGCTTGATGGGCCACAGCCTCGGTGCAGAAATGGTTTACACCATGGCCGTAAAAGACCCCTCCATTGCCGCACTGGTTATATCAGGGTTTGCCTACCGGGAGGACGCATCAAACACGCTGCCCAAAAACATGCTGATGATTTTTGGCAAGTACGATGAATTCCGCCAGCGCATGACGGGCACCAGGGATTTCGAAAAGGAATGGATGGGCACCGAACTCACCCGCAACGTGTTCCCGGTTCAAAACCCTGAATTGTCCAAAACTTATGGAAAATTCAATGCCGGAACGGCGCGGCGGGTTTTTATGCCCAAAATCACCCATCTGCATACATCGCACAGCAGCGCTGCGGTTGCCGAAGCCCTGCAATGGATGAAGCAGGCCCTCGATCCTCCCAAGGCAGAATGGATCCCACCCGATAACCAGATCTGGCAAATCAAGGAGGGGGCGACCCTGGTTGCCATGGTTGCCTGCCTGGCCTCCCTTTTGCCCCTGGGGCTGATCTTGCTGCGGACGTCTTTTTTTGGATCACTGCATTTTCCCATTTCGACAAAATACAGCTGCCTGGGCAAAGCATGCGTTAAACCGGCCATTATCAATGGCGTGCTCATGTTGCTTTACTTTCCGATTATCTTTGTCCTGTTCGGCATCCATGTCTACCTGGTCCAGATCGACACGGTCTTTCCCCTGATGATGACCAACGGGATTGTCTGGTGGCTGCTGTGGATAAACATCATCGGGTTTTTCTTTTTTCGAAGATGGTTTAAAAAGCAAAGCAGCGAAAACGGCCTGACCCTTTTTGACCTGGGGCTTTCTAATCAGGAAGACCGTTTCACCCTTAGCGGTTCATTCATTGCCAAAACAATACTTCTGGGGGCCATCCTGTTTCTTTTTGCCTACCTGAGCGAACACACCCTGGAAAATTTCTTTCTGGTCGATTTTCGCTTCATTTTTCCCTTTGCAAGCGACCTGACGCCTTACCGCGCTCAGCTCTGGCTTACCTACTTTCCATTGCTGCTGGTGGGCTTTTTGCTGATGGGCGTATTTCTCCATGGTCAACTACGCCGGCCGGTGCAACCAACCTGGTTAAAAACCTTTATCTCCTGGACCGGGTTTAACATCCTGGTTCTGGTTCTTCCGCTGGTCCTGTTATTATTGGTCCAATACATACCCTTGTTTATTAACGGAGCCATACCTTTAGTAGGCCCAGGGGGCATGTTGATCGCCTTTACCCACAACCTTTTCCACATCATCGCGGTGCTGATCCTGGTTATACCGATTTCCACCTGGTTTTATCAGCTGACCGGCAGAATCTATCTCGGTGCCATCGTCAACGCGGGCATCGTCGCCTGGATGTTCGTATCATCGCAGGTAATTGCACCGATACCGGTGTGAGCGAATGCGGAAATTGGAATGCGGAAGGCAGAATGGACAGGACAGGCAGCATGGCGGTTAAGATAGATTGTCCGCAGGGGGCACTGATGGGGCACACTCCGAAATGGCTTATCATAACATTCTTTTGTTTTACACTCTTCGTTCTTTCTTGCGCTTCGACGGAAGATGTGACCATTCCCACCGTATTGCCCAAAGGTGCTAAATTAGAAACAGTTGTTCAGACCGGTCACTCCGCTTCAATTACCTCAGTCGCATTTTCACCCGACGGCCGTTATGCCCTGAGCGGCAGCAGGGACCATACCGTAAAATTGTGGGATGTTTTTCTAGGGCGTGAAATCAGATCCTTTAAGGGCCACAGCGATGTCGTCAGTGCGGTTGCTTTTATACCGAGAACGAGACTTATCATTTCCGGCAGTTGGGATTACACATTAAAATTGTGGGATGCGACAACCGGTGAAGAAGATACGTACTCTAAAAGGCCACTCCGACAGGGTTAATTCCGTGACCGTTACCAGAGATGGCCGCTATGCACTTTCTGGAAGCGGAGATTATTCCATCATCATCTGGCGTATATCTAATGGGTCCAAATATAAAATCCTGAGAGGGCATGAATTTGCTGTAAGGAGCAATCCGAATCCTGGATTGACGGCAACCGGCAAGGAGGACCGCGACCACTCAGCGCTGCATAGATTTTACAGCTACAAAGCTCTGGAGAAAGATTCCAAAAGCGCCAAACGCTGGTCAACTCGCAGTCACATCGATGCCATTACAAGCTCGGCCATTGATCCAACCGGGCAATATGTCTTAACGAGTAGCAAAGATCGCACGCTGAGGTTATGGGATCTTAACTCGAGTGATCGAAAAATAGTGTATTCATTCCCCCGGGCGCACTTCTTGTCCGTGTCTTTTTCTCCCGATGGAAAATATGCGATTTGCGGCGGAAGCGACCATTTGCTCAGGCTTTTCAATATCAAAAACGGTAAGCTGGTTCGCACATTGCACGGTCACCGTGGGGCGGTAAATTCAGTCATGTTTTCACCCGGGGGACAGCGTGCTCTCTCTGCGAGCAGTGATGGCACCGTTAAGCTGTGGAGCATCGAAACGGGCCAGGCGGTCAGAACCTTATCCGGTCACAAAAACGGCATGAATGCAGGTGCCTTTTCTCCGGATGGGCGCTACATCATTTCCGGAGGGGGAAATGGGGAAATTATTCTCTGGGAAACGAATACAGGATTACAGGTAAATTCATTGAAAAGCTCGGCCTCAGCCGTAAACGCTATGGCCCTTTTGCCGGGGGGCAAATATCTTTTGTCGGCAAACCGTGATCGTTCCTTAAAGCTGTGGCATACAATAAGCGGGCACCAGGAAAAAATATACAGGGGCCATTCGGAATCCGTCACTGCGGCAGCTATATTCTCAAAGGGGCGAGCGGCCGTTTCGGGTAGTAGAGACGGCCGTATTATTATCTGGGATATCTATAGTGGTGATAAACGCTTCAACTTTAAAGTGGCCAAGGAGCCCATCACGTGTATTTCAATTGCGCCTGATGATCACCATATGCTGGTGGGAACTGAAAAAGGGGCCCTGCTGATGATGGTTGCGTCCACGGGCCGGGTCCTGTGGCAGGTCGAGCAAACAGAGAGGGTTAACAGCGTCGCTTTTTCCCCGGATGGAAAATTCCTTCTTTCAACAGGCCCGGCCAAACGATTTGCCATGCGAGATGCATCTTCAGGTAAGATCGTTCAAATGTATCAAGGTCATTTTTTCGGAGTTCACGCTGCCGTCTTTGCCTCTGAAGGCCGCAGGGTTATTTCAAGCGGTGGTGATCAGGCGGTTAAGCAATGGGATGCGGCAACCGGACAGCTGCTGACGACCTATAAGGGTCATTCTGGTCTTGTGACGGCTGTTGCGGTTTCCCCGGACGGCCGCTTATTGCTCTCGGGGGGCACGGATCAAAAGCTGATCCTGTGGGAACAAAAAAGCGGCCGTCAGTTAATGGTGCTCAGCGGTCATTCAGATCTTATAAACAGCGTATGTTTTTCACCGGACGCGCAGTATATCTATTCAGGCAGCGGGGACGCGACTATTCGAAAATGGCACGTTCCCACCGCCAGTGAACTGGGACGAATGCACGGGAGTCATGACGGGGAATGGATCACCACCACACCGGATGGCTACTACACCAAGAGCCCTGAGGGAAACAATCTGGTTCACTATGTCATACCGGGAGTATTTGAAACATACGCCTACGAACAGTTTGAAGAGCTGTTCCACAAACCGCAGATTGTAAAAGAGCGCCTTGAAGGCTGTGTAAACTGCGGCAAGCCCTCGCCCGGGTTGTCTCAACCTCCACAGCTTGATTTACGCAGACATCGTTCTGTTGAAATAACCCGAGCACAAACCTATTCCTTGAACCTGAAAGCTGTATCAAATAATTTAGTCAAAGTCGTGCGGGTTTTCGTCAATGGGAAACCGGCTATGGAGGTGCCCGTCAATGCCAAAGAGAGGGAGATAACTTTAAATATCCCCCTTTTTTCCGGGGCCAATCGCATCACTGCAATTGCATATGATGAGAATAGTTTTTTTAGCAATCCAAAATATATAGATGTAATTTCTGAAGACCTCGATCTGGCCAAACCAAATCTTTATCTAATAGGCATGGGCATCAGTAACTATCCAAAGCTCTCCGGCCACTGGCAGCTGGATTTCGCCCATACCGATACCATATCTCTGGTAGAGGCGATGCAAAAAGAGCAAGGCAAACTATATGGCCAGATTCAAAATAGTCTGATTACGAATGAAGATGCGACTGTTGAAAAAATTTCTGCCGTTCTCGAAGCCCATAGCAACGTTAGCGAAAACGATATCGTCATTATCCACATGGCCGGTCACGGTATAAAGGATAAAAGCGGAACTTTTTATTTTCTCACTTCAACGGTGAACAGCATCGATGAGCCACAGGATGGTGGTTTGAGTTGGTCGCTGCTGAATACCTACCTTTCTAAAATTAAAGGCCGGGTGATCCTGTTTCTTGATGCCTGCCATTCGGGAAGTATTGTGAGGGAAACGATTGTACCCAATGACAATCTTGCCCAGGAATTTTTTTCCGGGAAACGGGGCGGCATTATGATTTTTTCAGCCTCTAAAGGGCGGCAATATTCACTGGAAAGCCCTGATGTCGGCAACGGCGCCGGCGTCTTTACCTATGCCTTGCTTCAGGGTCTTGGTGAAAAATCGAATGAGGTCGATGTAAATGGAAATGGTGTCGTTGAGTTTATGGAACTGGTCGATTACGTCAGCAGCTATGTGGATGGCGTAACCAACGGCGAACAAACGCCATGGCTCTCTCGCAAAGAGCTATTCGGCGATTTGCCGGTGGTAACGGTTCAATAATCCTCCCGGGGGGGTGATGAGAAAGGAGTTTCAACAGTGTTTTTCAGAAGTATCTTCAGCGTATTGGTTATCATTCTTTTATCGGCTTGTGCTAGTACCGTAAAATTCGAGTACGAAGATCCATGGGCCCCAAATGAAGGAGATACGATTACTATCAGAGGTTATCTCAGCAAACCGGATGGCGAAGGCCCTTTCCCTGCTGTTGTGTTGCAGCATGGATGCAGCGGTATTTCGGATCGGGTTGAAATATGGGCAGACCTTCTGAACAGTTGGGGCTATGTGACCCTGATAGTTGACAGCAACGGCCCTCGCTATGTTTCTAACGGTTGCGAGGCCAATAGCGTGCCTATCGACGCAAGAGCCTATGATGCTTACGCGGCCAAGTCTTATTTAAGTACTATTGCCCATGTGGATGCAGAACGCATTGCTGTTTTGGGTTTTTCCCAGGGCGCTCGGTCCGTGCTTTGTGTTGCTAATGACAAATGTATTATAGAAAAACCGGGCGATCCGTTCAAAGCAGCAATTGCCTTTTATCCCCTGTGTACTGGTAGTCTTCAAGATAATAATGCGCCCTTGATGGTGTTGATGGGCGAAAAAGATGATTGGACCCCTGCCAGCAGGTGCCATCACATGGATAGACGGCCCAGGGGGCAGCACGAAGCAACTTTCGTTTTCTACCCAAACGCATACCATTCATTTGATAAACCGGGAATCAATAACACCTATATGGGACACAGGCAGTTGTATGACAGTGAAGCGACAGCAGATGCTCGGGAAAAGGTTAAAAGCTTTCTGTCCAAATATATCGGCCAATAAGTTATCAGAGGAGAGTAATCTAACTAAATATAATTGCAATGATTAGGATAAATAGCATACAACAACCCAGTGGAGCTGACGACGTGTAGTTTGCCGGTTTTACGTAAAAGGCCGTGTAGACTCGACACCCATCGGGGCCGCAGCTCACTTCCACGTTATGCGGACCTTTGATAACTATTTATCACAACTTTTGACACCACTAAAAATGCTGTGATATACGCATTATATCTGTAATATTTGCAAAATTGGAATCTGGAGTATTGAAGAGATATTACCGCCCTTCAGCCATCACTCCAGCACTCCAATACTCCAACGCTCCAAAATTAGTTTTAAGTGGGGGCCAGACGAAATGGATTTCAGCCTGTGCCGAAGAATCACTGATAACATATCCCGGGTCATTGTCGGCAAAGATCAGGCGATTGAACTGCTGCTCGTCGGTCTACTGGCCGAGGGCCATGTCCTGCTGGAAGATGTGCCCGGTGTGGCCAAGACCTTGCTGGCCAAATCCCTGGCCAAAAGCATCGGGGGAACTTTTAACCGGGTTCAATTTACGCCTGATCTTTTGCCGGCCGATATCACCGGTTTTAATGTTTATGATCAAAAAACCGGGAATTTTTCATTTCATCCGGGACCGGTTATTTGCAACGTCCTGCTGGCAGACGAAATCAACCGCACCATACCCCGCACCCAGTCCAGCCTGCTCGAATGCATGGAAGAACGCCAGGTGACCGTCGATGGTAAAACCCACCTCCTGCCCGCACCTTTTCTGGTCATGGCAACCCAGAATCCCATCGAACTGGAAGGCACCTTTCCGCTGCCCGAAGCCCAGTTGGACAGATTTCTATTAAAAACCCGGCTGGGCTATCCTGACAAAACAGATGAGGTCCGGATACTGGAACGGTTTCAGGAAACCGACCCTTATCAATCGCTGGAAGCAGTGGCAGCGCCCGGGGATATTTCAGAATTACAAAAATTGCGCCGCACCATCCGTGTTTCACAACCGATTCGAGAATACATTGCCGACATCGTCCGCCTGACCCGCGAAGACAAAGCGATCCAGTACGGTGCCAGCCCCCGCGCATCACTGGGGCTCATGCGGGCCGGACAGGCACTGGCAGCGCTGCATGGGCGCGATTACGTTCTGCCCGATGATATCAAAAATCTGGCGCATCCGGTGCTGACCCATCGGCTGATCCTTGCCGAAGAAGAACGCTTAAAAGGCAAAAGCACCGACCACCTTATAGAAAAACTCGTCAAGCGCGTACCGGTTCTCTCCGAGCCGTAGGCTCTAAATGCCGGAGGCCGGTGACGGCAGGATAGGCTCGTGTTATGTCCTATAAATAAGTTACGAAATGAATGTCACTCCCACGCAGGAGACTGTGTTGCTATTCAAAAATCGTTTAATATCTGTCCGTCATGCCGGACTTGATCCGGCATCCAGAAATGTATCACCTTAGAAAAGGACTGGATTCCGGATCAAGTCCGGAATGACGAAAGAACAACAGATGCAGTTTTTTCAATTGCGACATAGTCTGGCATGCGGGAGGCCAGTGTTAATCTTCCGCCGTCGGGATCCCACAAACCATTACCGAATCCTTCAGTTACTGACAACATTCAGTCGCCAAAAATAATTAGGGACCTAATGAAAGCCGAACAACCAGAAAGCCGCGAACCGACCATTTTCAATTCCCTCTTTGTGCTCTTTTTCGTAGGCATTTTTCTTTTCATCGCCCTGTTATACCGCCAAAACGACTTGTCGCTGCTGGCGGTTCTCATCCTGATGGTGGTGGGCGGAGCCAAGGCCTGGACCCATATGAGCGCAACCCGCATCCGGTGGGACAGCGCCATGGACAACCAAAGGGTCTTTCCGGGAGAATCGATAACCCTTACTACGACGATCGAAAATGGCAAGTGGCTGCCGGTCTGGCTCAAAATCAAATGGTCCTTTGACGGTGCCCTGGAAACCGTGGGGGAAAAGGATGGGACTGTGCGTCATGAGGCTGCTGTCTTATGGCACCAGACCGTTAAATTTCAACAGGCTTTGGTTGCCCTGCGCCGGGGGGTATATCAGGTGGGACCGCCCCGTATTCGGACGAGCGATTTCCTCGGCTTCTTTGAAAAAGAGATAAGCGCCCGGGATGTCACCCAACTTCTTGTTTACCCGCGGTTGGTCTCTATAAAGCCGGTTGCCATCCGGAGACGGGACCTGTTTGGCGTGCCCGGCGCCCAAAGCCCCGTAAAAGACCCGGTCTATATTCTCGGCACCCGTGACTATCAACCCAATAGCCCCTCACGCCATATTCACTGGAAAGCCAGCGCGCGCCACCTGCGGCTCCAGCAAAAAATCTTTGAGCCCTCCGAACAGGCCAAGGTACTGCTCACTTTAGATGTGGGGTCTTTTCAAAAAAGCGATCGAGAAGAATATTTCGAGCACACCCTGGAAATTGTGGCATCTTTGGCGGTAAACTTGGACAACATGGGATTTGCCGTCGGGTTTGCAGCCAATGGAATACTGAAGGGCGGAAGTCTATCTGCAGTTCCGCTGGCCAGGGGCCCGGGGCAAATTCCCGCCATTTTGGAGACCCTGGCTCGAATGCAACCAACACCAACCGGAACCGTGACAAAAGTCATCACGCAATTTTTGGGATCACAACGGGGAATCAGCTGTGTCCATTTTTGCCATGACGCGGATTCATCGGTGACCGAAATTGAAAAGTTTTTCCGGAAGCGACAAATACCATTTTCTTTTGTGACATGCCGCCCTAATTTAAACACCCAGCTCTCTGAGGGGAAGAATCGATTTTCCATCGATGACATTCGTTTGGATAGGAGCCACCGGACATGAATTCCGATAGACATAAAACGCTTCTGATCCTGTCCTGCGGCGGAATGGAATTCACCTGGCGCTATGCCTGGACGTTCTTTTTAACCCTTTTGCTTCTTAACCGGCCCCTTCCCCTGCCGCAAACCCTGGCCTTGTTTATTCTGGCATCTGTTGTCACCATTTTATGCCGCCATAGATACCGACGGGTGTATCAATCCCTGTCCCTTCATTTTTTCGGTTTCACCATTGCATGGATCTTGACCATCCACCGATTCTATTACCCGCATTTGCCTTTATTCAGCAGCTCCTGGATGGCCCAGGAACTCATCCAACTCCAACAACCGCAGCAGTGGTTCATTCACCTGCTGCTGCTTGCCTGCCTGATGCTGTTCTGGATTGGTGCGCGGGCCATGGTGAAAAGACCGCCAACCTATTATTCCGTCTGCCTTCAATTTGACAGAGGCCTTGGCGCGCTTTTCCTGCTGCTTCTGATAAAATTTATGGTGCAGTTAAAAGGCGGCATTCTCCTGGAAGACCCGGTGACGTACTATTTGCTTTTCACCTTTTTCACTTTTAGTTTGATTGCGATCAGCCTGGCCCGGGGTCAAAGTTACAGCCGGAAAACATTTCGTCCCGGTTATCGCGGTATCGGTATCGTCCTGAGCTTTGTCTCAACCGTATTAATCGGCAGCGCTGTCTTAATTGTACTTCTCCTGCCATATCTGACTCTCATGGCTGAATCCGCGCAGCGCGTTCTCAAGGCAGCCGCCGAGCCCACAGGCCCGGTCCTGGTTAATTTCATCCGCTTTCTATTTTCAATTGGAAGATACCGCCGCGAAGTTACCCTCTTCGGTACCAGCGAGTCAATCGGGGATCAACTATACCCCGAGTCCGAAATAAGGTGGGCGCAAGGCATCGGCTGGTTCCTGCTTGGCGTTATCGGCTTGATCGCCCTGTGGCTTTTCGGCTACTTGATTAAAGTATTGCTGCGCTTTCTTCTGAAAAGAAACTCGGACCATCCGTTCGAGCTATCGTCAAAGGCGCTGGTATCATGGCTGCTCGCGATAATAGGTGCTTTTTTTCTGGGTGCCTGGAACGGATTGGCATCACTGTTAAATAGGATCGACAGCGCAGCAGCAATATATGCCGGCCTGCTTCGCTGGGGACGGCGCAGCGGTCTGCCTGCGGTTGCGAGCGAAACGCCCCTGGAATACGGTACAAGACTGATGCAACGATTCCCCCAGCTCCAAACAGAGATCGAAACAATTATCGAAGCCTTCAACCGGGAAATCTACGGAGAGGTTCAGTCCAGCCAAAGGATACTGACCCGCATCCGAACCGCCCAGCGCCGGATGCAAAACCCCAGGCACTGGCCGTCAAGGATGAGGCGATGGTTGGGTCCGCAGCACAGTGAATTAAATTTGCTTTCCAAAATATAAGATCCATCCTGGAGTCGTAATTTATGAAAAGAATCCTATTGTTCTGTGCCCTGCTGGGGCTGATTGCCGCCTGTGCCGGTCACAGGGAGATTGACCGTTATGATGGCCCTGAATCCGATATTCGGCCAGTTATTCAACTGGGTCATTCCGGTGTGGTTCAGGCCGTCGCCCTTTCACCCGATGAACGTTTTGCTGCTTCCGGGTCAGCTGACGGGACACTCAAATTCTGGGAAGTCTCCTCCGGCCGTTTGATCTATACAAGCTACCATCATCTCAACCGGCAGGCAGTTGCCGCCGTACGGGGGGGTAATTATGGCGGTATAACGCTATCACCGCAGGTTACCTGCGTCGGCATTTCTGCCGACGGTGACCTGCTGCTCTCCGGAGCCTCGGATGGAAACGTAATTGTCACCGAAATAAAGACGGGCAGGCTGATCCGCGTTTACCACCGGCACAGCAAAAGTGTCAATGCTGTCGCATTTTCCAAAGATGCCACTCTGGCCGTAAGCGGAGACGCGGACGGAGAAATACACTTATGGCAGACCACTACCGGTCGCACTATCCGAAAGTTTGAAATCAAATTCAGGTCCAGCCAAATTACCGCCCTTGATCTTGCGCCGGATGGTCGCATGATTCTTGCCGGAGACAGTGAAGGCATCCTTCGGCTCATTGATCCTGCGGCTGAACATCCCATTCAAATCCTTGGCCACCACTCTTCCAGCGTTTCTGCAGCGAAGTTCTCCACGGATGGTCACATGGCGGCAACCGGAAGCTGGGACGGGTCTGTCAAGCTCTGGGGGATACAGCCGCGAAGGGAACTAAAACTCCCCACAGGCCATAAAAGAAAAGTGATTGCCGTTGGGTTTAACCGCAGCAGCGACCGGTTTCTGTCCTGCTCCACCGACGGCACCGTAAAGCTGTGGGACAAGGCATCAAGCCTTCTAAAGACGACCCGAATCAATCATCAGGCGGATGTCTATGCGGCTGCATTCTCGGATGACGAACGCTTTGTCATCACCGGCAGCCGGGACCGCACCTTGAAACGATCGTGGATCAGCACGGGCCGAATCATCAACTCTTTCGAGGGGCGCTCTTCAAGAATCCACTCGGTTGAATTTTCGCCCGATGGCCGCCTGCTGCTTTCTTCCATGCGCGGACAGGTAAACTGCTGGGATATGAGGACCGGCAGGTTGCGCCGAATCTTCAAGGCAACACTTTATAAAGATGATCCGAAAGACAGATTTAAAGATAAGCATATCCTCAGTATGTATCCGAATTCAATTGGATTTTCCCCAGACGGCCGCCAGGTTGTCTCATTGGGGTTCGATGGCACCTATCACACCTGGGATCTTGCGAGCGGAAAACATGCAAAAACGAATGAGCGGCATGCAACCAAGTTATCGACGGTGGCCTATTCACCGGATAAACGCCATTATGCCAGAGGAACCCGTATTATCCATGTGAGAGATACCACCGATGACCGCATTGTCAGAACCCTAAGAGGGCATAAAAAGCAGATCACGGCTATTGCCTATTCACCCGATGGCCGATCCATTCTTTCCGGTGATAACGGCGGCAATTTAATTCTTTGGAACGTCACGCTGGGCATTGCAGCAAAAAATATTCAAGGCCATTCGGCCGCCGTCACTTCCATAGATTTTTCAGCGACCGGGCGCTTTGTGGCCACCGGTAGCTGGGATAACACCTGTCGGGTTTGGAATTTCGCCAACGGACAGGAGATTGTCAAGTTGATTGCTTCGCCGGACGGTGAGTGGATCACATCCACCCCGGACGGCTTTTATGTAAACAGTCCGGAGGGACACGACTTAATTCACTGGAGTGTGCCCGGTGAACTTGAAACTTACAGCTTTGAACAGTTCGAATCTAAATTTAAGCGCCCCGATATTATTTCCGAAAGACTCAGCTGGAACCATGACATCACGCTGATCTCTCCTGATATTACCAAACCGCCCCGGATAGAAATAAGGGATCAGAATACAGTCAAAACTATTTTGGAAAAACAGTATCCTTTGCAGATATCAGCCCCAGGCACTGAAAAAATCGAAACCCTGCGGGTATTTTTAAATGGCAAGCCAATTCGTGAAATTCCGGTAATGCTGAATCAGACCGAATTCAATCTGCTGGTACCACTGGTTTTCGGTGTTAATCGGATTACGGCTGTGGCCTACGATGCCAGGGGATTTTCAAGTAATCCCAAATTTATCGATGTGGTCACCAAAAATCCAGAACTGCAGCGGCCTAACCTGCATGTTTATGCGGTGGGGATAAGCCGCTATGCCCAAATGCAAGCGCAGTGGCAGTTGCAGTTCGCCCATAGCGATGCCAAAGCAATCATCGAAGCCTTTCAGAACCAGGAGGGCAAAATGTTTGGGTCGGTATCCAGTACCCTGCTGGTAAACGAGGAAGCAACGGCGGATAAGATTTTAGAAAATTTATGTACAACCGAAAAAAACGGTGAAGCAGATATTTTTGTCGTTTTCTTGGCCGGGCATGGCGTAAAAACCAGCGACGGGGACTACTACTTTTTAGGGCACAATGGGACTTTTGATGATCCGCAAAGCGATGGATTAAACTGGAGAAGGCTTAAAGAATGCCTGAGCCGCACAAAGGGTCGTGCCACATTGTTCTTAGATGCCTGTCATTCGGGCAGCATCGTTAATGAAACAGTGGTGCCGAATGATGAAATGGCCCACCAATTTTTTACAGGTGAGCGAGCCGGCATCATGGTATTTACCGCATCCAAAGGGCGCCAATCTGCGATGGAAAGTCCAGACATCGGGGGCGGTTTCGGTGTTTTTACCTGGGCGCTGACGCAGGGGATAGGCTCCAAAGCTAATGAAGCCGACATTAACGGGAATCAAGTCGTCGAGTTTATGGAATTGGTCAATTTTGTGGAGCGCACCGTTAATGAGCTAACCCAGGGCGCCCAAACGCCCTGGTTGTCCAGAAAAGAACTTTTTGGAGATCTGCCAATTGCGGCTGTTGATTTATCAGGAGATGAAAAATGAAGACGGAAGATTTGGGAAAAAGTAGGGAGGTTGTCGTGAAAAGGGCTATTATTTGTTTAACAATTTGTTGGTCGATTATCGGGTGTACCCCTGTAAATCTTCCTGAGCCAAAGATCAGTGCTGATGGTAAATCCGTAACCTATGAATATATGCAGATTTCAAGAACAGAAGAAATATAACCTGCTATTTTTGTTGTTGTCCCGGGGTATCTATTTATGATAGCATTTGCAAGCTTAAAAACCCTGAGATATACGAAATATACATGCAAAATAGCCGGATTGCAGGTATCAAGGTATGTCAATCTAAAGATGCCCCCTGAAATTACTACACAGCAATACTTGCTGCTCTTTTCTTGACATGAAAAGTTCTATAGGTTAATAGAAAGCCACCAATTACAACTTTTTAGCACCATCTCCTACTGAATCTGGCCGGTATCGACCATCTGGGCGTCTGCTTCTAATATCTTTCTCAATTGCAAATTTAAAGACTTCTACTGATAAGAATATTGGTTTCCACCGAACATTAGGTTAGCAATATGGTGAAGATTCGATGGAGAACACCCTCAAATTGTGCCTACCTCGCTCCTGACAGGCTTGTTTACCTGTTGGGGGTCCCCATAAATTCCAGCTATAAGCTGCCTATCGCAAGAAGTAGGAAATCTTTAATCACTATTTGGCGAACTGATACTAAAAAGGGGGAAACAATTCATGGGAAAATATCTGGTACTCTGGGAAGTTGTACAGACTCAAATACCTATTGACCCGAAAGAACGAGGTCAAGGCTGGGGTATGCTGATGGCAATGATTAGACAAGACATCGAAAAGGGAATAACGAAGGATTGGGGGGCATTTGTTGGTGAGAGCAAGGGATACTCTATAAATGAGGGTACTGAGTTAGAAGTGATGAGTTCCCTCCAGCAGTATGTACCATTTTGCACTTTTAAGGTTCTTCCTGTAGCAACAGAAAGCCAGGTGAATGATATGATAAAAGCTTTAACAGGATAATTGACTAACAATTTAGATTGTGGAGGGTAAGTTACGCACAAGGGCAGGGTCAGCATTGCCCTGCCCTTTTAAAATTGCAGATTACTCCTACCTATCTGTAATTTGGCGTAATTTGTGATCCTACAGGATATACTAAAAAAAACAGATGGTTACCTATGAAAAGCATGGTTTTGTAGCCACAGATACTGCTCCCAATTTAGAAGGCGAATACTGGCTCATGCACAATTATTTTTGTCAGGCCGAAAGCGTCATCAATTTGGATAAAGTTCCTGAAGCCGGCGCTTTAATCGCCATTGCAAGGTAAAAGGGGACAGCCCTATCCCAATAATAATTATATTAATCTGAGAGGAGGAAATAATGAACATCGATAAGTTGATATCGAGTTTCGATTTCGACAAAATCAAAAGCGATTGCCCCATACATGCCTTCCTGATGACATATAGTAAAAAAAAATCGACTCTATCTTCATGCGACCATAATGAAGCCAAAATGTTAAGAAAGCAATTAGAAGACTATTCAGACATTTTGGAGCGATTATTAAAGAACACTGCGTGTTTTCCTTCAGAATGTGAAAATTGTGCGGGCATGCAAAAATGCGCTGGTTGCATTAATCAAGATATTTTGGCAGATGCATTCATAAAATTACAAAAGTATTTATAAAACAAAGGCTAATGATCCAGTGCAACCATGCAGAATTTTTTTTAAGTGGTTAAGCTGCGACCAAAATAGCTAAATTTCTGATCATTCCCAAAACCCTTTCATCAATCTAATAATATCATTCACCTGACCCGGTTCATACCAATGAATCTCCTGGTCAGCGCTGAACCAGGTAAACTGGCGCTTGGCAAAGCGCCGGGTATCCCGTTTTAAAGTTCGCACGCATTCATCCCAGGCCAATCGCCCCCCAATAAAATCGACCACCTGACGATAACCGATGGACTGCATTGCTTTTAGACCGGCAGAATAGCCCATGCCCAAAAGTTTTTGGACCTCATCAACAAATCCGGCCTCGATCATAAGGTCGACGCGCTGATCTATTCTGTCATAAAGCTTTTCGCGATCCATCTGCAGACCGATTTTCAGCGCATCAAACGGCTCATCCGCAAAGCCATGCTCCTGATGGTGCGCGGAAATAGACCGCCCGGTGGCTTCGATGGTTTCCAGGGCTCTTACGATGCGATAGGCATCGTTGGGGTGCAATCGTTCGGCGGTATCCGGATCGACCTGTTTCAGGCGATCATGCAGGGCGCTGCTGCCGTTTTCATCCGCTTCTTGCAATAAACGCTCTCTGATCTGCGGGTCAACGGGCTTGGATTGAAACAGCCCCTGGAGCAGGGCTTTGATATACAGCCCTGTGCCGCCCACGACCAAGGGCATGACTCCCCTTTGATGCAATTGTATCACCTTCTGCCGCGCCATTTTTGCAAACCGCACGGCATCGAAGTCCTCATCAGGGTCAACAACATCAATCAGGTGGTGAAAGATACGGTTCTGCTCATCGGCGGTGGGCTTGGCGGTGCCGATGTCCATGTGTCGGTAGATCTGCATGGAATCCGCGCTGATGATTTCACCGCCCAATTCTTCGGCCAGCCGGATGCCGACAGAAGTTTTGCCGATCCCGGTCGGGCCGCAGACGACGACGACTTTTGGTTTTTCTGTTGGAGAGACCATTTTGATAATTAAACGTCTCCGCTCGCCTCTTATCACTGGAGCGTATGAAGCTGCTGACTTAATTCAAAGATATCCATTCTCAGGTATCAAAGAGGTGGGAGCGGCTTCCAGCCGCGATATGCATTTTATTCAGATCTCTATCGCGGCTGGAAGCCGCTCCCACAACAAAGTGCAAAATAAGATGGCAAAGGATACACAGGAGCGGTCTTAAAATCAACTCTGTTAAAAAATATAAAGCGCGGATTATTCTGACATGTTTGGAATTTAGATCATTGAAAATAATTTCGGATTTGTTAATATCTGCAGGCTATACGTATCCATTCTGTTAGAAAATGAAATAGCAGCTAGTTAGCGCCAACCAGCCCCCTGACATGACACTGCCCGCACATCGTGGGCCCGTCATTTCGGTCCTTGTGGCAGCCTTTGCAATTGGTGTGAAAGGCCTGCATCAGGGCCGGCTGCTCACTGGAGGCCTCCACGTCGTGGCAATCCGAACAGCGTTGATCTTCGGAGGATTCATCCTCCACCGGTTGGCCGGTTTCATCATAGACATGGTGGCAGACATTACATTCTTCGATTTGGGCGAGTTCGTTGTGCTCGTCATGCCGGAACACCGCCGGGGGGCGCCGGGGAGTTTCAAAAGCGTCGTTGTCGACCAACACCATTTCCTCCTGGGAGTTGGCAGACGCAAAAAACAACAGGGTCAGCAAAACGGCCATTGATCGCAAAAGCTATCAGAGATGGTAATTAACCGAAATAAATAAGCAAAAAATAATAATTGAACTAAGTTGAGGCTGGTGGTATTTCATAGGTAGCCACAAAAATCAAATATTGAAAAATTCTGCAGCGGGAAGTACACCCAAAGGAGTAATAAGATGAACATAGCTGTTGTCGGTGGAGGAACCCGGTGTAAACGGTTAATAGAAGTGATTGAGCGGCACGCGTTTCAGGAGATAGACCCCAGGGTTGTGGCTGTGGCAGATTTAAAGGATGACACGCCCGGCATCATTAAAGCCAAAGAAAATGGATTGTTCGTCACCCATGATTATAATGATTTTTTTAAGAGAGACGACATTGATCTTATCATCGAACTTACCGGCAGCATGGATATCTATAATGATATCCTGAGTAAAAAAAAGAAGACCGTCCGGGCCATTGCCAACCGAACCGCCCAGCTTTTCTGGGAAATTTCCCGGGTTTCCACCTTGCAGAAAAAAACAGATCAGGAACTCCGGGAAACCCGTGCGCGCTATCAGTCGATCATCAACGAACTGATCCAGGAAGATGTGATGATGATCGGCTTTGATTACCGAATCATTGATGTCAATAACAGCCTGCTCAATAGGCTGGGCCTGGAGCGCCACGATGTCATCGGCCGGTATTGCTATGAAATTACCCACCGTCAGGGTCAGCCCTGCTCCGGAGAAAACCATCCGTGCCCGCTAATCCAGACCATGGATACCCAAAAACCTTTTCAGACTACCCACATTCACCTGGACAAAGATAACCGGGAAATCTATTTTTCAATTTCCACCTACCCCATGCTCGAGGCCGGCGACTTCTTTGGTGCCATTGAAATATCGAGAGATATCACCAAAGATATCAAGGCCCAAAAAACCATGATGCAGCATGAGAAGCTGGCTTCTATCGGGCGTCTGTCGGCGGGGGTGGCCCACGAAATCAACAATCCCCTGACGACCATCCTGACCACCGCCATGTTGATCCAGGAGGAGCTTGACCCACAGGATCCCAATTATCAGGAACTGGAAACCATCAGCAAAGAAACCCTGCGCTGCCGGAAAATTGTGAGCAGTTTGCTGGATTTTGCCCGCCAGTCCACCCCCACCCGCAAGCTATGCGACATCAACAAAATCGTTCAGGAAAGCCTGATCCTGACCCGGAAGCAGGCGGCATTTAAAGACGTCAAGTTAGACTACCAGCTGGAGGAAAATATTCCCCGCCTGGCTCTGGATAAAGGCCAGATACAGCAGGCCATCATAAATTTGATCCTCAACGCCATTGAAGCCACCGATGCCGGCGGATCCATTTTTATTTCCACTGCCTACAAAAAGTACCAGGACCGGGTCGACATTATCGTGAGCGACACGGGACAGGGGATCAGTGAAAATGATCTTGACAAAGTGTTTGATCCGTTTTTTACCACCAAAGTCGACGGCAACGGACTCGGACTGGCGATAACCCATGGAATCATCGAACAACACGACGGAAAGATATCTGCTTTTAGTAAATTAGGCCGGGGAACGATATTTACCGTAAAACTTCCGGTAGAATCTGGAGAAAATAATGCCGCCTGACACTGCCCGCATCCTGGTTGTCGATGACGAACTGAATATTTGCCAGAGCTGCGCCAAGATATTGGTCAAGTCGGACTATGACGTCAGCTATGCCCTCAACGGCTATGATGCTTTAAAAATGATGGATGACGAACCGTTTGACGTTATCCTGACCGACTTAAAAATGAGCAGCCTGGGCGGCATGGAGGTTTTGCGGCGGGTAAAAGATGCTTATCCCGACACAATTGTGATTGTCATGACCGGTTACGCCAGTGTGTCCTCGGCCGTGGAAGTCATGAAAATGGGCGCCCTGGATTACCTGCCCAAACCGTTTACGCCGGATGAACTGCGGGCCATTGTCATGCAGGCTGTGGCCCAAAGAAAAATTCGGCTGCAAAATCAAAACCTGCAGCAGCAGCAAAAAATCACGCCGCTCTCGCACCAGCTTATCGGCAACAGCCCCAAGATCAAGCAGGTGGTCACCATGATCCAGAAAGTGGCGCCAACCGACTCCACCGTCCTTGTATATGGTGAAAGTGGAACCGGTAAAGAGCTGGTCGCCAGAGCCGTGCACGCCAACAGCCTCAGACATAAAAACGTTTTTTTTGCCGTGGACTGCGGCACTCTGTCACACAATCTGCTGGAAAGCGAATTATTCGGCCACACCAAGGGCGCTTTTACGGGTGCCCATGAGAATAAGGAGGGTATCTTCAAGCTGGCGGAAGGGGGAACTATTTTTCTTGATGAAATCAGCAATATCAGCCTCGAAGTCCAGGGCAAACTCCTGCGGTTTTTAGAAACTCGCGAATTTCTCCCTTTAGGTTCGGGCACGCCATTGCCGGTTAATGTCCGCTTAATTTTTGCCACCAACAAAAACCTTAAGAAAATGGTGGCCAAAGGCACTTTCAGGGAAGATTTTTACTATCGCATCGATGTCTACCCGATTCTGCTGCCGACCTTAAAAGAACGGAAAATGGATATTTTACCGATCGCCTATCATTTCCTGGATCAGTTTAACGTCAAAATGGGCAAGGGTATCAAAGGATTTGACCCCGAGGCCGTTAATCGCCTGACAGGATATGATTGGCCCGGAAATGTCAGGCAACTGCGAAATATGATTGAACGGGCGGCCATTTTGTGTGAAAGCGATCAAATATCACCAAACGATCTGCCACTGCCGGGAGAATTGGACGATTTCGACCGACTCCTTGAAAATATTCCCTCGACCAACGAAGAACTCAAGAATATCAAGAAGGAAATCCGGCAGAAGGCGGTGCGCAAAGTCGAAAAAAATTTCATCCTAAATGCCCTGGTAAAAAATGACTGGAATGTGACCCAGGCTGCTCAGAGCGTCGGGTTGCAGCGCAGTAATTTTCATAACCTTATGAAAAAATACGAGATTACAATTCGAAAGTAAAAACATTCACTGTATATTATTTTTATACATTCCCCCGTATCGTTTCACATCCGGCCCAAAATCCCCCACCGGTTGACATCAGTCAGACCAAAAATTAATAATTTTTAAATTAATTCATGGGGTTATATTTAAAGACGGCTGGAACCTGCAAACCGATCCCTCATGGGCCGCGCCCAGATAATCTCAATTTTGACAAGTCAATATAGTATATTTTTTATATACACTTCCCGTCGCAAGAATGTTGTCAAAATAATTTTTTCGTTATATTACAATCACTTATAAACATATTAATTTTTGGCATGGATTCTGCTACATAAGACAGCAGGACAATCATCAATTTATTTAAAACAATATAACTAACATTTCCCACCACCCCTAATCCGAGAAGGAGAATAAAATGGAAGCTCCAGCCAAAATCATCGTCGTCGATGATGAAAAGCGCATCTGTCACAATGTGACCAAGATTCTCTCCAAAAATAAATATGAAGTGACCTACGCCTTAAGCGCCCAGGATGCCCTTGAAAAAATGGCCCAGGAAAGCTTCTCGCTCCTGATTTCCGATATCGTAATGCCGGGCAAAAACGGCCTTGAGCTGCTCAAACTGGTTAAAAAGGAATGGCCGCTGACCAAAGCGGTTATGATGACCGCCTATGCCTCGACCGACACGGCGATGAAAGCCATGCGCTTAGGCGCGCTGGACTACATTCCCAAACCATTTACACCCGATGAGCTCAGATCCAAGGTTGAGGAGGCACTGACCGGCAATCTGGCGGAAGCCCCGACGACAGATAAGGAAAAAGAGACGATTGATGCCATTGACATTGATATGCCGTTTGAAAACGATGAAGTCAGTAAATACACCGGTGAAGACTATGCAGCCCGGCTGGGGCGCTCCGATATGCCGATCATTGAAGTCAAGATGCCCGAGCCACTGGAAAATTTTTGTGAAGTCGGAGTCATGGTTTGCGACATCTTCAAAAAATTAGGGGCCACCTGCAAAGCAGGCGTGAAAACCGCGGAATGCCCCCAGAAAAAAGCCAAAAAGGGCAAAGCCAAAAAAGCCAAGGGGTTTGACTCGAAAACCCTGATCGGCATCGATCAGCCTTTCAGCTATGAGGCGGTGGTATCGATTACCGGTCCTGAATACGTTCATAATCTGCACCAGGAAGGGGTCACCTTTATGCCCTATGAAGAACTCAAGAAAAATTATGCCCGGACTCAGGCCCAGGAACCCGTTACCATCGATGTTGACATGCCCTTTGACCGGGACGAAGTCGCCCGACAAACCGGTGAAGATTACGCCCAAATGCTCACCCGCTCGGATATGCCGGTAGTCGAGGTCACCGTTCCGGAATCCCTTGAAAATTATTGTGAAGTCGGAACTATGGTTTGCGACATCTTCAAAAAATTAGGGGCCACTTGCAAAGCCGGCACCAAAACCGGAGCTTGCCCGCAAAAAAAGGCCAAAAAGGGCAAAGCCAAAAAAGCCAAGGGGTTTGATTCGAAAACCCTGATCGGCATCGATCAACCGTTCAATTACGAGGAGGTCGCAGCCATCACCGGACCGGAATATATCGCCAACCTGCAGCACGAAGACCTGGTTGTCACCCCCTATGAAGAACTCAAAAAAGAGATGGCCCAAAGATTGGCCACACCTGCAAAGCGTGCGCCGGCTGATCAGGATTTGATGAAAGTGCCGGCTTATAAAAACATCCTGGTGATCGACGATGAAGTCGCCGTCAACAACAACATCCGAAAAATTCTGGCAAAAAATGACTACCATGTCGATCAGGCCGTCACCAAAGCCGAAGCCCTTGAGAAAATTCAGGCCAGATCCTACAAACTCGTCCTGCTTGATCTTAAAATCCCGGGGGTCAAGGGGCTTGAGCTTCTCAAGGCAATACGTGATAAGAATCCGGAAGCCAAGGTCATTATCATTACCGGCTATGCCAGCATCGAAACGGCCGTTGAAAGTGCCCGGCAGGGGGCTGTCGATTACCTGCCCAAACCGTTTACACCTGATGAGATCCGCATCGGTAACCGACAATGCTTTTCAGACTAGCCGCCTAAAGCAATTTAACCTTTCTCTAAAAAAATCCCGGCCATAAATTAATGGTCGGGATTTTTTTATTGATCCGTATTTAATTCCAGTTTTAAGCGTAATTTTATTGACAACTTCCACTTCCAAAAGGTATTTTCAAGCCTTTTTGTAAATGGAGAACTAACCGAAATACTCAAATAAATTAATTTTTTATCAGGAGACTGAGACAATGGCAAAAGTAGTAAAAGGTTCGGTACTGGTTGTCGGCGGCGGAATTGCCGGTATGCAGTCCGCATTGGATCTGGCTAATTCCGGCTATTATGTCTACTTGCTGGAAAAGTCCCCCTCCATCGGTGGTGTGATGTCCCAGCTGGACAAGACGTTTCCGACCAATGATTGTGCCATGTGAATTATCTCACCGAAACTGGTCGAGGTCGGCCGGCATTTAAATATCGAACTGATCACCTATGCAGACCTTGAGAGCGTCAAGGGTACCTCCGGAAATTTCAAGGTCAAAGTCAAAAAACGCGCCCGCACTATCATCGAAGACCGCTGCACCGGTTGCGGGGCATGTGTTGAAAATTGCCCCGTGGTACTTGAACCGACAGGTTAGGGCTTACGATGGCAAAGCCTCTGTGTTGATGTTTCCGGAGGCATACGAGCAGCTGTTTTTAATTAAAATAAGGTGGCCGTTAGAGAGTTTTATTTAAAAACAAAAATAGTCAAAGGTCAGGTAATTATGGAAACGGCAGTTGAAATCGATTGGAAAACGGTAAACAACATAATTAACAGTTACAAAGGCAATCCGGAAGCCCTGCTTATGATCATGCAGGATATCAGCGACATTTACAATTATGTCCCACCGGAAATAGTTCCGGTGCTTGTGGAAAAGCTGGGCGTTAAAGAAAGCCTGATTTACAGTGTTGCCACCTTTTATAAGACCATCAGCTTGGAACCGCGGGGCAAATACATCGTTAGTGTCTGCACCGGTACGGCCTGCCATGTACGCGGGGCCGAAAAAATAATGGATGCCCTGGAAGGCCGACTTGAAGTTGGTGAAGGTCAAACATCAGACGACGGTCTTTTTACCCTCGAGGCGGTTCGATGCATTGGCTGTTGTGCTTCGGGACCGGTAATCACGGTAAACCAGGAAACCCACGGGGGTCTCGATCGTTCCAACGCATTAAAGGTTATTGATGACTACAGTCAGAAGGCTTCTTAAAGGATAGGGGTAATGGAGGTTTTACGGGGACCATGGCAAAACTAAAAGATAGAGCAGCACTGGAAGAATTCAGGCAAAAGCTCCAGGCCAAAAACCAAAAGCGGGAAAAGAAACTCATTTCGTTATGTGCGGGTTCAGGCTGCGGTGCTTATGGAACCGCCAAGGTTCATCAAACTTTGGTGGATGAATTAAAAAAACAAAAATTAGATAAAAAGGTAGAGGTCAAGCTTTCCGGCTGTCATGGGTTCTGTGAAAAAGGACCGATTATGGTCATCCATCCCGAGGGCATATTTTATCCCCAGGTCAAAGAAAAAAATGTGCCGGAAATCGTTGAAGAAACAATAAAGAAAGGTGAACTGGTTAAATCCCTGGGCTACAAGGATCCTGCTTCCAAGAAATTAATTACGTTTGAAAAAGATATTCCATTTTATAAGCTTCAGCAGCGCGTTATTTTCGGCAATAACGGCATAATTGATCCAACCAGTATCGATGATTACATCGCCGTGGGCGGATATTCGGCCCTGGAAAAAGCGCTATTTGATCTAAAACCGAAAAAAATTATTGATGATATTAAAACTGCAGGTTTGCGCGGTCGCGGCGGTGGCGGATTCCCAACCGGCATCAAATGGGAGACCTGTCGCCGCCAAAAAGGCGACAAATATGTCATCTGTAACGCGGATGAGGGTGATCCCGGAGCTTACATGGATCGAAGCCTTTTAGAAGGCAACCCCCATAGTGTGGTTGAGGGCATGATTATCGGTGCCATCGCTATCGGTTCCCATGAAGGTTTCGTATACGTGCGTCACGAATATCCCCTGGCAGTTAAAAATTTGACCATCGCTTTGCAAAAAGCAGAGAAGCTGGGCCTGCTCGGCAAAAATATCCTGGGCTCCGGTTTTGATTTTAAAATTAATATCAGCCGCGGCGGCGGGGCGTTTGTGTGCGGGGAATCCACTGCCTTGATGGTTTCCCTGGAAGGTAGTCCGGGCCGCCCCAAAGCCAAATACGTCCACACCGTTGAAAAAGGATTCCGCCAGAACCCCTCCAATCTTAACAATGTCGAAACTTGGGCCAATGTACCGGTAATCATCAATCAGGGAGCCGAGTGGTACGCTTCCATCGGAACTGAACACAGCAAGGGAACTAAAATATTTTCCCTGGTCGGCAAGGTGGTTAACACCGGTTTGGTCGAGGTTCCGATGGGCACAACCTTACGGTCTATTATTTTCGATATCGGCGGCGGCATACCCAAAAAGAAAAAATTTAAAGCGGTTCAAACCGGCGGGCCGTCCGGCGGGTGTATCCCCGAACAATTTTTAGATCTGCCGGTCGATTTTGATGAGCTGGCAAAGGTCGGTTCCATCATGGGATCCGGCGGCATGATCGTCATGGACCAGGATACCTGCATGGTAGATGTTGCCCGCTATTTCGTAGATTTTCTAAAAGACGAATCATGCGGTCAGTGCAACCCATGCCGCGAAGGGCTCAAACAGATGCTGGTAATTTTAACCGGTATCTGTGAAGGGCGTGGCAAGGAAGGGGACATCGAGCTTCTTGAAGAACTGGGTACGATGATGCAGAAATTCTCGTTGTGCGGCCTGGGAACATCTGCTCCCAATCCGGTTCTAACAAACATGCTTTATTTCCGGAAAGAATACGAAGCGCATATAGTAGATAAGAAGTGTCCGGCCGGGGTATGTAAACCGCTGTTCCATTATGAAATTGACCCGGAAGCCTGTACGGGCTGCCACCTGTGTTTCCGCAAATGCCCTCAGGATGCCATTAGCGGCGAAAAGAAAAAACCACATGAACTCAACCAGGATGAATGCATTAAATGTGGTATCTGTTATGACGCATGTAAATTTGGTGCGATTGTTATTAAATAGCCGCGCGATTTAGCCGCGGCCGTGGATAACCAAAAGGAAAGCTGCAATGATTACGTTTAAACTCAATGGGAAAACGGTCCAGGGTGAAGAAGGACAATATATCCTCCAGGTGGCCGAAAAATTCGGTGTCGACATTCCAACCCTCTGCCATCATAAAGCGCTGGAGCCGGCCGGTATGTGCCGACTGTGTACGGTGGAACTTTTCGACGGACGCCGAAACCGCTATGTGACCGCATGCAATTACCCCATCTGGGAAGGCATGGAAGTCAAAACGGATACCGAAGCAGTTCACCAGGGCCGCAAGCTTATTGTGGAAATGCTGCTGGCCCGCTGTCCGGAGGTGCCTGTTATAAAGGACCTGGCAGAACAATACGGGATAGCAGAACCGCGATTTGAGAAAGAAAATGACACCTGTATCCTTTGTGGTCTGTGCACCCGAACCTGCGAAAAAATGGGTGCCAACGCCATCACCCTGACCGGCAGGGGTTTGGATCTGGAAGTAGATACCCCCTTTCATATCCAAACAGACCTTTGCATTGCCTGTGGCGCCTGCGCATCCGTGTGCCCCACCGGGCACATTACCCTGGAAAAGATTAAGCAACACCACACCCGGCGTGAAGCAGACCTCATCCCCTCTGAATATGAAATGGGGCTGTCGGGCCGCAAGCCGGTTTATGTGCCCTATGCCCAGGCGGTTCCCAACACGCCGGCCATAGACCGCGACAAATGTATTCATTTCAAAACCGGCGGCTGCAAAATTTGCACCGAATTTTGCGGAGTCGATGCCATCGATCACTCCATGCAGGACGAAATCATAGAGTTAAACGTCGGATCCATCGTTCTGGCCCCTGGCTTTGACCCCTTTGATCCGTCTAAATTTGATTCATACAACTACAGCAAATTCCCCAATGTCATCACCTCCATGGAAATGGAAAGGATTCTGTCAGCCTCGGGACCCACCGGTGGGCACCTGATCCGGCCCTCCGATCAGGCCGAACCCAAAAAAGTTGCCTGGTTTCAATGTGTGGGATCCAGGGATATGAATCGCTGCGATAATTCATACTGTTCATCGGTATGCTGCATGTATGCGATAAAAGAAGCGGTCATCGCCAAAGAGCATGCCGGCGATGATTTGGATTGTGCCGTATTCTATATGGACATGCGGACCCATGGCAAAGATTTTGAGCGCTTTTACGACAATGCCCGGGAAAAGCAGGGTGTTCGCTTCCTGCGCAGCCGGGTCCATACCATCGACCCGGTGGGCGACAGCGGAGATCTTTCCGTGCGTTACGTCACCGAAAGCGGCGAATTAGAATCGGAAACCTTTGACATGATCGTATTGTCGGTGGGGCTGCAGACCTCCGCCGAGACGATCGAACTGGCCGACCGTCTGGGCCTTGAAATGACGGATGGCAATTTTTGCAAGACCGACACCTTCGATCCGGTGGCCACCTCCAAAAAAGGTATCTATGTGTGCGGCGCCTTTCAGGGGCCCAAGGACATTCCCCAATCGGTGGTGGATGCCAGTGCCGCCGCGGCGGCGGCCGGCGAAATACTCAGCTCGGCCCGCAATACCGATACCAAAACTCCGGAAGTCATCCCGGAGACCAACGTAACCAATGAGCGCCCGCGGGTGGGTGTATTTGTCTGCCGCTGCGGCATTAACATTGCCGGCGTCGTCGATGTCCCGTCGGTCGCCGAATATGCCAAGACCCTGCCCTATGTGGAATATACCAGCGACAATTTGTATTCCTGCTCCCAGGACACCCAGGAAACCATGTCCCAGATCATCAAGCAGAAGAATTTAAACCGGGTCGTGGTGGCGGCCTGCACACCGAAAACCCACGAACCCTTGTTCCAGGAAACATTGATTAAATGCCGGTTTAAACAAATATCTCTTTGAAATGGCCAATATTCGCAACCATGACTCATGGGTCCATAAAAACAACCCGGAGTTTGCCACTAAAAAGGCCAAAGATCTGGTGCGCATGGCCGTTTCAAAGGTTACCCTGATGGAGCCCCTCAAGGAAACCGAACTTGAAGTCAATCAGACGGCATTGGTCATCGGCGGTGGTATCTCCGGCATGGCAGCGGCTAAAAGCCTGGCGAACCAGGGCTATGAAACCCATATCATCGAACGCAGCGCCCAACTCGGCGGCCAGGCCCTCAATCTGTATAAAACCGTGACCGGTGAAGATATTCAGAAAAAATTGACCGGCCTGATCAAAGAAGTTCAAACCAATAAAAACATTCATATCCATCTGGAAACGGCCATATCCAATGTTGATGGTTTTGTCGGCAATTTCGAAACCACCCTGTCCTCAAACGGCCAGGAGGAGAGCCTTGAACACGGGGTCGCCGTTATGGCCACCGGCGCATCGGCTTTGAAGCCCGCCGAATACAGTTACGGCAAAGATCCTCGCATTCTGACCAGTCTGGAGCTTGACCGCAAATTTATCGAAAAAGACCCCGCCTTGAAAAAGACCAACACGGCGGTTTTCATCCAGTGTGTGGGTTCACGGGAGCCCGATCGTCCGTATTGTTCAAGGGTTTGCTGCACCCACTCGATTGATAATGCCCTGCAGTTAAAGAAGCTGAACCCGGCCATGAGCGTGTTTGTTCTTTACCGCGACATTCGAACCTACGGTGAACGGGAATACATTTACAAAGAGGCGCGCGAAGCCGGTGTCATTTTCATCAGGTTCAGCCTCGAAGACAAGCCGCAAGTGACATTACAAGAAGGCCAGCTTCTGGTAAAGGTTACGGATCACATCATTGGCCGATCTGTGGAAATTGAAACCGATCTGCTCACCCTTGCTTCAGCCGTAATCCCCAATCGGGATGAGCAATTGGCCAATTTTTTCAAAGTATCCTTGAATGACGACGGCTTCTTTGTGGAACGCCATGCCAAGCTCGGACCGGTTGAATTTGCCACCGACGGGGTATTTCTTTGCGGCCTGGCCCACTACCCCAAACCCATAGATGAATCCGTTGCCCAGGGCCGCGCGGCCGCCTCACGCGCCATCACCCTGCTGGCCCAGAAAACAATTCACACCAGCGGCAACATTGCGGAAACAGATCCGGCCATGTGCAGCCAGTGCGGTGTTTGCGTATCAGTTTGCCCGTATTCGGCGCCCTCTTTTGTGGAAGAAGGCCCCTGGACCGGAAAAGCCCAGATTAATCCGGTCCTGTGCAAGGGTTGCGGCTTGTGTGTGGCATCCTGCCGCTCGGGCGCAATTCATCTAAAAGGCTTTGACAATGACCAGATCTTTTCACAGATTTTTTCATTGCGCGAGGCCGTTTGACGGGTTGCGGGTTACGAGATACGGGTTACGGGATGCGAGTTGCGGGGCACGGGTTACGGGTTTCGTGGCACGGGGTGCGCGTTGCGGGGTGCGGGATTCGGGTTGCGGGGTACCCGTTGCGCGTTGCGGGGCTTGCGATACAGAGCGTGCAGTAAGAAAGGAAGATTTTGAAAAGTTACAGGGACTTGAAAATTTATCAACTTTCATATGAATTAGCTGTGAGAGTACATAAATTCACCCTGAGACTTCCGAAATTTGAACAGTACGAAGAGGGAAGTCAAGTTAGAAAGTCATCGAAAGGAATTACCTCTTGCATTGTTGAGGGATATGGTCGTAAAAAATACAAAGCGGATTTTCTAAAGTTCTTGATTTATTCACATGCATCATGTGATGAAACCATCGTGCATTTGAATTTTTTAAAAGATACGCATGAATTAGATATTAACGAACTAAATTTCTTTCTTGGAAAATACGACGAGTTAGGCAGAAAGATAAATAAATATATTCAATACGTTGAAAAAGAATGGAAATAAGCGAGCTAACCGGATACATACTCCGCGATGCACAACGCGTAACCCGTACCATGTAACGCTTAACCCGTAGCATGTAACGCGCAAAACGGACCACGTAACGCGCAACCCGGAACACGCAACTCGCAACGCGACAATAAGGAGATACACAACAATGTCTGATTGGGAACCAAAAATTGCGGCTTTTTTGTGCAACTGGTGCAGTTATGGTGCCGCCGATCTAGCCGGCGTCGGCCGGATGGAGTACCCGCCCAACATCCGGGTCATCCGGATTCCGTGCACCGGCCGGATGGATCCGAAGTTTTTTTTGGCGGCCATGCGGGAAGGGGCTGACGGCGTCTGGGTATCCGGGTGACATCCCGGTGAATGCCATTACCTGGAAGGTAATTACTATGCCCGTCGCAAATTCGCCCTGTTTCAAAATTTGATGGAAATGATGGGGATCGAACCCGGTCGCCTTCAATTTTCCTGGGTCTCATCGGCTGAATCCACAAAATTTGTAACTGTTGTCAAAGAAGTCACCGATGCCATTAAGGCCCTCGGACCGAATCAAACGTTTGTAAAAACGAAAGCCAAGGTTGCGTAAGATGAACAGTTATATTCAAAAGATAAAGGAAGTATCCGAAAGGCTCCTGAAGGAGTGCAAAGTGGAGGCTGTGCTCGGTTTCCGCAAAGGCACCATCCCTATGATGAACGAGCCCTATTTTGCCAAAACACCCGAGGATGTCCAGAACCTGGTCTGGGACAGCAACTGCGGCATCAACCTGACGAATTACCTGACCGACCGCAAAGAAAAAATCGCCATTATCGCCAAGGGATGTGATTCCAGAAATATTGTCACCCACATCATTGAAAACAAGATAAAAAGGGACCAATTGGTCATTATCGGGGTGCCCTGCAAAGGCATGATTGATCGGCGTAAGATCAATGCCATGTTTGACAGCGAAATCAGTGATGTCAGCGAAGATGAAAACAATATAAGCGTTAAAGGCGACGGGTTTGAAAAGGTGTTAAATAAAAGTGACGTCCTTCAGCAAAACTGCACCCTTTGCATTCACCGCAACCCGGTCGAATTTGATGAATTGATCGCCGATACCGTCGAGGAACAAACGGATATCGACCGCTATGAGGACATCCGCAAAATAGAAGCCATGTCCCCGGCGGAAAAAGACACGTTTTTCGAGGACCTTTTTTCAACCTGCATCCGCTGCTACGCCTGCCGCAATGCGTGCCCGCTGTGTTATTGCCCGACGTGCTTCACGGACGAAGCCAGGCCCCAGTGGGTGGGCAAAAGCCAGGATGAAACCGATGTAAAGACCTTTCATTTTTTAAGGGCCTTTCACTGTGCCGGCAGATGCACGGACTGCGGGGCCTGCGAGCGGGCCTGCCCGGTGGGCATCAACATGCGGCTGTTGACCAGAAAGCTGGAAAAAGACTGTTTCGACCTGTTTGAATGGGAGGCCGGCATGTCACTGGATGTGCGTCCGCCGCTGGACACCTACAAACCCGGCGATCCGGATGATTTTATAAAATAAAAAATGTCCGTTGTCCGAGGGCCGTTGTCCGTTGCAGTATCAACTGACAACCAACTACTGACAACTGACCGAAGAGGACATTTGCAATGAAAATATTTTCAATTGCTAAAGACACCTGGACAGATGAACTTGGAAAACTCGCCGAATCATACCGCTTATTCGCGCCGGTGAAAGAGGCGGAATTTCATAATTTCAAGGAACTGGCCAAGGGCCAGGCGCCGGACCTGGATTGCTTGAACACCCGCCTGTCGCCCAAAGCGATTATATATCCCCAATCAGAAACAATGTTTGAATATTCTCTGGATGAATCCCGTGAAGATCATCATATCATGAAAGAGGTCGACAACAGCTATTCACCCCAGGCTGTTATCGGAATCCGACCCTGCGACGCCAAAGCCTTTGTTTTGGTCGGAAAAAATTTTGACACCGATGAGTACAAGGATCCCTACTGGATCAGAGCTTATGAGTCCACCACCCTCGTGGGGCTGGCCTGCGATTCGCCCTGCAGCAGCTGCTTTTGCACCACCGCCGGCTGCGGACCTTATCATGAAGAGGGACTGGATATTCTCCTGGTGGAAGCCGAAAACCAGTACCTTGCAAAAGCCCTCACGGACAAGGGTGAAAAATTGGCAGCCGCTGCCGGCTGGGATCAGGCTGCCGATGAAGCCGGCCAGCAGATAGAAAGCGGTAAGCAGGCGGCAGAAGCAAAAATTAGCGCTTCGGTCAACACCGACAGGTTGAGGGAAACTGATACTGTCGACCTTTACAAAGCACCCTTCTGGGAAGACGTCTCTTTTTCCTGTATAAACTGCGGGACATGCACCTTTGTATGTCCCACTTGCTGGTGCTTTGATATCCAGGATGAAAATCACGGAAATTCGGGGGTGCGGATGCGCAACTGGGACAGCTGTATGTTTCCGCTGTTTACGATACACGGCACCGGGCATAATCCCCGGGGAACCAAATTGCACCGTGTGCGCCAGCGCTTCATGCACAAGCTCAAATATTATGTCGACAAATATGATGCCGGGATTCAATGTGTCGGCTGCGGGCGCTGTATTCGCTCTTGTCCGGTCAATATCGATATCCGCCGTGTCTGTGATTTAATGAATAGCTACGGAACCGGAGAAGACAGCTGTGCGGCATAGGATAGACGCCGCGTCAAGGGAGGGGCATGGATCTGATCCGATTCGTTGCATGTATATAAGATAGGGACGAAGATATAGGAGTACTGTAGTGATGGAGTTTTGGAGTTAGGTGATTTCGAATTGCAGATTTTGGATTTCGGATTGAAGCAATGGAAATTCGGTCAACATCATATTTTTAATTCCGCAATCTGCAATCCCAAATCCGCAATCGAGAAACTCCGATGGGGTAGTGTAAAAAGGCGGCTAATCGACTCCATAGGTGTTAATAAATAAATTTCAAAATGAGATCAGGGGGTTACATTGCAAAATCCATATTTACCTTATCCGGTACGCATTGATGATATCAGTATCGAGACCGAAGATAAGAATCTAAAAACATTCAGATTCGTTTTTTTGAATCCTGATGATGAGAATAAATTCGATTATAAAGCCGGTCAATTTGCCGAACTATCGGTAACCGGCAAAGGGGAAATCCCTATCGGCATCGCCTCTTCCCCCACCGAAAAGGGATTTGTCATGTTTACGGTCAATAAAGTGGGGCTGGTATCTTCCTGGCTGCACTCCATGAAGACCGGTGATATCATGGGGATTCGCGGCCCCCTCGGAAACTGGTACCCATGGGAGCAACTGGAAGGTAAAAACATCGTCATCATCGGCGGCGGTTTTGCTTTCACCACCCTGCGGTCTTCTATTATTTATATGCTCGACCCGGCCAACCGTTCAAAATTCAAGGACATTCATGTGATCTATGGGGCCCGGTCACCCGGGATGCTGCTTTACTGGGATGAGTTGGCCCAATGGGAACAACGGGATGATATCAACATGCACATCACGGTGGATGGAACCGATGATCCGAACTGGAAATACAACACCGGTTTTGTGCCCACCATCACAGAGCAAAAAGCGCCTCCGGCAGGCGATGATACCTACGCCATCATATGCGGGCCACCTATCATGATAAAATTTACCCAGCCCGTTCTGGACAAACTCGGCTATTCTCATGATAAAATTATTATGTCCCTTGAAAACCGTATGAAATGCGGTATCGGGATGTGCGGTCGATGCAATATCGGCCAGGAGTTCGTCTGCAAAGACGGCCCTGTTTTTACCCTGGAACAGCTGAATAAAACACCAAGAGAGTACTAAATTTAGGAATTTCGAATTGAGGTATTGATGGCTTTGTACCTGTTATAACTTGCAAAAATTCCTAAATTCCAAAATTTCTAAATTCCAAAATTCATAAACATTTTCATATTGACATTGCCATATGATTCATATAAAACTAGTTTTTTAAATCGAAGTCAAACCGGCTGCGGCCGAAAGTAAAAATTTAACATATGATAAGGAGGATTTTTAAATGCCAACAGTAGAGTTCATGGGTAAAGAATTCACGGTCGACGAAGACGGGTTTATCGATTCCTACGAAAACTGGAGCGACGAGTGGGTCCAGTGGGTGAAGAAGGAAGAAGGTATTGAAGAGCTCAACGATGAGCACACCAAGGTCATCGAAGTGCTGCGCGACTACTATGAGAAAAACGGAATTGCCCCGATGGTACGGGTGCTCTCCAAGGTTACCGGTTTCAAGCTGAAACACATTTACGAACTTTTCCCGTCAGGACCCGGCAAGGGAGCCTGTAAAATGGCCGGCCTGCCGAAGCCGACCGGATGCGTCTAACTAAACGATCGTGAACGATATTTTCGTTTAAAAAAAGGCTCTGCGTATTGCGCAGGGCCTTTTTTGTTTCAGACCAGGGATCGTGTAATGATCCCAAAAGGATGCTCTCAATACTCATGCCCGTTATCTATATTAACTGGGGTTTGGTTTCAGTGTTCAGGTTTCAGGTGTTCGGTTTGAAAATTCTGTATTTCTGCTCCTGACACCTGAAACCTAATAGAATGAAAATTGCTTCTCTCCATGCCATATTAATCCATAACGGTAAAGGACCAGAAGATGATATTTGCAGTTAAAACCCAAGAAAGGACCGAACTTGTTGATGTCACGTCAGAAATAAATCAGCTTGTTCAAAAATCGGGTATCGATCAGGGTCTCTGCATGGTATACGTGCCGCACACCACGGCCGGCGTCACCATCAACGAAAGTGCCGATCCCAGCGTAAAAACGGACATGCTGATGGTTTTAAACCAGATGGTGCCCTGGGAGGCAAACTATCGTCACCTTGAGGGAAATTCACCGGCCCACGTAAAATCCACCCTGGTAGGGGCGTCTGAGCTGATTGCCATCGAGAAGGGCCGATTGGTGTTAGGCACCTGGCAGGGAATTTTTTTCTGTGAGTTCGATGGGCCACGTAATCGTAAGCTTCATGTGCGGATAATGGAAGAGCGCTGCGCTTAAGGCAACAAATTTTAGCCTCAAACCTCAAGCACCGCAGGTGCGATCCTAAAGGCCTGGAAGGCCGCTCCTCAAGCGTAGCGGTCATTCGGCAATATGGAATTTATTAGTCTCTGTATACTGAATATTCGAAAGACAACCATATTGATTTGAAAGGTTTATGCCATGCCGAATATTGACGAAATTGACAGTGCCATTCTGAATCGCATCCAGTCGGATTTTCCAATTACTCCCCGTCCCTTTCTTACGGTGGCCGATGAAGTGGAATTAACTGAGAAAGACGTATTGGAGAGGGTCGCGCGATTAAAAGCGGACGGTATTATTCGCCGCATCGGCGGAAATTTTGTCCCCGGAAAACTGGGATTTGTCAGCACGCTGTGTGCCGCCCGTGTTCCAGCCGACAGAATCGACGATTTTGCCGAAATCGTCAACCGCTATCCCGGCGTTACCCATAATTACCAGCGTGACCATCTCTATAATGTATGGTTTACCTTTATCGCCCCATCCATGGAAGAAATAGAAGAAAATCTGAGACAAATCGCCGTGGATACCGGGGTTGAAGACATCCTTAACCTGCCGGCCACAAAGGTGTTTAAGATACGGGCTGAATTCGAAGTTTAGTTTCCATTCATAAATGGGTCTTTTCCCGATATGCTTCGTTCTCCGCGGATTTACATCCTCGACGTATTATCAATACGCCTCGTCGTAAATCCTTGTGCGGCCTCGCCTATCGAAAAAATCCCTCATTTATGAATTGGAAATTTCTGTAAACCAAAAAACTTAAACGCGAGCCAGTATCAAAGGACCAGTGGCCAGAAACCGGTCACCAGCGTCCAGAATCCAGGGACAAGAAGCCAGTGACCAGCAACCAGGAACCAGAGACCAGCAATGAAAGATATTCGTATTGCCGCTGTAATTTTCAATTCACCTGTCGGCCAGGTGCAACGCAATCTGGATCGGATGCTGCCCTGGATCGAGAAAGCCAGGGCCGAGGGGGCAGACCTCATCTGCTTTCCGGAATTAAATGTTACCGGTTACAGCAGCGACCCGGTCATTAAAGATTCCGCCGAAACAATTCCGGGGGCCATCAGCCGGCAGCTGGAACAAATGGCCCGGGAGACAAACGCCGTCATTCTGGCGGGGATGGCCGAGAAGGATTCAAGCGGGGGCCTTTTTGCAAGCCACCTGGTCGTCTTGCCGACAGGCATCTCAGGGATATATCGTAAGCTTCATATTGCGCCGCCCGAGGAAGCCGTATTCTCATACGGACAACAGGTTCCTTTATTCAACATCCTCGGAGTTAAATTGGGAATCCAGCTTTGTTATGACGCCCATTTCCCGGAGCTGGCCACCCGCATGGCCGTCGACGGTGCCGATGTCATTTTCATGCCCCACGCCTCTCCCCGGGGAACCCCCCAAAAAAAATTAGATTCCTGGATGCGCCACCTGTCAGCCAGGGCTTTTGACAACGGCGTTTTCATAGTGGCCTGCAACCAGGTCGGGGAAAATAAATTAGGACTCGAGTTCCCCGGACTGGCGGTGGCCATCGGACCGTCTGGCAATATATTGAAAGACAAAACCAGCGACCGGGAAGGCATGCTGGTAACGGATTTAAAGGCGGATGACTTGTCAGAGGTGAGGGACCACAGAATGCGATACTTCCTGCCCAACAGGCGGCCGGAACTGTATGAATAGGCGTTTGTCGATTTCACCACCCGCTTAGGGGGCTTCGCTCTGCAAGCTACGACCCTACAAGCCGTTCGAGCCACAGAGGCCACAGAGATAAATTGACGCTCAATCTCTACCCGTCATGCGGCCGGGATTTTAACCCGAAAAAAGATGCTGTAAAGGGCCGGCACATAGTTTAGCGTAAATAAACTGCCGATGCCCAGGCCGAAGAACATGACGCATGCCATGCCGTAAAAAAGCGGATCATGATTGATGATCAGGGGCGAGAACCCCAGCATGGTGGTTGACACCGACAGCAGGATCGGTCTGAACCGGCTGACGGCCGAATTGACAACCGCATCATAGGGCGTCTGCCCCTCGCGCCGGTTCTCCTCGATCTTATCGATCATCACGATACCGTTGTTGACAATGGATCCGGCCAGGGCCAATAGCCCGAGGATGACCATAAAGCCAAAATCGGCCTGCATCACCAGCAAACCGACGACGGACCCGACAACGACCAGCGGCATGGTCAGGATAATGATGCCGGCCCGCCGGATGGAGTTAAACTGCCAGACCAGCAGAAATATGATGCCGCCAAAACACGGCAGCATCCATTTGGCCAGGTTTCTCTTGGCCCTGGCCGAGTCTTCCAGCTCGCCCCCTTCCTCCCAGTGGTGGTTTTTTGGAAATTCCATCCCATCCAGGGTCGGCTTAAGGGCAACCAAGATCTCGGAGGCCTTCAGTACCTGGTTCTTGGCGCTGACGGTGATGGTGCGCTCCTGATTATAGCGCATGATGCGGTCGAGCTCACCGACGGTGTACACATCGGCAACCTGGTTGAGGGGCACGCTGCCCTCCGGATGCCGACCGGATACCGAGTGTGCGCAGGCTCTCGGGAGAATCCCTTTCAGCCAAAAAGCCGCGGCCGACGATGGGAATCTGAACATTGCCCTGGTGGTAATCGGTGGTCGTCGCGCCGTCGACAAAGAAGTTCAGGGAATCGGCCACATCCTTGGATGTCACCCCGACCCGGCGGGCGCGGGCCTGATCGACATCGGCCCTGGCCGTAAACACCCGGTTGTTCCAATCCTGTTTGATATCGATGGAGCCGGGGATCTTTCTAAGCGCGGCAATCAGCTGCTCGGCCTGCTCCTGCAACACTTCCAATCCAGGGCCGCTGAGCCGGATTTGAAACAGGCCGGTTTCACTGCCGCCAAGCCACATGGACTTAACCCTGCCGCGCGCATTGGGCAAATTATCCAGAATGTATTGGCTCGTACGCGTGACCAGCTCGGCCACCTCTTTGTTTGTCTCGGTGTTGACGATTAAAAAGGCGAGAAACGGATCCGGGTCCATCGGCGACAGGGAAAGGAAAAACCGCGGCCCGCCGTTGCCCACATAGGCAATGGTTCCGGTGATTTCCGGATTTTTTTCTTTATCCTGCAGCCAGGCGCTGAGTTTTCTCACGGTCCGGTCGGTTTCCTCGATGCGCGTTCCAGCCGGCAGGTCGAGATAAATCAAGTACTGGTTGCGGTCCCCGCTCGGGAAAAAAGCCTGGGGTATAAACGTTGCCGCATAGATGGCAACAGCAAACGCGCCGCCCGCAAAGGCCAGCACCAGGAACCGAAAGCGCAGGGAGAATTTCAAGATCGAGCGATAAAACCCATAGAATTTTCCCTGGTAGGGATCGCTCGCCTGTTGTTTATCACCGCCGGCGGTCGGTTTTGGCTTCAAAAACCAGAAGCACATGCTGGTGGAGGAAAACATGGAAAAAAACCACGACCCCATCAGCAAAATGATCATCACCGAACCCAGCGAGGAGGTGTAATCACCCGTTGAACCAATTTGAAGCAGAATCGGCCCGAAGGCGAAAACAGTCGTCAGCGTACTGGTCAGCAGGGGCAGCGCAAGCGAATTGCCGGTTTTTAAAACGGCTTCCCTGCGATCCATTCCGGTTTCCATATTCACTTTAATGTCATCGGATACCACAATGGCGTTATCCACGAACATACCCAGTGCAATAATCATGGTGGCCAGGGACATCCGTTCCATATCAATGCCCAGGGCGTACATGGTCAAAATACCGAAAAGCATGACCAGGGGAATGAACGAGCCGACAATCAAGCCGGTTCTAAGCCCCAGCAGCAGCATGACCACCACCAGGACGATGGCCACACTTTCGGCCACATTGAGCACCATGCCGCTGACGGCTTTTTTAATGAGTTCGGGCTGGTAGGTGGCAAATTCGAGCACGTAGCCCCAGGGCAGGGAATTCTCTATTTCCTCGACTTCTTGCTTCAACCGCCTGCCGAACTCAACCGCATCGACCCCTCTGAGGATAAAGACACTTAAAACAATGGACTGATGGCCGTTGTAGTAGGCCGGGTTGTTGATCGGCTCCTCGTAGGCCTTTCTGATGGTTGCGATGTCACGCAGCGGAATCGTGGCCTGGGTGCCGGAAATCGGGATAAGCACCTCTTTGATCTCCTCGATGGACTCGAACCGGCCCTGGACCTCCACGATGACGTTCACATCGTTGAGGTTTATCCTGCCGCCGGGCAGGAGTATGTTTTGATCGCGCAGACTTTTGCCGATATCTTCGGGATCGATGCCCAGCTGGGCCATCTTGGCGCTGGACACCTCGAGATAGATGCGCTCATCCTGGACACCGGTCAGATCGACCTTCAGAATCCCCTTCAGCATGTTGAGGCGCTCTCGGATTTGACGGGCGGTTTCATGCATTTCGGCCATGGAAAATCCATCGGCCCAAAGCGCGATGGTGGCCACCGACGTATCGCCGAAGGTATCGTCGACCCTCGGTCCGATGGTGCCTTCCGGCAGATCGGGTTTGACATCATCCATCCGGTTGCGCAGCAGTTTCCACACCTGGGGAAGGTTCTCGGAGGGAACTTCATCTTTGATGGTCACATGGACCAGGTATTGGCCGACTTTGGATGTGGAATCCTTAATCTTGTCTATCTCACCCATGCTGCGGATTTTTTCTTCGATGGGCCGGGCAATCAGGCGTTCGACCTGCTCCACCGGCATGCCGGGGTATGTTGCCACCACCAGCGCTTCGCGAATCGTAATGAGGGGGTCTTCCAGTTTCGGAAGGGCCGTAAACGAATAGATGCCACCGACAATGATCAAAAATATGGTCATCAGGACGGTTCGCGAATTATTCAGTGCAAATGCGGTGATACCTTTCATGTTTGATTCCTCTAATGTCAGGGGAGATAAGGATTATGCCAACGTCGCAAATTTTTTTCTCCGTACAGTTACTTTTTGGCCGTTCAAAGGTTCAGCGTTCCCCGTTCAGGGTTTGTGCACTAATCTTTGACCCGTGAACCCTGAACCCTAACCCTTGAACCTCTGAACCCTGAACCTGTAACCTTTGTTATTGCTTCAACAGTTTGACTTTCAGCCCGTCGGCTAAAAAACTCACCCCGGCGGCGGCAATAATGTCCCCGGCGGCCAGCCCCTCATATATGATGATTTCTTTACCCTCTGAGCCACGGGAGCGGACCGCCGTTTTTTTGACCGTCGAAGTCTGGGGGTCATACACAAAGGCAAACCCCTGGTCAGCCTCCGGGGACGGCAACAGTGCCTGGAACGGAACGATGAAACCGGGCTTCTGGTTTTCGGCTTTTACAGCAAGATTGGCTTCAGCGGTCATGCCGGGTAAGACTTTTTCATTCGGATCAACCAGCACCACTTTGACCGGAAAAGCGTTGGCCTTGACAGCGGCCGCGCCGATGTAGGAAATACGGCCCTGGGCGATCTCCCCCGGTAGCGTGGGAAAGGTGATCGTGGCCGGATCGTCGATGCGTATCAGGTCGACGGTGGTCTCCGGAATGGCCAGCTGAACCTCCATTTCCCCCGTGGCATTAATTTCGAAAACTTTCTGCCCGATGCGGACCTCCTCGTTGGGCTGCACTGCCCGCCAGGCGATGGTGCCGTCGTAAGGGGAGAGCAGCTTTGTTTTGCGCAGATTGCGCTTGACCTGGTCCAGTCTGGCAATCTGAAAATCAATCGCGCTCTTGGCGGCCTTGTATTCATATTCTGAGACTTCCACAAACCTTTCGGCCCCCGCACCCTGTTCGAAGATCCGCTTCTGGCGCTCGTACTCCGACAAAGTTTTGTCAACATTGTCCCTGGCCTTTACAAGCTCAGCCTGGATTGCATCCACATCCAACTGGTAGGGCTCCGGGTCGAGGACAGCGAGCACCTGATCTTTGGTTACGCGATCGCCGATGTCCACTTCCACAGACGCCACCTGCCCGCCGACCTGGAAACTGAGCCCGGAGGAATCGACCGCGGCGACAATCCCGGAAAATTTGAATATCTTCTCGGCCTCCTGTTTGCTGACGGTAACGGTCTTGATGGACCGGACCACTTCAATAATTTCAGTTTTGTCTTTGCAGGCCGCCAGGGCAACCGATAGGCAGAGCAGCCAGATCATCTGCTTTAATGTCTGTTTTATCATATTAAACCTCCCATAAAAAAATCGTAAAGATCTTGATGCAATGATATCCGGGGCAAGAAACCAGAAGTTTCTTAAAAGTCACAAATCTGTTTTAATCGCCATACCATACTCTATACCCCCCGTTCAGGTCAATTATCTTTTAGATCACTTAACTTCGCAATAGACTCAATTTTTTAGTCTACTATTTCCGAATCCATCCTTCAACGCTATGCACTAAGCCGCTTCCTCGCAACTCGCACCCTCGTACCACGCACCCCGTAACACGAAACCCGTAACCCGCAACACGCACCTTGCAACCCGTAACCCGCATCCCGTCATCTCTCCCGCCGATAGTAGATTACCGAATCCGTCGAATAGATGACCAGGGCCGCCCAAATCATGACGAAGGTCCAGACCTGGGCGGTTGAAAAGGGCTCACGATAATAGAATACGGCCAGCAGAAACATGCCGCTGGGGCCGATATACTGCATCAGCCCTAATGTGGAAAGATACAATCGTTTGGCACCGGCGGTAAAAAACAGCAGGGGGACAGCCGTCAGCGGGGCACAGCCCATCAGAAGCAGATCCAGATTGAGACTGACCCGAAAGATGGAACCCGTGCCCTGGAAATCCAGATAGAGCATATAGCCGATGGCGGGCAGAGACATCAGCAAGGTTTCAACCGCCAGCCCGACCAGGGGACGCACGGGTGCCACCTTGCGGATGAGGCCGTAAAGTCCGAAGCTCATCGCCAGAGCAAGGGAGATCCAGGGGAACTTGCCATATTGGATGGTGAGATAAATGACACCGATAGTGGCCAGCATGACAGCCAGCATCTGCGGCGGGCGCAGCCGCTCCCGGAGAAACACCGTGCCCAGCACGACATTCACCAGTGGATTGATGTAGTAACCCAGACTGGCCTGCAGCAGGTGATTGTTGTTGACGGCCCAGACATAAAGCAGCCAGTTGGCCACAACCAGGATGGCGCTGGTCAGAAGAATTGACAGCATCTGCAGATTCTGCAGGATAGCGACAAACTCAGCCCATTGACGCTGAAATACAATCAACGGCAGCAGGAAAAAAAAGGACCAGGCAACGCGATGGGCGATGATTTCCAGGGGCGGCACGGATTTCAGCTCTTTCCAGTACACGGCCGCCAGCCCCCAGATCAAAAAAGCAGCTCCGGCGTAAATTACGCCGAGCACCGGTTCTGATCGGGGAGCATCTGAATGGGTGGGTGATGTCATTTTTCTTGGGAAATAACCCTTTACCTTGTGCTATCGTGAACAATGATAAGTTTGACGGGATTTGATCTTAACACTATCACCGCAGAGGCGCAGAGAGCGCAGAGAAACTATTTTTTTTTGCATTTGCCGGTGAGAGGCCGGCAAATGCAAATCCGTAACCACTACGTGGTGAAATTTGCTTGCAACTCATTATTCAGTGCCATTTTGCCCGCAGGGCTGATTTTTTCACTTTCTGGCCTCTCAGCAGAAAGTGAAAAGAGAATTCTTCTCTGCGGACTCTGCGTCTCGAGCGAAGCGGGCGGTGAATTTATTCAAACTTACCGAAACACCCGGTTATCCAAAAAGCTGAACTCACTTCTGACGGAGTCCACCAGGCCCGGATCGATTTCGGCCGTCACCACTTCCTCTTTTTCGCCGCCTTCAGCTATCACCTGCCCCAGCGGATCGACGATCATGCTGTGCCCGGCATATTGAGTGCCGGCATTGTCGCCGGCACAATTGCAGGAAATAAGATAGGCCAGGTTTTCATGGGCCCTGGCCCGGTTGAAAAGCCGCCAGGCATCCAGACGCGCCATGGGCCAGGCCGAAGGGATAAGAAAAAATTTCGCCCCCCTGTCGACCATCAGCCTGAAAAGCTCGGGAAATCGTAAATCATAGCAGGTGGAAAAACCACTCGGTCCCCAGGGGGTATCAACCACGACCACATCCCGGCCGGAAGATAAAATTTTCCTCTCATCGGATTGATAGCCAAACAAATGAATTTTTCGATAGCATGCAGCCGTATTACCTTCCGAATCCAGCAGAAGAGCGGTGTTATAGATTTGTCCTCCATCATTTTCAACGAAGCTGCCCATTAAAATGTGGCGTTTTATTTCACGCGCCTTTTTCCTGAAGATCTCTACGGTCGGGCCGTCCACCGACTCGCTCTCGGCCTGATAGCGGTCAAAGGAAAAATAGCCGGTCAGCCATATTTCAGGCAACAGGATCAGGTCGCTATCCGGAACCCCATCCAGGATGTGGAGGGCATGCTTCACATTATCCTCTTTGGATCGATCCGCAATTTCAAGTTGTATGCTGGAAACTTTCATTATTTCATCCGTGTGCTGATTGATTTTCAATTTTGCATTGGACTTTACTCCAGACCCCCAGCCAGGTCAATTATCTTTTGGTCCGGTTCATATCGAGTTTGACTTTAGCAGGTGAATATCCTATTTTCGATTTCAAAACAGCTTCCAATCAGAATCAAGGAAAGGACATCTAATGAACGACTCCGCCCTATTCAAAATCGAAATCGACGCCCATGTGGCATGGCTGACCTTAAATCGCCCTGAAAAGCGCAACACCATGGGAACCAACTTTTTTAAAGAACTATCAGGGCATCTTGAACAATTGGATCAAAATCCCGCCGTACGGGCGGTGGTCATCAAAGCTGAAGGCAAAAGCTTTACCGCCGGTACCGATCTGGAAGAAGCCGGGTCTTTGCTAAGCGGTCAGGCCGCGGATCAAAGGGAAGCCACGCGCAGAAAGATATTAAAACTGCAGGATGGCCTAACCAGTATAGAACGCTGCAGCAAACCGGTGATTGCAGCCATTCACAGCCACTGCATCGGCGGGGGGATTGACCTGATCAGCGCCTGTGACATCCGCATTGCCACCGAAGATGCCGTTTTCAGCATCCGCGAAACCCCGATGGGGATCATTGCCGATCTGGGCACCCTGCAGCGTTTGCCTTACATTATCGGCCACGGCTGGTTCAGGGAGCTGGCCTTGACCGGCCGCAACTTTTCTGCCGCAGAAGCCCTTCAAATGCGGCTGGTTACGCGCTTATGCGCTGACCGTGACGAGTTGTACGCCGAAGCCAAAAACCTTGCCGACAGCATTGCCGCCTGCCCGCCGTTAACTGTCCAGGGCACTAAAGAGGTCATACTGTACAGCCGTGACAATGGCATCGATGCCGGCCTGCGGTACGTGGCCCAGAAGAACGCAGCGGCTCTGCCCTCAGAGGATGTCGTCGAAGCGGTAACGGCTTTTATGGAAAAGAGAAAGCCTGTGTTTAAAGGAAAATAGGAACATCGAACACTGAAAGGACGAACATCGAACATCGAACGTCCAACATCGAATTTTGAATGGAGAAAGATGAAGAAACAGACATCCATGAATTGTCATCGGATTTTCAAAAAACTGGAAAAAAATTGCGGAGCGCAGCGACATCATCATTCGATGTTCAACGTTGGACGTTCGATGTTCGATGTTCAGCCTGTTTGAAGTTGAACGTTCATCTTTTAAGCCAATTAAGTGAGGAATCGTTACAAACCGTAAATCCTAACATAATAATTTGGAGAAGCACATATGGCAAAGCATGGCGCCTTAAATGGAATAACTGTAATCGACCTCTCCCGCCTCCTGCCGGGGCCATACTGTTCGATGATTCTGGCAGATCACGGCGCCCGGGTCATCGCGGTCGAAGACAAACGATTTCTGGCCGACGGGCTTTTTTTCAACTTGATCAACCGCAACAAAGAGCACATGTCGTTGAATCTGAAGACCGAGAAGGGCCAGGAGATTTTTTACCGCCTGATCGAAAAGGCCGATGTCCTGCTGGAAGGATTCCGGCCCGGTGTGGTCGACCGGCTGGGGGTGGGTTATGAGTCGGTTCGCAAGGCCAACCCGAAAATTATTTACTGCTCGATTACAGGATATGGCCAGACCGGACCGTTTCGAGACCGTGTGGGGCACGACGCAAATTATCTCAGCTATGCCGGGGTTCTGGATCTCATCGGTGAGAAGGACCGGCCGCCTTCCATCCCCGGGGTTCAAATCGCTGACATCGCCGGCGGTGGCATGAATGCAGCCATTGGAATTCTTCTGGCCCTTTTTGCCCGCCAAAATACCGGCCAAGGACAATACATCGATATATCCATGACCGACGGGATGGTAGGGTTTCTTCCTGCCGCCCTGTTTTTTCGCCAGCTTACCGGACAGGAGCCCAAACGCGCGGATGGGCTGCTGTCCCATCGCTATGCCTGCTACAATACCTATGAGACCGCCGATGGCCGGTATCTATCCATCGGTGCGGTTGAAAACCGCTTCTGGAAGCAGCTTTGTGATACCCTCGAGGTTCCCGAATATGGGCCCCTGCAATACGATGATCAGCGACGCGAAGAAATCCTGAAGCACATGCGCCAAACATTTAAACAAAAAACCCTGGACGAATGGGATGCCGTGCTGGATGACCTGGATATCTGCTGGGGGAAAATTCAATCTACCAGAGAAGTACTGGAGGACCCCCTTTTCCTGCAGAGAGAAACAGTGGTTGAAATCGAAGGCCTGGACGGTAAAAAATCAAAAACTCTCGGCGTGGCCGTCAAGCTGAGTGAGACCCCGGGATCGGTCCGAACCCCTCCGGTGAACTTTGGAGAAAGCACGGCTGCCATCTTGCAGGAAATTGGCTACAGGGATGAAGAAATTAAGGGGTTTGAAAAAAATGACGTAATATGAAAATAAAATCCCAAATTTCAAGCTCCAAAATACAAATAAATAATTTTACACCATCGATTTCAGGGTGGCCAGCTCCAGCTGGTCACCGGCATCTTCCGCCCGGTCGGAGACTTCGACGATACTTTCCAGGCAAAGTCTTAAGTGCAGCTGGTGGGCGAGGTCCATGGATGACGTGAGAATGGCTTTCGTCAAATCCCACTCGAGTTTGTCAACCCGTGACTCCTGCATCCCAACCTCTTTGGTATGTTCACGGACCGTCTCGATTTTGCACTCGCCTTTAAAATAACACAAAACCGCAAGTTTCAGATTATCGATGATTCCCAGGGATTCTTCGGCAACTTCAAAAAAGGCAGGTTTCAATTCATCGGGTATCCTCGGGCGCTGGTTCAGAAAAAAATCGCAGGTGGCTTCACCGGCATTGGCCACTTTATCAATGCTTTCAATCAGCTTATAGATGTCCTCGCGCAGCAGGGGCAGATAGGCACCGGAGTAAAGTTTGTCTCGAATCTCATAACGGACGACATCGGCCTCTGATTCAAGGCTTCTGACTTTGCTGGCTAGAACTTTGGCTTCGCTGATGTTGTTCTCAAGATAATTTTCAACGGTATTGATGCCTGTTTTCAGCGAGTCCTCAACCAGGTCAAGATGCTTTAATATAAATTCGATGACCTCTTTTTCTTTTTTAAACAGCATGATAAATTCTCCTTGGATATGGCCAGCGTTTTCAGACGAAATAGCCAAATTGTCTATAGCATACAAGTATGTTTAGCGGCAATCAAAACCAAAAGGCCCGTAAGAATCGGCATATATCTTGACCGGCGATAATCGAGCCTACCGCTTCTGCCTGGTTAGAAGCATCATCCTGACATGCCTATGCGGCCAGCAAACTTTTTATCACCTTATACAGCATAAAGGAAACCGTTCCTGACAGAACCGGTGTCAATGCCCACCCGATCAGAATAGACAGGATGGTCTTTTTGCTGATCGCCTTGGCGCCTTTTACCAGGCCGACACCTACCACTGCACCCACAATGGCCGAAGAGGTTGAAACCGGAATGCCAAACATGGAAAAAAGATGCATTCCGAAGGCTGATGCAACCTGAGCGACAAACGCACCCGGGATGTCAAGGGACGTAATACCTTTGCCGACGGTATCCGCAACTTTTCTCCCGTAAGTGACCGCTCCCATGGCAATACTTAGGCCGCCGATAAACAACAGCACTTTGGGTGGAAAGATGTTGAGATTGGCAACCGGGCCGACCGCATTGCCGGCATTGTTGGCCCCCATCGAATAAGCAACGTAACAGCCTGATATAATTGCCAGATATCCAAAGGCCTGTTGAAAAAGAATCGAACTGGGTCCAAATCTGTTCAATACAAGCCTGATCAGATGCATCAATCCGAATGCGATTACCATGACCAGAAGGGGACATATGATCCAGCTTTCAGCGATCAGGATGAATTTAGAAAAATCAATTTCAGCGCCCACAGCCAGCCCAATACCAACCACACCGCCGACAATGGACTGGGAAGTAGAGGTGGGAATTCGAAAAAAGGTGGCCAGGGTTACAAAAAATCCTGAACAGATCAGTGCTACGCAAACGGCCAGATAATTCAAATCGGTTTTGACGATCCCCTTACCGATTGTATTCATGACATGATGGCCCTGGAGCATGGCACCCAGAATCGCAAACACGGCTACCAGGATGACGGCTCGTTTGAAACTTAACAGGCCGCAACCAACCGTCGTGCCGATGCAATTCGCCGTATCATTGGCGCCGATATTCCAGCCAACATAAGCACTGGCGCCTAACAGTATGAAGAATATTGGTTCGATAACAGTTTGACCCTGTCTTTACAGAATTGCGGAAGATACTGATTTTATAAATATTACTTAGGGATAAGTCAAAATAATAATTAACATATTATTTATGACTAAAAGTAATAAATCTGGGCTTCAAAGGTGCAGGGGATGTTTTAAAGCGAACCGCAGAATAATAAACCGCAGAATTTCGAATGAGGGTTTCGCATTGCTCAGTCCTTTTTATAAAAATAGACAGAATACATTCCTTCGATATTCAACATTCATGATTCGATATTCGATATTCGCTTTTTAACATCCCCTGAACCAAATGATTAATACTTCTTACCCTCTTCAACCTCACCGATGGTCTCATCAATTATGTCAATTGCCCGGTCCATTTCCTCCCGGCTAATAACCAGCGCCGGTCTCAACGTCAGTACATTGCCCTCGATGGTTTTAGCGGAAAGTCCTTTTTCCAGGCATTTAAACATAATGATCTCGGCCTCATCCACCGCCCGCTGCCGGGTCTTTTGATCGCTGACAAGATCGATGCCGATGTGAAGGCCCAGACCGGCCACATGGCCGATCAACGGGTGTTTTTCTTTGAGATCAGTGAGTCTCTTCAATGTATAATCGCCGAGTTCAGCAGCATGTTCATGGAGTTTATGTTCGGCGATGTAATCGATTTCAGCCAGCGCGGCCGCCGAACATAAAGCGTTTTTTTCATGGGTATAGTGCCCCACCGAGCGATGCTGGCAGATGTTATACTTCTCATGGGTCACGATTCCGGCAAAGGGCAGCAATCCGCCCCCAAGAGATTTGCCGAGCACCAGAACATCCGGGGTCACAAAATACTCGCAGGCAAACAGTTTGCCGGTGCGGCCGAAGCCTTCGATAATTTCATCAAAAATCAGCAGGGCCCCATATTGTTCACACAGATCTTTGACCCCTTGCCAGTATCTGCGGGACGGGACCACCGGTGTGGCGGATATGGGTTCTCCGATGATGGCGGCCATTTCCGGTTCACGCTTTAAGACCAGCTCTATCTGGCGCAGGCATTCGGCATCCACTTCTTCTTCGGAAGAAAATCCCCAGGGATTGCGGTAGTAGTTGGGAAATTCAACATGAAAAGCGCCCGGCACCATGGGGCCGAGCCCGCCGCTAAAATGTTCTTCACCACCGACGCTGGCGGCGCCCAGGCCGGCACCGTGAAAAGAATCCCAGAAGGAAATGGTTTTGAAACGACCGGTTACCTGTTTGGCCAGCATCAGGGCCATCTCGATCGCCTCCGATCCTCCCGGGCAGAAAAGAGACCGGCATAAATCGCCGGGGGTGATTTCCGCCAGCTTTTTGGCCAGTTCAATGGCCGGGATATTCGTATAACGCCGGGGGCAAAAGGTCATGCCTTCATCCAGCTGCTTTTTGACGGCCTCAATAACGGCCGGGTTGTTGAATCCGGCATTATGCACCCCGTTGCCGTGCATATCGATATATTTATTCCCACCTAAATCCTCAATGTAAGCCCCTTGAGCCCGGGACAAGACATTTAACACCGGCGTCGACAGGCTCTGGTGCAGAAAATATTTCTGATCTTCTTCAAACCATCTCCTTGACTCGCCTTTCAAATTCCGTTTCCAGTATTCCCTGCGGTTCCGGGTGGTATTGACATCCCCCTGCTCACGCTCGATTCTTTTATCTTTTTTCACGGATCGGCTCCTCAGCATGTTTTCGAGATATTATTTAATAGCAGACATGAAGCTGTTAAATCAATCATGGATTGTTTAAATATCGGGATCATAGAGTATTGGAGTACTGGCGTTTTGGAGTAAAGGAATAACCCTTGGTTATCGACCCTATAAGCATTATTCGTTTGACTATTAGGATAGCCAGCAGATATTAAGATAACAGTTCTATGTCCGGATAGAGGACAAATTTACCGGGTGTTTTTAATTTTTAAACAGTTTGGTAATGATGAAATGATTCGAGTGCGGATTTAGGATTTTGGATTGCGGAATTCTAGTATGAATTTGATTCCATTGTATTTGTGTCAATCCGCAGTCTGCAATCCGAAATCCGAATTCCACTGACTCCATCACTCCAGTACTCCACAATTATTTAACCAAGGAGATTGGCAATGCCCCGACTCCACAAATCCGAAGGTGATATTAACATATCGCCCCGCCGCGAAAAATGGCAAAAGGAACAGATCGATGCTGAAAGCCAGAAACTGCTGAATGAAGACGCCCGCTATTTTTTGAAACAATCGCTGTCCACTCCCTGTCTGAACACCATGCGCAGCTGCGAAGGCATTTATATTGAAGATATGCAGGGCCGGCGCTATATGGATTTTCACGGCAACAACGTTCACCAGGTCGGTTTTGCCAACCCCGATGTTATCAGTGCCATCAAAGATCAGCTGGATGAGCTTTCATTTTGCACCCGCCGTTATACCAACCGGGTGGCTGTTGACCTGGCCAAAAAGCTGGCCGACATCGCTCCGGGCAATTTGAATAAGTCTTTATTCTGCCCGGGGGGGGCTGAGGCCATCGGAATGGCGGTAAAGCTGGCGCGGGTGGCAACCGGGCGGCATAAAACCATTTCCATGTGGGACTCATTTCACGGCGCCACCCTGGACACCATTTCCATCGGGGGTGAGGCTATTTTTCGCCAGGACATGGGCCCGCTGCTTCCGGGAACCGAGCACGTGCCGCCTCCGGATGAGTATCGCTGTGTGTTTGGCTGCTCGGAGCGGGGAGGCTGTGATTTGGCCTGTGCCAATTATGTCGAATACATTTTGGAAAAAGAAGGCGACATTGCAGCAGTTATTGCAGAACCCATCCGCAGTACGCCCTATATTCCCAGGCCCGGGTACTGGCAAAAAATTCGCCAGGCCTGTGACCGCCATGGTGCCCTGCTGATTTTTGATGAAATCCCCCATGCCCTCGGCCGCAGCGGTAAAATGTTTACCTTCGAAAATTTCGATACCGTTCCGGATATTGTCGTCATCGGCAAAGGGTTGGGCGGGGGGGTTTTCCCTCTGGCAGCCATGATTGCCAGTGAAGCCCTGGATGTTGCCGGTGACCGGGCAATGGGCCACTACACCCATGAGAAAAGTCCCGTCGGGTGCGCGGCGGCACTGGCCACCATCAATTATATCGAAACCCACAATCTGGTAGCGCACGCTCAAAATCTGGGGCAATACACCCTCGGACGCCTGAACGAAATGAAAGACCGCTATCCTGTGATCGGCGATGTTCGCGGACTGGGTTTGTTCCTTGGCATCGAGCTTGTGAAAAACAGGCAAACCCGTGAACGGGCCTCCGATGAAGCCGAAGCGGTCATGTATGCCGCCCTTTCAAAGGGGCTAAGCTTTAAACTCACCATGGGAAATATTATTACCCTCACCCCGGCACTGACCATCACCCGGGAAGAAATGGATCAGGCCCTGGCGATTATTGAGGAGTGTATGGCTGAGGTGGAAAAAAAAGGCGAATAATGAATGTCGAAGTAATGTATTCTGCCTATTTTAAAGAAGACAGAGCGCAGCGATTCCATCCTTCGAAATTCTGCGGTTCGATATTCGATATTCTGCGGTTTGATTTTCAATTCGAGCACTTGAAACCAGTACTTTTATGACCCTAACGGCCACCATCCTCCTCATAATCTCAGCCTTTACCCACGCCGGCTGGAACTTTATCAGCAAAAAGGAGCATCCGACCCAGGCTTTCTATCTGGTAGCAAATACCATCGGCGTGATCTGTGTTTTGCCGATTCTTTATTATTTCGCAAGCTTCATACCTTTGGTGCCCCCATCGGTATGGATCATTGTCGGTGTGTCCGGCTTTATTCTGGCAGCCTATATGGAAGCCCTGGCAGGGGCCTATCGTGCCGGAGACATCTCCATCGCCTATCCTCTGGCACGCTCCTTACCGGTCATTTTTGTATTCCTTCTATCCCTGCTATTGAGTGAAGGCCAGCCGCCGGGAGGATGGTTTTTCGTCGGAACGATTCTGATCGTTTCCGGCTGCATCATCCTTCCAATAAAAGCATTTGGGGACTTTCATCTCTCCAATTACATGAACTTATGCTGCTTGCTGGCCATACTTGCTGCGGTAGGGGTTGCAGGTTATACGGTTGCGGATGATATGGCTTTGCGGTACCTGAGAGAGCTCCCCGGTAAACCCATGAGCCCGGTGCAGGGCACTTTGGTTTACATGGTATTGGAGGGAATCAGCTGTTCACTCTGGCAGGGTCTGTTCGTGATCGTCAACCGGCGCGAAAGACAAAGCGTGCCGGAAGTAATAGCATCCTTTAAAGGCCCGGCCGTCCTCACCGGCATCGGGATCTACCTTACCTATGGGATCGTTCTCGTATCGATGAATTATGTAACCAACGTCAGCTATGTGGCCGCATTTCGCCAGCTCAGCATCCCATTGGGTGCCATATTCGGTATGGCCTTTCTCAAGGAGCCCCGTTACCTGCCCAAAACAATCGGCATTGCCGCAATATCTGTCGGCCTGGTTTTGGCCGGGGTGAAGTAGGGGTCAGAGATCAGGTGAGTGAATGTCAATGCGAAATGGGTTGAAGGCAATAGTTCCTGATCTGCCTTGAAACCGTCTCGAAAGGATGATAGTAACCCTTCAGACTATCAGTCCTGCCGCGGTGGGACTATGAGCTATCAGCTTTTCTTGGAGGTAATACAATGAGGCTTTTTTTCATTCTGATTCTTTTATCACCGTCTTTAGCCTTGGCGCAATCCGAATTAGTCACCGGCGCAGCTACCGTCCGGGAGGTGTATGAAAAAGTAGCGGAGGCTGCCGCATTCCTGTCCAAGCACGGAGAATCGGGATTAAGCGAGTTTCAAAATCCCAACGGCAGATTTGTCTGGAAAAACACCTATGTCGAGGTAGCCAAGTGTATCGATAATTATTGTCTTCCCGGCCCCAAAAGCAAGGATGTCGGCCTGAATTTATCGAGATTGAAATGCTACATAACCGGCAAATTTTACATTATGGATCTGTGCAAAGAAGCCATGGATAAACCCAAAGGGGCCTGGATAGAATACTGGTATCCGAGGCCGGGATATGACCAACCCCATCGCAGAGTAAGCTTCATGATGCCGGCTGCCAATACGGATTATCAGGTTGTCTCCAGTGTTTATGACAAATCAACCACTTTAGAGGAGTTGAATAAGATATCGAACCGTTGATTTGGATAGTGCAGATAAGTCATCTGACCTCTGGCTTCTGTCATCTGTCCTCTAAAACATGGGACCTTATCAAGTTATACTCTCTAAACTGGTAATACGCTTGACCTAAACCTTGAGCTTCAGGCCTTTCGGATCCACCAGCGGCAAATTTGCAACCGTTGCCTTAACACGCTCCCCCATGACCTGGACTTCTAATTCAGTACCGGCTTTGGCCAGATCCAAGGGCAAATACACCAACCCGATATCCCTGCCGATGATATAGCCGTAATTTCCCGAACGTATGCGGTCAATGACCTTACCGCCGCGATATACCGATTCGCCGCCGTAAAGGTTGCCGCCGGCATCCATGGTGAGTGCCACCAGCCTGGAGCCAGGGCCTTGGTTTTGTATTTTCTCCAGGGCCTCTTTACCGATAAAGTCCGGCTTGCCCATCGCCACAAACATCCCCAATCCGGCTTCCAGGGGATTATCCTCGGGTGTAATATCACCGCTCCAGTACAGATACCCCTTTTCAATCCGCAGGGCATCCAGGGCCTTGTAGCCGGCTGGCTGAATACCGTATTCCCGGCCGGCATCCACCAGGGCATCCCACACCGTCACGGCTTGCTCCGGTTGAATGTAAAGCTCCCAGCCAAGTTCTCCGACGTAGCTCACCCGTTGGGCCCATACCGTAATATTACTCACCTCTATCGATTGGGCCGTCATGTAAGGAAATGCCGCATTGGATAGATCACTGCCGCACACAACCCCCAGCACCTGCCGGGACCCGGGACCCCAAAGTCCCAGACAACACAGGTTTTCGGTCTCATCTTCAATTTCAACCGATCCGTCGTCCGGCAAATGAAATTGAATCCAACCAAAGTCGTTGGACACAAAGGCGGTTCCGGAAATGATCCTGAATTCGTCATCTTTCAGACGGGTAACGGTCACGTCGCTTTCAATGCCGCCTTTGGGATTTAGAAACTGGGTATAGGTAACGCTGCCAACCGGCTTGTCGAGATTGTTGGCCGCCAGTTGCTGAAGAAGATCCAGCGCACCGGGACCCCGCAGTCGAATCTTGCCAAAAGAGGTCATATCAAAAAGTGCCACCCGCTCACGGGCCGCTTTAACTTCACTGCCCACCCGGTCAAAGTAAGGCGGCCGCTCCCAGCCCCAGTTTTTCTGATCGGCACCGGCCTGACGCCAGGTTTGGCCGGTATCAAAATAATTTACCCGTTCCCAGCCGTTTTTGAGCCCGAAAACAGCACCGCGTTCCTTTAGTCGTTCATAAAGCGGGCTGGTACGCAGCGGGCGACCCCATTCGTTCTCATCATTGGGATAACGCAGGTGGTAATAATAGCGGATCACTTCGCGGCATTGCTCAACGCGGAAGGCTTTGTCCGTCAGGTGGGGCCCGAAACGCCTGACATTCATTTCGTGGGTATCGATGGAAGTCTCCCCTTCCAGAATCCATTCAGCCATCAGCATGCCGACCCCGCCGCCACCGGCAATGCCGTTGTCGGAACCACCGGCGGCAACGTAGAAGCCTTTCAGACCGGGGACCGGACCCATGGCATAATAGCCGTCAGGGGTAAACGCATCCGGACCGTTGATAAGCTCAATCGCCTCGGCTTCATTCAGGATGGGAATCCGCTGCATGGCCCCTTCCATGATGCCTTCAAAAATATCCCATTCGCCGGGCAGCAGTTCCTGGGTAAAATCCCAGGGCACACCGTCTGTCGACCAGGGTTTGGGGTTGGTCTCAAAACCGCCGACCAGATAAGATCCGACATCTTCGCGGCAGTAAAACAGTCTGTCCGGGTCTCTGATCACCGGCGTCTGGGGGGGCAATTCATGGCCCTCGATCGGTTTGGTCGTCAGGTACTGATTCATCATAGGGACGATGGGAATGTGAACACCCACCATTTCACCGATCCGAGGCGCCCACTGCCCGGCGGCATTGACCACACATTCGGTCTTGATGTTGCCGTGGTCGGTGATGACTTCGGTCACTTCCCTCGCCGTCGAAAGCTTGATACCGGTAACTTGCACGTTGGTATTGATTTCAACCCCCATCTTTCTGGCCAGGCGCGCGAACTCGAATGTAATCCCGCTGGGGTCGATATGCCCGTCATCCGGCACGTAAACGGCACCGTAAAGGCTGTCCGTGGCCAATTGGGGGCATCTTTGCAAAACTTCTTCAGGCGATATGATCCCGGCGGTCAGGCCAATGGCGTTGGCCCGGCTAACCTCCCGCTGCAGCGCTTTTAAGCGATCTTTACTGCTGGCCAGTCTCAAACTTCCCACCGTGTGCCAGCCAAGGGAATCGCCCCCTTCCCCTTTGGCCAGTTCATTGTACAGATTGATGGTATAATTCATCACCTTCATCAATGCCGGAGACGTACGAAACTGGGAAACCAGGCCGACGGAATGAAAGGTCGTGCCGCTGGTTAATTCGCCTTTTTCCACCAGAACCACGTCGGTGCAACCGGCCCGGGCAAGATGATAGGCTATACTGGTCCCAAAGATGCCCCCCCCGATGATAACAATCTGTGCCTGGTCTTTCATAATTTCGCTCCTTTATAGTCTTACACCTATGAAAAATTAATATAAAATTAGGCTGTTGGTCAAAAAACTAATTGTATTTTCATATAACCTCAGGTTATAAACAGGATGTGAATCTTAATCAACTCAAACTATTTTACCTGGCGATCAAACGCCAAAGCCTGAGCAATGCCGCCGCCGAGTTGAATATCACCCAGCCGGCCGTAACCAAGGGCATCCAGCGTCTGCAGGAGTATTATGAAATCAAATTTGTAGAACGCCAGGGAAAAAAGCTGGGATTAACCAAAGCCGGGGTTGCATTATACGAGATTGCCGAAAAAATTTTCTCCATGGAAAAACTGGCCGAAGAGAGTATCCACAGTTTCCAGGTCGAAGAAGGCAGCCAGTTAAGAATACACGCTAGCGAAAGTTTCGGGGCCTACTATCTGCCGGCTTTAATCAATCAGTTCAAAGCCTTAAATCCTGCTATCCGCGTCAAGGTAGACATTTTGCCCACCGATAAAATTATTGACACCACCATCGGGCTGCAAAACGAAATCGGTTTTATCTCTTATCCGGTCGAACACGAAAAATTAATCTTAAGCGAAGTGTTGGAAGAAAATCTCATCATTATCGTCTCACCCCGGCACAGTCTGGCTTCCCTGACCGAACTCAGGCCCCGGGACCTTGAGGGAAAGGCTATGATCATGCATGAACATGGCTCGGCCCTTCAAATGGCTGTTGAAAAATTTTTGGATGAGGAAAATGTACAAATCTCAAAATACCTGGAATTTTCAAATAATGAGGCCATCAAACGAGCGGTGGCTGCAGGCGATGGTATCGCGCTGATATCCGAGAAAGTGGCCGCTGAAGAAATTAAGGCCGGAAAATTAATTATCGATCCCGGTATCCGGCCAGCAAATCACCCGGTCATTTTATATGATTAAAAGCCGGGATAAATTTATTTCCCGGCCATTAGCCGATCTTATTGAAATGATTCAAAAATGGGTCGAAGATGACCCCTGAAACATTTCCCGATTGGACAGAATCAGCCCAATATGTTAGCTAATAAATATAATTGTTTGACCCCATTGGATTACAAAAAGTTATAACATATGAACCTTAACCAGCTAAAAATATTTTATCTGGCTGCCAAAAAAAGAAATTTAAGTCTGGCGGCCGAAGACCTTTTCATCACCCAGCCGGCAGTTACCAAAGGCATCCAGCGTCTGCAGGAATTTTACGATATGAAGTTTGTCGATCACATCGGCAAAAAGCTGATTCTGACCGATGCCGGGGAGGTGCTCTATGAGATTGCCGAAAAAATATTTGAACTGGAAAGCAAAGCCGAAGAGAGCATCCGTGATTTTCAGCAGCGTAAAAGAGGGCGGATTCGGATCCTTTCAAGCGAGAGTTTTGGAGATTACTACCTGCCGCATATTATTATACCCTTTAGCAAAGTCTATCCTCTGGTACGAATTTCCATGAATATCCTGCCCACCGAACAGGTGGCTGAACAAACGGCCACTCTAAACAATGACATCGGATTCATTTCTTATCCTGTCGAACATAAAAAGCTGCTGATCAGAGAAGTTTTGGAAGACCAGCTGGTTATCATAACCCCTCCGGGCCACTCCCTGACCCGTCACGCCCGATTTGACCCCCGGAGTCTGGAGGACCAGCAATTAATCATGCACGAAACTGATTCAGCTCCGCGCAGAGCCCTGGAGAACTATATTCGTGAAAATGATCTTTCCGTTGAGGTTCACCTGGAGCTTTCCAGCAACCGCGCCATTAAGCGGGCAGTTGAAGATGGCATCGGTGTTGCGCTGATATCAAGGAAGGTCGCCAACGAAGAAATCAGAACCAAACGGCTGCGCGCCATTCCCCTGCGCGGATCCTTCCATGACCCGCAGATTCTACATGGTCCACCACAAAGATAAATATCTCTCCGAATCTCTGCAAAATTTTATCGACATGGTATTTAAGTGGTCGGAAGATTATATGCAGGCGCTTTAGGCACTCCAAATAAATATAACCAGGCTTTCTGCAAACTCAGGATTGTCAGCGCATCGGTGATGCGCCCATCGGCAATCATTTTGAGGGTTTGTTCTAATGGATAGTGCACAACTTCTATGATTTCATCTTTGTCAAGCCTTTGACGGGCCGGGGTTAATTCCCGGGCAATATACACATGAATAATCTCATCGGAATAGGACGGAAGAAGTGAACGGGCCCAATCAATCTGCGTCGCCCTCTTCCTGGCAATAAGTTTCAGAATATAACAAATAGAGCTAAACTTGGGTTAGCTTTAGATTTTCAGTGTTGATTATCATGCTTTTCGTTCATCAGATCGTCAGATTATCAACCATTACTCGAGTACTCCAACTATAGCACTGAAAATAATCTAAGTACCCCAATCCCGTGGTGGATCCTTTTCTAGTAATCATAGATCCTCAGATAATAAATTGCACAATGCCGGTTGATAAAATCAATTTTTCGTATAATATAAATCATAAAGCAAGAAAGCTATCCAAATAAAGAATCAGATGACAGTCGTACAGTCATGTTTTCTGTCATCCGAACTATGTTTTCGGCCTCTGGCACAGACATCTGCATGCCGCGCCGTAGCTCGCAGAGCGAAGGCGGATCATCTGTTTTCTGACCGAAGGAGTCAACCATGTATGGAAAATTTCGGGATGCGCTTCAGACCGAACTGGAAGAGATCACCGAATCCGGCCTTTATAAATCCGAGCGATACATAACATCTGCCCAGCAAGCCCGCATCCGGGTCGGTCAAAAGCAGGTGTTGAATATGTGCGCCAATAACTATCTCGGCCTGGCGGATAATAAAGATATCATTGCGGCGGTCAAGAAAAGCCTCGATGAACGTGGGTTCGGAATGGCTTCGGTGCGCTTTATCTGCGGAACCCAGGATATCCACCATACGCTTGAAAAAAAAATCAGCCAATTTTTCGGAACCGATGACACGATCCTTTACTCATCATGTTTTGATGCCAATACCGGCTTGTTCGAAACTCTGCTGGATGAAAATGACGCCATCATCTCAGATGCTTTAAATCATGCATCGATCATAGACGGTGTCCGTTTGTGCAAGGCGGCCCGCTACCGTTTCGACCACGGGGACATGAATGCGCTGGAAAAATGCCTCAAAGATTCCGCATCAGCCAAAACCAGAATGATCGCCACCGACGGTGTTTTCAGCATGGATGGTGACATTGCCAAACTCGATAAGATTTGTAATCTGGCCGAAACATACGATGCCCTCGTAATGGTCGATGACAGCCATGCCACCGGTTTCGTGGGCCCCACAGGACGCGGCACCGTCGAGCTTTGCAAGGTTCAGCAACGGGTTGACATCATCACGTCAACCCTGGGCAAGGCCCTGGGCGGCGCATCCGGCGGATTCACGACGGGACGCAAAGACATCATCGAAATACTCCGGCAGCGTTCGAGGCCCTATCTTTTTTCCAATTCCCTGGCGCCCCCCATTGTGTCAGCGGCTCTAAAAACCATCGATTTATTGGAAGAATCCGAGGCCCCCAGGAAAAGGCTGGAATCAAACACCAAATTTTTCAGAAAAGAAATCACCCGGGCAGGCTTTACTATCAAATCAGGCAGTCATCCCATTGTCCCGATCATGCTGGGAGATGCCAAACTGGCCCAGGATATGGCGGCCAGGCTTCTGGATGAAGGGGTCTACGCCGTCGGGTTCTTCTACCCTGTGGTACCAAAAGGCCAGGCACGCATCCGGGTTCAAATTTCGGCAGCCCACACCAGAGAAGATCTTGAGTTTGCCCTGGAAAAATTCATCAAAGGTCGGCAAGAAGTTGAAGGTGATTAAATAAAAATGATGAATGGATTCTTATCTTAAAAGAAAAAATTTAGACAGGATTTACAGGATATAAAGGATATTTTAATTTTCCGGTTTCCGGAAGAAACCGGGAAAAATCTTGTATATCCTGTAAATCCTGTCAAATGTTTTTTTAAATATAAACGAATCCATTCCTTAATTTCTTTTCTAAAATTGCAAGGTATGAACAATGAAAATGAAAGCGCTGGTAAAAGCAAAACCGGAGCCTGGCATTTGGCTGCAGGATGTGCCGGTGCCGGAAATCGGCGTCAATGATGTCCTGATCAAAATCGCAAAGACCTCCATCTGCGGCACCGACGTTCATATTTACAACTGGGATGACTGGGCCCAAAAAACCATACCGGTTCCCATGCACGTCGGCCATGAGTTTGTCGGTACAGTGGCTGAAATCGGCGACAATGTTCATGACTTTAAACCCGGTAATCTGGTTTCCGGTGAAGGCCATCTGATTTGCGGGCATTGCCGAAATTGTCTGGCAGGCCGGCGGCATCTGTGCATGCAAACCAGCGGTGTCGGCGTCAATCGGCCGGGGGCTTTTGCCGAGTATTTAAGCATACCGCAAACCAACGTCTGGTATTGCGATCCGGATATTCCCATGGATATCCTCAGCTGTTTTGACCCGCTGGGAAATGCTACCCACACGGCTTTGTCCTTTGACGTTCTGGGAGAAGATGTTTTGATCACCGGAGCCGGACCCATCGGATGCATGGCCGCCGCCATCGCCCGGCATGCCGGTGCACGCCATGTCGTCATAACCGATGTCAATCCTTATCGCCTGAAACTGGCCAAAAAGATGGGGGCCACCCTGGTCATAGATGCACGGCGGCAAAAAGTAGAAGCGGCTCAGAAAAAACTGGGCATGAAGGAAGGTTTTGACGTCGGCATGGAAATGTCCGGCAACCCCGAGGCCTTGCGCTCGATGCTGCCCAATATGTGTCACGGGGCCAAGATTGCCCTGTTAGGCATCCTGCCGCCGAATACTGCCGTTGACTGGGATTTTGTCGTGTTCAACGGTCTGACCATCAAGGGCATCTACGGCCGAGAAATGTATGAGACCTGGTACAAAATGACCGTCATGATCCAGTCGGGTCTGGACATCACCCCTGTCATCACCCACCGGTTTCACTATCGTGAGTATGAAAAAGCCTTTGAAGTCATGCGCTCGGGAAAATCCGGCAAAGTAATTTTAAACTGGGAAGAAAATTAGTATCTTAATTGTTAATTTTTTGGCATTATGTGGCAAGATCTTTTTGTGTAAAATGCAAGCTACCCCAAGAAATGCCTAAATTGCCAAAAGTGCCTAAAATTATGGATTAAAGTGAAAACACAAAACTATTCATTTGAACTTGACAACAATTTGTCCAACCTAAAAGCGTTAGGCCAGCATTTAATTGATATTGGCCGCGATATCGGACTGCCGGAACTCAGCATATCAGAAATTAATGTCTGCCTGGATGAATTGTTCACAAATATAGTTTCATATGGTTTCAAAGACGGCCGGGAGCATAAAATAAAATTCACCATCAAGGTGGATGACACTATGCTGATTGCAACAATGGAAGATGATGGTGTGCCATTTAATCCACTCAAAAAAAAGGCGGCAGAACTCCCGACAGATGTTGACAGTGCTCAAATCGGAGGGCTCGGAATTCATATCACCAAGGAACTGGTGGATAAAATCAGCTACGCAAGAAAACGAGGAATCAACAAGTTGACAATAAAAAAAAGCATCCAGGCCAATGGGGACGCTTCAGCATAGCGGCAATTCCGACGACGAGTTATAAAATGGGAATTGCATTGCCCAGGGCTGTATGATAATCTATCGATACGAGCGGTTCTCTTAAGTTTAATTGTAGCTCGGCCAATCTCTCGACAAATGACGACTGAATTAGTAAAAAACAGAAAAGATGCAAGGAAGTTATTTGAAGAAGACCATCCGATCATCGTCAATTGCAAAACTTCGGATTCCGAATTCAATGCATCTATTCAGGACATAAGTGGTTCCGGAATTTTTATTAAAACCACCAGTCCGTTGTCGATCGGACAGGAAATTGCGATGACATTTAAATTTCCCAAATCTAAGAAGCCTATCATGGTAACCGGAGAAGTCGTCAGAACCACGCGCTCGGGAGCGGCCGTGGTGTTTAAAGTTTTTTTTGATAAATAGTGCAAATGAAGGTTTCGGGTGTCAGGTGTCAGTGTCTGAATATTCTGACGTTCATCCCGAAACCTGACACCTGAAACCTGACACCTATACTACTTGCCTATCGGCACACTCGCTGCATCAACCCACTCTGCTTCTTTAAAGCACGGTCTTGAAAGAAGGCATAGAGCCTTTTAGAGCTTCTCAAGATCAAGGAGCTCATCCAGCCTGGTAATCACCGGCCCCGGATTCTCAATTTCAGGCCAATTGCGCTTAACCGCATGGTGCTTCAGCCAAATGGCGTGCATGCCGGCGTCTCTGGCACCACAAATGTCGATACGCCAATCATCGCCGATATAGACCGCCTCCGGGGGTGAAATTCCCAATTTCTCCAGGCACTGGTGAAACGGCTGCGGATCTGGCTTGGTGGGTATCCCGCCTTCCCCTGCCACAATGATAACTTTAAAATAACTTTCCAGCTCCGGATAAAGGCTGATGCGATGGGTCCCAGTCGATTTTTGCCCCTGGGTGTTGGTGATGAGGGCAATTTCATACCGGGTGCGAAGAATGTCAAGCACTCCGTTTACTTCGGGGAATAAAGCGGTATGTTTTTTGACGGTTTCCCAGTACTCAGTTTCCCAACGAACCAGCAAATCACGGTCCACAGCAACACAGTAGTAATAGAATACCTCCTGCCACAGAGAATTCCTGGAAAAGTTTGATCGATCATGAAATTCTTTGCGATACCGTCGATAAATCGTTAAAAAATCTTCTCTGACAGTCAACCCTAGATTCGTAAGCAGTTTATCCTGAGCCTCTTTTTCGGCCGCACGAAAACCGTTGGCGGAGTCGACCAGTGTTTGACCAAAATCGAAAATGACTGCTTTTATCATGATAGTAGTGTTTTGTGTTGGGTATTTAGTGTTTAAGGAACATTCAGCGATAACTGATTGTCAAAAAAATTAATCGATAACAATCCTTTCATCAATCCGAAATCCGAAATCTAAAATCCGAAATCGATGTGACCGTTTCCCACGCCACTCTCTGAAGTAATAATGCCTGGTCCTTATCCAGATCCAACCGCATCTTGCCTTTATGGTAAAAGGTCCCCGGCAGCCCTTCAGGGCTGGTGCTGAATAGGACGGAAAAAAACACACAGGCCGTCAGGTATGATCCGACAGGGTTTGCATGACGACCGTCCCGATGATGAAGCTCAAGATCGGGTTCCTCCCGATGGACCGCCTCCCAGGCAAGGCCGACCGGTGATAGGATAGCGCCCAGTTTCCCTGCCATCTTAGCGTATGCCTCAGTCAAAACCTGCTGGGTATCCGGCCGTGTGCGGTTGGCCCAGGTCAAATAAAAAATGGTGTGGGCCGCCTGCTTTCGGATCTCTGAATCCAGCAATCCGGCATGATGCTCAAAGGATTCCGGCTCCTCCAGGGGGCCGCCGCTCCGATCCTGCAAAACCACAAAATCCCATGGTTTTTCAGTGATCCGAGCGCGGCTGGACGGATTTTTCCAGTGCCACTCGAGGCTGGCCCCTTCCCCGGTAGATTGACCCACCATCAGCTCATGCCCACGATCCCCGGCATTGACCAATGCCAGAAGCATCTGGGGCATAAAGTTTAAATACGTGTGGCTGTTGCCGATGAAAAGGACGTTAGTCGTCATTTGGAGTATGTCATGTATTTTGAGAACTTTTCAAATTTGTAAAGCGTAGATGTTATAAGAATGTCGTGTTTCGTATTTGGTGATGCATATCGGTAGCTCTCTCAGTATGCAGAAATACTAAACACTTGCGAAATAATTTGATTAGCAGTCTTTCTTTAAACCATACTAGACAATACAGGCCATTGCAGCGCTTTATTCAGCCACCGATATCAAAAACCCGCCGGCGAATATTATCAAGGCTCCGGTCAGGCGAATTCGCGGGTGCTTTTCTTTGAGAAAATGACTTCCCATTAGCACGGCGAACACAATGCTGGTCTGCCGCAGGCCGACAATGTAGCTGACGCGCTCAATGGTAAAAGCAACAAGAATAAAAGCGTAGCCGACGATGCCGATAATTCCTGCCATGATAATCCGTACGGTTCCCGATTTCCACTCTTTTTTGATTTGGGCGAAATTTTTAGTGAATGCTATATAGGGTGTGTAATAGCACATACCGCAAAAAAGATGAAAAAAGGAAAACAGGATCGGGTGGATGTGAGCTACCGCCATTTTGTCTATAATTGAATATATTGCAACTGAAATTAGGGTCAAAAAGGCGAATTGGGTGGAACGATCATGGGCCATGGATTTTAAGGGTGCCAGCAGTTCCTGGCCGGAGATTCGCTTCATATTTATAATATACACCCCCACAGCCACAAGCAATATGCCGGCCACCCCTTGAAGCGACACCCGCTCGCCAAGGAGCAGAACGGCAATTATTAAAACCAGGGCCGGCGACGAGCGCATAATCGGGTAAACATGTGATAGATCGCCTTCTTTGTATGCCCTTGTTAAAAACAGCCAGTATAAAAAGTGGATAAACCCTGAACCCGCGCACCAGGCATAGGCTTGCGGATTATTAATTCCAACCCGGAATAGAAAGCGGTATGAATTTTTTCGAGAGATAAAATCACACGCCATTCTGTATCAACATGACTATTGATACACAACGCCTTTTTTGCCATACTCAGGCCTGCTATCGGCATAGAATTTAGACCACCAGAATGGGGACCTGAAATGAACAGAGCCTCTCACGACTTTCAGATATTTGTTAAACCAACCGGCTCGATCTGCAACCTGGGCTGTGATTACTGTTATTATCTAAACAAAGAACTGCTCTATCCGGAACAGTCGTCTTATCGTATGCCGGATGACATCTTAGAGTCATACATCGCCCAGCACATCCGGTCCGCCCCCCAATCCTCAATCCGTTTTTCCTGGCACGGTGGAGAGCCAACACTCCTGGGAGTCGATTATTTTCGCAGGATCGTGGCGCTGCAGCGTAAATATTGCCCGCCAGACCGTCAGATCACCAATGGCATACAAACCAACGGCACCCTCCTTGATACAGACTGGTGCCGCTTTCTGGCATCAGAAGGCTTTAATGTCGGACTCAGCCTGGACGGCCCCCAACAATTTCATGACCGCTACCGTGTTACCAAAAGACGCCGGCCGACCTACAAGCAAACCATGCGCGGTTATGAACTATTGCGGCAGCACAACGTCTACCGTTGACATCCTATGTGTTGTAAACGCTTATAATGTCGGCTATCCCGTCGAAGTCTATCAATTCTTCAAACAGATCGGGGCACCCTACATCGGGTTTCTGCCCCTGGTGGAGGCACAACCCGATGCACAGAGTGCTGTCAGCGACCGGAGTGTCCCGGCAGAAGCCTTCGGATCTTTCCTGTGCACTGTTTTCGACGAGTGGAAACGCCGGGATATCGGCCAGGTCAAGGTGCAGATATTTGAAGAGGTGTCCAGAGCGGCTTTGGGTCAGGAGCAGACGCTGTGCATCTTTCGCAAAACCTGCGGCGACATACCCGTCATTGAACACAACGGCGATTTTTATGCATGCGACCATTTCGTGGACAATGGACACCTGATGGGAAATATCGCTGAAAAACCCCTGGTCAAAATGCTGGAATGCAAACCACAAAGGGCCTTCGGTCAGGCAAAGCAGGACACATTGCCCCGGTATTGTCGATCGTGTGATGTCCTCCACCTGTGCAATGGCGAGTGTCCCAAAAACCGCTTCCTTCGAACCCCGGACGGAGAACCGGGACTGAACTATCTGTGCGCCGGTTATAAACGCTTCTTTAACCACTGCCGGCCGTTTGTCGAGGAACTGGCCAATCTGTGGCGGCGGCAATCCAGTGAACCGCAAACACCGGCGGCAATGACTGCGACGGTCAGATCCGGGCCCAAAACAGGGCGCAACGATCCCTGCCCCTGCGGCAGCGGCCGCAAGTACAAAAAATGCTGTTTGGGAAAATTTTAAATGCCTAAAATGCGCTAAAATGCCTAAAGTGCCTAAAATTATGGAATTCTGTCCATTTTAGGTGCTTTAGGCATTTTGAATTTTAGGCATTTAATGAGCGTAGCTTTACACTGGATAAACTGCATGGTAAATTTTAGGCACACCTTAATGGGAGAAGCCAGAGGTCAATGCTTCAATTTTTTGGTTAAAAACGAAATGGTCCTTTTCCAGGCGAGCTGAGCGGCATCCTTGTTATAGCGGGCGGCATTGGTATCATTGTTAAAGGCATGTTTGGCCCCGTCATAGACATACATCTTATAGTCGATGCCGGCTGCCTTCAATGCCGTTTCATAGGCCGGAATCCCCTTGTTGATTCGTTCATCGAGCCCGGCATAGTGCAAAAGCAACGACGCTTTAATTTTAGGGACATCTTCAGCAGCCGGTTGTCTGCCGTAAAAAGGAACCGCGGCCGTCAGTTGCGGGTCTTTGACCGCAAGCTGGTTAGCCATGGCCCCTCCCCAACAGAACCCGATAACCCCGACCTTGCCCGTCGACATCGGATGGGTTCTTAAAAATTGAACTGCGGCAAGATAATTTTCCAACGTCGATTGCTTGTCAAGCGTACGGATCATGTCCCGTGCTTTATCACTGTCGGCCGGGGTTCCCCCCAAAGGCGACAACGCGTCCGGGGCCAGGGCTAAAAACCCTTCCAGTGCAACCCGGCGGTTGACGTCCTCGATGTGCGGATTCAGGCCCCTGTTTTCATGAATCACGACCACACCGGGTAATTTCGAGGCGCCTTTCGGTCTGGAGAAAGCAGCCCGGACCTTGCCTGTGGCGCCTGTGTATTCGAGGGACTCCGATTGAAGCCTGGCATCATCCCTGGCAACCATCTCCGCGTGGGCATAGTCGTTTTTCAGCAAACCCAGCAGCGTGTTGGCAGCCGCCACACTGCCTGCAAAGACCGTTAATTTTTTCATAAAGGTGCGCCGATCCAGTAACCCATGGAGATAATCATCGTGCAGATCGATAATTTTGGAATCCATCATCTTTTCCCCCTTTCTGTAGTTTGGATGTTGAGTAAAACGTAAAGGGCTTGTGCTCCGGAATGATATTAGATGGGTGAAGGAAAACCTATCGGCAGCAATTGTTATAATAAATAATTAAAATGTCAATAAGGAAGGAGTATTGGAGAAAGGGAGTTTTGGAGTAATGGGTATTGGGTGATGTCTTTTTTTTCAACACTCCAGTACTCCATTACTCCATTTCTCCAGGTGGGGGCTCTAATCCTGGCCCCATTTTTCAAGGTACTCCCCGCAAAGCTCCTCCACTGTGGGGATGTACTCTTCTTTGGGGATTGACAGCAGGGTATAGTTGAGAAAGTTCTCCCAGTTGATGTTGCCGCTGAAGATGTTGCCGGCCCAGCTGCCGCAACCGAGCGTATCCGTTGTCGGCAGGCCGGTATTCCATCCCCCGCTGTTGGCATGGGCGTGGGGCATATTGCAGACAATTCGCCCCACATTGGCCCGCAGGGCAAGCTTGACCCGCCGCTCATCATTTTCGGTATGGATCGAAGTTGAATGCCCCTCGCCGGAAAATTTAAGGATTTTCTCCAGGCGGTCGAGCATCTCATCGAAGTCGGTCCATTTCCAGACAGTGAGGACAGGGGATATTTTTTCACCCGAAAAACGGTCCTCGGGGCCAACCTTTTCGCCAACGACCATCAGGAAGCGGGTGCCTTCAGGAACCGACAGGCCTGCATTTTCAGCAATAAACGCTGCCGGCCGGGCCACGATTTCCCGGTTCAGATGGACCCCATCCGGCCACATGTACTGTCGCAGTTTTTCACGCTCTTCGGTGTCGCACATGTACCCGCCTTCTGATTTCAGGGCCTCGATCATATCGTCGTATATGCTCTCGTATAAGGCGACCGCGTTTTCAGAAGAACAGGAGGCCGAATTGTTCGCTATTTTGGACAGCCTGATCTTGTGGGCTGCTTCTGGCAAATCAGCGGTTTCATCCACGATCGACACCACGTTGCCGGCACCCACCGTCTGAGCCGGCTTGCCGGCAGCATAGACGACCTCGACCAGAGCCGCACCGCCGGTGGCCACTGCATAGTCACAGTTGGCCATCAATTCCGAAGTTTTGGGATGGCTGGGCTGCTGAATACATTGCACCAGGTCCACCGGTGCCCCGATTTTTTCAAGGGCTTTGCGGATGTGCTGAACCGTTTCGTAAGATGTTTTTGGGGTTCGCGGGTGGGGCGATACGATCTGGGCGTTTCGGGTCTTCAAGGTACTCAAGGCCAGGCAGCAAATTGTGGATTCCGGGTTGGTGCAGGGCACAACGTTGGCGATTACCCCGATGGGCTTGGCAAATTTGCGAATTCCCAGGGCTTTGTTCTCTTCGATCATGCCGCAGGTTTTGGCATTGCGCATATCATATAGCGTGCCCAGGGTTTTATTCTTGATTTTATTGACTTTATCTTCCGCATTGCCGATATTGGATTCGTCTACTGCCATGTGGCCCAGCTTGTGGCGCACATCTTCTTTCAGAAGTTCCCAGGCCACAGCCTGGACCATTTCATCCACTTTTTCCTGGGGCCAGTATTCGATTTCACGAAAGGCCTTTCTGGCCCTGGCGTACATTTCCTGAATGTTGTCTTCCATTGTTCGTCTCCCTGTAAATTTGTTAATTAGTTAAATAGTTGATTAGTCAAATAGTAAAATGAAAAAATCCTTCAAACTATTTGACTATTTTTCTAATTATCTATTTGACCTGTCCTTATTTTTGATAGGCAAAGTAAACCCCATAACACCAAAGGCCTCCTTCGCAACGACAAAGAAGTCATCTATATCCTTGCTGGTGATCTGCCCCAGGTTGCAAAGCCTGAAGGTCTCCAGGCCGAACATCTTACCGGGATAGATCGTAAAACCGCGCTCGTAACAATAATCATGGAGCTTGAAGAAATCGAAGCGCTCATCTTCAGGGGCTTTGACGGTCACCACCAGATGGCCCTGAATATCTTTGTCGATCACTGTATCCAGTCCGATTTCTTCCAGTCCCGTGTAGATCGCTTCCCAGCATTTGGTCAGCCGATCGTAACGGGCCTGCTCACCTTCCTGTTTGTACTCCTTGATGGCCTGCTGCAGGGCATAGAGCACCTGAACCGGCGGTGTAAAATGCATCTCGCCGACCCTGTCAAAAAAATCATACTGCATGAAAAGGTTGCAGTAATAGGACCGCTTGGGATAATTTTTTGATTTTTCGATTTCATCGATTTTACCCACCAGCCAGGAAACACCGGTCATGCCGCACAGCCCCTTCTGGGCGGAGGACATGCAAAAGTCGATGTTCTCTTCTTCGATGTTGATCGGCAGCAGGCCGTAGGTTGAAATCGTGTCCGCTACAAATATACAACCGTTGTCATGGGCCATTTGCCCGATTTCCCGCACCGGGTTTAATACCCCGGTACCGGTTTCGTGGTGGGTGGTGGCGACCACGGCAATGTCTTTGTCTTTCTCCAAAGCCTCCTGGACGACCTTGAGATCCGGCAAACCGGTGGTGGGAAATTCCAGGTTCACGCAGGGGATATGATAATATTCGGCAATCTCCACCATCCTGCTGGAATAGGCCCCGTTGTTGACCACACAAATCTTTTTGCCTTCCGGAACCAGTGAATTGACGAGGACATCCTGAATAATGGTGCCGGAGCCGGTAAACAAAACCGCCGTGTATTTTTCCGGGTCAGCGTGGACAACATTTACCAATTCCCTGCGGACCTCATCCATAACCTCAACAAATTCACTCTCCCGGGGGCAAATGTCCGGTATTACCTGGGCGTATTTAACCGCATCGGTGGTGGTTGCCGGACCGGGATTCAACAGTACGTTGCGTTTAACTGGTTTTACGACTTCCATGGTTTTCCTTTCTCCGCAGCCGATCGTTTTGTTTTTAGCTACGGACTCTCAATATCACTATCACTTTAGTGTAAAGGTTAGCCCGTTTGCCCGTTGCCGGTTGCCGGTTAGCCGATTGCATATAACGGGTAACGGGCTTAACCGGCAACCGGCGAACCTATGCCTAAAGCTTCCCCACCTTCTTAATACCCGACTTCTTACTCGGATCCTGGATCTCTTCAACGAGGCGGAAGCCGCTGCCACGCACTTTTTTCATCTCTTCAAACCGCGCTTTCCATTCTTCAGGGGTACGGCAAATAGCGGATTCAGCATATTTATCTCGATCCGATAGTGGCGGCACCGGCCGGTCAGCCGGTCCGTCGTAATCTTCTTTAGGTGTTAATTCCTGACCCAGTCGGTTGGATGTCTTCCCTTTCGACTTCTTCAATGTAATGGGCTCCGGCGGCAAAGGAGCGGGTGACCGCCAGAATCGCCCAGGTGGCCTCGGGGGTAAACCCCAGATCCATCATGGTGGCGCCGGTGGCGCCGAGCATATCCAAATCCACCGGTTCATCAAAAGCATTTTGGGCTGCCTTGACGATTTCCCTGGTGAAGGCGATATATTTGCCGGCCACACCGAGTTTTTCAGCCCGCGCAATCATGCGTTTGGCCGCCGGATCTTTGAGCATAAGACCGGAAACGCCCAGGGCTTCGTCATGCAGGTTCTCTTTAACAAGAAGCTCGGCTGCCGCCTCCAGGGAAAATTCCCCCTTGTCGACCCGATCAAGATAGTTTTCGAGGCGATTGCCGAAAGCAGAATACGCGCCGTAAGCGTGGCCAAAGGCCATGATGGATGCCCCGCAGGCCTGGGTCAAAAAGGTCTTGGATCTGGCCACGATTCTGGATATGGCCGCCGGTGCGGAAAGCCCGTCTTCCAATGCCAGAATCATGACATAATTGAGCATCTGGCCCTCTTCAACGGTGGGTATCCGCGCCTGATAGTCCACAAAAAGGACTTCAATGACACCGTAGCCTTCTTCCATCAACTCGGTCGTGTCATAGCCCCTGGCAACGATGCGGTGAACATTCTTGTAAGCCACTTCGGACACCCACTGAAACGGCGCTCTTTCCGTGTCGCGCGGCATTGTTCCGTATTCTCTGTCATAATAATCAAAGGGATTCTTGGGGCTGTCCAGATTTCCGATTTTGCGTTCCCTTTTTAATTTATTCAGCTCATCCGTCTTTTTTTTATCTAGATAACCCATTTCTTGTATTCTCCTTCTTCCTTCTGTTTCCTGGCGTATTCCTGCTGCTCTTCCTGTTTGGGGACGATACGGTCTTCAGGTCCGGTATACTTGATCATGGAAAGATCGATCATCTGCACCATCGGCTCGTTTCGGGAAGCACCCCAGGCGCGACCCTTTTTCATATTGAAAAGGGCGTGGGCTGCGCAGCTGAATCCCCGAACAACACTGCCGATACACCAGCCGGCATTGGGAGAGAATCCGATTTCCATCAGGGCCGTATTCCCGGAACCCACCACGTTAACCCCCACATAGGAGCGTCCCTCTTTTTTGCGGCGGGCATGGAAATACTTTTCAAGTGCCCTTTGAAATTCGAGGTAGACACCTTCAAGCTCAAGCTCTTCCTGCCGCAGGTGAATCGGTTCCGCCCGGGGGTCACTGTCAATGTGCTGGGGTTGTCCCATGCCCATAACCGGTCTGCCGGCATCCATGTATTCATCGACCAGGGTTTTGGCCATTTCATCCACGGTCTTGCCTTCTTTTTTGGCGCGCTCGAGGTATTTGTTTAACATGTATCCATGAGCGGCTCCGGGGCCGTGCACACCGCCGAAGGTCGAAACCGCCGCGGCCACGCAAACCGGAAGGTTGGGCCGACCGGCACTGACACCGATGGCACCGACGGCCGAAGGCGACATGGAATGCTCGAGAAAAACACCCATCTCATATTTGAGCATTTTTTCCTCATTTTCGGTGGGGATTCGGTTCTGGTACAATACAAACATGGCATCATAAAAAGAATAGCCCTCTTCCGCCAATTCGCTTAAATCATATCCGCGCATGACGGTTTTTTCTTCCGTCTTATACGAAATGGCGGTTTTTCTGCGGATCAATGGTTCCCTGTCCATTATTTCCTCCTGTTTTATTTATAATTTATTGAGCTAATAAAAGTTCGGATAAACCGAGACAAAAAGAACTAATCACGAAAACACGAAGCACCTGTGAAAGCTCGAAATATTTATTGTCTTTGTGTTTTCATAATTTACGTGCTTTCGTGATAAAATCCCGGGATTATCCAAAAATCCAAAAGGATAAAACCGAGAATCCGATTAGATTTGCAGGACTCCTGCAGCTGAATTTTAATGCAACTGATGTATAAGTCGAAGTGATAATTCAGTTTTTCATAATTAAGATTATTTTCAGGACTCTCGGCATTTCGCCGGACGTGACGAAGGTGAGGTTCTCTCACGCTTTGATCAAATCCGATGAGCAAATTGCTGATATTTCTGAAGTTCGGCGGCGTAACCGTTATGAGGAATTAGGCGGATGAGATCGTCAGGGGTCAGGGGCAAATCCTTGAATATCTTAATCTCCAGTTCTTTGGTTTTCTGCCAGAGCATCTTGATTCGCTCCCGATGGGCCGGTGTCTCCCCGTATCTATCCAGGATATAGTCCATGCGTCTGTCCAGGATCACAATCTCATCATGCATAACCCGTTTATCAGCATAATTGAGAATTTCCGCTTCTGAAACCGTCCCCGGCATCAGAATACTTGTCCAGCTTAACATGCTGACGGATAAGATCTCCGATGGCCGGATATCCGCAATCGCTCAGATGCTCGCCGCCGGTCAGGGCATGATCCTCCCGGGTCTTAAAGCTTCGGGTTTTGGTAATATCATGCAGCAGGGCGGCCGACCTGGATCAAATCGGAGTTTAGCCGGTAATTGCGTTTATTCAGATGTCCGGTTAAAAAAGTTGCCACCCGGCAAACCTGGAGCGAATGGACCACGATATGATCCATCATCTTCATTTCATTCAGCATTCGATAGCATTGATCTTTGGTTGGGATTTTCATTGACATCTTTTAATAATCAATAATGATACCCCAATTGATTTTTAACATCAATTGGGATTGGCGCACCGCTTCCACAGCCGCAGTCACATTCTCCGGGGGTGTCGTGGCGCCCAGGTTGCAAAGGTATAGTATAAGCCGCCCATTTTTTCCGCCGGCTCCAATGTAAGTCTTAACACGCCTGGCAACCCCAGCAGGTGTTGCCGTAGCCAGGAAAGCGGCTCCGATGCCAAGGATCAGCGGCAGGTTGTGCCGCGCGGCATATTTTTTATAGAGCCCGGGACCAAGCTTTTCAACATCCGGCATATCGGTTTCGCCGTATATCATTGCCTGCCCGATGGCTTCAGCTTCGATATTGTAAACATCATAATCGATATTGGGCACGTCAATGCCGTATTTTTCATGGGTCTCCAATTTGGCCGTGGCCAATAATTCGGCATTGGTATAAGACTCTTTTGCATGCGCCCCACTTTCTTTCATTGCCAACTCGTGCAGCTGGGCGCACACCGAACCCGGTCCGGGATTCCAGCCAAAGCGTTTTGATATCTTAGAATCCCTTCCTGAAATGTCAATCTTTAATTTTATACCGTATCTACCCCGGATTTTGATGACATTGACAAATTCTGTCTGACCATTTAATTTCATTTAGAAAACGGCAATTCAGGAGGCCAATTGAAAGTTGTCATTGCCAGAGATGCTTCCCAAAAGACAAAAAAGCTGATAGCCGCACAATTCCCGTGGAAATGGGATATCGTCACCGTTGGAGCGGATGAATTAACCCATGCAATCAACGATGCGGATGTCATCATACCCGAGGGGGTCGCCATTGATAGCGGATTAATTAAGCAGGCCAAAAAACTGAAGCTAATCCAGACCGGTGCCGGCTATGACAATGTCGACATCAAAGCCTGCACCCAAAGAGGCATTTGGGTCGCCAACGCCGCCGGGGTCAATGCCCGGGCGGTTGCCGAGCACGTGCTGGCCTTTATCCTCTGCTGGTGCAAAAACGCGTTCTTGCTCGACAATGCGTTAAAACGGGGTGCATTCCAGTATTGAACGAACCCATGGAGAATAAAACTGGAATTAAACGGCTGCTACCGGAGGCCATCCTGCCCGAAGGCTATAACGGCAAAATCCTGCTGGTGTCCGTCAGCGGTGAGGGAATTGAAAAAGCCACCCTGCTGCGCTCAGGCGACCTGTGGCACAGGGAGATTTTGCGAAACACCAAAGCTGAAATCAAAAACCTTGGATTTGAAACCGCGCAGGTCCACGAACTCGGCGGAGCGCTGGTACGTTTCGAACCGAATGGTGACATCACCATTTACGGTGCCAGTCAGGAGTTCGGCGCCTGCGACAAGGAATTTGCGGCGGAAATTATCCAGAAAGAATTTCAGGACCGGACGATTAATATTAGAGACTAAACGATGAAACATCCTATCCTGACACTCAAGCTTGCTTTGATATAATAATCGTATCTGAAATAATAGAAGTAACTTCATGTTAAGGATAAGTTGTAGGTATCACCGGAGCGCACGACTGGTGTCAGTTTACGTTGGAATAAGGGCCGCTATGCATGGAAAGCGGACGGTTTGACAGTGTTCATCCGGCACCCTATATTATTACTGATATTTCCTTTGGTCTTTCATACGGTTCCGATCATCCGCCGGTAAGTACTGCGCTTTATCCTGGCCACCTTAGCAGGCTGTGGTCGGATTAGCCTGATGACGCCAGGCAGCTAAAAGTGTACTCAGCGATCGCTTATAGTCAAAGCCTTAAAGGTGCGTAATCGGTGATGATAAAAAACCTTCGAAAGATTCAATAGTGGCATAAACCATCTTGAAGGCTCCCTTTGTCTTTAACTTCGGTAAAAACAGAAAAAGGATTCACACCTATGCGCTTGATTATCCTCTTGCTTATTCTAATTACAATTGCTGTACCGGTTGTAGCCGGAGACTTTCCAATTGAGGGCACGAAGGGCACCGAACTTGTGGCCGAGCGGGTCGCTACTTTCGATGAGCCCTGGGCCATGACTTTCCTGCCAGATGGCACTCTTTTAGTGACCGAGAAGAGAGGAGTGCTGTGGCATGTTACCAACGACGGATCAAAAACAGAAGTGCAGGGCTTGTGGAAAGTCGCCTATGGCGGTCAAGGCGGCTTGGGCGATGTGGTGCTGCATCCTGATTTTGAACGCAATTCCTGGGTCTATTTGTCTTATGCCGACCGCGCGGATGATAACGCCACAATCGGTGCGGTGGTGGTCCGCGCAAAGCTCGATCTAAAAAACAGCCCGCTCAAGCTCGCGTCAGTGAAAAAACTGTGGGTTCAGGAGCCAAAAGTTACAGGAAAAGGACATTACAGCCATCGCATCGCGTTCGGCCCCGACGGTAAAATGTTCATCACCTCCGGAGACCGCCAGAAATTTACACCGGCCCAAAATTTTGACAGCCATCTTGGCAAAGTGCTGCGCTTAAACGACGACGGAACGGTGCCCAATGATAATCCGTGGCAGGATCGTGGTGAGATTGCCATGCAATTCTGGACTGTCGGTCACCGCAACATGCTGGGCATCGATTTTGATGCCGACGGACGTTTATGGGTCCATGAGATGGGTCCGCGTCACGGCGACGAGTTGAATCTGATCATTGCTGGTAAAAATTATGGCTGGCCGATCGTATCGAACGGCGACCACTACTCGGGTGTGCCGATTCCCGATCATGACACCCGTCCTGAATTCGAAGCCCCTCGGACGTTTTGGGTGCCCTCCATTGCACCGTCTGGTCTTGTTATTTATGACAGTGAGATGTTTGCCGATTGGAAAGGCAGTGCGATTATCGGTGGACTTGTATCAAGAGCCCTTATTCGTGTTGAATTAAAAGGAAACACTGCCGAAGAAGCCGAACGCTTTAAATGGGGTGAGCGCATACGCGAGGTGGAACAGGGACCCGAAGGGGCTTTGTACGTGCTCGAAGACGGTTCCGGTGGTCGTCTTCTAAAGTTGACACCCAGCCGTTAAAAACCATTACGTCAGGACGGTGCGCGCTGATTGCGGGTATATTGCCGTCTCGATAACACGCCCGATAGGGACAAAAATGGACAATTTCGATCAACTTTTGAATTTGGAACCAACGCTAAACAGAAAAAAACCGGCTCCTCCCCCGCTTTAGCGGGGTTGACCATCGCTTGCTGCGAGCTGGCTCATCCCCTTCGCTCCAACCCCATTACAGGACCTTCAACACTAATACGGGATGATCCGCCCCTGTGCCTCGCATCGGTACTCTCATTCTCGTGGGATCTCCACTTGAATTTCTCCCTTAACATCGAGGCGACAGGTTCCCACGTTCCGCACAAAAGCCTGACTCAGAGTCACGCCACCTTTACGCCGGAGGCCGCTTAGGCAGTAAACAGGTTGCCCCTAAACTTATCCTGGACCCAATATAGAAGCCCAGTTTTGACCTCGTCCCTAATCTTTCGACGCCTCATCGAATGGTTCGCTTGCGCTCGTCTCTCGGAGTCCTACCTGCCAAGAGCCTACGCCGTGACTTTTCCTAAACGCTCACTACCCTGGCTCTTTACCAACGCAGCTTTAGGTGGTTTGAAGCCTGCTCCTGCAAGCCGGCTCCGAGGGGCCCGCCCTCATCTTTTGTGCAGTTGCGCACACTTTATATTATAGTGCGCTCGTGGCGCACTATATTGAGATAATCCGTAAAATCCCGAAATTTGGTATATAAAAGTAATATCCCAACGAATTTAAGGAGTCCTCGACTTTGCCTACCTTTTAAACAGCTTTTACGATAACAGTGGGCTAAGGTAAACTTTTAAGCTCCTACTGGACAAGACAATTCACAAGCACGGCACCATTTAATCAACAAATTGCGTTTCCCATTTTCTCCGATTTCTCCATCGGGAACTTTATTCACCACGTCAGCATTCATCTGCTTATGGCAGATCGGCCGACTATACTTTCCTTGAGGAAAAGCTTTCATGGGGCATGCTTTTTGGCAAAACCCCTCACAGGTTTCGCACGGGGAGAATCCTTCGAGTGCTTCTGTCGTTTGCAAATCTCCCTCCAGTAGAATTGAACGAAGCCTGATTCTCGGTCCCCACTCCGGATGTAATAACAAATTATTTCGACCTATGATACCAATTCCAGATAAAACAGCAGCGTCTTTCAGGAATAGTCCACCCTTTTCCACATGATATGGTAGGGGTTGAGCGTCTAAATCGTATTTTTCTCGGAGCCACTGTTTCAGAGACTCAGATATTTTCCTAAGATGCCTATTGCCCCAGGTATCGCCTCGTTCCTCCCAGTCTAAACGAGGATCTTTTTTTGGATGATTCAATCCCAATATCAACACTGTTCGAGCCCCCCTTAGCCAATCAACAACCTGATCATCGTCCAGCTGGGTCATGATTCCCGGACCCTTTGGAATAGCTTGATATGAAGGGCCTTGCAAAACGTCTTCCAGCCGGACTATTCCGGCTCGGATTCCATCATACGATTCTGCTTGCGAGATAATTTCAGTAGTTAGTGAAGCTTCTGGTGACATAATTATTGGTCCTTAAATTTAGACACAATGAGAATACATGCATTTTGGCAATTTTACAGATATAATAGGAATATCACAGCTTTTTGAAAATTTCTAAAGGACCGATTTGTTGGAGATGTACAAGTTTCACACCAAATCTCATCACCGCCATATCTTGTATAGGCCGCCAATAGAAAAAATGTGGAATTGTTATATTAGTCCTCGGTTATAGATTCGTGAATCCGACTGCATTTTGAACGTTAACCACCAATGCACCATATCCGAATTTTCTATATTGTTTTTGTCAAATTGCCACATCCAAATGGAACTCTTGTACCAAATAATCCTCTGTAGCCAGCAATAATCCGTGAGCAGGAAAAGTACGGCCAGGGCTATTCTATTCACATTCCACTTAAACCGATGCGTACCAAAATGTGTCGGCTCTAATACGGAGGTCATATAATAGTCCATGGTCGTATCTAATCGATATTCCAACTCAAAGTAATCCTTGGCGTTTTTAACGAGTTGATCTGTTTCGCCATCCGGATAATATCCGCTATGGAAGGTGTCCAGAAGGTAAATATAATACATGGTTTTGAGCTTCTTGATGCTCATTTTTTGCCGTAAAATGTTTCGCCTTTGGTGAAGGCAGGATATGAAAACCTTTTGCGATTTGCTATCAGGGCGAATCAGTTTATGCGCTAAAGAAAACATATCTGAATAAATTTCATCTTGAGCAGAGATATTTTCTCTGTCTTTCATGGGGACATAATGTTCTACCGTATCCCAGAAGGTGACCGCATCAAATTTCCCATATAGTTTTATACGCAATTGCTCATCTTTGTCGATATCTTTCCAATTTATCCATACTACATCCAGGCCTCTTGACCTGCAAACTTCAACCTGCACGCCTGTGATATTTATACCTACGACATTCATGCCTTGTGAGTGTAAATAATCCAACCAATCACCACAGCCACAGCCTATATCTATCACCCACATGCCGGGCTCAAGATTCAACTGTTTGATTGCGTATTCGAACTTGTCACTTTGTGCCTTTTCTCGCGATTTAGAATAATCGCCATTATAAAAATTAAAGCCGTAATCAATCCCTTGACCGAATAAAGAGTCATTAAAAAAAGCACTAACCACATATCCACGTTGTACTCTTTTCTCCGGATTGAAGATTGACAGTCCTCCGACATAATTCATCAATTCTAATACCAATAGAATGGCAGGATATAGAAACGCATACCAAAGGCCATAGATCAAGCAGCAGGTAACTACAAAGGCGATGATGAACAGATGGATGAATCCATTTCTGTCGAAGATTTCAACGAATGCAGTTCGCATCTATAATCACCTTCTGTTTTTTGGTTTTGAAGAAGATGATACGTTTTAGACAGGTACTGCCGGCTCAAAAATGGGGTCAGATTAGAAGCAAATACTGAATTTCAGTGTCAAATTTGATGTGATTTAAGTCTGTTGCAAGATTATTACTCGATTCGAAGGGATGAGTCAAGCAATGAAATCTTGACCTTTGGCTTGTGCGTGTATACTGGCGAGAACACAGAAATAACTGAAATTGTGATAGAACTCCAATTATTCAAACTTTAGACTTCTTGATAGTGTGAAAACGTCATTATCGCCGATCGGTTGGAGATGACACCAATTTTCATGGGCAATTTTTGGGTGTGAAGTGCAATGTATAGACTTTGGAATTATTTTATCCCCACTGCACTGCGGACCAGCTTGCCCTTCAGGCGTTTTAATATCTTGTACGCGGGGACAGTCAGGCTATCGATGTCCGTGGCGTATTTGGTTAAGTATTCAGCACCGGAATTCGTTACCAAAACCGTATCCGAATGCCTGAATCCCCCTACATCGGGAACATATATCCCCGGCTCGATGCTGATGACCATGTTTTCTTCCAGAACGTCTTCGCTTCCTTCTGCGACATAAGGGCCTTCGTGGTTGCCCATGCCAATCCCATGACCCGTTCGGTGCAGAAGGTACTCTGTTAATCCTTTATCCCGCAGGTAGTTATTGGCGGCTTCATCAATTTCCGAACAGCTGGCCCCCGGCTTAACCAGGTCAAAAGCAGCTTTGCGGGCGTTTTCCATATGCCCAAAAAGCTCCCGTTCGTCTTCAGATGGCATTCGATGAAAATAGGTTCTTTCCACTTCCGCTGCATAACCGTTAACCCTGATAAAACTCATGGCAACCAGTGGGCCGTTTCCGAGACGATCATCAACCTTCGGTATACCATGTGGCTGTGAACTAAAAGGAGCCGGCCAGGCCACCGTTAAAAAGGAGCTTGTAAGCGGTTCATAGTCTCCATCTTTAAGAACCGCAGCCTGCAGGCCCCGCGCTTCCGAAAATATCTCCAGGACAGTTGCGCCGTAATAACTGGTGTTCATGATTCTTTGCATACCCAGATCAGCGTAATGACAGGACCGCCTGATCATTTCCAGTTCGGCGGCAGATTTTATGAGACGCATCTTATCAACCAGGGGAAGCGACTGCGGCGAAAAAGGTTTTAAAACCGCTGCAATCTCTAAAGTTAATGAAGGCTCCACTCCCAGTGTCTTTATATTGCCAAGCTCAGTTTTCAAGATATCTGCCCATCCCGAACCCGCAGGGGCAGGGTACTCCCAATACGGTTTCACCGCCCCAATGTTGGCTTTGGTCATATGCACTTTTTCCAACATCGGGACAATCAAAGTTGGCGCTCTTTCGGGCCACACAACAATGAAAAAAGGCCTTTCCAAAGGTTTATAACTGGCTCCGGTAAGGTAATAAATACTGTCTTCCGAAGAGACCAGATAGGCATCCAAACTATTTTGAGCAATCTCTTTTTGGAGCCGGCTTCTTCTGTGTTCGTACTCTTCTATGGTCATCATGTCTGGTTGCCTTTTATAGCTGCGATTCAATCGGATTGTAGAATTTCCGAGGTGCTAAATCAGCTTTGCCCCGTAACCGACTTGATAGGGGGATCCCTGCAGGTCTCTGCACCACATGATTTTGACATCAAAATATTGATCGGATCTTTTGGAGAATTGTGCCGGCGGTTCTTTTATCGAAATGGAAATTTCATCCCCCTGCAAAAGGTCTTCATTGGATTCAAAATACAATCCCCCCACACTGAAGTTGTACATCGAACCGCTGTAAAAAAAATCAGGCGGGTTCGTATTGTGCAAAATGGCCGATTTGTAATTTATCCGTTCACTTTGTCGGCGCTCCCTGTCTTCGTTCATTTTATTTCTCTCCTGTCAGCAATAGGTTCACCATCTCCGCAAACCCATACCCACCCTCATTTTTAGTTACCCAGGTCGGATAATGGTCCATTTTCCCTTCGAACTGCTTAACATTGGCAACCCCAACCGAATTGGGGAAATAGGCAAACATGGGCACGTCGTTGGGAGAGTCACCGGTATAAATAACCTGGTCCTTTACTTCCTCCAAACGACAACCAAAGACTTCTTCAAACATCGTCTCTGTCATGGTGAGTTTATCATAGTCACCAAACCAGCCGTTGACATGAATCGAGCTGACTTTAGCCCGGGCTCCGGCGCCTTCAAACAACCCCACAATTTTATCAATGGCATGGTCCGGCAGCCGCTCGATGTCTTCGCAGTAATCAATGGCCAGATCGGCCTCGCGATAGGCCTGGTCCACCGACACCCGGCACCCGGGGACTTGATGCAAAATTTCCCCTTTTAATTTTTCCAGCCGCGTGCGGTCGACGACCCGCTGCTGGTCCGATTTAAAATAGCGCCGTTGCATCTTGCGGCGGCTGTCGTCGTACCGAAAATAAAAGGCACCATTCTCACCCACCAGACCGTCCACCGGCCACATGCGGGCGATGTGATCGCACCAGCCCGCCGGCCGTCCGGTGATCGGTATGGTTTTTATCCCGGCATCTCTCAGGCGCTCCATGGCCGTGAAGGCCACCGCCGGCAGACGGCCGTGATTCGTCAGGGTATCGTCGATATCGGTTAAGACATAACCGACGCGGCTTTTTAAATTTTCAGGGAACTGATCAAATGGTTTCATATAAATCAGGTCATGGGTCATAGGTAATGGGTTATGGATTATGGGTTATGGGGTACTTTATTGCATATTGATAATAGACAATCAAGTCCGGGCGAATTATATTGACTTTGGTTATTTCCTCCGTTAATGAGGGCAAATGAAAGGTATGTCGCGACCCCGTCATGCCTGCAAAGACACAAGGGCGTCAACTTAAATATCTTCAGGTGCCGGATTAATGGTGGAAGCGGCTTCCAGCCGCGAATCGCTTTTGCCCCGCCAGCGGAGATCGCGGCTGGAAGCCGCTCCCACAATCCATAGCCTCTGACTTGAAAACTCAACCCAAATGGGAGCTCACCAATTGCGTGAACAACTAATCCAGGATATGCAAAAAGCCATTGAAGAACTCCTGCAGTGGCCCCGCAAAGAAGTTCAGGTTTTTCATCACAATGATTCCGACGGACTCAGCTCGGGTGCCATCCTTACCCGCACCTTTGAAAAGGCCGGCTTTGCGATCAAGCGCTTTTGCCTGGAAAAACCTTACCCGGCTTTGCTGCAAAAGGTGTATGAACAGGAAGGCGGAATTATCGTCTTTGCCGATTTTGCCGGGAGGATCGCCCCAATCCTGTCCGAGCTCAACCGGGGACGCAACCTGACCCTGATCCTCGATCACCATGTGGCCGAAGCGTCCACCGATCCGAAAGTTCACAATCTGGATCCCTGCCTTTATGGACTGAAAGGCGACCGCGACATATCGGGTTCAACCACCTGCTATCTGTTTGCCCGCACCCTCGACCCGGCCAATAAAGACCTGGCCTACATGGCCGCCATCGGAGCGGTGGGCGACGAATTTTTCGTCGACGGCTGCCTGGTCAGCGAAAACCGGGATGTTGCCCTGGAGGCTGTTAAACAGGGCAAAATGGAAATCAGAGAGCAAGCTGTCGGCGAACGCTATTATCTGAACACCCCCCGGGGTCAGGTTCCCTGCGATGAGTTCGGCGCCTACCTGGACACCCTGGGAGCCGCCGGCTATTATCAAAACGGACCGGACATGGGCATCAAGGTCTGCCTCGAGGGGACCACGGAGGATTCCGACCGCATGCTTGCAGATTTGAAATCTGTGCAGGCAGCGGCATTTGAAGAAGAACTGAATCGAATCCAGTCGGGCGCCCTGATACAGACAGATCACATCCAGTGGTTTCAGGTTGAGAATCGCTTCCAGCCCATGGGGGTCAAAATGATCGGCGTCTTCTGTGATGCCATCAAAAATTCGGAACATGTCGATCCCGCTAAATATGTCGCCGGTTTTCAAATTATTCCCGATGAGATTCCGGGTTTCGGCCCCATCGGCATGAATGATGTCAAAATATCCATGCGCGTGTCGGCCCAGATGGAAGCCGATATCAGAGCCGGCAGAACCATGGGACTGGATGTTTTATTACCCGAAGCCACCAACAAACTCGGTGGCTTCTCCGACGCCTGCCACACCCTGACAGCCGCCACCACCGTGGCCATCGGGAAGGAGGAGCAATTGATAGAAGAAATGGAGCGGATACTAGCTTCCTAAATTATTTTCTTATACATTTTTTATCGCAAAATAATTCAGCTTTAACTAATCGACGGCCTTAAAAATTCGAAGCACGAAACCCGAAATTCGGATTTAAAAATCGAATACTTACCAAAAGGTCTGTATCTACTGACAACTACATATATAAGCTTAAATAGCGCAAAGGAGAGTACCATGGGAGTTGGAACCGCATTTGGAAAATCCATTTTAATCGGTGATCAATTTGTTTTGGAAGAAGTCCCGGCCATTGTCTCGTCGATCCCTTTTGAGACCGTGTGTGAAGTTGAACGATTGAAAGAAGGCGAAGGATGGATATTGGAAGACAATCGTACCGAGGTGCCGGGATACAAGGACAAGAAAAAGCACCAGCAGGTCGAGTCTATCAACCACCAGCTGGAAGTGATGAATATCGACATCAAGAAATTCCCCCTCAAAATCACTTTCGGGGGATCATTGCTGGCCGGCAGCGGCGTGGGCGCCAGTGCCGCCCACGCTGTGTCCCTGGCCCGGGCCTTAAATGACGAATTTGATCTCGGCCTTTCCATCGACGAGATCAACCATTTCGGATGGGAGGGTGAATTTGCCTACCACGGCACCCCCAGCGGAGTAGACAACACCGCCTCCACCTATGGCGGCCTGATTCTCTATCACATTAAAAATGGAGAAAAAACCTGGGAGCGGATCAGTCTGGAAAAACCCATCGAAGTGGTATTGGGAAACAGCGGCATCACCGCCGACACATCCAAACTGGATGCCTATGTCGATGCCCAGCGGGAAAATGATCCTATTCTGTTCAAAGAGCGCCTGCAAAAAATTACAGACCAGGCCTTTGAAATGAAAAAAGCCCTCGAAGATTATGACCTCCCAACGGTGGGCCGGTTGATGACGGAAAATCATAAAATTCTAATTGACATGGACCTTTCCCATGAAACCCTGATATACCTGTGCGATAAGGCCCTTGGACTGGGCGCCCTGGGTGCCAAGGTCACCGGCGGCGGTCGCGGAGGATACATGAATGCCCTGACTCCCGGAAAAGAGCTCCAGGAAAAGGTTGCCTCGGCCATCGAAGCGGAAGGCTATAAAGTTATTAGGGCCACCGTCGGCGGTAGTTGATTGGAAGTGGTTTAACAATTTTACCATTGAAGAAAAGGAGGCCCCATGGACGAGAGCACCATTAATATCAGGCTCATGAAGGCTGAGGATTTTGACGCGGTGGTTGCAATTGATGAGAAAGTACTCGAGGCTTCCCGGCTGGAGTACTATGAAATGAAATTTGAAAAGCTTTTAAATTCCAAAGACTATGTGCCTGCGTCACTTGTGGCCGAGGAAGAAGATGGAACGGTGGTGGGGTTTGTAATGGGGGAACTCTTTATGGGGGAATATGGTATTTTTCAGGAAGAAGCCACCCTGGATACCATCGGGGTTGACCCCAATTACCAGCACAAGGGGATCGGCGAGCAGTTGATCAATGAATTTATGGACCATCTAAAAAAACTGGGTGTTCAAAAAATAAACACCCTGGTCGACTGGAATGATACCCGGCTGATACATTTTTTCAGCGCCAATCAATTCAGCCCCTCCAAGACCATTAACCTGGAACGAAGCCTTTGACGGATTAAGGCTGCTATATTTTGCCAGGAATACTATCGGCTATCTGTCAAGATCGCCCGCTGGATGAAGTCTTCGCTCACGTAATCCAGGCCCAGTTTGTCCAACGTCTCTTTGCCAGGAATACCCTCACTATTCCAGCCCTTAAATTCATAATAGGCATCAAGCAGCCTGGTTTCCATCTCAGGGTCTCTTATTTTCCAATGGTCCTCAGGGGGCTTTTCATCCTTTCTCCTTAAACCTCTTCTGACATTAAGGGCTCTCACCAGATTTCGGTTCCTGCGGCCTATTTCCCACAGTCCGTCTTCATCAAGGTCCATCCCGGTCGCAAGTGAGATTAGAACCGGTATATTATGCGTGTGATACGGAATTCTGCCGCCAAACTGGCCTCTAAATGATGACAAAAAGCCACAGAGGCCGATGGCGTCATCAATGTAATGCATCATCTCATTCCAATCACAAATAGCGCAGGATGCTTCCAACGGCAGGTCGTTGCGTTTTTCCCAATTTAAAAACATTTGTTTAAACTTATCATCAGGCGCTGCGGTCCAATCTTTTACAAACCGTTCTCTTTCCTCCATGGTAGGAAGAGGGTCCTGGGGGTAGGATCCTTCAATCTGGGTGATATTCATCTTCTCACCGGTGGCATACATGAGGAAATAGGGGGGATTTACCTTTCCCAACTTGATCGTCACCTGCTCAAATTTTTTCATGGTATTATGATCATATTGTTCTGCGCCCTTACCAATCTGACGGGCGGCCCAGTAAACACCATTGGCCAGAATATCTCCAATCCCTTCCCGGCGAACAATTTTTTCAACCAGCCAGTAAAATCTTTCCTCGACTTCGGACGGGAATCCCGGCATATCCTGATCAGTTATGATGCCGGCTTCGTAAAGCTCAAGGGCGAAGGCTATCACTTGCGGCGTTGAGAATCCGTCCAGTCCATACTCCTGGGTAACCCCCAGTATGTCGTAATTAAAGTCCAGCTCTTTATGGGCTGCCATCAAATAAGTAAGTTTGTTGAAGCATTTTAGAAAATATCTCGGCCGTCCCGGCCATTTAATCACGGCATGGCAGGTCTTCGGGCAGTTATAGCAACCCGTTTCTCGATCCCGCACCTTGCGAGTCAACGCGGCCCACTTCTTTTCAAGTTCTTCGTTCCAATAGCCCTTTTTGCGATCACGCGCATTGCCCCAGGCAAAATTGTTGAGGTGGAAAGTTTCATCATCCTCGTGCGCCATCGGATCCCCGCATTTCGGGTTCTCATATATTTCCTTCCTCAGGCGGCTGCATAATTCAAAAAGTTCAGTCGGCCGGGCAATATTAATATCCCTGGTTCCACGAACAGCGATGGCCTTTAACCTTTTATCTCCCATGATCACGCCCACCCCTCGAGAGGCGCTGGAGTTGGCGTGATCGATGGTAGCCATGTAGACCCTGTTTTCACCGGCCAGTCCGATAGCGGCCACCTGGGCCTTTGGCTCCTTCAACTCCTGTCGAATAAGTGCAGCCGTTTCCTGACAGCCTTTGCCCCGGAGATGGCCGGCGTCACGGATTTCTACTTTGTCATTGTTTATCCACAAATACACCAGGCTGGAGGATTTGCCGCCAATGACGATTTTGTCATAACCGGCATGTTTCAGTTCCGGTCCGAAATATCCTCCAAATAAGGAATGTGCAAGTAAGTTTGTCTGGGGAGAAATAGTATTGACAACCGTACGATTGGCACCGGGAACCGGTGTGGCATGTAAAAGGCCGGTGCTGAATATCAGTAGATTATCGGGAGAAAAGGGGTCAACTTCAGGAGGGACCCTGTCCCAAAGTATCTTGGCGGCCGTACCCTGACCCCCCAGGTGTGTTGCGGTTAGTCCCGGTTCAGTTTCTACCCTCTCGATGTTTCCGCGGGTTAGATCAACTTCTAAATTAAACCCTGTCTCTGTGTACCTCATTTTTTCCCCTTTTAGGTTACCTGAATCCACATTCTTCAGCGGGCCATGGCTCCGTCGGGGGACAACTTTATTTTCCGGCAAGCACCACCTAACCCCAGGTTTTTCATTTGCTGCAGCATGAGATGTTGCTTTGTGAGAAACCGGTCCCGTATGGAAACGGGGGTAATACTTAGGTGAAGTATCATTTGTTTGCTAAGAGATTGCTACAATCTCCGTTTATTGCAGCATGGTGATGTCCTCAAAGAGAACTGCATTTGGATACAGGTCTAACACAAATGTTCTGAAAACCCTTGAAAACTTTCTCGTTCTAGCCGATAATAGAAAGCGATAGGACTTTTGAATGTATTATCGACGCAAGGTTTTGCTAGCATTAGTTGAAGTTTTTGGCGGTCAGATGAGAAAAACCGATTGCCAAAAGTTAATGTTGCTTGTGAGTTCTTTCTTCGACAAAGCTCCTTACGATTTTTACCCTCATTACTTTGGTAACTTTAGTTCACTCCTTTATTTTGACAAATCTCGATTAACTGATTTGGGTTATCTACGCCGAACAGATGACTTTGAGCTTTGCGGTAAAGACCCCTGTCTCAACCAACTTAAACGCAAGGACCAGGTTAGACTACAAGATTTTGCGAGAAATTTCGCTCATCTTATAGGTAACGATCTGTTACGTTATGTTTATCTTACACATCCTGAATATACCCGAAGAAGTAAAATTCTTGAAGAAATTCTGAATCCAGAAGAAATGGAGCGCGTCAAAATCTGGTGGAATACAGATAATACGCCAATCATATTCACAATAGGGTATGAAGGTCTTTCAATAGATGCCTATTTGCACAAGCTGATTGTCAACAATATAAAAATTTTGGTAGATGTTAGACACAATCCTCAATCGATGAAATTCGGCTTTTCGAAACTGCTTTCCAGAAACATCTTCAAAATGGTGGTATTCAGTATGTTCATTTACCAAAACTTGGAATTCCTTCCAAATACCGCAAGAACTTGAAGCACCCAACAGATTACCAAGACCTATTCACGCTTTACGAAAGCGAAATGCTGCCTGAGCAACATAGTGCTATAGCTGAAATAAAGAAAATAACTAGGAGGTACGGTAGGATCGTACTAACTTGCTTTGAAGCTGATTATCAGATGTGCCATCGCCACAAAATTACCGACATACTTGCCAAAAGATCCAACATTTGTAGTGCCTGTTTCTCATCTGTAGACAGGGAAAACAATGTATTTGCCTTATGAACTACCCAAAGCGCAAGTTTTGGTGACAGTTAAAACATACCCTTTCACCATCTAGAGCCTACGGCGAACTTGTTTGTACAGCTGGATTACTTAATGGCGAGAAATGGATAAGGATATATCCAGTACCCTATCGCTTTCTAAAAGACGGTAAGCAGTATCCAAAATACGGATGGATTGAACTCGATCTGATCAAAAATACAAAAGATCCGCGACCAGAAAGTTATCGTCCCAAAAAGGATTTAGAAGAAAACATTCGATTGGTAGGAAAGTTAGGGACAAACAATGAGTGGGCAGGTCGTAAAGATTATGTCTTGAATGAAGTGTTTACCTCTATGGAAGAGGTCATAGCACTTGCAAAAGGGCCAGAGCAAAAATCTTTGGCAACCACTATCTTTGCAGAAATCACTCAGAGGCTCGCTCCGGTGAGTTCATGATATAAATCGGCTGGCTGAATGCCAAACCTGAATTGCTGATGAATCCAGTCAATGAAATGTCACCAATGTGTACGCTGAACCTGTCGCCAAGCATCGCCAATGGTCATATGCTGGTTGTCTGCTGCTGATAAGGCGTCTCGTTCCTGGTCAAGAAAGAAGTAAGCCAGCATGACCAGCGTCCAGAAACGCACAATGGCGGTGGCGGTCATCAGTTGATACTGGTCCAGACCAAAAGTTTCCTTGGTATCGGCAAAGAGAACTTCCACATCCCAGCGGGTAGCAATATGACCCAGCAACGTCTTCAAATCAGCCGCCAAGTCAGAAGAAGCCCAATACAAGGTTTTTTCTTCTTCGTCATCATCCCATTTGGCCGCGCACGATGACCAACTGAGCAGCGATACAGCTTCTTCACTCGCGTGGAAACGACATGGACATCGACCCAGCGTTTCCCTTTTTGGTTCGGCCACAGCTGCTGCCAAGCCGTTTAGGCAAAGCGGCGCGTATTCATCCACCCGCTGCCAGCGCCACCCTTTGGCTGCATCTGGGTCATCTTCAATCCGCAACGACCGATTGCAACGCAAGCCGCTGGTGATCAGGAAACCCGCGTTCACGAGCGATTTTCCAAATGCGCTTGGAAGTGTACCAACAATCCAGCAGAACATGGGTCAATGTGCCCGGCACCGGCTCAAAAGTGCTGATGATGTCGGCCATCATGTCGACTTTGCTGGCAAACGCAATCCCTTCGACTTCACAAACAGCTTGTTGCCGATACATCCTGGGTGCCAACGGACAACGTCGGCCCAACAACACATACAACCCTTGCACCAAACTATGCCCGGTCACCGTTTTCTTTTCCGTGCCCGAGTAGTGGCGGCCCAAACCGCCCATTTTCTTGCCGCGCCGCTTCGTCATTGTCGAGTCATCCCCGATCAAGTAACCTGTCACAACGGTTTTCTTCGGTCGACCTCGTTTCTTCTTGCGCCGACGACGCAATCGGGCATGTTCAGCGGCACCTGGGCTGTCATTTCTTGCCGAAATTGGCTTTGCCATTGTCGTGCCAAATCATCCGCTTGCCACGGCGCTTGCCCCATAAAGCGGCTCGCGCCCGAGAGACTGACCCCACTGTTAACCTGTCGCAACAGTCCCGACAGCGTCCGGCCACTCTGGCACAACATCAACCCCAGAAGTATGGTCACAAAATACTTGTACTGGGGCTGGCTAAAGCAGCCGGAAAATTGAGCCAGATATTGGCGCAAACGCTGGTCAAGACATACTATTGGCAACCGCATAGTTCACCTCGTGGTTTAGATAGTTTTCGTCGACCATCTTGTACCTCAAGGTGGGCTATGCGGCCATTATTTCATTGTTAATGTGCTTTTCTTAGTCAAATATCAGTTATGTTAATGAAAAGTGCAAACTTAGAGGCAACGTTAAGACCCTCAGAAATAATAGATTTTGTAATAGAAGATGACGATCGTGAGTGGAAACAGGAATGGCAAGATCAATTAAGGCAGATGAGAATTTTTGACTACAATCCTGAGGGAAAACTAAAGCAACGAAGGTTGGTGCGCAAACTGCCTTACAAGTTTTCCTATCGATTTTTAACAGAAGGTGGCAAGAAGCCGCGCAAACTAATGATTGAAGATTGGGAAATTGGACAATTATATTGGAATTGTTTGAAACAGAGTGACGGGGATGAAGAATCAGCAATAGCGCTTGTTAGAAGAAAGTACTTTGACGAATTTGTGGACAAAAAGGACATCTATCTCTTTATTGGTACTACCCTCAAGTGGCACAATAGAGCGCCAAACCCCTTCGTGATCATCGGTTTATTTTACCCTCCAATAACCAGGCAGCTTTCGCTGTTCTGACTTACCAAACATACCAGCTTTTTTGTCGACTCATAGCCAGGAAAATCACTCAGTTTAGTTTCAATTAAGGCTATTATTCGTGGCCCAGGCGAAAGCGCAGCTCGGCCAACACCTTCTGTGCGGCGATGGGGATCACCGTGCCGGGGCCAAAAATGGCCGCCGCGCCGTGATCGTACGAGAAATTCGTAATCCTGGGCCGGGATGACGCCGCCGATGACGACCATGATGTCTTCACGGCCCAGCTTCGCCAACTCCGCGACCAGTTGCGGCAGCAGCGTTTTATGGCCCGCCGCCAGCGAGCTCATGCCCACCACGTGCACGTCATTCTCCACCGCCTGGCGCGCCACTTCTTCAGGCGTTTGGAACAGGGGGCCGATGTCCACATCAAAGCCCAGGTCGGCAAAGGCGGTGGCGATCACTTTGGCGCCGCGGTCGTGGCCGTCCTGCCCGATCTTGGCCACCAAAATGCGCGGCCGCCGCCCTTCATCTGTCGGCAAATTCGTCGGCCAGCGTCGTACCTCGTTCGATGGCTGTCCCTTCGCCATACTCGCCGCGGTACACGCCGGCAATGGAGCGGATGACGGCCTGATGCCGCCCCCAAACCGTTTCCAGCGCATACTGAATTTCGCCCAGGCTGGCCCGCGCGCGCGCCGCTTCACCGACAGCTCCAGCAGATTGCCATCGCCTCGCTGCCGCCGCTTCGTCAGGGCGTGCAAGGCGTGGTCGACGGCCGCGTCGTCCCGGTTGGCACGCAGCTGCTGCAGGCGGGCGATCTGGGCCTGGCGTACGGCCGTGTTGTCCACTTCCAAAATTTCCATGCGGCGCTTCGTGCGCCAGCCGGTACTTGTTCAGCCTACCATCGTCTCCTGGCCGGAGTCGATGTGCGCCTGCCGCCGCGCTGCCGCTTCTTCAATGCGCATCTTGGGCAAGCCCGTTTCCAACGCCTTGGCCATGCCGCCCAGCTCTTCGACCTCCTCAATGTGCGCCCAGGCGCGGCGCAGCTAATGCGTCGGTCAGGTGTTTCCACATAGTAGGAGCCGCCCCAGGGATCGACCACGCGCGTGATGCCGGTTTCATGCTGCAGAATAGAGCTGGGTGTTGCGGGCAATGCGCGCCGAGAAATCGGTGGGCAGGGCGATGGCTTCGTCCAGGGCGTTGGTGTGCAGCGATTGGGTGTGCCCCAGCGCCGCGGCCATCGCTTCCACGCAGGTGCGGGCCACGTTGTTGAAGGGATCTTGCTCGGTCAGGCTCCAGCCGGAGGTCTGGCAGTGGGTGCGCAGCGCCATGGACTTTGGGGTTCTGCGGGTTGAAACTGCTTGACGATTTTGGCCCACAGCAGCCGCGCGGCGCGCATTTTGGCCACTTCCATAAAGTAGTTCATGCCGATGGCCCAGAAGAAGGAGAGGCGCGGGGCAAAGGCGTCGATGTCCAGCCCGGCCTCGACGCCGGCGCGCACATATTCCAGCCCATCGGCCAGGGTATAGGCCAGCTCGATATCGGCCGTGGCGCCGGCTTCCTGCATGTGGTAGCCGGAGACGCTGATGCTGTTGAATCGGGGCATATTCTGCGCGGTGTAGGCGAAGATGTCGCCGATGATGCGCATGGAGGGGTCGGGCGGGTAGATATAGGTGTTGCGCACCATGTACTCTTTGAGAATGTCGTTCTGGATGGTGCCGGTTAGCTGCGCCTGGGCCACGCCCTGCTCTTCGGCGGCCACAATGTAAAAGGCCATGACCGGCAGCACGGCGCCGTTCATCGTCATCGAGACGGACATTTTATCCAGCGGAATGCCGTCAAAGAGGATTTTCATATCCAGGATGGAGTCGATGGCCACGCCCGCCTTGCCCACGTCGCCGACCACCCGCGGGTGGTCGGAGTCATAGCCGCGATGGGTGGCCAGGTCAAAGGCGACGGAGAGGCCGCGCTGGCCCGGCGGCCAGGTTGCGCCGGTAGAAGGCGTTGGATTCCTCGGCGGTGGAAAAGCCGGCATATTGGCGCACCGTCCAGGGCCGCCGGCATACATGGCCGGGTAGGGCCCGCGCAGATAGGGCGGAATACCGGATGCAAACCCGAGATGCTCCATCTCTGCCAAATCCGCCGCGACGTACAGCGGGCGCACATCGATTTGTTCCAACGTGCGCCACACATAAGCTTCCGGTGACTGTCCGGTCACGGCCGTCACCTGCTCCCGCCACTGCGCCAGGGTTTGTCCGTCTGCCTGAGCCTGGTAATTTATCTGAGTAAAGTCCGGCTGTACCATATCTTTTTCATCCTTCTACGTGAACAAGGGTTCCATCATGGTGCCCGCCATCAACGCTTCAATGTCCATTTGGGTCTGGCTATTATCCCAACGGCTGGCGGCGTCCAGCACTTTGGGCAGCAGATGACGTCGCCGATCGTGTTCAGGAAGAAGTTGGGCTGGTTGAGGACGTAGTGAACGGCCGTGTCGATGTCCTCTGCTTTGCAAACGGCTCATACCAGGTAGCCTTGGTTTTGGGCTGGTCGCCCCACGGCCCTTTGCGTGATCGCTTTGATAGTTTGCACGGCTACTTTTCGTTCCTGCACAGACTCCAGCAGCGCGGCAAAATCGGCGGCGTACTGCGCATTTTGCATCATGGAGTAATTGTAAGGCAGCAGGACCGAATCAAAATCAAACCGCTCCAGACTGCGCATGTGCATGGTGGCAATGGTCATGCCGTGCCCGGTGACGCCCAAAAAGCGCACCAAGCCCCTGCTCTTGGCTTCGATAAATGCTTCCAAGCGCGCCGCCTGGCCCATCGCCGTTTCCCATTCGTGCCGGATCGACCAGAATGTGCATTTGCCACAAATCGATATGATCGGTGCGCATTCGTTCCAGCGAGCGATGCAGTTCATCCTTGGCTGCCTGGTAGGTGCGTTTTTCCGTTTTGGTGGCCAGGAAAAATTTGTCGCGATGCTCTTCCATCCAGGGGCCGATGCGCCGTTCGGCAGCGCCATAGCTGCGGCCGTATCAATGTGATTGACGCCAAAGGCAAGCAGCAGCTCCAGCGTTTTGTCGGCTACTGCCTGCGTCACTGCCCCAACGCCGCTGCGCCAAAAAGGGTGCGCGTGCTCATGTGGCCGGTGCGACCAAAGGGTAATTTTTCGATCATGTGGGGAACCTCCGTGGGATAATGTTTATGATCTAAAAACAAAAGATGGCATATGGGCATGGCCTTTCGTCTTACGATTAACGACCGATGTTTAAACGCTTTTGCAACCACTGATTGACCGCCAGGCAATTGGCGCCGGCATAGATGAATTCGTCAACGCCGGCTGCTTTGTGCGCCTCCACCTGAGTGGCGGGGAAACCGGCGAGAATGATCGTCATATCCGGGCGGACCTCCTTGATTGCTTGCACCAGAGGGGGAACCGCCTCCGGGTAAACGGCATCTGGGGCACAGATGACGACAGCCCCGGAGCCGCTGTCGACGGCGGCCACAGCCGCGGCTGCTGGCGTGGCGAACCCTTCTGAGTAGATGACATGAAAACCACCGATTTCGAAGAAGTGGCGGGTGAAATCAGCGCGGGCTTTATAATGGCGCAGTAGTCCCAGGTTGGCCAGGAACAGATGTGGCCGGTGACCCTGTTGGGCGAGGTAGGCGTCGGCCCGGGCGCGCAGCTGCTCAAAAGGCTCGGCACCACGGTGCCACGCAACGGGTGTCACCGCTGGGTTGACATCTACCGGATAACCGGCACGCAGCGCGGCGGTTATCTGGCCGAGCGTAGCGCCGGCCTGGGCGGCAGCAACGGCCGTTTCCATGCTGCTGATGGGGTTGGCCGATCCCGGCGTCATTCGTAAATCGTGAGCCGTTGACCGTAAGTCATGGACAAGGGAGACTCGTTCCTGATAAAGAGCGTCGTCATCCGTCTCGTCGCTCGGAGGTGGGGCTTCGTTCTGGTTGGCGTAGAGATTGGTGCCCACACGTACATCGCGGCGATGGGCCAAATTATCCGCTCGGGCAACGGCCGTTTCCGCAACCTGTGCCTGGGGCCACCCTGCCTGCAAGGCTGCGGCCATGCCGCCGCGCTTCTCCACTTCCTGAAACAAGGCCCAGGCCCGCCCCGCAACATGGTCGGTGAGTGATTCTACAAAATAGGCGCCGCCGGCGGGGTCCACCAGCCTGGTCAGGTTGGCTTCCTCCTGCAAAATGACCTGGGTGTTGCGGGCGATACGCCGCGAGAAATTGTCAGGCGGAGCGGCTTCTTCGTCATACGGGGCGACGTGCAGGCTGTCGACACCACCGATGGCCGCGGCAAATGCTTCCGTGGTGCTGCGGAGCAGGTTGACGGTGATGTCGTTTAGTGATTTGTTCCAGCGAGCGGAACGGCCGTGCAGCGTCATCTTTTGCGCGTCAGCATCACCACCAAACGCCTGCACGATCTTGGCCCACAGCAGGCGGGCGGCGCGTAGGCGAGCGATCTCCATGAAGAAATCACTGCCGATGCTAAAAGCAAATTGCATCGATCGGGCGCCGGTGTGAATGTCCACCCCCAGCTCCTGCAGTGCCCGCAGATAAGAGACGGCCGTGGCCAGCGCAAAGGCCAATTCCTGCACCGTGCTGCCCCCGGCATTGGCATAGGGGTAGCCATGCACGGTGATCACTTGCAGCGCCGGCGTGTGGACGGTTGTCCATTGCACCACCTGGGCGATTTCCTGGTAGGCCTGGGCCAGGGGCAGGGGCAGCGTGCCGCGTCGGGCCAATTCTCCTAGCGGATCGGCTTCCAGGCTGCCGCGCAAAGAGGTGGTTGCCGCCCCGTCTGGCGTAAATGAGCCACCAACAGCGCTGCCAAAGGCAGCGTGCCGGTGCCTGTTCGCACAAAAAGGGGCGTCTGTGCCAGGTCTACCCCCTTGAGGGCCGTACGCCAGTCGGCTGCCGTTGCCAGGGAGACGCCATGCCGGCCCACCGTGCCGGACGCTGCCTGGTCAGGGTCGAGTCCGGAGCGTGTGGGGCGATCGAGGAGGAGGTTGACGGCCGTTTGCCCCCAGGCCAGATCGTGCTGTAAGGCAATATTAAACTGCTGCGGCGTGCCGTAAGCCATTTCCTGAGCGATTAGCCAGGGCTGGGTCAGGTAACCGGTGGGTGTGGTGCCGCGCACAAAAGGGAATTCCCCTGGCAGTAAATGCAGGTGTGATAGGTCGGCCGTGTCCGCCTCACGGGTAGAGTGGCTGCAGCGAAATGCCTTCGACTGTTTCGGTGACCAGATCGGCAAAGGGTTTTCCTTTGAGCGAGGCCACGGTCGCTGTTACCCATTCTTCGTAAGAGGGTGCTGCAAACTCGGTAAACAAGCGGTCTGTTTCACTGTTTGTGTCAGACATTAACTGATTGCTCCATAAACACGAACAAGTACCAAGCCACCATGTTGCTGATGACATGTGCAGGGTACCTCAAGGTGTGTGCACGGTGCAAGGAAATTGACGCATTTGTCGTGTGTGGCTGGCAGCAAGCGGTTGGCGGCGATCGGTAAGCCGTCAGTCGTCTAGCGCTGAATCGTTACGAATAAGCTGAGACCGAATACCGATGGCCGATTACCGACCAACGATTAACGAACGAGGAACTGACAAATCCCAGACCACCGTTTACCGATTACCGATAACCGGCTACAATCCTTCCCTATGGGACCAATTCCAAAATTGGCGTGATGGCGCTGGCCCTGCTTTTGTTATCGGCAGCCTGTCAAGAGCCTGAGGAAACGGTCGTTCCTACGAGTACGATGGCCCCGTCGGCCACCGCTACCCAATCGGTAACAGGCGCCATGGGCCGGGCCAACACGCCCACGCCGTCACCGGTGCCCACCGTAGTGCCCACACCGACCCCTTCCCCTACGCCCATAGTGCCGCTGATCACAGCTATGGATCAAGTGGTCAATGAAGATGGGCTGTTGACGATTGCCGATGTGCAGACACCGGTTGACGGGTGGCGGTGATCTACACTCTAGGATGGCGCCGGGGATGCCGGTGACGTCCTGGCCTACAGTGCTGTCTCTACAGGCAGCCAGGTGGACTTGACCCTAAACGTAGATCCATTGGCCATGACCCCGACATTGGTAGCTATGTTACATGTCGATGCCGGCGAGTCGGGTACATTTGAATTCCCCGGGGCAGATGAACCATTCACATATGGCGCGGGGGCGGTGGTCACGTTATTGGCAGTGACGATCGAATTTGACTTACCGGCGGTGACTGTGTCTGACCAGATGGTCGCCGCTGATGGCCTGGTGCGGGTCGACAGCATTTATGTTGCTGACCCTGGTTGGGTAGCCGTCCATGAAGACCTGGAGGGCGTGCGCGGGGCGCTGTTGGGCCATGTCTATGTAGACGCTGGCTTGCACGAAAGCGTCCTTGTGCCCATTCCATGGCGCGAGGCGTCACCTTATTTGATGGCTGTGTTGGTCAATGACGCCGGTCGCGCGCAGCGATTGGACTATCCCGGCGCGGATGAGCCAGTGCTGATAAATGGCGATCCAGTGGTTCAGTCGTTTCACGTCACCTTTCCCCCCGATGTTTTTATCTTAGACCAGCCAGTGGTAGACGGGCAAATCGTGATCGAGCGCGTGGTCAGCGATGGCCCCGGTTGGGTCGTCGTGCACTTTGATGAGGAGGGCGATCTGGGCCTGATCATTGGCTTTTCGCCTTTGCAGGATGGGGTGAATGAACAAATCGTCGTGCCGCTGGTGGAAACGGCCGTGACCGATCCCATGTACGTGATGCTGCACCGGGACACCGGCGACATCGGCGAATTTGATTTCCCCAGGGATGACCCGCAGCTTACCTATAATGATATCGTCATCGACCCGATCCCTTTTAGCATTAGCCCGGGAAACATTCTTATACGGCCGACCAGCAGCTGCCGGATTTCGCGCCGGCGAGACGATCTCAGTGACCGTCCCCCTGGTGATCGTCGACCTGGAGGCCTGGGTGGTCATCCACAGCGATGATGGCGGCGAACCAGGCGAGATTTTGGGCCAGGTCTGGATCCACCGGGCATCAATCGGGACGTTATCGTACCGGTATCTTTGGCAGCAGAGACACATATCCTGCACGTGGCGCTTTATCACGATTTTGATGGGGACCAGGAATTTGACTTCCCCGATGGACTGGATGCGCCCCTGCTGCGCAATGGGCGGGTGATCCGGGCGCTTTTTGCCGTGAACGCTGAGCCGTAGGCCGAAAGCGGCAGGCTGTGAGCCGTCAGAGCGTAAGTTATCATCGTAAGCCATTGGTCGAGTTTGGTAATCCGCAATCCGCAATCCGGGTTCCCTAATCTCAGATGCGCCAGCTTCCCAAGAGTGGCGCTCCCGCGCCGCCTGATATGCTACAATAAGCCATACCATCCTTTTTACATCATTCTCTAATTGACAAGAAGTGTTTGATGCGGATGTTTGGCATCCTGCGGGAAGCCACATCCAACCTGGGAGGGAGCCAAATGAATGCCAAAGCTCGTGTCGGGTCACTGCCGCTGCTGATCCTGATGGTCTTATTGTGTGTGTTGATTTTGCAACTCGGTCCGGAGCGGCAGGCCGCCGCCCAAACCCCTGCCAATCTCTCGTTTGAAGTGCCCACACCTTCAATCATTAACGACTTGGGGTATGCTGCATTGCAAGATCTATCGGTTCATGTTCCAAATGGGCAGCAGAGGATGGAAAACGCCGCCATACCTAACAGCCCCTTGGGTGGTTTCCTAGGCGTCAATTTTGATACCAATCCCACCTACAATGGTAGTTTTTATTTCATTCCGCCGGATCCCCATCGCCGCTGCCGGTCCCAATCACCTGGTATCTGTCGTTAACACCATGGTCGCCTGGTACAACAAGAGCGGCACAACCACGAGCGTGCAGGGGCTGAGCACATTTTTCACCTCACTCAGCCCGCAAACGTTTACCTTTGACCCGAAAGGTGCTGTACGACCAGCATCACGGCCGTTTTGTGATCATCACCCTGGAACGCACCCCCTCTCCGCAAACATCACGCATGTTCCTGGCCGTTTCCGACGATAGCAACCCCAACGGCACCTGGTATTTCCAACAGATCAATGCGCTGCAAAACATCGGCGGTTTCAACTGTTGGGCCGATTACCCGGGATTTGCCGTGGGCGACAACGCCATTTACATCACTGCCAGCATGTTTGACTTTAGCAATAACTATTGCGGCGTACGCCTCTGGATCGTGAATAAGGGGACGGTAAGTGGTCTCTATGCTGGGGGTACCTCAGGATTTACCGTCCATGATCCCCCCATGGCCGCTGGCGGCGGTGGCTGTAGCCACCACCACCCAGCCGGCGCACACCTTTGGCACGCTGCCCG
>CAVXZZ010000006.1:0-171000 GCA_963766255.1 uncultured delta proteobacterium
TCGCTTTTATCTGTTACGCCTTGTTTACCGGTGTCGCCGATGCGTCCGCCGAAACCATCAACCTGAAATTCGCCACCGGTTTCTCACCGAAACATACGATGCAGACAAAAGTATTCGAACCCTGGGCCAAAAAAATAAGTGAAATGACCAATGGAAAAGTCACGGTGACGTTTTTTCCAGGAGGCGCCCTCGGAAAAATGCCGGATCACTATGATCTTGCGGAAAAAGGGATTGCGGATATTTCCTATACCCTGCAGGATTATACGCCCGGCCGGTTTCCATTGACATCGGTTTTCGAGCTGCCGTTCATGATCACATCCGCCACGAAGACTTCTGTTGCCATGTGGAAAACCTATGAACAGTTTCCCGAGTTTCAGAAGGAATACGGAAAGGTCAAACTCCTGGCGCTTTTCTGCCACCCGTCCGGGGGGTTCAATACCGTAAAGAAGCCGGTACGGGTCATTGAGGACTTAAAGGGGTTGAAATTCAGAACCGCCAGTCCACACGTGACCGAAGCGCTTAAAATGTTTGGGGCCGTTCCCGTCAACATGCCGGTCACCGAGACCTATACGGCTTTAGAGAGGGGCGTCGTCGAAGGAACCGTGCTCCCATGGGAGGGCAATTTCGTCTTCAAACTGGCGGAACTGCTAAAATACGGCACTGAAACGGAGTTTTACACGATGAGCATGATGGTAGTGATGAATAAAAGAAAATGGCAATCCCTGCCCGAGGACGTGAAGAAGGTCATCGATGAGACCACGGGTTTGGTGATGTCCCGTGAAGCCGGCAGGATCTTCGATGACACCAATATTCCGATGAGAAATCTCTGCATCAAAAAAGGCATGGAAGTTCTTCAACTGCCGGCAGGTGAAAAGGAAAAACTGAAAAGCATCACCATGCCCCTCAGGGATCAATGGGTCAAGGACATGACGTCCCGGGGGCTTCCAGGCCAGGCAGTACTGGATGCCGCCGTCGCCCTGACCACCGAGTAGCAGATGCCGGATAACGGATGGATTTGAAGCACATCGACAAAAAACTGGCATGGTTCAGCTCCGCATTGTCTTACCTGGGTGCTTTTTCCCTGTTTACGATGATGGGCCTGACCACCGTGGACGTGGTGGGACGATATCTTTTCAACCGCCCCATCACGGGAGTATTCGAACTAACCGAATACCTGGTCCTGATCCTTATTTTTTCCTTTATCGGGTATACCCAGTCGCAAAAAGGCCATGTCGCCGTAGACATCTTCTTGCCCCTGCTTCCTCCAAAACTGAAAAAGCTGATCGATGTGGCCAACCATCTGGTCTGCCTGGCACTGATGGGATTGATCACGTGGATGGGAGTGGAAAAGGCGCTGGAGTTGAGGGCGGTGGGGGAGGCGTCACCCAATCTCCACATTCCGGCCTATCCTTTCGTATTCTATCTCGTGCTGGGCTGTTTTGTCATGTGTATCGAACTGCTTAGATCCATTATCCAATTGATTTTTTTCAGCAAAGGGGAGGAACTACCTTGAGCCCTGAGATCGTCGGATTGGCCGGAATTGTCTGTCTGGTAGTTCTCCTTACCCTGGGGATGTACATCGGCATGGCCATGGCCCTGATCGGATTTCTTGGTCTGTGCATTTTGGTCGGTGCGGAAGCCGGTGTCCACATTCTGGGCATCACACCTCTGGCCGAGGGCTCCTCCTACACCCTGAGCGTCATTCCGCTGTTTGTGCTCATGGGACAATTTGCGTTTATTTCCGGGATCAGTACGGACATCTACAAGACCGTATATGCCTGGATGGGGCATTTCCGGGGTGGATTGGCCATGGCGACTGTCATGGCCTGTGCGGGTTTCGCGGCGGTATGCGGGTCTTCCCTGGCAACGGGTGCGACAATGGGCATGGTGGCGATTCCCGAAATGGACAAATACAAATATGACCCGAGGCTCTCGACTGGCTGCGTGGCAGCCGGCGGGACACTGGGTATACTGATCCCTCCGAGTATCGGCTTTATAATTTACGGCATCCTGACCGAGGAGTCCATCGGTAGGCTTTTCATGGCGGGCTTTCTGCCCGGTATCCTTCTTGCCGGGCTGTTTATCATCGCCATCTACCTCCAGTGCCTGCTGCGCCCGGAAATGGGTCCCCCCGGGCAACGCACCACCTGGCAAACCAAGGTCAAATCGCTTGGGGGTACCTGGGGGATGCTTCTGTTGTTTTGTGTTGTGATGGGAGGAATTTACTTTGGGATTTTCACACCTACCGAGGCTGCTGGTTTCGGCGCCTTTGGCGCCTTTCTCTTTGCGCTTTTCAAAAGAAAACTGAGCGTGCACAGCCTTATACGTTGCCTTCTGGACACGGGAAGAACAACGGCACTGATTTTTTTGATCATCATCGGAGCCAATATCTTTTCAACATTTTTAGGCCTGGCGAGGATACCCATGGGTCTGGCCGATTTCATCACCGGCCTTGCCCTTCCGAAGATGGTGGTTCTTGCCGGGATCATTCTGATTTACATCATCCTTGGATGCATCATGGATTGTTACGCCATTATGATCCTGACCGTTCCAATTATCTTCCCGGTTATTCAGGCGATGCAGTTCGATCCCATCTGGTTTGGCGTTCTAATGGTCATTGTTCTGGAAGTCGGACTGATTACCCCTCCCGTGGGTCTTAATGTTTTTGTGTTGAAGGCTGCGGCGCCCACTGTGCCGATGACTGTCATTTTTAGGGGAATCCTGCCATTCTTACTGGCGGCCATCATAGCTATTGTCCTATTGACGATCTTTCCCCAAATTGCCCTTTTCATCCCTTCGATGATGTAGGAGGAGAAGGAAATATGAATCTCGCGAAAAACTTGGAAATGTCCGCTTTCTACTTCCCGGAACGGCCCGCCATCAGTGAAGATCGCATGGAAACCAGCTACGCGCTTCTAAATGAGCGGGCCAACCAGGTGGCCACGGCCCTGTTAAAAATAGGGATCGCGTCCGGCGACCACGTGGCCTTGTGCGCACCCAATTCCGGAGACTGGCTGGGTTTCTATTTCGGCGTGATCAAGATCGGGGCCGTTGCGGTGACGCTTTCGAGCCAGTTGAAAGCGGATGAGTTGACCCTGCTGGTCAATCATTCACGTCCCAAGGCCATTTTTACTCATGACGAAAAGCTGGGTGACCTTGAAAAATTGCGAGACGAAGATTGTCTTACAAAAATCATCTGTCCGGAAGGCAACCTGAGTTTTGAAAAGCTGCTTGATTCCGGCCAAAGCGTCTTTAAGGCAGTGGACGCCGAAAGAACGGACACGGCCGCCATTTTGTATACCGGCGGAACCACGGGGATTCCAAAAGGGGTCATGTTGAGCCACGAAAACATCAACGCCGCTATCCACACCGTTGTATACCAGGAACGGTCCACAGAGCACGACAAGGCGATTTGCTTTCTGCCTTTTAACCACGTCTTTGGTCAGATGCACATCATGAATGCCACCATCCTCAGCGGTGGGTGCCTGGAGCTCATGCCCGGCTTCGACTTGGACCGAGTTTTGGCCCTCATGAAGGCTGGTCGCATTACCAAGTTTTTCTCCGTCCCCACCATCTATGTGCGACTGTTGACCCTGGATCGGCTCAAGGAAACCATGGGCGACGTCCGGTACTGTTTTTCCGCTGCGGCCAGCATGGCGGCCGAAACCGTCCATCAATGGAATAAGCGGACCGGTCTTTCCATTTACGAGGGATATGGCATGACCGAAGCTGCACCGACCGTAGCCTACAATCACCAATATCGGCACGTTATCGGATCGGTGGGGACGGCAGTGCCCGGCGTGGAGATCCAAATCAGGGACGAAAACGGAAACATACTGGAGCAGAACAGTACGGGTGAAATCTGCGTTCGTGGCCCTAACATCATGAAGGGGTATTACAACAATATCGAAGGCACGCGCGAAGCCTTCTGGCCCGGCGGCTGGTTTCGATCCGGTGACGTGGGTGTACTGGACGAGAACGGCTACCTGTTCATCGTCGACCGGCTGAAGGACATGATCATCAGCGGTGGTGAAAACGTCTATTCCCTGGAAGTGGAAGAGGTGCTCTACGCCCACCCGGATATACAGGAATGTGCCGTCATCGGTACGCCGGACAAGGAGTGGGGCGAAAGAGTCACCGCCTTCATCCTTCCGAAACCAGGCCAGACCATCGACCAAAGGGAGTTGAAAGATTTTTTAAAAGCCAGGTTGTCTGCATACAAGGTTCCCAAACGCTTCTTCATGGTGGGTGATTTTCCTAGAAGCCCGGCCGGCAAGTTGTTGAAACGGAAACTGCGCGAATCCTTCCTCAAAGGCGACGACTCGGCCTGACTGGAAATCATTTTTCAAATATCATCGACTTTTCTGAGGTGATGTAATGAACACCCAAAGCTTGCTGGAGGAAAAAAACATCCTCATCGTTGACGACGAGGACGACTTCCTGGACACAATGGAAGACCTGCTGCCCATGTGCAACACTGTGCGGCCCGGCAATTATGAAACCGCCGAAAAGCTTCTGAACAGCAGGCCCTTCGACATGGCCATTCTCGATATCATGGGCGTTTCCGGATACAAGCTTCTTGAGATTTGTGTCAAAAAGGAGATCGTTGCCGTCATGCTGACGGCCCATGCAGTGACACCTGCCGATATTCATAAATCTTTCGATCAGGGAGCTGCCTATTACATCCCCAAAGAGGAGATGGCCAACATCGAGGTGTCCTTGAATGATGTGTTGGAAGCCATGCAAAAAGGCGAAAATACCTGGTCACGATGGTACAACCGATTATCCCGTTTCGGAGAAAGAGTCTTTGGAGAAGAATGGGCGAAAAATGAGGAGGATCTACTCAATAAATTTACATTTCGTGCGGATGGTGAAATTTGGGAGGACTGAAAATTTGATAGATGTGATTATGCAATATGAAGTTTTTGTGATTTCCCCAAAGCAACTAACTTTCTTAGCTTCAGTTGCTGTTTCAATGACGTACCCCATTGACTCATCGTCTGCCGACCGCCAGCTGATGGCTTTTGTATAACAATCCGCCTGCCAGGGCGATCAGACTGCTCATCAGAAACAGGGTGAAAGAGCCGGTAATCTCGTAAACGTAGCCATTGACGAAAAAGCCCACCATCAATCCGAGTCCATAGGTCAGGGCATTGTTGACCGCCTGGCCCAGGGTCTTGGCCTTTTCCGGTGCCAGCCGGTCGATATAAAGTATGCTGGCCATGTGAAAGCTGCCGTAGGTGACCGCATGCAGAGCCTGTGACAGCAGAATCAGCGGCGCCGACTGCACGAAAAACAGGATTATCCACCTGGCGGCCGCCACCAGAAATGAGAAAAAGAGGACGTTTTCCAGGGAAAAGCGGCTGAATATCTTATCCGAATTGATCATTACCAGGATCTCGGCCGTTGATGCCAGCGCCCAGGCGATGCCGATGAAGGTGGTGCCGTATCCCAAATTTGCCAGGTGGATCGAAAAAAAGCCATAATAGGCGCCGTGGCTAACGAGCATCAAGAAGGCGCAAAATAGAAAGATGATGACCCGTTTTTCCAGCAACGAGCCGGCCCCCGGTGCCAACAGATCTTTTTTCTTGGGCTGTATGGCGGGTATGCCAAGGGATATGACGGCCAGCATCAAGGAGCCGACCAGAATCAGCACCAGGATGATATCGACCGAATACAAATCGATGATTTTTCCCAGCACCAGCACCATGACAATAAAGCTGATGGACCCCCAGGCCCTTATTCTACCGTAGCTTTTTTTTTCGGAACCCAGCACATCCATGGTGACGGCTTCTAGAAAAGAGATGATGGGGGCATAAAACATTCCGTAAAAAGTGGTGATAATCAGCATGGGCCAGAATTCAGTGGTGACCAAAAACATGACCCAAACGGCGGTGCTGATAAAATTGCAGAGAATATATATGGGCCGCCGCATGTTGAGCCGATCGGCCATGATACCCCAGACCAAAGGGAAAATGACCATGGCTACCGATCGCAACCCTGACAGGAAGCCTATCTGCAAGCCTGAAAACCCGAGATGGTAGCAATACAGATTAAAATAGGGCAAAAAAATCCCCAGCACGCCAAAATATATGAAGTACTGGGAACTGATGGTGAATTTTAACGACCGTATTTTGTCCATATCCGTTATGTTGTATGGGGTTGAAACTTGGTTTTTCATCGCGGCTAAAAGCCGCTCCTACCCTCTGTTCAACTCATGTGGGAGCGGCTTTTAGCCGCGATAAGATCGAACCGGGACGCACTCATATCCATTATAGGATAAGACTAACTATGTTTTCAAAGGTTTATTTGAATTTGAGGTCTGGAAATGAGGAATCCACCCCTATTGATGTGAGCCAAAAAGTGAATAGGGGCCTGGTGACACCAGGCCTTGGGTTTGACAGCTTCTATTCGACGTTGACGGTGATCTTTTTGGGTTGTTCTTCATCCGGCCGGGGAATCTCTATCTCCAGCATACCGTCTTTGAAGGTGGCTTTAATCAGACTATGTTGAATGTTATGGTGCAGCGTAAACGAGCGTTGAAAGTTACCGTAGCAGCGCTCCAGGCGGTAGTAAGCTTCTTTTTTGATTTCAGGCTTGGCCAATCTTTCGCCTTTGAGGGTCAGAATATTATCTTTGACTTCAATGGTAACATTTTCTTTGCCAACCCCGGGCAGTTCGACGGCCAGGGTAACCCCGGTTTCGGTTTCATAGATGTCAACCGCGGGCCTCCAGGCACACACATTCATTTCATCGTCTCGATCCCGGGAGGGGCCGAAAGAATCATCGAACATGCGGTTGATTCGACTCTGAAGCTCAGCGACATCCCGGAAGGGATCCCATTTTACGATTGCCATACCGGTATCTCCTGTTTCATGTTTTTGTGTTTCCAAAATTTAAGCACGTCTAAAACTCTGTCAAGATATGTTCTTGGTCCCTGGTCTCTGGCCCCTGGTCCCTGGTTTCTGGCAGATAGCTACCCGATGCAAAGCGCATAGCGAATGGTGCATGGCGTAAAGATCGATATTTTGGAAATCTCAGAGATTCTGACGCCTTGCCCTATGCACCATGCATCTGCGATCCGAAATCCAAATTCCGAAATCCATTGTCTTCTGCTATGCCTTTACAAACATATGTTTAGGTGTTATTTTCGATTGAATTCAATAATGCCAAGAAGAAAGTACCATAAACATTAGGAGCCGGAAATGGAGTATATAAAAATACGACTGTTGGAAGATTTCGGTCATATTGGTTCCAAACTGGAGAAGACCATCGATGATATGTTTCGATCGGTGAGCCCGGGCTTTACACTTTCTGAACGAACATGGAAACCTCCGATGGACATGAATGAGACCCCGGAAGAAGTCATTATTGTGGCTGAGGTTGCGGGCGTGGACAAAGATGACCTGGTGGTTGAGATCAGCAGCAAAGCCGTCAGGATAAAAGGAGATCGATATGCCAGGCACTGTGCCGGCAACGCCACCTATCGGCTCGCCGAGCTCCAGTACGGCCACTTTGAACGAATCCTTTTTCTGCCGGCGCCCATTGATCCGGAAATTGTATCCGCTGCCTATCAAAACGGTTTATTAGAGATTCGATTGGCCAAACAGCCACCTGAGAAAACCCACAAAATTCCGATTCAGGACGGCTAGAGAAAATGAATGCGGAATTCGGAATGTGGAATGCGGATTGAAAAATAAGGATGTTATTCGATTATATTTTCTTTTCGTCTTAGGCGACGGTTGGAAAAAATATGAGAATTTCGTCACGTTTGATTTTATGAATATAAAATGAGGTGGGGAGGCATATAATGGCTGATGAACAGTCACCCGAGGAATTTGATGAAGAAAAAGTACCGGATGTACTTCCGATTTTGCCGCTGTATGATGCAGCGCTTTTTCCCAAAATGGTTTTGCCGCTGGTGGTTTTGCAGGGGGAATCCGTCCAGTTGGTTGATGAAGCCATGGCCAAAGATCGCATCATTGGCCTGATGGTATCGAAAAAGCCCGAGGATAAAGCATCACCCGGCAGGGAAGACCTGGCCGAGGTGGGCACCAGTGCCTTGATTCTCAAAATGGCCAAGACCCAGGATAATCGGACCCAGCTGTTGGTTCAGGGGCTGAGCCGCTTTAGGATAAAGAACTTTGAAGACGGCAAGCCTTATCTCGTTGCGCGCATCGAACTGCTAAAGGATGTCGAGAAAAAAGACAATGAAACTGAAGCCTTGATGTCCAATATCATCGGGCAGTTTGAGAGGGTCGTCGAGTTGTCTCCAGGCCTGCCGCCCGAGATCGCCCAGATGGCGAAAACCATCCAGGAAGCCGGCACGCTGGCGGACATGATTGCCTCGACCATAAATTCCAGCCCCGAAGAAAAACAGCAGGTGCTTGAAATAAAGGATGTGAAACTGCGGCTGAAAGAAGTCACCCGCCTGTTAAACCACCAGTTGGACATCCTTGAGCTGGGCAATAAAATCCAAAGCCAGGTCAAGGGTGATATGGACAAAAGTCAACGCGAGTATTACCTGCGCCAGCAGTTAAAGGCCATCAAAGAAGAGCTGGGCGAAAAAGATGAAGCCTCCGTTGAGATCGACGAATACCGGGCCAAAATTGATGAAATAAATCTTCCCGAGGAGGCCCTCAAAGAAGCCGACCGGGAGTTGGATCGTTTGTCACGCATGCATCCGTCATCTGCTGAGTATACCGTTGCATCGACCTACCTGGACTGGATTACATCTTTGCCCTGGCATGACAGCAGCCCGGATAATCTGGACATCAAAAAAGCCAGTAAAATATTGGATGACGACCACTTCGGCCTGGAGAAGCCCAAAAAGCGTATCATCGAATATCTGGCGGTGCGCAAACTGAAGCCGGAATCCAAGGGACCCATTTTGTGTTTTGCCGGGCCTCCCGGAACCGGTAAAACCTCGCTGGGACAATCCATCGCCCGGGCCCTGGGGCGCAAGTTCCATCGAATTTCCCTGGGCGGTGTACGCGATGAGGCCGAGATCAGGGGGCATCGGCGAACATACGTGGGCGCATTGCCGGGTCGAATCATCCAGGGATTGCGACGGGCTGAAACCAACAATCCGATATTTATGCTGGATGAAATCGACAAGGTCGGAAGTGATTTTCGCGGGGATCCCTCGTCGGCGTTGCTGGAAGTATTGGATCCGGAGCAAAATTTTTCCTTTTCCGATCATTATCTGGACGTGCCCTTCGATCTTTCCAAGGTTATGTTCATAACAACGGCGAATGTTCTGGACACTATTCCGCCGGCCTTGCGTGATCGCATGGAAGTGCTGATGCTCCACGGATATACGCTGGATGAAAAGGTGAAAATAGCCAACCGCTATCTCATACCCCGCCAGCGGGAAGCGCACGGCATCAAAGCCAAACAGATCAAATTTACCAGCGGCGCGGTAAAACAGATCGTGATGGGCTACACCCGGGAGGCCGGACTGCGCAACCTGGAGCGTGAAATTGCGAATGTTTGCCGCGGAGTGGCCACCAAGATTGCCCAGGGCAAGAAAAATTCCGTCAACATCAAGGTCGATAACCTTCACGAATACCTGGGGCCCGTTCGTTTGACCTCTGAAACCAAAACCAGGATAACAACCCCGGGGGTCGCCACCGGTTTGGCCTGGACACCGACCGGAGGCGAACTGCTGTTTATTGAGGCCACCGCAATGAAGGGCAGCAAAGGTCTGACCCTGACCGGACAGCTGGGCGATGTTATGAAAGAGTCGGCCACCGCAGCGTTGAGCTTTGCCAGGGCAAATGCCAAAGATCTTGGCCTTGATGAGGATTTTTTTGACAAACATGACATCCACATCCACGTGCCCGCCGGCGCCATTCCCAAAGACGGTCCTTCCGCCGGGGTGACCATGTTGACTGCGCTGACGTCCCTGCTGACCGATACCCGTATCAGGAGGGATCTGGCTATGACCGGTGAGATCACCTTAAGGGGACAGGTTTTGCCGGTCGGCGGCATTAAAGAAAAGGTGCTCGCCGCCCATCGGGCCGGGATTAAAACCATCATCCTGCCGGAATTGAATCGTAAGGACATCGAAGGCCTCCCCAAAAAGGTCCAGAAGGACATTCGGTTTCATTGCGTCAATAAGATGCTGGATGTGTTGAAGATTGCGCTGGAAGCCAAAAAACCACGCAGAGCAGCAAGGTCCCGAAAGAAGAAGTAATCCCGGGACCGGGGTTTTTTTAAAGATATTTGCTTTTTGGGAATTTGGAACTTTAATGTTTAATCTATCCTCGGAATATTAGAAATTTGCGACCAAGGAATTCAAAAATCATTATAAATTCATCTTCATTTTCTCTTAAATTCAGGTTTTTGCCGCTTTTCTTCATCGTTACCTTTTTATACTTTCTTATCGGTTGTGCCTCCACTTATGCTCCCCCTCCCAAACAGCCGGCGGGATACCCCAAACCATATAAAGTTTTTGGGAAATGGTACCAGCCGCTGCCTGACTCCAAGGGTTTCCGGCAGCGTGGAATTGCTTCCTGGTACGGAAAGGATTTCCACGGCAAAAAAACCTCCAACGGTGAAACCTATGATATGTATGCCATGACGGCAGCACACAAAACACTGCCGCTGGGGACCTACGTACGGGTCCACAATCTGGAAAACAACCGCAAGGTGGAGCTGCGGATCAATGACCGCGGACCGTTTGTGCGAGGCCGAATTATTGATCTTTCCTATACGGGGGCAAAGGAAATCGGCATCGTCGGTCCCGGAACCGCCAAGGTCGAGGTGGTGGCCCTGGGGACCCCGGCCACCACTGACGGCGGTTCAAGCCGTTCCTATGTGCAGGGGGACTATTACTCGGGCAATTTTACCTATCAGGTTGGCGCCTTTGTCAACCGCGAAAATGCCGAGAGACAGCAACGGCAACTTGCCAAAAAATATAAAAATGCACACATAAAGGTTTTTGACCGCGGCGATCAAATTTTTTATCGGGTGCGGGTTGGAAAATTCACCAACCTGGAAGATGCCGTCAGACATGAACTGATATTAATCGAGGACGGTTTTACGAACCCAATTTTAATTGCGGAATAGCTTTGGAAGGACGAATGGTGGAATTGGGGCTTCAAATTTATTTAGCAGTGTTGGAGTACTGGAGTACTGGAGTATTGGTGGGAAAGCCGGATGTCTGATGGCAACACTCCAATACTCCATTACTCCAGTACTCCTTTATCGATAGACTTACGGAACCATCAATAGCGAGGAGTATATTAGTTTGCTGAACAAAGTGGTTTTCCTCGATCGAGACGGTACCATCAACCGGGATTCCCCGGACTATATCAAGAGCCGGGAGGAGTTTGAATTTTTACCGGGCAGTCTTGAAGCCATAAAAAATCTAACCCACCATGGGTTTGTCAGTATTGTGGTCACCAACCAGTCCGCAGTGCCGCGTAAATTGATATCGTTAAAAGAACTTGAATTTGTCCACCACATGATGGCACAGACAGTCGCGCTAAACGACGGGGAGATTAAGGATATTTTTTATTGTCCCCACATGCCCGAAGATGGGTGTGATTGCCGCAAGCCCGAACCGGGATTGATTTTTCAGGCCCGGGAAAAATACGGGATCGACCTGACTGCGGCCGTGATGGTGGGAGACAGCGCCAAAGACATCGAATGCGCCCGCAGGGCCGGATGCGGCCGGGCCGTGCTGGTAAAAAGCGGCCAAAAGGACGATGTGGAAGCTGAGTTGAAAACCCGGCAAATCCGTGTGGATTATGTTGCGATGGACCTGTATGATGCCGCAGAGTGGATCCTTAAGAGTCATTCCATATAGAATGAAGAATACCAAGACGAAATACACTCCTGCTGCGACAATCGAGGGTCATCTGGAACGCATTACTTATTTTAACGAGGATACCCATTATACCATTGCGCGTTTGAAAATTGTCGGTTTGACGGCCGTGGTCACTGTGGTTGGCTACCTGGCAGGGGTCAGTCTCGGCGAAACCATAAAAGTTAACGGCAGATGGGAGACCCACCCCAAATACGGCCCGCAGCTTAAAATTGATTCATTTGAAGTGACGCTGCCGGCCGGCATAGAAGGGATCCGCACCTATCTGGGATCGGGTATCGTTAAGGGCATCGGCCCTTCGCTGGCCAAGAGAATGGTGAACGCTTTCGGGGCCGAAACCCTGGAGATCATCGAGGGACACCCGCAAAGGCTCGTTGAAGTAGACGGCATCGGGGAGACCAAAGCAGCACAGATACAAAGCGCCTGGAGCGAGCATCACGCCCTCAGAGGTCTGATGCAGTTTTTGCAGAAAATGGGGATCCAGACTTCCTACTGCGCCAAAATATACAAAGCCTACGGATCCGATGCGGTCACCCTCATTCAGGAAGACCCATTCGTCCTGGCGGATGATTTCCCGGGTGTCGGATTTTTAATCGCCGATACCATTGCCCGCAAGCAGGGGGTGGAAACCGAAGATCCGGAGCGCGTGCGCGCCTGCATCCTGCACCTTATCCTGCAAAATGCCGATGACGGACACACCTTTGCGGAGAAGGAAAATCTTTTTGCGCGTTGTGAGAATCAGTTCCAAATCAGCCCAATGGCCATTGAAAAGGCCATGGATGAACTGATGGAAGCCAACCTTATCATGGTTGAGCCGATGGCCGACGATCCCTGGGTCAGTGCTGTTTATCTGAAAGAATTATATCAGGCCGAAAACGGGTTGGCTACACGCCTGCAGGCGATGCTGTCAGTGCCGGTTGAGCCTGCAGAAATAGAGGCAGAGAGTATTGCCAGGAAGGTTCATCAAAAGCTGGCCATTAACTTATCGGCCGAGCAGCTAGAGGTCCTCGAAAAGATTTTCTCCCATCGACTTGCGATTATTACCGGTGGGCCCGGGACCGGCAAAACAACCCTTTTGCGCTCCATCAGCACCATTTTCCAAGCCGAGGGCCGGCGCTTGCTGTTGGCGGCACCTACCGGACGGGCGGCCCGGCGTTTAGCTGAGGTTACCCGCAGAAAGGCAAGCACCATCCACCGCCTTTTGGGGTATAACTTCACCGATAACGGCTTTTTGCTTAACCGGGACAATCCGCTGGACGCCGATGCCGTCATTATCGATGAAGCCTCCATGGTGGACACGGTTTTGATGAATAACCTTCTATCGGCCGTGCCGCTGTCGGCGAGGCTGGTGCTGGTGGGTGACGTATCCCAGCTGCCATCTGTCGGGCCCGGTAATGTTCTGGCGGACATGATCGAATCGGGCAGCATACCGGTATTTTATTTGAGTAAAATTTTCCGCCAGGACCGCGAAAGTGCGATTGTTGTCAACGCCCACCGGGTTCGTGAGGGCGAACTCACCGATTTTCAGGGATCAACCGCAATAGATGATCGCTCCGATTTTTATTTTTTAGAGCAAAGTGATCCGGATCGGACCGCGGCCAGGATTGTAGAGTTGTGCTGCGAAGAGCTGCCCGCTAAATTCGGTTTGGATCCTGTCAATGACATCCAGGTATTGACGCCGATGCATAAAGGCGCGGTTGGAACGATCAACTTGAATAATCTTTTGCAGAAAGTTTTAAATCGCCAGCCTGTGGAAAAGAAAACCACAGGAATATCATTTAAATCCGGTGACAAGGTGATGCACCTCAAAAACAATTACCAAAAGGAGGTGTATAACGGCGATATCGGCATAGTTGGCAGAATTGATGATCAAAACACCGAATTGACGGTAAATTACTACGGCAAAACCATCAGTTATGATTTTGACGAACTGGATGAAATGACCATGGCCTATGCCATTTCGATCCACAAATCCCAGGGATCGGAATACCCGGCCGTAATTGTTCCGCTGATGACCCAGCACTACGTGATGCTGCAGCGAAATTTACTCTACACCGCCATGACCCGCGGGAAACAATTAGTTATTCTGATCGGTACCCGTAAAGCGCTGAAGATTGCCCTGCAAAACGACAAGCCCCATCAGCGTCTTTCGGGTCTGGCCCATAGGCTCAATTCGGAGGTCTGATTCATATTGACAGCAGTGTATATGGTAGGCTAAAGGGGTCATTTTTTAATATTGGTTTCAGGTGTCAGGTTTCAGATGTCAGATGTCGGAGGACCCCACTTTGCCAGATAGGCTTCGCAGGGCAGGCAGATGACAGAACGGAATTCCGAACTCATCTCCTCTCAACGCGCAACCCGTAACACGCAACCCGAAACGTGCAACCCGCAACAGTGACTGGTGACCAGCCGGCTGACACCTGAAACCTGACACCTGAAACCTTAACCAGATTACTTTTTGAACTTCTGAATACAGGAACCCTTTAAATTTCTTAATAATGAGAAAATTCAATGAAACCAACACCCACCCCCCAAGAATTGGAAAAAAGAGTTGCGGAACTGGAGAAAGAGGCCGCCGATTGCAGGTCAGCCGAAGCCTCACTGCGCTGGAGTAATGAAATCGTAAACAGCATTTTATCTGCGGCTCCCATCGGCATCGGCCTGGTCGAAAATCGAATCATCAAGCGAATAAACGGCGCCATGATGCGAATGTTTCGTTTTGAATCGGAGGCCGATTATATAGGAAAGAGCGCCCGAATCATTTATCCGTCAGAGGAGGATTTTAAAAGGGTTGGCGACTTTATTTATAACTACCTGAAAGCCGGAAAAGAGGCCTGGCTGGATGCCATCTTTCAACGCAATGACGGCACGACCTTCTGGGGTCATCTAAAGGTGAACACGCTTCACCCTCCTGACCCAATGCAGAGAGCCACTTTTACTATTTCGGATATTTCGTGGCGCAAGCGTGCTGAGGCCAAGTTGTTGCGCAATGAGAAATTACAGGCTGTTGTTGAAATGGCGGGTGCGGTGTGCCATGAGATGAATCAACCCATGCAGTTGACCCTTGTGGAACTGGCTGAGCTGCTGGTGATGGATACGTACGAGAAACGTGCGATCGAGGAAAAAGTCGGCAGGATCAGGCAGCCGCTAAATGCGTTGCGCGACATGTCGCGCAAACTTATGCACATCACCCGGTATGAAACTCGTGACTACGTGGAAGGCGAAAGGATCGTTGATATAGACAAATCGTCGGGTACCCGCGAATAGGGGCGAAACCCCATACGCGCTAAGCTGTTTTTGTCCGGAGGAACTGAAAAAATGAACATCGAACACTGAAAGGATGAACATCGAACACCCGCCTGCCATGTATATTGAATTTGGTTGGTGCTAACATCGATTTATAAATTAAATGGTTTAATTGAACTCATACCGCTATCAAGGCATTGCGGGCAGGTCGCACGTCCAACATCGAATGTTGAATGGGAAGGGATGAGGAAGCAGACTTATAATCCTGATATTCTAAATATTGATTTCCGATACGAGTATCCAAACGGCCGTTTGATAGGCTCACGGCCCTGAGCGGAGTCGAAGGGCTGAAAAATGGCAGGAATAGAAAACAAATGAAATTAAATTGCGGAGCGGAGCGACATCATTATTCGATGTTCAACGTTGGACGTTCGATGTTGGACGTTCATCCCTTGAAACAAGCCCCTATAGAGGTCCTGGTTCAAGAATCCGAATCCTGCCTTACCGGCATCGGAATTTTAATAAATTGGATTCCCTCGTCTTCGAGGGTTTTTTCTTCCTCTTTGGTGCTCACCCCCCGAATGTTACGGGGTTCTGCCGCACCGTAATGGATTTTCAGGGCTTCTTTGGCAAAATCAGCGCCGACGTCATCGAAATTATTTTTAACAAATTCAATGGCTTCTTGTTCAGTTTTTTCCAGACTGGCTTTTTCTGCGGCAAGGTCCTTCGAAATGGAAGGCACCCCTGATTTAATGGCAAATGTTGACGGAACAATGTCAACAGAGGTAGCGTTACAAATCGGGCAGGTGACCAGGCCTTTTTTCTTTTGATCAAGATAGGCTTTACGGTCTTCAAACCAGCCTTCAAAAGCATGTCCTGTGGTGCATTGTAAATCGTATGCGATCATGCGAGTGCCGCCATCCTTAAAGAGTTATTTTTTATTAATAAATTTAAACAAATACGTCAAAACCAAACTTAGATTACCATATGTGGCAACATTTTTAAAGATATAGTTAACATAATTTGCAATTTTTCCAAAATGTTGTAAAATAAAACAGTAATGAAATTTTGGCACTATAAGCCATCTCAAATTTGAGATCGCGTCATCTAATCGGGAGCTTGCAATTTATGAGACAGCATTTTAAGAAAATAGTGTTTTTGGGACTTATTTTAACGTGTTTTTCTGCAAATGGATTGGCCGAAACTATGTATGTGACGGATATGCTCAAATTAACCTTGCGCAGCGGTCCGAGCACGGAGCACAAGATCCTCTCCGTTTTGGAGTCCGGACAACAGATAGAGATGCTGGAGCCGGGAGACGATTGGTCACTGGTTAGATTTGGAGACGACAAAGAAGGCTATGTTTTGACCCGATATTTGATGGCTGAGCCGGCGCACAGTGTGCGACTGGCACAATTGCAGACCAAACATAAAGCTTTAATGCAGCAGGCTGCTACGTTGCTTGAAGAAAACACGCGTCTTAGAAGTGATAATAAAAAGTTTAAATCGTCTTCTGATGGAAGTGAAAAGGCTCTCAAAAAACTGCATAGCGATTACGATAAGCTGAAGGCTGGTTCGGCTGATTATATTGAACTAAAGGAAAAATACAAGACGGTTAGCGGGCAGCTTGCTGAACAGACCAAAAGAGCGGAAGCCCTGGACGAAGATTTGAGGGCCATTGAGATTAATCAATATATCAAATGGTTCTTAGCCGGATCCGGCGTCCTCCTGGTGGGCTTTATCGTTGGGTTTTCCGCCCGCAGGCAGCGCCGGCGCTCGTCTCTGCTTTAAGGGTTCGCGTAAAAATAAATTCGCAGGCCTTTGAATTGCAGTTTGACATAACCACTGAATATCACTATATTTGGGTATAAATTAAGGTCAATGCCAAATGCCAGAAAAAGAAAAGGGGACAGCTACGAATAAAATAGTTGACTGTACTGGGAACACAAATGCTATTTGATCAATTAGTGGTTTTAATCGTCCTCCTTTTGCTCTCCGGGTTTTTTTCTTCCGCCGAAACGGCACTTTTTTCCATCAGCCGGGCCAAGGCCAGGCATATTGCAAAAGAGAAGGGTTTAACCAACGCGCTTATCAAGAAAATGAAAGACGACCCCCACCGGCTGCTTTCAACCATCCTCATTGGTAATAATCTTGTTAATGTCGGTGCCGCTGCATTGGCCACCGCCATAATGATTGAACTTGTGGCCAGCAATGCAGTGGGAATCGCCACCGGTATCATGACCGCCCTCATATTAGTCTTCGGCGAAATAATACCCAAATCCATCGCGACCCGCAATAACGTCCTGATTGCCAGATTGGTCATATTGCCCCTGCACTGGCTATCGATATTGTTCAGCCCGGTCATTTACCTTTTAAATTTTATCCCCAGGCTCACCCGCAAGGTTCAGAGAAAATCGCGCGTTACCGAAGAAGAGTTGATGACCTTTGTTGAGGTGGTTGAAGAAGAAGGCGGCATCGAGGAAGAAGAAAAAGAGCTTATCCACAACATTTTTGAATTTGATGATACCAGTGCATCGGAAATCATGACTCCCAGGGCGGATATGTTTGTCATCAATGCCGTTGACGATTTGAATGTTGAAGAAATCATTCGTTCCGGATTCAGCCGCATTCCTGTTATCGCCGAAGATATTGATCATGTCATCGGCATCTTAAATATTAAGGACCTGTTCATGCACCAGGTTACTTCGGCCAAGCAGACCGATGTTCGCCGGGTCATGAGTGAGCCTTATTTTGTTCCGGAAAATAAAAAGCTGGACCATTTACTTCAGGAGTTCAAAAAAAGAAAACAGCACCTTGCCATCGTCGTGGATGAGCACGGGGGTGTCTCGGGCTTGATAACGTTGGAAGATGCCCTGGAAGAGATCGTGGGCGAGATCGTCGATGAAACCGACAAGGTTGAACCGCACATTGTCAAGCTGAAGCAGAATGAATGGCGGGTGCTGGGTAAATCCGAAATCGAGGATGTCAATGAAGAGCTGCAAATGGATATTCCCGACACCAAAGAATACGACACCTTCTCAGGCTATATTCTGGATCAGATCGGCAGGATTCCCCAGGAGAAGGAAGATATAACCCTGGGTGATTATATCGTGACGGTTTACCAGATGGACGGGACGCGGATAAAAGAATATATCGTCAAGAAAACTGAAGAGATATCCCAAGAAGCGGATCAAGCCTCCTAGCACCAATACAGTCAAGCAGCAACCAAATCTGCAATCATTTCCAAATCCACAAAGCTCCGGCACCTGACAAAATGGAATGATGGAAAATTGGAATGCTGGAATGTTGGGTCCCGGCTATGGGTTTAATGCCCATTTATTGTTAATGGATGATCTTCCGATTAATACCCATTATTCCACCATTCCCTTATTCTAATATTCCCGTATTTCGAATAAAAAAAGCAGGGCCATCCGACCCGACCCTGCTTTTATTATTTATGATGCTGTAAACCTCTATTCGTTATTCTTGACAAAATCAAACCGCACCCCGAATCCCCTGGATGCAACCCAAACGATTTTAGAGTTGGAGCGTATCGGGATTTCAAAATTCGGGAAAAAAAAGCTCTGGGCAATTTGCTGGTTCACAGCTAGTTCATGCCGGCTTTCAATAAAGGCCCCGTCTTGACTGATATTGCGCATGACGCCCCTACAGTCCTGATCGTTGACCATGTATTCAGTAATTATTGTACACGGCATGCGGGGGTGTTTACGCTGGTCTCTTTTCTCCCAACTATTTAAAAGCCTCGACAGCACCCGTTGGTCATCAACGGATAGGTTATCGAGGAGTTGAGACAGGTGTGGATCCTTTGCTTCAGAGCTGAAGCTGTCGTTACCGGTTGCCATAAGAAAAAACCTCCTCATAAGATAGGATTTGTGGTGTTCTAAGGCAAGCTTACGGAAAAGTCGATTTTGGGGTGAATCTCAGGTTAATGAACCGTCGATTTCCGGTATAGTCTATAACTTTAAGCACTTAGCCGGAAAGAGTCAAGGATAAAAGAAAGGTTCAAAGTTCAGGGTTCAAGGTTCAGGTTTTGAAAGAGAAGATGCATGGCGCAACCTGGATTAGTTTATTAGTTGATAAGTTAAATAGTTGATTAGGTTAGAGGATTTCATTCTATTTGACTGACAGCCCTCCCTTACAATCAATTCAATCAACTATTGTGTCCTTTATCCTCTTTATCCAGCGACCAGAAGCCAGCGACCAGTCCCCAGCAGCCAGCGACCAGCGACCAGACACCAGTAACCAGCAGCCAGTCAAAGTTCTTCCGGTACAAATGCCACCACATCGTCGATTGTCCTGGTGTCGGCGAACAGCATCACCAGGCGATCTATGCCCAGGGCGTTGCCGCAGGCGGCCGGCATGTCATTTAGCGCTGCCAGAAAATTTTGCGGCATCGGGTAGACTGGTTTGTGGCTTGATTTGCGGATTTCTTGTTCGGCTTCGAAACGCTTGCGCTGCTCGATTGGGTCGGTTAGCTCGCTGAACCCGTTGCACAGCTCGAGGCCGGCGATGTAGAGCTCAAAGCGCTCTGCCACCAGGGGATTTTCCGGCTTTAATCTTGCCAGAGCCCCGAGCGCGGCCGGGTAATCATAAAGAAAAAGCGGCCGGGTTGTCCCCAGGTGCGGTTCGATATGGTTAACCATGACCTCTTCAAAGCAATCCGTTGCCAGGGCCTCTTCTGCCCCCACACTCGCATAGCGCCGAAAAGCTTCGTCCACCGATAGCCGCGGCCAGGGCGGATCGAGCCGTATGGCCTGGCCCTGATAGGTCAGGGTGTTGCTGCCGGTTGTCTGTTCGGCAACCAGGCCAATCAGCTCCTGGCAGTCATCCATTAAATCAGTGTAGGTTCCTGCTGCGTTGTACCATTCCAGCATGGTGAGTTCCGGCAGGTGTTGGCGTCCCCGTTCTTTGTTGCGGAAGCATTTGCAAATTTGAAATGCCTTTGTAAATCCAGCGGCCATTAATTGCTTCATGCATAATTCCGGTGAGGTTTGAAGAAACCATTCCTCTGTGGCAACTGCATCTATATGGGCTTCGGGGGCCGGGGCCGGAATCCGGATGGGTGTGTCGACTTCGAGGTACTGGCGCTGAATGAAAAACCTGCGAACCGCCTGAATAATCCGGGCGCGCAGGTGAAGATTTTTCTTAATTTGAGACTGTCTGTAATTCTTCATTAAAATACGAAAATTGGTACTTTTGGGGGCATATCCGCTTATTCGTCCAGTATTTCTCTTACCTTCTGTGAAAAGTGTTTTAGATTGAAAGGCTTTTGGATGAATCCGTTACAGCCCCGCTTTATAATTTGTGAGGCCTGACCGTCAAGACTGTAGCCGCTGGACAGCAGGACCTTGATGTCGGGTGCTATTGCTTTTAATTGGTCAAAGGTTTCACTGCCGCCCATTTCCGGCATGATCATATCGCCTCCATTTTCTGGGCTTGCCGAATCTGGGCTGCCATTCGTTCTTTTTCTTTTTCGGCGCTCAAATGCTCGGTGACATCCCGGGCAAGACCTCGAAAGCCGATGGGTGTTTCGTCTGAGTTTCGTATCAGGGAGGCTGAAACATCCAAAATCTTTTTGTTGCCTTGGGGGGTGATGATTTCAAAATTCAACACCCGCACGGAGCGGCCGGTGCGATAGACCCGGCTGAATACGTGGAATAATTTTTTAGCGGTTTCCTGATCGGTGTGGTCGCGGTTGTTGGTTCCGATCAGGTCGTCGGGGGTGTAGCCGGTGATTTTGCACAGGGCTTTGTTGATAAACGTAAAGTTGCCGGCAAGGTCAACTTCAAAATACCCCTCCTCGATGCTTTCGAGGATGCTGCGGTATTTTTCTTCACTCTGACGCAGGGCTTCTTCAGATTTCAGCCTTTCAGAAATGTTCTGAAACAAGCCGACGTTGCATTCGACCCCATCGATCTCCATTATAGTGGAATTGATATTGACAAATATCTTTGTCCCATCTTTGCGAAGGCAGGGAATATTTTCCGCCAAACCTTTTTCTCCCGCTGCCAGGGCTTTTTTTGCTTTTTTGTGTTCGGTGATATCGACCATCAACCCCAGCCAGTATTTGATGGACCCGTCATCGTTCCTGATGGCTGTCGCCCTGACAACAGCCCACACCGCGGCCCCATTTTTTTAAGATAGCGCTTTTCGGTGCGATAAAAATTGATTTTTCCATCCCTGACCGCCTGGCTTAATCTTTGGGTTTCCGCGCGCTCATCCGGATGGGTGAGGTCAACGAAAGTGATGTTATAAATTTCCTGGCGGCTGTAGCCGAGCATGTCGATAAAGGCATCATTGACCTCGACAAAGTATCCCGCCGGGTTGGCAATGGCAATGCCGATGGGAGCGGCCTCGAAAACAGTTTGAAAGCGCCTTTCAACTTCTTGAAGCTCCGCTAACTGCTCTGGCTCTGGAATGGTTGGGTTGGCGAAAGTCGGCACAGAGCCCGCTTGATTCATTTCCTCCGCCACCGGGTCCGGATTGTCTTGCGGGTCTTTTTCTTCAGCGAATTCTTTCAGGATTTTGCTCATGGGTTTATACCGGTTGTCATAAATATGCTCCGTTTGAACCGAGTTTCTAACAGGCAACGGTGCATCTGTGTAGCGGTTGAAAAGTATTGTCGTTTATGACAACCGCTATCGGAACATTATTCTGACAAACGCTCTAGGTCCGATCCGCAGCAATCCGGCCGTTGGCGATCTTCTAATTGTGGCTGTCTAAATAGAGATCTTCAGTACGGTCCTGAAGGTAAATCCCATCGAAATGTTTGGGATCCGCCTCATCGTACCACCGGTAACCGATATTTTTGCATTTGCTGCAGGCCTTGCGGGGAATGCAGACAGCAAGGATATGGGCACCGCGATCCGATGATGAATCAATGCGAAGGGCGCCGGCGCAATCCGGGCAAAGTTGAATCTGTTCCGATTGAGACTCCTGGATCCCGTCGGTATCATAAAAAATGGTGCGGGTTCGCTTCCGGGGATCTGATTTTTCCAGGAGTTGGTCCTTGAGTATCTCCTTATTTTGCCAGATCGACATAACAATGTCACTTGTTTTTTCAATGGCCGCGGTCACCTCTGGAGTTTGGCGAATACTTTCCGGATCATAATTCGGCTCTTTAACCCTGCTGTAATCGACGCCGGCCATGGCAAGTACAATTCCCAGGTTGACATAGGGCAGCGCGCCTTCAATGGCATAGCCCCCTTCCAGAACCGCGATATCCGGTTTTAGTATGGCCGTCAGGTCGGCGTATCCCTGGGCGGAAAAGTTCATGTTGGTGATCGGGTCGGTGTAGTGGTTGTCCTGACCGGCGGAATTGATAATAAGGTCCGGATTGAAATCGTCCAAAATCGGCATAACGATATGGTTAAGCGCATATAAAAATCCCTCTTCGGATGTATGGGGCGGCAGGGGAATATTCAGCGTTTTTCCGACGGCATTGATGCCGCCAAGCTCACCGGGAAAGCCCGAGCCGGGATACAGCGTCCGTCCATCCTGGTGAATCGAAATGAAGAGCGTGTCCGGGTCATGCCAGTAGATGTCCTGGGTGCCGTCTCCATGGTGGCAATCCGTATCGACAATGGCGATCCGGTCGATGCCGTAAGCCTGGCGCAGGTATTCAATCATTACGGCTTCGATGTTGATATTGCAAAATCCCCTGGCGCCGTGCACAATGCGCATGGCGTGATGCCCGGGGGGCCTGACGAGGGCAAAGCCGCGGTCGATCTGGCCATCGAGCACCGCCATGCCGATGGCCTTGGCACCACCGGCACTAATAAAATGGGATTCGGTGGTCACCTGCCATACATCCGGCACGCAAAAATGGGTCCGCTGGATATCTTTTAAGGTTACCGGATCCGGCTTGAGTTCAACCACGCCTTCGATATCAAAGACACCTTCTTCCAACATCTGGTCCTGGGTATATAGCAGGCGCTCCTCCCTTTCCGGATGGGTCGGGCTGATGGCCCAGTCAAAAGCAGGGAAGAAGACCAATCCTGTCTTGTGTTTTGCCTGTAACATTTCGAAGTCCTATCATAACTGCCGCCTATGTGGGCCGGACTGAGTTAAACAACAAACCGCAGAACCGCAGAATATCCAACCGCAGAATTTCGAAGGATGGAATCGCTGCGCTCTGTCTTTATAAAAATACAAATGGTAGAATTCCTTCCTTCGACATTCGATATTCAGTGTTCGATATTCGATATTCGCTTCTTGATCCTCTGCACAATTTAGCTTTTAGATAACCCTCGTATCACCTCATCATACCCATGGATCAACCCCGGCTTGACCTGCACCTTGACCCGGATGTTTTTCCCGGTGGTGCTAAATCCGCGCACCATGTTGAACGTCAGGGTTTCAAGCACCTCCATTTCCAAATGGTCGGGATGGGCGCCCCGTTCGACAGCCTTGGTTCTCAGCAATTCTAAGGCTTTTTGGATGGCGGCCTCAGCGTCAAAACGGTGGTCAATCGTTTGGTTGAAATTTTCTTCCGGCGCTTCGGCTATTTTTCGCTCGGTATCTGCAAAAAAGCTGACCTGGCAGGTGGTCCGGGCCAGGGCGGCCCCGATGGCGTTGGCCACCTTCCACCTGGGAACCACCCGGATCCGGTAATCAGAAATGCTTTCAAGATACTTTGCAAACAGCGGTGCCGGGCCGCCCAGAACACAGATGGCTTGAGGCTGGACCCGATATCCTTCCTGCAGTTCGTGGACGGTGTAGACCGGTTTACTGTTGATCCGATAGAGCAGCTGCCGGGCGGCGGACAATATTTTTTTGCAGCTGACATCCATGACTTCAGCCGCCAGGGCTTTGACCGAAAATCCCAGCTGGGCGGCCAGCGGTTCAAGTCCTGCGATTGATTTTGCGTGATTGCCCTCGGGGATATCTTCTAAAATACAAAGCGCATCGGTCGGCGTTGGTACCGGCCCCCCATAGGCCATCGCCGGCCCCAGTCGTTCAGGGCCGATGGTCAGCTTGCCATCGATGACGTTGACGGCACTGTCCCCTCCCAGGCCGATGGAAAGTGTCTCTAAGGACCGGATCAGGGTTTTGTATTGACCCAGGCTAATTCCAAGGGGATCGAGCACGGGGGCCCGCTTGATAAGGACCGCGATGTCCGTGGTGGTCCCTCCGATATCCATCACCAGGGTGTCTTCTTTTTCCGAACCGAAGGCCGTGGCTCCCATGACACTGGCGGCGGGACCCGACAAAATTGTTTGGGCCGGGTATTCGACGGAGGTTTTAAAATTCATATTGCCGCCGTCGGCTTTGAGAAGGCGCAGGGGAATTTTCAAGCCCCTGGCTTCCAGAGATTGTTGAACGGCATTGTAAAATTTTCTGTGCAGGGGGTAGACGGATGCATTTAAAAAGGCAGTGGCGATACGGCGGCCAAAATTTAAATTTCCGGAAATGCGATGACCCATAAAAACTTTTTCAAAGGAATTGCTTAAGATCTGATTAATTTCCAACTCGTGGGAGGGATTGCGAACCGAAAATTTACCCACCACTCCGACGTAGCGGATGCCTTCTTTTTTCAAGTCAGCGGCTATCTGTTGAATTTCGCCGCCATCAATCGGAACAACTTCCCTTCCCCTGTGATCGATGGAGCCCGCCACTGAAAAATATTGTGAGCTGGTGCGATAAAATTCAGGATCGATGCCGGGGCCACTGGAGACGATCATGCCGACGGGGGGCGTTTTATCTTGAATGACGGCGTTGGTGGTGAGGGTGGTGCTTAAGACAAGACGGTCGACCTCGGCGGGGTCAATGTCCTCTGTGATCGCCGTTAACCCTGATAATACCGAGCTAAACAGGTCTGAGGGATCGGTGGGGACTTTGACCTCTTTGCGAAGACCCCGGTTGTCGAGAAGGACAACATCCGTATGGGTGCCGCCCACGTCTAACCCTATGATCATTGATTTATCCTGATCGCAATGTTAAAAGCTAAACCAATACGCTATCTAAAATAGTAATTAATGTCAATATGATGAGAATCGATGCTGCCCTGGGAAACATTACAAGCATTGCCAAAAATATAAATTTATCTTATTGATAGGTTTATAAATTACATATGTGATACCAGCGGTATATTCGTGTCTACCATTTCATTAACAGCCGGATATTCAATTATCAGACAGCAAAGGGTTTACCTGCCTTATAGTGTCAAATCGCCCTTTTTCTGAATGGAAGGAGTGAGAATGAGACTAGTTAATATAATTTTGATCACATTGTTTATAATTATCGCTTCAACAAGCGTGGGGGTTGATAAGGTTGATGCTGACGATACGATCATCATCGGTGAGATCAATACCTACAGCAAATTAACCAGTTTTACTTTTCCTTACAGAAATGGCTGGCAGCTGGCATTAGAAGAAATTAACAATTCCGGCGGGGTCATGGGAAAAAAGATTAACGTCATCTCACGTGATGATGCCGGTAAACCTGGAAATGCCGTCACTATCGCCGGTGAGCTAGTGCAAAAAAATAAAGTTGTCCTGCTTATGGGTTCCTTTTATTCTCACGTTGGGCTGGCTCTAACTGATTTTTCCAAACGCAACAAGGTGTTATATGTGGCTGCCGAACCCTTATCCGATGCGCTTGTCTGGGCTAAAGGGAATCGATATACTTTTCGTCTTAGGCCCTCTACCTATATGCAGGCCGCCATGCTGGCAGAAGAAGCGTCGAAACATCCAGCCAAACGCTGGGCGACCATTGCACCCAATTATGCTTATGGTAAGGATGCGGTTAAGGCATTTAAAAAAATATTACGATCCAAAAGGCCTGATGTCGAATTTGTTACCGAACAATGGCCGGCCTTATCCAAAATTAACGCCGGTGCCGAGATCCAGGCCCTTTCAGAAGCCAAACCTGATGCCGTCTATAATGTGACGTTCGCCGGTGATTTGGCCAAATTTGTTAGAGAAGGCAAACTGAGGGGATTTTTTAATAATATTTATGTTGTCAGCTTGCTTACCGGCGAGCCTGAATACCTCGATCCATTAAAAGATGAAGCCCCAGAAGGGTGGGTGGTCACCGGGTACCCCTGGTATGATATTAAGAATCCACAGCATATGCGGTTTGTACAGAAATATAAGGAAAAATTTAACGACCATCCGCGAATGGGTTCTCTCGTCGGTTATAATGTGATGATGGCGGTAGCCACCATGCTGCAAAAAGCAAACTCGACGAAAACGGAAGAGATGGTCAACGCAATGGAAGGATTGGAGTTTGATTCACCGACCGGACCGATAATTTTCCGAAAAATTGACCATCAGGCCACCATGGGTGCCTTTGTTGGCCGCACTGCATTAAAAGACGGCAAGGGCATCATGGTGAATTGGAAATATGCCGACGGAAAAGATTATCTGCCCGGTGACGATGAAGTCAAACAGATGAGACCGCAGGAGTAGGTTTCAGGTGTCAGGTGTCAGCGCCGCCTCTGGTCTGAAAAGCGGCCAGTCTAATCGAAAAAGAAACTTTGATAAAGCGAATATCGAATATCGAATAATGAATGTCGAAGTAATGTATTCTGTCTATCTTAAAAAAGACTGAGCAAAGCGATTCCACCCTTCGACATTCTGCGGTTCGATATTCGATATTCTGCGGTTCACTTGGTTTAAAATAGATAAAGCGTAGCGTCATCAATATTGGACGTTCGATGTTGGGCGTTGGATGTTCGACGTTCATTCTTCAAACCAACCCCGGATGACATAAAAGCAAGGTGTGAAAATTTATAAATTAATTTCGCGCCAATGGGGGGACAACCCCTATCGTTAGGTAAACGCTTTGGGTTTTTATATTGTACAATTTCTGACTGGGTTATCAGATGCTTCATCCCTCTTTTTTATTGCCTCTGGATTATCCCTCATTTTCGGTGTTTCGCGCATCGTAAATTTTGCCCACGGATCTTTTTATATGGTCGGCGCTTATCTGGCCTACACCTTCGTTTCTTTTCTCCCGCAAAACCTTGCCTTCTTTTGGATCGGCGTGTTGGGTGCCGCCCTGGTCGTGGGGATTCTTGGTGTTCTGGTAGAAATGTCATTATTAAGGCGTTTATACCATGTACCGGAACTATTCTTGCTGGTTGCAACTTTTGGAATTGTTTTGATTTTGCAGGACGGAACCCGGTTGATTTTCGGGGCTGAAGATCTTCTTGGACCAAGGGCGCCCGGCCTGGAAGGCAGTGTCAATATTATGGGCAGCCTGATCCCCCAGTATGATTTGGTGTTAATAATTATTGCGCCGTTGGTGCTCGGGGGAATCTGGTTGATGTTGCATCGCACACGCTGGGGAGTATTGATAAGGGCCGCTACTGAAGATCGTGAGATGGCCAGTGCTTTGGGAGTGAATCAAGCCAGGCTTTACACTGGTGTATTTTTTCTGGGCTCATTCCTGGCCGGGCTGGGTGGAGCCATGCAGTTACCAAAAGGCGGTGCCGATTTATTGATGGATATGAATGTGATTGCGGCAGCTTTCGTGGTCGTCGTCATTGGAGGGATGGGAAGTATAATCGGTGCCTATTTGGCGGCTGTTCTTATCGGCGAACTTAGCGCCTTTGGTATTCTGATGATTCCACAAAGTACTCTGGTAATGATGTTTTTAGTGATGGCGGTTGTTTTAATCATTCGGCCCCATGGGCTTTTCGGACAACCTGAAGACCGGGATGCCGGTTCCGGGGATGTGACGCCTGCATTGCTTCATCCGGCTTCAAAAAAAATGCGAATACTGGGCCTGCTTCTGCTGGCCGCTATTGCTTTGCTGCCCCTGTATGCAGGTCCTTTCCAACTTATTTTAATGACAGAAATTGCTATTTTCGCGCTGGCCTCGATGAGCTTATACTTTATCATGGGACCCGGCGGCATGCTGTCTTTTGGGCACGCTGCTTTTTTCGGTGGAGGTGCCTATGCAGCTGCGCTCATGGTTCACTACCTGGAGACACCGATGGAGCTTGCCCTGTTTATGGCACCTTTGTTGATAGGACTGTTGGCACTTATCATCGGCTGGTTTTGTGTGCGTTTGTCAGGTGTTTACCTCGCCATGCTCACCCTGGCCTTTGCCCAGATATGCTGGTCGATTGTTTTTCAGTGGGGTGGTTTCACTGGAGGTGACGACGGCATTTTAAGTATCTGGCCATCGCAGTGGGCCGATAACAAAATTGTGTTTTATTATCTGACCATGGTGATAGGTATTGGAGGGATTCTAACCCTGCGCTATTTCATTTTTACACCCTTTGGCTACGCGATGCGGGCCTGTCGCGATTCTGCCTTGCGAGCGGGCTCAATTGGGATTCATTTGTTTAAATATCAATGGATTGCATTTGGCGTTGCCGGCGGCTTTGCCGGACTTGCCGGCGGGATTTATGTATTTTCAAAAGGGAGCGTATTCCCGGACGAAATGGCCATAGCGCGCTCCTTTGATTTTTTATTAATGGTATTGCTGGGAGGGGTTGATACTATATTGGGCCCGGTTGTAGGATCAGGAGCTTTTATCTGGTTGAACGATACGATTGCGCGCATCGAATTTTGGCAGCTTATTCTGGGACTCGTTTTCATTTTCCTGGTGGTGGCTTTTCCCCAGGGCATCGTCGGTTATTTCAACAACCGTTTGGGTCGGTATTTGGGCGATAATCATCATCAATCAGGTTCCCTATAATAATGGTTAAATCATTGCAGGTCTCAAATTTATCGAAGTCCTTTGGCGGGGTTAAAGCTTTAAAACGCGTTTGTTTCGAACTGGATGAAGGGCAAATTCTTGCCATGATCGGCCCCAACGGGGCTGGGAAATCTACTTGCTTCAACTTAATCAACGGGCAGTTGCATCCCGATGAAGGCAATATTGCAATTTATGGTCAAGACGTAGTTGGTCTAAAGCCACGGCACATCTGGGCTTTGGGTGTTGGCCGAACGTTTCAAGTTACCGCGACCTTTGCTACCATGACGGTTCTAGAAAACATTCAGGTGGCCCTGGCGGCATTTCATAAAAAGGCCGGATCGCCCTGGCGGAAACTCAGAAATCTTTTCCTCGAAGAGGCCTTGGAATTGCTCCATTTGGTGGGAATCACAGATCACTCTGATCTTGTCTGCGGTCTTCTTTCATACGGTGATCTTAAGCGCTTGGAACTGGCGGTGGCTTTGACCAATCAGCCCAGATTGCTGTTGATGGATGAACCCACAGCGGGAATGGAGCCCGCAGAACGACGGCGCCTGATGGATTTGATATCGCAAATTGTTCGCAACCGAAATATAGGGGCGCTATTTGTCGAACATGACATGGATGTCGTCTTCACCCATGCGGATCGAATTATTGTCCTGGATCGTGGTGAGAAAATTGCCGAAGGAACTCCCGATCAGGTTCGACAAAACAATAATGTGCGGGAGGTCTATTTGGGGGGCGAAGCGCTGCAGCCGCTGGGATGAACTGTTCTATATTCAAATGCGCTTATCCGGTAATTTCGGGTAACTAAAAAAGGGGCCTGTGGGAGCGGCTTCCAGCCGCGAACTAAAGCGATCGCGGCTGGAAGCCGCTCCCACAAAAAACAATACACTTGTTTTGTCCAGATAACCAGGTACTAACATATCAAATAATGCCATGCTCAAGATAGAATCCATCAACACATTTTATGGTAAGGCCCAAATAATATTTGATTTGAGTCTCCAGATCAACGCCGGTGAAGTTGTCGTATTGCTGGGTCGCAATGGCGCCGGGAAAACAACAACTTTTAAAAGTATTATGGGTTTTATACCGGCCACCCGCGGAGCCATAACCTTTAACACCGAAAATATTCTCGGTTGGCCTCCCCATAAAATCTGCGGGTTGGGCGTAGGATACGTACCTGAGGGCCGGCGGATTTTTTCCAGGTTAACCATAATGGAAAATCTAGAGGTGGCCAAACAACCTGCCCGTAAAGGGATTGAACCCTGGACCCCCGCCAGCCTGTTTGCACTCTTTCCGAATTTGGGGGAAAAACCAGGCCAATACGGGGGAAATCTGAGTGGCGGTGAACAGCAAATGCTGGCGATTGCGCGCACGTTGATGGGCAATCCGGAACTAATTATCCTCGACGAACCTTCCGAAGGGTTAGCCCCTGTCATCGTGGAGCAGCTGGCGAAAACCATTGGGAAGCTTAAAGGTGACGGTGTTTCGGTGCTGATGGCCGAGCAGAATTTGAATTTTGCAAAAGAAGTTTGCGATCGATCCTATATCATTCAGCAGGGCCGGATTCACCATGAAAGCGCCATCGGCGATCTGTCCCCGGAAACCTATGGAAAATATCTTTCTATTTAAAGCGGCAGGTTGAATTTTTTCATTTTTTTATATAGCTGGGTGCGGTGAATTCCCAGCATCCTGGCGGCCCTGGCTTTATTGTTGCCGCTTTCCTGCAGGGCGTAGCGAATGGCCTCTTTTTCCGTCGTGGCCTGAACATCTTTTAATGATGACCGATATTGCCCAGGCAATTGCTGGCGGCTGTGGTGCAGATAAAATGGAAGATTCTCCTTGCAGATGGTGTCCCCGCCTATGGCCGGCATGGTCCGCTCAAGAACGTTGGAGAGTTCCCGGACGTTTCCCGGCCACTCATAGTTTTTCAGAACCCTGGCGGCATCCCTATCAATTTTTATCTCAGAAAAGTTCGCTTCCTCGGCTACTTGTTTCAACAGGTGCCGGGCCGTGGGAAGGATGTCGTTTTGGCGCTCCCGCAGCGGTGGGATGTGCAAAGGGATCACATTCAGGCGGTAGAATAAATCTTTGCGAAAGCGATTGCGGTCAGCATTTCCTCGAGATTCTGGTTGGTGGCGGCAATGACGCGAAAATCCGATTGAATGATTCTGGTGCCGCCGACCCGTTCAAACTCCTTATCCTCGATGGCTCGCAGTAACTTGGGCTGCATTTCGAGCGGCAGGTCTCCGACCTCATCCAGAAACACGGTGCCGTGCCGTGCCAATTCGAACTTGCCGGGTTTGCCGTCGGCGCCGGCGCCGGTAAAGGCGCCTTTTTCATAACCGAAAAGCTCCGATTCCAGGAGATCCTTGGGAATGGCGGCACAGTTTATACGCACAAAAGGATGGGCCCTGCGGGGGCTGGCATGGTGAATGGCCTGGGCAAAAAGTTCTTTGCCTGTGCCGCTTTCACCTGAAATGAGAACCGGGTAATGGTTGGCGGCCGCCTGGCGGGCTTCAGATTATTAAAGCCTTTATGATTTCGCTGGTTCCGATAATGCTTTCAAAGGTATAGCGTGTGGATCGAAGATTGATCAATTCCTCTTCGTAAAGCTTCACCTTCGACTCTAAAAGCGAAAGCTCGGAGGCAAGCTTTCTGACATCCTTGACATCTTTAAACATGACCTGACCAAAGACCGCGATGACCTCACCGTCTTTTTGGATCGGTATCCGCTGGACGACCATGTTTTGCCCCCTGATCTGATGCGATTGATTTATTTCAGGCTGACCGGTTCGGGCGACGATATGCATGCGGCTGTTGTCGACCGACTCGGTGCAATGCCTTCCAATCTGATCTTCAGGGTCTACTCCGAGAAACTCCCCATAGGGTTTGTTGAAATGGGTGATGCGACCGTTGATGTCCGTGACGATCGCACCATTGAAAATGCTGTCAAAAATAAGCTGATACATTTCTATCTGTTTTTGCAGGTCTTCCGTTTTGGGCGTGTCACATTCCCGCATTTTTCCCCCGGCGATTCTTATATTGGTTGCCGCTTTTTCTTATAAATGTATCAGCCAGGATACATGTAGATTAATTGCTACATAGTTTTCATACACTTTCCCAAAGAGGATGTCGAGTAAAATATCGTCATATTTTTCGAGAAAGCATAAATTTTGAATAGTATTCATTTGTTATCCGAAGATGAGCCCCCTTTTTTTATTAAAATAATGGGGTTTCAAGTCATGGTCTGAAACTTGCTTAGCGATGATTGTGTGAGGATATAGCGGTTGTCATAAACATGTTCCGTATTAGACGTTATTAATATCCCAAAAAAGATTCAAAAAACTTCCTGTATCGGAACGTTATTGTGACAAACGCTCTAAGTGCCTGCCTTTTTATTAACTTTAACCCGAAAGTCTCCTGCATATTTTCAGGCGGTAACAATTTTCCAGACAAATAGGAGGAGCCATATGGAAGAAACCAGAGATCCGGCCGACACAAAAGAACCGATCATTAAACGTGAGGAGATTTTGTTCCTTCCGGATGACAATTTTAACGGTAATAACGTTTGCGTCATTACCGGTGCGGGGACCGGTATCGGTAGAGCCACAGCGATCGCCGCAGCCGCCAACAATTTGATGACCGTGGGATTGGATATCAATGAAGCCGAGGGCAATATTACCCAAAAAATGGCCCGTGAAATGGGCGGGCAGATGATTTTTATTAAAACAGACCTAACCCGGGATGACGAAATCGAGACCGCCATAGAGGAGGCGGCCAAGCTGGGAAGCATTAAATACCTGGCCAATATCGCCGGAATTCAGCATATTGATTCCGTTGATAATTTCCCCATGGAAAAATATGATCAAATGCAAGCACTGATGCTCAGAGCCCCTTTTTATCTTTCCAAGTTGTGCATTGCCCATATGAAAAAAAGCAGTGACGGAATCGGCGTCATTGGCCATATGGCTTCCGTTCACGCCCATATCTGCACCAAGAACAAAGCGGTTTATAATATAACCAAATTCGGCTTAAGAGCCTTGAGCCAGTCCATTTCGGCCGAAGGGGAGGGGCGGATACGCTCTTACACCGTCAGTACCGGTTTTGTCAAAACACCCCTGGCATTAAACCAGATCCCCGCACAAGCTGAACAGCGGGGGATTACGCCCGATGAAGTGGTCAGGGATATCATGATGGGGCCATCCCGCATTAAGGAGATGATGTCCCCCATCGAGGTCGGCAACCTTTTCGTTTTCGGGTTTTCACGGTTTGCGAAATACCTCATCGGTGGTGATTTGCTGTTTGATGGAGGAATGGTTCTGACTTATTAAGCGGGTTGGTGTTAATTGTAAAAGCCCTATTTATCGATTTCCAAATTTAAAGACAGAAAGGAGGTGATCCTCAAACTTCGAGAATCGGCATACCGAATGAAATGAATGTGAAGAAGTAAGGACAGTATCATGCATAAAAGGAGAAGAATCATGAAATCCAAGATTACCATAATCGTTTGCGCATTGATCTTGTTAGGCGGATTCACAATAGCGGACTCCAGCCTGGCAGCGGACCCCTATCACCTGGGGGTTAATCTGGCAATCACCGGCACGGGGGCGCTTTATTGCAAAGACGGTGTCGACGCCATCAAACTGGCGGTCGAAGAGATAAATACTAAGGGTGGCTTCCTGGGTAAACATCCCATCGAACTCTTTATCCGGGACACCCATACGAAGCCTGATATTGCCGTGCGTGAGGCCAAGGACCTGATTTTGAGAGACAAGGTGCGGACCATATTGGGAACTTACTCCAGTGCCTGTGCGGTGGCAATCAAGCCGGTGGCCCAGGAGTACAAGGTCCTTCACATCCCGGCCATCAGCAACTCGGAAAACATCACCAAGGTCAATTTCAGCCCATATACCTACCAGGTGGTTCCCAACAGTTATATGCAGGCCAAAGCCGTTGTACTGGGAGTCGCTGAACTGGCCAAAAAGAAAGGCTGGAAAAATTATATGACGATTGCCTCGGACTATGAGTGGGGCCGATCCACCCAGAACAACACGGTGGCGCTTTTGAAACAGCTCGCACCGGATTTGAAGCTGAAAAAAGAATTCTGGCCGCGACTGGGCGAAACTCAGTTCACCTCCTATATTACGGCGATCATGGGGCAAAAGCCGGATTTCGTGATTGGCTCGGTGGCTTCAAAAGACAACGTGGCCTGGATGAAGCAGGCCAAGGCCTATGGATTTTTCGAAAAAATTCCCTATCCCGGATCGCTGATCAGTGTCTCGGAACTCATCGTTCAATCCAAAAGCCTCACCCGCGGGCTGGTCGGCCTGTGCCGCGCCCCCTTCTTTGCCCACCTGGATGTGCCCATGATGGCCAATTTCGTCGAGAGCTTTAAGGCCAAGTACGACCGCTATCCGAGTGACTGGGCCGTGATGGAATATGATGCGGTCTATGTCTTGAAACAGGGAATCGAAAAGGCGGGCAGCATCGACACGGAGAAAGTCAAGGACGCCTTGAAAGGTGCGACCGTAGACACGACCCGCGGCCGGCTCTCTTTCCGTACGATTGACAACCAGTTAAGTTGCTCTTCCTATATCGGGGTGGTGGCTGACGATCCCAAGTACCCCTTTCCCATCTACCATGATCTGGTCGAGGTCAAAGGTCCGGATTCCTGGCGGCCCGAAGAAGAGATAGTCGCCGCCAGAGCCAAATAAAACGAACCGAGGAAAGCAAATGGACGCTTCATTGGTTTTTGCGCAGTTTTTAAGCGGACTGTCCCGGGGCATGATGTTGTTTCTGATCGCTTCGGGACTGTCCCTCATTTTCGGTGTGATGAACATTCTTAATTTTGCCCATGCGACCCTGTGGCTGGTCGGGGCCTACATTTGCTACACTTTCTGGTTTCTGATGCAGGATTATAGCTTCGGCCTGTGGCTCAGTATACCCCTGGCGGCCCTGGTTCTGGCGGCTATCGGCTGGGTGATCGAGGTGGTGTTAATCCGGCGGGTGTACAAGCGCGAGCTGCCGGAACAACTGCTGCTCACCTACGCCATGGTCCTGATTCTGGGCGATTTGATCAAGATTATCTGGGGCGTGGAAGACAAGCTTATCGAGCGGCCGCCGCTGGTGGAAGGCCCGGTGTTTATCTTCGGGATGCCGTTTGACTCCTATTTTATTTTCGTCATCCTGGTCGGATTGGCCGTGGCCGTCGGTCTGTGGTGGTTTTTGCAGAAGACCCGCTACGGCCATATTATCAGGGCCGCGGTCTTCAGCCGCGAGATGGTGAGTGCCCTGGGAATCCCGATTCCCAGGATCTACAGCGGGGTGTTTGCCCTGGGGATTTTTATTGCGGGTCTGGCCGGTGCGGTTCAGGCCCCGATAGGATCGATTACCCTGGGAATGGATATGGCCGTCGTCATTCAAGCCTTTTGCGTGGTGGTCATCGGGGGGTTTGGCAGCCTTCTGGGTACCTTTGTGGCGGCCATGATTGTCGGAGAAGTGTATGCCTTCTCCATCCTTTTCTGGCCCCAGGGTGCCCTGGTTCTGATATTTATTGTCACCGCTTTTATATTGATCATACGGCCCTGGGGTTTGTTTGGAACGCCCACCAGGGCTTAAACAGAAAAACCAACCCCAAAAAGGTGCGATCCCATGATTAGATACTGGTGGCTGGGACTGATCTTTATCGCCATGCTTCTTTTGCCCCTGTTTATCGGGGAATTCTGGGTTCACGTCGCGATTGAGATTTTGATTCTCGGGTTGTTCGCGGTGAGCTTTAACATGATTTTCGGCTACATGGGCCAGCTCAGCTTCGGACATGCGGCCTATTTCGGGGTGGGTGCCTATGCCACCGGCCTGCTGCTGGTAAAGACCGCCGTGCCCCTGCCGGTCGCGCTGGCGGTTTCCATGGTTACGGCCGGATTGTTTGCCCTGGTCATCGGCTATTTCTGTGTGCGCCTGACCGGCATTTACTTTGCCATTTTGACCATGGCCTTCGGCCAAATGCTTTACTATATCATTTTCCAGTGGTACTCATTTACCGGCGGCGACGATGGCTTGCAGGGCATTGTCCCACCCGCATGGCTCATGAGTGCCGGGGCCTATTATTACTTCACGCTTTTTATTGTTACCGCAGCCCTGATCGTGATGTGGATTATCAGTGAATCGCCTTTCGGGTATACCATGCGATCGATTCGGGAAAACGCCGACCGGACCCGTTTCATCGGTATCAATGTCAGCCAATATATGCTTATCAATTTTGTGGTGGCGGGCATGTTTGCCGGTTTGGCCGGAGGTTTATTAGGGCCCTTCAATCGAAGCATTGCCCCGGACCTGTGCAACTGGCACCAATCCGGCGTGCCGGTCTTCATGACCGTCATCGGCGGACCCCTCGGGTTTTTCGGACCCATGATCGGCTCGGTAATCTACACCTTTCTGTTTGCCTTTGTCACAGGCTTTACCGAATACTGGCCGCTGACCATCGGTCTGGTCATCGTCTTCGTTGTGTTATTTGTGCCCGGTGGGGTCCTGGGGCTGGCCCAATCAAAGTTCAGGGCCTCTGCTGGGGCCAGGGATTTGATGCCCGAAACACAGGAATCCATAGATACGGAGACATAATAATATGGTAATTCTTAAAGTGGAGCATCTCAACAAAGCTTTTGGCGGGCTTCTGGCGACCTGCGATGTCAGTTATGAGATGCAGGCCGGGGAGCTTTCCGCCATTATCGGCCCTAACGGGGCCGGGAAAAGCACTTTCTTTAATCTTCTGACAGGGTATCACCAGGCAGATTCGGGCAGGGTGCTCTTTCAGGGCCAAGACATTACCAACTGGCTGCCCCACAGAATCTCCCGTCTTGGAATCGCACGGGCCTTTCAGGTCAGCAATATTTACCTTGCCCTGACAACCTATGAAAATGTCCGGCAGGCGATCCTGGCCCAGCAAAAAAGGACCCTCAATTTTTTTACGCCGGCCCACCGCTTGGCAAAAAAAGAAACCCTGGAGCTGCTTGAAGTGGCAGGACTTTCCCGGCATGGCAACATGATTGCCGGAAACCTTTCCCAGGGAGATAAAAAACGCCTGGAGTTGGCCATCGCCCTGGGAAGTAAACCTGAATTGCTCTTTCTGGATGAGCCGACAGCCGGGATGTCGAGAGAAGAAACCCATGAGACCATGAATCTGGTCAAACGATTGAATCGGGAGATGGGCCTGACCATTCTATTCACCGAGCATGATATGGCGGTTGTTTTCGGATATGCCAAGCGGCTGACGGTTTTACATCAGGGCGCCATTATTGCCCAGGGCAGCCCGGAGGAGGTCAGATCCAATGAAACGGCTCAGAAAATTTACCTCGGGGAGGAAGCATGATACTGGATGTCAGACAGATCAATACCCACTATGAGACAAGCCATATCCTCTTTGATGTTTCCCTCAGTGTCGACCGCGGTGAAATTGTTTGTTTGCTGGGTCGCAACGGGGCCGGCAAGACCACCACCATGCGAAGCATTATGGGGCTGACGCCTCCCAAATCGGGCAGTATTCAATTTCATGGTGAGGAGCTTCGCAGCCGGCCGCCCCATTATAACGCCCAGAAGGGGATGGGATATGTGCCGGATAATCGCTTGATCTTTCCCGACCTTACGGTGCTTGAAAATTTGGAGCTGGGCCGCAAGATTCCCAAAAATTTGGATGGCGATCCCTGGACTGTCGAGCGCATCTATGAACTTTTTCCGATTTTCGCCGACCGGCAGCATCAGCACGGCGGAACCCTGAGCGGGGGTGAGCAGCAAATGCTGACGCTGGCAAGGACCCTGATGGGCAATCCCGATCTGCTGCTTTTAGATGAGCCCGTGGAAGGACTGGCCCCCCTGGTGGTCAAGGATCTGGGCCGACAAATTTTAAAGTTAAAACAAATGGGGCTGACGATTCTTTTTTCCGAGCAAAATGTCAAATTTGCCACCCTGACATCTGATCGGGCCTATGTAATCGACAGAGGCAGAATTAAATATCAGGGAAGTATCGAAGGATTAAGTGCCAATGAGGAGATCAAACAAAAATATCTGATGATCTAAACTGACAATAAACCCCCGTCAAATCCCTGTGAGACCGGTGCAGGGATTTATTTTCTTTTGTTACTTCCGCAAGATTGACAGACTCTGCGGTTAACGCTACAATTTCGCCGCCGCACAGCGTTGCGGCTGCCGGCCAATAGAACCGAAGAATGAATACCCTTGCCTTGACCGGCCAGATTCTTATCAAGGGTATAGGCTGGAGGAGCCATGCAGCGATTCGACAATCCGGACGTCATCATTACCGATGTGATGGACAGCCACGGTAAATGGCGCGTGAATAAGCCGGCTGTGATCTGTGGCGATGAGCGCATTACCTGGGGAGAATTCAACCGCACAATCAATAAGGTTGCCAACGGTCTGATAAAACGGGGCCTGCAAAAGGGTGACAAGGTCAGCCTACTGTCGACCAACAGGCGCGAGGTGCTGGAAATTCTCTTCGGTACGGTCAAGGCCGGTGGGGTCATTGTGCCGCTTTCGGCCATGGTGCCGGGGGATTCCCTTGCCCGTATGGTGATCAACTCGGACTCCAGGTTCCTTTTTGTCGGGCCCGGGCAGCAGGACAGCATGGGTCCCTATCGATCAGAGTTCACCAATATTGCTGCGGACGGCTTTTTTACACTGGGTGAGCCCGTCGGGGGGTGGAATTCCTACTCATCACTGGTTGATGGGAGTTCGGAGGAGAAGCCGGGAATTTCCCTGATCTACGAAGATCCATTTAATATCATGTACACTTCCGGCACCACCGGTGTGCCCAAAGGAATTCTGCACACCCATCACAACCGGACGCAATTTGCCAGCATGTTCGCCATCGATTACCGCATCGACTCCAGCGCTGTCAATATCGTAACAACGGCCCTTTATGCCAACGGCACCTGGCTAACCATGCTGCCGACGGTGTTTGCAGGCGGCACCCTGGTGGTTATGCCTGCCTTTGATCCCCAGGCTTTTCTCGAGTTGGTCCAAAAGGAAAAGTGCACCCACACCTTCATGGTCCCCACCCAGTTTACGGTCCTGTTGGAACAGCCCGACTTTGACAGTTATGATTTAAGCTCGATGAGGATATGGAACTCCGCCGGGTCGCCCCTGCGCACCCAGACCAAGGCCGAGGTGATCAAGAAATTCAGCGGAGAGCTCGTGGAGCTATGGGGCTTGACCGAAGGGGTGGCCACCACCCTGAAACCGGAGGACATGGAAGACAAAATGGAGTCGGTGGGACTCCCGCTGGTGGGTTGGGATGTGCGGATCATCGATGAAGAGGGGCGTGAGCTTCCCCGGGGAGAGGCCGGGGAAATTGCGGCTTTCAGCTCGTTTTTGATGCCCGAATACTACAAACTGCCTGACAAGACCGCCGAAGAGATCTGGTTGGACGAGACGGGCAAAACCTACCTTAAGACCGGTGATATGGGAAAGCTCGACGCGGACGGGTTTCTTTACATCCTCGACCGCAAAAAGGATATGATTATCTCCGGGGGCATCAATATTTTTGCCAGCGACATCGAAGACGTACTGACCCGTCATCCGGCGGTTCAGGACGCCATCGTTATCGGCATTCCCCACCCCAAATGGGGCGAGACGCCGATCGCGATGGTGATTACGAGGGTGGGCGAATCAATCTCGGAGGAAGAACTTATCGCCTGGGTCAACCCTAAACTGGCCAAGTATCAGCGAATCTCCAGGGTGGACTTCTGTGATGATTTCCCCCGCAACGCTCTGGGCAAGGTTTTAAAGCGGGAACTGCGGGCGCCTTATTTTGAATAGAGTCTTTAATTTTGTTAGAACATTTGAGAAGTAAAGGAAATAACCAGCATGGATACAGGAATTATATTAAAGAACAAGGCTATTTTAATTGTCGACGACGAACCGGATATCCTGGATTCCATCACCGAGCAGCTCGATATGTGCCGGATTTACCGGGCCATGGATTATGAGATTGCGCTGCAGCTAATGGCCGGATTCAAATTCGATATCGTCATCCTGGACGTGATGGGTGTGCGGGGTTTTGAACTGCTTAAAAAGTCGGTTTCCAAGGGGTTTCCGACGGTTATGCTCACCGCCCACGCATTGACACCGGAGGCCTTAAAGGAGTCCATCCAACTGGGGGCGGTGTCATTTCTGCCCAAAGAAATGATGGTGGATCTGGACACCTATCTGGCCGATGTTATCACCGGCAGTAAAAAAATGGTCTGGACAAACCTGCTGAACAAGCTGGGTGATTATTTTGACAGGCAGTTTGGGGCCGACTGGAAAGAAAAAGACGATTTTTTCAAGAAATTTGAAGAAGAACTTGCGGATAGTAAAAAATAAAGCCTATGATCACAAACATACAACCCCAAAGGAGGTAAGCGCATGAAAGGATTACGAGTATTAAGTTGGTTTATTCTGGTTTTGCTGGCTGGCGGCTTCATGGTTGCGCCGGCTATGGCAGCAGATCCTATCAAGGTTGGCATCATCCAGGGGCTCAGCGGTCCTTACGAGATTTACGGCAAAGCGGAAGTGACCGGTTTTAAAATGGGGCTGGAATACTTCACCAAGGGAACCAATAAGATAGATGGCAGGGATGTAAAACTCTACGTCGAGGATTCCCAGCTCAAAGCCGCAAGGGCCAAGATGCTATTGACCAAGCTTTATAGCGATGACAAGGTGGATCTGGCAGTCGGGCCCACCAGCAGCGGTGTCGCCCTGGCCATACTCCCGGTGGCACAGCAGTTCAAAAAGATACTTATTGTGGAACCGGCGGTGGCCGATTCCATCACGGGAAAAAACTGGAACCGCTACATTTTTCGTACCGGCCGCAATTCCAGTCAGGATGCCATTTCCAATGCGGTCGCCGTTTCCAAGCCGGGCGTCAGCATCGCTTGCATCGGACAGGACTATGCCTTTGGCCGGGACGGAATCGCGGCCTACAGGAAGGCTGCCGAAAAGCTTGGGGCCAAAGTCGTGCATGAAGAATACAGTGACCCCAAGGGCACCGATTTTACAGCACCGATCCAAAGGATTATCGAAGCCTTGAAGGACAAACCCCAGCCTAAATACGTGTGGGTTATCTGGGCCGGAAAAGGGGGGCCCATAGCGCAGCTGATCGATGCCGGGCTTGATAAATACGGCATTGAGATCGCAAGCGGCGGCAATGTGCTGGCGGCCTTGAAGATGATGAAGCCCTTGAAAGGCATGAAAGGCTCGATCTACTACTACTATGAAAATCCCCAGAACCCCGTCAATGACTGGTTGGTGAAAGAACACTATAAACGCTTTAATGAGCCGCCGGACTTTTTTACCTGCGGTGGTTTTGCGGCCGCCAGTGCCGTGGTGCAGGCCATCACCAAGGCAGGCGGTACCGACACTGAAAAGCTTATCACCACCATGGAGGGCCTGGAATTTATGACCCCCAAAGGGATGATGAAATTTCGCAAAGAAGATCATCAGGCCCTGCAGTCCATGTTTGCCTTTGAATTAGACGTCAAACCGGATGTGGCCTGGGCGATCCCCCGGCTCACGAGGGAACTTTCAATGGATGAGACGGCTCCACCTATTATGAACAAGTAAAGGGCTGGATTATCTTTTTATGCAGCTAGACAATCTGAAACCAGACCTGGAGCAGGCCTCGTGTTTCGGATTGTCTAGTGTGGTGTCCTCTAAATAAGCATTTAAATTTTACAGCTTTTTAACAATTTATCCGTTCAGATATGGACGAAAAAATTTCAGAACCCATCATTGAAACCAAAAACCTGACCATCCGCTTTGGCGGGCATGTGGCGGTTGATCATGTCAACATGCAGGTTGAACCCTTCACTTTAAAATCCATTATCGGTCCCAACGGGGCCGGGAAAACCACATTTTTCAATTTGCTGACCGGTCAATACAAACCCTCCGAGGGCAAAGTACTCTTTAAAGGCCGGGACATTACCGGCCTGGGTTCCGCCATGCGAACGCGGCTGGGCATGGGGCGGTCCTTTCAGCTGACGAATATATTCCCGGTTCTAAGTGTTCTGGAAAATGTCAGAGTTGCCGTTCAGTCTCGCAAAGGTTTCGGTCTCAACTTCTGGCGCAATTACCTTCATTTCTCAGAAACCGAGGATGAAGCGTATGTTATCCTCCAGGAGATGCTTCTAAATGATAAATGGGCAGACCCGGCCAGCTCGCTTACCCACGGGGAACAGCGCAAACTGGAATTAGCCATTCTGATGGCCTTGGAACCCAAGGTTCTTTTTCTCGACGAACCGACGGCCGGCATGTCACAGGAAGAGGTTCCGGCAATTTTAGAAGTCCTCGAGAAAGTCAAATCCGCAAGAGATCGGACCATTTTGCTGGTTGAACACAAAATGGACATGATTATGGCCCTGTCGGACTCCATTGCGGTCCTTCAGGACGGAAAGCTAATTGCCGATGGCGATCCGGATGCCATTCATCGCAGCAAGGAAGTTCAGGAGGCCTATCTTGGCGGAGGAGCCAAACTTGACTGAAGCTATTTTAAAGGTGGATGAAGCTCATACCTTTATCGGCCACCACCATATCCTGCAGGGGCTATCTTTTGAGGCCGGTGCTGATGCGGTCACCGTCCTTATCGGCCGCAACGGCGCAGGCAAGAGTACGACCCTGCGGACCGTGATGGGGCTTTTGCCTGCGTCTAAGGGAAAAATCATTTTCAAGGGGACTGAGATCCAGAATAAAAAACCTTATGAAATTGCGCGCCTGGGGCTTGGTTTTGTACCTGAAGATATGGGGATATTTGCCAACCTTACGGTGGAAGAAAACATGCGGGTGGCCATGCTGGTCGAAGACGAGGATACGGGCCAGAGGCTGGAGCGAACCCTGGACATGTTCAAGGATCTTAAAAATTTCTGGAAAGCCCAGGCCGGAATCCTGAGCGGTGGTCAAAAACAAATGCTTGCCATTGCCCGGGCCATTGTAAATGAAACATCCCTGCTGCTTATTGACGAACCGTCTAAAGGCCTGGCGCCGATCATTGTTGATGCCCTGATTGAAGCCATCAATCAAATTAAAAAGCACAGCGTCGTCGTTCTGGTTGAGCAAAATTTTTATATGGCCAGCTGCGTCGGCGATGACTTCTATATCCTGGATGACGGGATGGCTGTGCACAACGGCCAAATGGCAGAGCTCGTTGATGATGATGAGTTAAAGAGCCGCTATCTGGGGATTTAATACCTGGTATGAGAGTGTTTTGTATTTAGTGTTTGGTGTTTCGCGCGTTTTCGAGTCAAATCAAACACTAAATACTAAACACTATTTAATATCCTCGTGGGAGCGGCTTCCAGCCGCGATGACAATGGATGCTGCATGTGAGCTGGTTGCTGATATGCTCTCACGAATAACAATTAACAAATAACTGCTTCAATGAGGAATACCTTTGATGTCGCAACCAGGCACCAAACGCTGGAACACGGAGCTATCCATCGTTGTCGGAGCAGCTATACTGCTGATGCTTCCGCTGCTGGGAATACCAGTTAAAATCTATCTGACCCTCACCATTGCCGGTCTGGCCATGGGAATGCTCCTGTTCCTGGTAGCCTCCGGTGTCAGTATTATTTTCGGGCTGATGGATGTGTTGAATTTCGCCCATGGGGCCCTGTTTGCCTGGGGGGCCTATGTTGGCTTCAGTGTTTTCGGGTGGTTGAGAAAATGGGTCGAAGCCGATTCAATTCCCCAGAACCTCGGCGTTTTTCTGGTCGCTATCCTGGCGGCGATGCTGGCGGTAGCCGTGCTGGGTATAATCCTGGAAAGATTCATTGTTCGGCGGGTTTACGGCAATCATTTATTTCAGATCCTGATTACATTCGGTGCCACCATTGTGTTGGTGGAGCTGATCCGTGTGGTCTGGGGGCCGAACGATGAAGTCATGTCCGTACCCCTGGCATTTCGCGGAAACTGGGACCTCTTTGATGTCATTATTGCCAGATATCGGATTATATGCATCTTTACCGGGCTGCTTGTTTATGCCGTCATCCAGCTGGTCCTGAAAAAGACCAAGATCGGTACCATCGTGCGGGCGGGGGTGGAAAACCGCGAGATGGTTCAGGCGATGGGGCATAATATTTTTCTGTTGTTCACCGGCGTGTTTGCCGTCGGGGCCGCCTTGGCCGCTTTGGGGGGACTGTCGATGAGTATCTTCAGTCTGCAGGTATATCCCGACATGGGATCAACCTATCTGCTCTTTGCCTTTATCGTTGTGATTATCGGCGGGTTGGGCAGTGTGACCGGTTCGCTGGTGGGGGCCCTGATTGTGGGGTTATCATACAATTACGTCGCCTATCTGGTCCCCTGGGCGGCCGCGGGGGTCAACATTTTAATTATGATCGTCATTTTGCTTATTCGGCCCACAGGGCTGTTCGCGGCGGGAAAGTGACGGGTGGTCTTTGTCGAAAAATTACAATGACACACCATGGACTAACACCAGCAGGAATTAAAGCATGGCAGACCTAACACCCGTACAGATTGTTCGCAACCGGGAGAAAAGGGAGCAGTTTACCAGCGGCAGTTCCTATCTCAAGCTGGGGGTTATGATCCTTTTCTTGCTGGTGCCCTTTTTACTGCCATCTTATAAAACGGTTGATCTGGCGGTGAAGATTATGATCTTTGCATCGCTGGTCGCCAGTTTTGATATCATGCTGGGGTATACCGGCATCCTGTCCTTCGGCCATGGCATGTTTTTTGGGATCGGCGCTTATTGCGTGGCGTTTCTGCTGGAAAAATACGGCAGCCCGACTTACCTTAATCTGCTTCTTGGTCTGCTATTGGCGGCGGTGGTTGCCGTCGTCCTGGCATTGCTGATCAGCTTTATCTCGCTGCGCGTCAAGGCGATCTTCTTTGCAATGGTAACATTGGCCCTTGCGGAACTGGCCATTGTTCTGGCGAACAAGCTCAGTCATTTTTCGGGTGGAGAAGACGGCATCAGCATCAGCATGCCCGGGATTTTTTCGGTGGCCTTTAACATGGGGGAATTTATGGGCATCGACATCACCGGACGGGTGGTAACGTATTATTTTATATTATTTACCTGCACGGTCCTTTTTCTGATGATGCTCAGATTCACCCATTCTCCGCTGGGCCGGGTACTGCAGGCCATCCGTGATAACGAACAGCGAGCCGTGGCATTGGGTTACAAGACCTTTATATTTCAAAGCATTTCAATCACATTCGGGTGTTTGCTGGCAACTCTGATTGGCGGATTGTATGCCATGTGGGTGGGCTACGTGAATCCGGAGTCCAGCCTGGAAGTCATGGCCATCATGCTCAATGTTCTTCTGATGGTCATTATTGGCGGCATGGGGACGCTTTACGGCGGAATCGTGGGTGCTGCCTTTTTACTGATTACCCAGACATTTTTGCCGGACCTTCAAAGTTTAGCCCAAAATCTCCTGCCCGGGGCAACCTTGCTGCACAGCATACTGGAACGATGGCTCCTTCTCTTCGGCATACTCTTTATCCTGGTCGTCATATTCTTCCCCAAGGGGGTTATCGGATCCGTTCAGGATTATGTTGGCCGGAGAAAGCAGCTGAACCCGGATTAACTGTCCGGTCGAAGATGCCGGAACAGGAAGACGGCTGTGCCCCACCTGAAGCCACCCATCGAAACGATGATTAAATAGAAGCTAGAGGAGAAAATCCATGGCTGAACCGATTATGAAAAGAGTCAAAGGAGACGGCATCGAAATCAATCTGGCTGTATGGGAAGGTGCGGGCCAACCCATACTCTGCATCCATGGTATTACCGCCAACTGCCGTTGCTGGGACACCCTGGCGGACGCCCTGGCTCCTGAATACCGGGTGATGGCAATGGACCTGCGGGGCAGGGGACAGTCGGACCGACCGTCCCAGGGCTATGCCCTCGAGTATCATTTGCAGGATATTAATTGCCTTCTGGATGACCTGGGTCTTGATCGCACCGTGATCATGGGACATTCATTGGGGGCTTTTATCGGACTGGCTTTTGCGGCTGAGTATCCCGGGCGGGTTGAGCGCCTCATTCTGGTTGATGGGGGTGGGGATTTATCACAGGATCAAATGGAAAAAGTGTTTGTCGGCATAAAACCGGCCCTGGACAGGCTGGGACAGATTTTCCCCTCAACCGATGCCTATTTAGAGAAAATGAAGGCGGCGCCCTATATCCAGCCCTGGTCTGCGGTGACCGAAATCTATTACCATTACGAAATCGAAACAATTGAGGGCGGCGTGCGTACCAATATTGCCCCTGCCCATATCCAGGAGGAAGCCGCAAACATCAGGAAAGTCGACTGCGCCCCCTACTATCCCCTGATAAAATGTGACGTCCTCATTCTGCGCGCAACCAATGGCTTGTTGAGCCAGGACGATATCCTGCTGCCCGAAGATGTCATCGAGCGGATGATGAGGGAAATTCCCCGTGCCCAAAGATTTGACGTTGAAGGCATGAATCACTACGGCATTGTTTTTCAGCCCCATGCGGCCAGGGATCAGGTGATCCGGGATTTTCTGAAATAAGGATAAGATGAGAATCACTTCTGGTCACTGGTTTGCAATAAAGGTCATATTTTCAAATTTTGACTAATGATCTAATAGTCATTTTTGCATTGTGGAAGCCGCTCCCACCAAATTAATAGACACAATATGAAAAGAAAAATTATAGGGAGGTTTTAATGCGTCTGAAAGACAAAGTTGCCCTGATTACCGGAGGCGCAGCAGGGATCGGGAAAGCCACGGCCCTCAGATTTGCAGAAGAAGGAGCGCAGGTGGTCATCTGTGACGTGGACCGGAAGGCGGGTGAAAGGACTCTTAAGGAATTAGGCCCGCATGCCGCTTTTTTTGCGGTGGATGTCACCGACCGCGGGTCGGTGGAAAGCTGGGCCGAAAGTGTTATGGAAAAATACGGCCGTATCGACATCCTGGTCAATAATGCCGGCATTGTGCGTGACAGTTTGCTGGTCAAAATGAAAGATGGTGAGCGGGTCCGCCAGATGCCGGAAAATGATTTTGATCTGGTGGTGGCGATCAATCTCAAGGGAGTGTTCAACTGCACCCAGGCGGTGGTGCCGGCCATGATCCGGCAGGGCGGCGGCGTCATTCTCAACGCCACTTCCATCGTTGGTATCGACGGAAATATCGGGCAGACCAATTATATTGCCACCAAAGCCGGGGTGATCGGTATGACCAAAGCGTGGGCCCGGGAACTGGGCCGCCATAACATCCGCGTCAATGCCGTGGCCCCGGGTTTTACGGCCACTGAAATTTTAGCTTCCATGCCGGATAAAGTCCTGGAGGGCATGAAGGCCCGCACGCCGCTGGGGCGCCTGGGACAACCCCAGGACATTGCCAACGCCTATCTTTTTTTAGCTTCGGATGAGGCCAGTTTTATTTCAGGAGATGTACTCAGGGTGGACGGGGGTATTGTCATTGGAACCTGAATTTTAGGAATTCGCAAAAAGCCAAATCCCTCAAGTTTTTGGTGTTTCGTATGTTGTGGCTAGTAGATGTGGCTAAAATCCATTTCTGAAACGCTAACCCCAAAAACCAAATACAAAACACGATAGTCGATGGAACAGCATTGTTGAAATATTGACGATAATTCGTTTTATCAAGAAGCAAGGAAATAGCGGTATGCTAAAGCCCGGCAAGACATACGACGAGGTTTACAATTCATTTCAGTGGCAAATCCCCGAATTTTACAACATCGGGGTCGATATCTGCGATAAATGGGCCGACCAGGGCAGACGACTGGCCCTGATTTATGCGGATGAATCCGGGCGGGTGGCCAGCTATACCTTCCGGGATTTGAAAAATCTTTCCAACAAACTGGCCAACGGCCTTCAGGCTGCCAGTATCGGTGTCGGGGATCGCCTGGGAATTCTGCTGCCCCAGTGCCCGGAGACCGCTCTCAGCCATATTGCCGCTTACAAGGTCGGTGCGGTGGCCATACCGCTGTTTACCCTTTTCGGCACCGATGCCCTCGAATATCGCCTGGCCAACAGCCAGGCCAGGGCCATCGTAACGGATGCGGCCAATTTGCCCAAGATTATGGAGATAAGGGATAATCTCCCCGGGTTAAAAACCATCCTGGTGACCGGCACCAAGAATTATGAGAACGTACAAAATTTTTGGGGTATGATTGAAAAAGGATCCCCTAAATTTCAACCCATAAATTCCCGGGCCGATGATCCGGCCCTGATCATTTACACCTCCGGCACCACCGGTCCTCCCAAAGGCGCCCTGCATGCCCACCGCACCTTGCTGGGGCATCTGCCGGGGGTCGAATTTCCCCACAATTTCTTTCCCCGGGAAAATGATTTATTTTGGACGCCGGCAGACTGGGCCTGGATCGGCGGCTTGATCGACGTACTCTTACCCAGCTGGCATCACGGTATACCGGTGCTGGCCCATCGGGCCAAAAAGTTCGATCCCGAAGAAGCCTTTCACCTGATCGCCAAGTACAATGTGCGCAATGCCTTTATGCCGCCCACGGCCTTAAAACTGATGCGGCAGGTACCGGATCCCAAAAGCCGCCACAGCTACAATATGCGCAGCATCGGCAGCGGCGGCGAGACCCTGGGCGAAGAACTGCTTGAATGGGGCAGGGAGACCATGGATCTGACCATCAACGAGTTTTACGGTCAAACCGAGTGCAACCTCATCGTGGGCTGTTGCGCGGATGTCATGGATATCCGGCCCGGCTCCATGGGGCGGGCCATCCCCGGGCATGTGGTTGATGTGGTTGATGCCCGGGGAAACCCGGTGAAAGAAGGAACCGTGGGGGAAATCGCCGTCAAGCGTCCCGACCCGGTCATGTTTCTGGAGTACTGGGGCAACCCGGATGCCACCCGCAAAAAATTTATCGGCGACTGGCTCTTAACCGGGGACCGGGCCAAAAAGGATGCCGACGGGTATTTCTGGTTCAACGGCCGCAAAGACGATGTAATTACCAGCGCCGGCTATCGCATCGGACCGGCTGAAATCGAAGACTGCCTGATGAAGCATCCGGCGGTGGCCATGGTGGCTGTGATCGGCAGTCCGGACGAGGTGCGAACTGAAATCGTAAAGGCTTTTATCGTGCCCAAAACGGATGTGACCCCGGGACCGGAAGTCGCCGAAGATATCAAGACCTTTGTCAAGACCCGGCTGGCGGCCCACGAATACCCCCGCGAAATCGAGTTTGTCAATGAGCTGCCCCTGACCGCCACCGGCAAGATAATGCGAAGAGTGCTGAAAAAGCTTGAGATAGATCGAAAATCCCAGGCTTAAGGGTCGACATTGTTTTCCAACCATCCTCATTTTTCAAGCCATATCGCACCCGTAAAAGATTGATTAAAAGAAGGGAGAAATAAAAATGAAATCAACTCGCAATCTTGGCAGCGGGGGGCCCCCTGTCGGCGCTGTCGGATACGGCGCCATGGGCCTTGAGGGGTATTATGGTGCGGCCGATGAAGAAAATTCCGTTGACGTCATCCGGCACGCCTTAGACGAAGGGTGTTCCTTAATCGATACCGCCGACGCATACGGCAATGGACACAACGAGCAGCTGGTCGGCCGGGCCGTGGCCGACCGGCGCGACGAGGCCTTTATTGCCACCAAATTCGGCATTGTGTTCGATCCGGAGGAAACCGGCACCGATGTGCCGACCGGCTGGGGGTTTTCGCTGAGCATCAACGGCAGGCCGGAGTATGTGCAGCGGGCCCTTGAAAGCAGCCTTAAGCGTTTGGGGATGCCCCATATAGACCTGTGGTACGCCCACTACCCCGATCCGGCCACACCCATCGAAGACACCGTGGGTGCCATGTCCGAGGCCGTGGGGGCAGGCAAGGTCCGCTCTCTGGGGCTTAGCAACGTCACCGCCGATCAGGTTCGCCGTGCCCACAAGGTTCATCCCATTGCCGCTGTCCAATATGAGTATTCCCTCTGGCGGCGGGAGGTGGAAGCGGAAATGCTGCCGACCTTGCGTGAGCTTGGCATCGCGCTGGTCCCGTGGTCCCCGCTGGGCGGCGGATTTTTAACCGGCACCATTGACGCGCTTGGAGCAGATGACTTTAGAAACAACAATCCCCGCTACCAGGGCGAGAATCTGGCGGCCAACAAACAGCGCTTTGAACCCCTGATACAATTCGCCGAAGAACTCGAGATCACGGCCGCCCAGCTTTCATTGGCATGGCTGCTTCATCAGGGCGAGGACATCATCCCGATTCCCGGCACACGCAGCCGGGATCGTGTAACGGAAAACGCCAATGCTGCTGAAATCATTTTCGACTCAGGGACCGTTGAGTATATATCGAAATTAGCTGCACCCGGTATGGCCCTGGGGAAAACCCTGCTGCCGTGACAGCAGCGAATTTACATCCTTTGGCAAAACCGCCGTTTTTCCTGTATTGTCATTCCGGGCTTGACCCGAGGTTCGACAGGCTCACCACCCTGAGCAAAGGCGAAGGGGAATCCAGTGCTTATTCTGGGTCATACGCTTCTGGATGCCGGATCGAGTCCGGCATGACAGTCAGAGTACAAGCACTTTTCTGAATTACAACCTAGTCTGCTTCGCGGGAGTGACAATCATTTTGCATCCTATTTGTAGGAAATTAGCTACTTTACAACTCAAACAAATGGAGTACTATCGACATGAATCCCATCGGAGCTGTGAATGCCCTTTATCCAATGCCCACCACCCTGGTGGGGGCAACCGTCAACGACAAACCGAATTTTCTAACCATTGCCCACGTGGGCATTTTGAATCACGGCACGCCCCAGTATCTTTCCATCGGCCTTGGCAAGGTCCACTATTCCAATGCCGGTATCTTCGAAAACCGGACCTTTAGCATCTGCCTGCCCTCAGAGGACCTCATGGTTAAAACGGATTACTGCGGGATCATGACCGGCAAGAAAACGGACAAGGCCGCTTTGTTCGATATTTTTTACGGTGAGCTGGAAACCGCCCCCATGATCCGTGAGTGCCCGGTGAACATGGAGCTTAAACTCCACGATGTGCTGGATTATAAAACCCATGACATCTTTATCGGTGAACTGGTCCAGACCTATGCGGATGACGGTGTCATGACAGACGGCAAAATCGATATCGCCAGGCTGCGGCCCCTGTTGTTCGATATGGCCAGCGTGAAGTACTGGCGGCTGGGACCGTCTGTCGGCAACTGCTGGAATGTCGGCAAATCGCTTAAAAAGTGAGCTCGTTGTGGTATCCTTTTCATATCTTTAAAATTGCACAATCACATGTAATCTCAATAAATCTTTAAAATTCAGAACATTTGCGAACCACAATATGTGGGATTCATAAAATATTCCATTAACAGAGAAAACTATTTTATGCATCGACACAACTATCCCCCTGCTTATCAATCTTGGCTGACTTTGTGCTTAGGAGTAGCTTTCTATTTTTCGGGTTTTTTCCATAGAATGGTCACAGCAGTTATGGCTGACCAGCTTATGGCGGACTTTAATATAGGAGCGGCTTCTCTTGGTAACTTTTCCTCTTTTTATTACTACAGCTACGTAGCTGTTCAAATTCCCACAGGAATTCTTGCCGATTATTGGGGGCCCCGAAAATTGCTTACGGCGGGGGCTCTTTTATCAAGCTTTGGGGCTTTTATTTTTGCCTCTGCATCCTCAATTCATACGGCTAATATTGGAAGACTTATTATTGGTGCATCAATGGGAGTTGCCTGGGTTTCTATCTTGAAATTATCGACCCGATGGTTTAAGCCAAACCAATTTGCGGTTGTGACTGGCTTAGCACTATGCCTGGGAATATTGGGAGCTTTATCTGCTGGAGTTCCTCTAAGACTTTTAATGAACTTATTGGGGTGGCGTTCGGTCATTTTTGGTGCTGGTACTATAACGCTTATAATATCCCTGGCTATATGGATTTTTGTGCGAGATGATCCAGTTCAAAAAGGCTATGACAGCTACGCGACAGACATTACGACTTCAAATCATAGACCTAAAGCTTCAATTCTAAGTGATCTGTCAAATATATTTCGATATAAAAACACATGGATTCTCACCATCGTTCCAGCCAGCTTGATTGGGCCCGTGTTGACATTCGCTGGTTTGTGGGGAATTCCGTACCTCACAACTCATTATGATCTAACTCCAGTAAAAAGCGCTACCCTAATATCCGCCCTTTTAATCGCATGTGCGCTCGGTGCACCGGTTCTGGGCGCTTTATCTGAAAAGACAGGACGCAGAAAACCAATCTATTTTTATGCCCTCTGTATTTCCTTAATTGGTTGGATACCCATCCTTTTCCTACAAGACATCCCTTTGTGGCTTCTTATTGTTCTATTTAGCATAGTGGGAGTTTGCCTCAAGCGCCATTGTTATTGGTATGGCTTTTGTAAAGGAATCAGTGCCGTTGGCTTTGGCAGGAACAGTTTCAGGAATCAGCAATATGGGTATGGAAATGGGGCCGATGATTTTGCAGCCCGCGATAGGCTTGGTCCTTGATTTTAGATGGGATGGATTATTAGAAAATGGAATCCGAATATATGACCTCAATGCATATCATATGGCCTTTGGTGTAATAATTGGCTTATCCATTCTCGGAACGTTGCTTATTACCTTTGCTAAGGAGACATTCTGCCAGCAATTGCATGAATGAAATATTTGGTTAAGAGGGACTGGGTGGCACCTGTTCTTCTCAAGAATTCGGCAATTATTTTTCCAATGATATCCTGGAACGATATAAAGGGGACTGATATCATTGGTCCACATTTTTTGCTTTGTCGACCTATACAAGATGTTGTGGTTATGGAATCTGTTACAAAACCAGTGATATCTCCAACGTATCAGCGGTTTTGAATCCCTGAAAAACCTTTGATACCCATGTCATATCCAAATATATCTCCGTTAATAAATTTATAGATCAAAGACCTATCGAGAGGTTCCGCTTTCTGGCACATTCTCCTGCTTGACTTTCATTTGGTTGATAGACATCTTTTACTGAAGTCATACTGATCGGCAACGATCCGGTGCCTGGTAGAATTGTTATCATCATAAAAAAATTGCTGCTTATCAAGGAGGCTCATATGTCTTTGAAGAAAATATTTATAGTTATTAGCTGTCTTGTTGCCACCAGCGCATTTGCCCAGCAGGATTTCAGCAAAGTGCAAATCCAAACCATTGCGGTGGCAGAAGGGGTTTACATGCTGGCGGGGCGAGGCGGAAACATCGGGCTGTTCGTTGGTCAAGACGGCGCCTTTTTAATCGACGATCAATATGCACCGTTGACGGATAAAATCCTGGAAGCCATTTCTGCAGTTACGGATAAGCCGGTCCGCTTTTTAGTCAATACCCATTGGCACGGGGACCACACCGGCGGAAATGAAAACATCGGCAAAGGCGGCACGATTATTGTGGCCCACGATAATGTCCGCAAGAGACTGGCCAGGGGGCAATTTATGAAGGTGTTTAATGCCAATATTCCGCCTGCCCCTCCCCGGGCGCTGCCGGTCATCACCTTTGCCGACGGCGTTACCTTCTATTGGAACAACGAGACGCTGGAGGTCGTGCATTCCAAATCGGCCCATACCGACGGCGATGCGGTGATCTATTTTAAGAGTGCCAATGTCGTGCATGTCGGTGATTTGTTCTTTAACGGCATTTATCCGTTTATTGATGCCGGCAGCGGTGGTTCCCTGGAAGGTGTGATAGCCGGTGTGGATGAAGTCCTGGGCCGCATCGATGACAACACCAAAGTCATTCCGGGCCATGGCCCTCTGGGGAACAAGGCTGACCTGAAGGCCTACCGGGACATGCTTGCCACCGTTGATGGGAGAATGACAGAACTGATTAAAGAGGGGAAAAGCATAGATGAAATCGTAGCCGCCAAACCCACGGCGGACTATGATGCAAAATGGGGCGGCGGTTTTTTAAAGCCGGACCCGTGGGTAAAAATTGTTTACTCTGTCATGTAAAAATAGGTGGTTCAGTCATATTTAAGCGCCCTTGCCCGCAACTCCCTTTTTAATATCTTGCCGGTGGGGCTTTGGGGCAGGGCGTTCATAAATTCGACCATGCGGGGGGCTTTGAATTTGGCGATTTTGCTTCTGACAAAATCGATGATGTCTTCTTCCGTCGCGGCCATGCTATTTTTAAGAACAATTTCGGCCTTGGCCAGTTCGCCCTTGACTTCGTCGGGGATTCCGATCACCGCCGCCGCCGGATGGGTGTAGAGCACCTCTTCGATTTCCACCGGATAGATGTTGGCGCCGCCGGTGATGATCAGATCCTGTTTGCGGTCCACCACATACAGATAGCCGTCGGCATCCAGATACCCAAGATCGCCACTGTGAAACCATCCGGTTGACGGATTCGTTCAGCTCCCGGTAGGTCAGGGCCGAATCTTCAAAGATAAGGGCCGTCTTTTCGGGTTCCGCGCCGGCCGCACGTTCCAGCATCTCGCCAATCGGTTGCATGCTAGTCTCCCAGAGCACAGAGATCAGATGACAGAGGGCAGATGACGGATGACAGAGGTCAGAAAACAGGTGACAAAGGACGGGTTTCAAATGTGAAAATTTAGATGTCCTCTAATTTTTTCAAGGTCCTCTTGCCTCAGTTTTCTGCATTTGCAATACTATTAACGAATAACGATTAACCAATAACTAAAAACGGGCCTGAGGCCCGTTTTTACCAGAGTGTCATCGAATCCAGAAACAATTGCTTCAGATCTTCTGCACTGGCCGGGCGCGGGGAGAGTTTGGTCACCCGGTGCTGGGGCAGGGTGCCTTCAACCAGTTTGTCGACATCATCGGGTCCAAAACCCACAGCATTCAGTCCATTGGGCATGCCGACCTTGCGCATCAGATCGACCACTGCTTTGGACAGGACTTCGCCCGCCTCTTCCGGGCGAGCCGTGGAGATATCCGCACCCATCAGGCCGGCGGCGTGCAAATGCAGCTCCGGGTTGGCCGATGCGGTAAACCTGAACACGGCCGGGGCATGCAGGACCACCGCCATACCATGGGGTACGATGGGGTGGCCGGGCGGGTAGCCTTCCGGTACATACTCGCGAACCATGCCGGATACGGGATAGGACATGCCGTGGGCCAGGTGGACGCCGCCGTTGCCGAATCCGATGCCGGCATAGGTGGCGGCCAGCAGAATTTCGCCCCGTGCGATGTCATCCGACGGATCTTCGATGACGCGCACCAGGTTTTTGGCAATCATTTCAATGGCCCGTGAGGCCCATATATCACTGATGGGGTTGGCACCCTGGTAGGCCGGTCGCATTTTGGGGTGTTCGGGGGCCGGTCTCTGATGGTAGGGCAATGCGGTCATTGCTTCCAGGGCATGGGTCAACTGGTCCAGCCCGGTGCAGGCGGCCACCATTTTAGGCAAAGTGCGCGTGTTGTTGGGATCGACCAGGCCTTTGACCGGACGCAGGGCGCGGTGGGCGATACCGGTTTTGGCGTTCATTTCCAAATAATCAAAAATGGCCACGCCGGTGGTTTCACTGCCGGTGCCGGCTGTGGTGGGGACTGCGACCAAAGGTTTCAACGGTCCCGGTATGGGATTGCCTTTACCGACGGGCGGATTGACGTAGCTCATAAAATCGGCCGGATAGGTAGAATAGAGATTGGCCGCTTTGGCCGTATCCATGCTGGAACCGCCGCCGACGGCCACAAATCCGTCAAAGTTGCCGTCTGTGGCAAACCGAATGGCCTCTTTAAAGGAGATATCCGTCGGCTCAACACTGGCCTGATCGAAAAGGACGGCATCGATATCATGTTTGCGCAACGCTTCAAGGGTGACCGATACCGCCTCACTCTCCGTCATATATTGATCGGTCACGACCATAACGCGGCGCGCCCCCTGCTCTTCCATATCCCAACCAACTTCCCGGGTAACGCCGGGGCCGTATTTAATACTGGAAGTATCCATCGAAAATGCGGTTTCATAGGTCATCGTATTGATCTCCCTGTCAAGTTGAAGTTATTTGATTTCTACATATTTCGTGGCGGCTTATACTGTTGCGCGTTGCGGGTTACGAGTTGCGAGCTCCGGGTTGCGCGTTTCGAACTGCGGATTATGCGACAGCCGGCTGCACAGCTAAATCAGATCGCGGCTGGAAAGCCGCTCCCACAAACCAATAACTAATAACAAATAACGTTTCAATCTATTCCCGATTGCTCCCGGATAACGCGTGCAATGGCGGAAATATCATCGTCGCCGAAGCCGCGCTCTATGAGTCCCTTTTCCATCTGGGCCACCAGGGCCGTGGCCGGCAGGGTGGCGCCCAATTCGCGGGCCGTTTCCAAAGCAATATTGAGATCTTTATGGTGCAGGCTGAGGCGGAATCCGAGCGGATAGGTATTGCCGATGACATTCCGGCCTCTATTGTGCAGGACCCATGAGCTGGCGGCGCCGCCGCCGATGGCCTGCAGCACTTTTTCCATATCGAGTCCGGCTTTGATTCCAATCGTCAGCCCTTCGGCCATGGTCAGATAGGTTCCGGTGATCACAATCTGATTGATGGCTTTGGTAACCTGGCCGGCTCCGATGGCTCCTACATGGGTGATGGTTTTCCCCATGGTCTCCAGGATCGGCAAGGCCTTTTCAAAAACCGCGGTTTCACCGCCGACCATGATGGAAAGGGTTCCGTTCTGAGCGCCCTCAGACCCGCCGGACACGGGCGCATCCAGCATGCCGACCCCTTTTTCTGCAAGCATTCCAGCCATGCGGCGGGCGGCCGCCGGGCTGATGGTGGACATGTCCACCACAATGGAACCCCGGGGGGCGCCATGGATGACGCCCTCATCACCCAGGATGATGCCTTCAACATCCGGCGTATCGCTGACACAGATAACGATGATCTCAGCGTTGGCTGCCGCTTCCCTGGGAGATGCCGCGCGTTGGGCGCCTTCGGCAGCCAGGCCCTCTTCTTTCTGCCGGGTCCGATTGTGAACGATCACTTCATGACCTGCTTTGAGGATGTTCCTTGCCATTCCAACACCCATTGTTCCCATGCCGATGAATGCGACTTTCATGGTGTCCTCCATTGTTAGTAACTATAAAGAATTGGATCTTAAGTGAGATTCTTGGTGATCATGAGGTTTCAGGTTTCAGGTGTCAGGTGTCAGTAACTGACGATCTGAAGATCCCCTGACACCTGACACCTGAAACCTACTAAGTCGTGTTATCTGGCTTTGAATTTTGTATATATACTAATACGGATGTGTGCAAGAGAAATTCCGGTGGAATAGAAACGCTCATTTAGTCACCATTTGCCGGCACCGGGTTTCCCGGGTGAAAAAGAGCAATGCCAAAGACACCAGGGCCCACACCAGCATCAGCAGAAAGCCGGCGCGGTAGGCGGCAAGATCGTAAACTCTGATGCCCTGGAGCAATTCACCCGTCCAGTTTCGATCCAGCATCCAGCCCACGGCGGGCTGCAGCAGGGTCGGGCCTGAAATCACGCCCATGTTGATCACACCGTTGACCGTGCCGGCCAGGTGCGCCGGTACGGATTCTTTGGCAAAGGCAAAGCTGATAATCATGCAACCCGATGCAAAACCGGTGATGACCAGGATGATAGTGAGCATAAAAATGGGTAAAGCCGGAATAAACAGTATGGCGGACCAGCCCACCACCGCCAGCGCACATCCCAGAAAGTATAGCGGTTTGCGGCGGCCAATACGGTCGGAAAGCCCCCCGAAAACAGGCCCGCCGATGGCCCAGGCCACCAGCAGGGCCGAATTTAAGGCGGCGGCCTGGGTGGGCGGCAGGTTGTGATGGGTGCTCAGGATAAGGAACGCCCCAGAGGCCGCCAAAGGTCAGCACGCAGCCGACGAGCCCACCCGGAATTACGAACAGCAGCCAGGTATTGGGATAACGCAGAACCTCAAAGATACCGGAGAAAATCCCCGGTCGTGAGTTTGGGTCTGTGCCGGCGGCAGCATCTGTATAACCCGCATATCCTTTTTCGCCGGGGTGGTCTCTGACAATCACCCATACCCCGGCGCAGATGGCGAATGTTATGACTGCTGATACCAGTATGGTGTTGCGCCAGCCAAAGGCGACTACCAGAATCCGTAATGGTGTTCCGGCAAAGACTGCTCCGACAATACCAAAAAACAGGGCAGCGCCTGAGACCATGGCAAAATAGCGGGCCGGGAACCATTCACTGGCTAATTTCAGGTTGCCCACGAAGGCGACCGCCACGGCACCCCCGATCAAAAACCGGCCGAGGTAGGCCCAAAAAACGGTGGGGGCCATGGCAAACAGCAACGCTCCCACAGCCGCCACGAACGCACCGGCGGTCAAAAGCCGGCGCGGTCCCCAGCGATCGGCCAGAATTCCGGTGGGAATTTGCATCGAGACGTAGCTGTAAAAATAGAAAGCGGATAAATTGCCCAGGGCGGTGGCGTCGAGGTTAAACCCCTGCATGAGTTCGGTGGTCATTACCGCCGGCGCGACGCGCTGGAAAAAACCCATGAGGTAAAAGGTGGCGCCAAATCCCCAGATGGTCCAGGCCAGGCTTAGGGGCGGAGTTGTGGCTGTAGTTTGGTTCATTCGAATTTACTTCTATGGCGTATTTTCAAAGTTAAATGCCTTGTCTTACTCTCGAATCGTTTGGAGTGATGGAGTACTGGAGTGATGGAGTATTGGGCTTGTTTGTGGGTGCAGTGGATGAAAAATACTGTGTGCGTCATGGCTATCTGTGTTTTGTAAATAGTGAGCCCGAACTACCAACTAAAGCCACTGGTGAATATTAATGAGAAGGAGCACTTTGATCATTCCGAAACCTCTATTTTTTCCATTACTCCGCTACTCCAGTACTCCTTCTGCTGCAAGCACTAACCCCCATGATTTATTCATGGTTAGCGCCTGCCGCCAAATTTAGACAAAACTACGTTTTCAACAATCAGGACTATCAATTCCCGGGGACCATGCACCCCAAAGGCCAGGGTCATTTCGATGTCTGCGGTTTTGGAAGGGCCGGAGATCAAGACCACATTGGTGGGCATTTTGGTCGACCACTTCTCTTCCTGCATGGCCTCCAAAAATGAGCTGAATATCTTGTCGGCCTCCAGGACGGCAATGTGGATGGACGGGACCAGCGACATCAGGCGCGGTTCTTTTTCCGAAGGCCATAAAATGAGGGCGCCGGGATCGGCGATGGCGCCGGCGACGGGGGTGATACCGGCATCGATGCCAAACAGCCGGTCTTTGAAATCCTCAATTTCTTTTTCGTAAGGAATCAATTGGGGCAGGCCGTCTGCGCCTTTTCCCCAGTGGTTTTTCAGGGTCTCCCCCAGGGCCGTCCGGGGCGGATACACCAGACTTTTTAATTCCCGGGATTTTAGAATTTCTTCTAATTTATGGATCCAGTTTTGAGCGTCCGTGACATGCACCTCGGTGCGCATGGCTTCCATCAGCGTTTTTAATTTTTCAATTTTTTGCGCCCGGTTGTAAGTCTTTGCCGGTATCAGGTCCGGCTTTACGATGGGCACTGACGCCTGTTGACTGCCGGCCGCTAATCTGGCTAAAATTCGTTCACGGGATTGTTCACTCATTGTCGACTCCATGTTGTTTGACAAGTTCATTCAAACTTTGAGGTGCAAATTCAGGGGTCTTGCGGTAGCGGGTCCAGTGTTTCAGCGGTCCCACTTTCGGCAAGTTTTGCCCCAGGAGGCCCAGAATTTTGATGCCGGCCGCATTGAGCAGCGGATAGGTGTTGGCGATGGCCCAGATTTTCCAGGTCAGGCTTTCGATCCAATTGCTTTTGTAACCGTGCCCCTCCACCGTGCTGGCGGGATCTTTGGAATAGCTTTCGTTGCGAATGCGGCGGATAAGTTCCGGGATGGGTATTTTGACCGGGCAGACCTCCTCACAGGCATTGCACAAACTGGATGCCGTGGCCAGCACCCCGGCCGCCTCCAATCCTTCCACCTGGGGGTTTAAAATCTTGCCGATGGGGCCCGGATAAATATAGCCGTAGGCATGACCGCCGATTCGATTATATACCGGGCAATGGCTGAGGCAGGTGCCGCAGCGAATGCAATACAGGGTCTGGCGTCGCTGGGCATCGGCATAAATTTTTGAGCGGCCGTTGTCCAGGATGATCAGGTGAACTTCTTTGGGCCCGTCTTTTTCTCCCGGCTTGCGCGGTGAGGTGATCATGTTGACATAGGTGGTGATCAGCTGGCCGGTGGCCGAACCGATCAGCAAACGCAGCATGGGGGGCAAATCTTCCAGTTTTTCGACCACCTTCTCCAGGCCCATGAGGGCGATGTGAACCCCGGGCACGGTGGTGCACATACGGCCGTTGCCTTCGTTTTCCACCAGGCAAAGGGTTCCGGTTTCCGCTACCGCGAAATTGACACCGCTGAGCCCGACATCAGCTTTTTGGAATTTTTGACGCAGGGTTTTGCGGGCGATGGCGTTGAGTTCATCGACATTTTCGGTATAGGGTGAGTCCGGGATATTGTCATGAAAAATTTTTGAAATCTGATCCCTGTTTTTATGGATGGCGGGTACGATGATATGGGCCGGGGTTTCGTGGTTGAGCTGGATGATAAATTCGCCCAGATCGGTTTCCAGGGCTTCGATGCCGTGTTTTTGCAGATAGGCATTGAGTTCCATTTCCTCGGAAACCATGGATTTGCCCTTGACCAGGCGGGTGGCATCGTGGGATTTCATGATGTCTAAAACCAGCTGATTGGCTTCGGGGATCGTTTCCGCCCAGTGCACCTGGATGCCGTTTTCGGTGCATTTTTTTTCAAGCCGCTCTAAAAGCTCCGGCAGTTTTGCCAGGGCCTGGCTTTTGGTTGCATTGCCCAGCGTTCTTAGCTGTGCGGTTTCAGCTGCGTCTGAGAAAATATTCTTCCGTTTAAGGACCAGGGTGTTCATGGCGGATTGAATATTTTTTATCAGCTGGGTATCCTTTAAAGCCCGGGAAACATTATTTTCGAAATCAAGCGGTTGATGATTCGCCATTGATTCTCTCCCAGATAAATTCGGCCAGATGCTGGCCGTTAGTCGATTTGTTTTCGTATCGCATGGCGCCGCTGATATTCATCAGGCAGCCACAGTCTCCGGTGATGAGCCGTTCGGCCCCCGTTTGCTGAATGTCCGCGGTTTTGTCTTTAACCATGACAGCGGAGATGGCCGGCTGCTTGACCGCAAATGTTCCCCCGAAACCGCAGCAGTCGCTTTCCTTTTGCAGTTCAACCAGTTCCACGTTTTTCAACTGCCGGATCAATGATTTGGAGTCTTCCGTAACCTCCATTTCACGCAACGCGTGGCAGGATGAATGCCAGGTGACTTTAATTGGCGGGCCTTGATCTTCCAGTTTGATGTTCAAGGCCTGGACCAGAAATTCCGACAGCTCGAATACCCTTTCCGAAAAACGGGTGATCTCATCGATGCGGGGGTCGTTTTCAAACAATTTGGGGTAGTGATGCCGCATCATGCCCGCGCAGGATCCGGATGGGACCACTATGGGGCAATCTTTATGGAACAGCTCCATTTGTTTCCTGGCTACGGTTCGGGCTTCTTCCGGAAAGCCGGAATTGTAGGCCGGCTGGCCGCAGCAGGTCTGTTGAGACGGAAATATGACCTGAACCCCATTTTGCTGGAGCAGTTTAATTCCCGCCATACCGGCTTCGGGATAAAACATGTTCGCCAGGCAGGTGCCAAAATAATAAACTTTTTGCGGGTTGTCTGGGTAGTTACGCATAACATCCTCTCGCAATAGTGTGCATGAAGACTCCCATATGAATTATTGAGCGCAAAGCCTTGTTTTAAAAATGCCTAAAATGCCTAAAGTGCCTAAAATGCCTAAAGTTGTGGTACCTGCTTTCAGCACGATCGATTTGACCTCTAACTGACGATAGCGTAGTTTAGGCACTTTAGGCATTTTAGAGCATTTTAGGCATTCAAATAGTACCTGATAAAATTCGAATCCCAGACTAAGATGAGAGCATTCTATCAGGTGATAAAGCAAAGTTTCTCAATACCCTAAATCGAAAAAAAATTAAAGGCCTATTATTCCTCCTGGATTCTTTACAATTATTCAAGATGTTGATACATTTGCTTATTCCCCTTTAAATGATGATTCTGACTGAATTCAGGAGTCCAACATGCCGGTTTCGAGGAAAAAGTTTATCTGGTTGACGTGTTTTATGCTGTTTTTGCTTCTAATGGCCCCTCCGGTTATTGGGGAAATGTCCATGTCAGAGAGGTCACTGCGTGCGGATACGGTCATCGCGGACACTTTTCAAGCCGGCAGCGGACTGCCCGTGGGAAAGATCCAGTCCGCGCGGGGTGAAATATATATTTTTCATCGTGATCCTTCGGTGGGATACCGGGCCAAAACCGGTTTGCCTCTTTATCAGGGGGACATCCTGTATACGCGTAAAAATTCCCGAATTTTCTGCCGGCTTGTTGACGGAAGCAGGTTGGCAATGGCACCGGATACCCGGCTCACCCTCCGGCAGTCCAACTCGAATTCGGCCCGAAAATCCAGCATGTCATTTTTGTCCCTGAAACAGGGAAAGGCCCGGTTTTATGTAAATCCAAGGCCTGAATTTTCAACATTTTATTTCAAAGTTCAAACGGAAACGGCATTTGTCCAGGCCCAGGCGGCCGATTTTGTCATCAAAGCCGACCCGGGCAACACCGAGATATCAGCCTTTGAAAACAGCCGCCTTGAAGTCACGAGCCTGGCAGAGCCGGAAGAGGCTTATTTCCTGTCTGACTACCAGCGGGCAGTTTTCAGTTTGGAATCAGTTGATCCCGTGGTGGAAACGGTATCCCCGACCGATGCCGAAGTATTGATGGCGGAATTTAAGCCTCGTTCCTGACAATAAATTAGTTGCTTCCGGTTCAACCAACGATCGTGCCCAAAATATCTCCGAAGAAACCTTGGAGGAGTAGATTGTTGCCATAAGGCCTGGACTGCAAAGCTTTCCAGTCCCCTTTTCATGAAGGCTCACAGGGTATTGAAAAAATGGTTGTTTCGGTTGATTGGTTGATTAAAGAAAATGCAGCATGCCCGATTCGACCAGTCAACTCAATCAACCAGTCTTCTCAGTCAACTAAAATACGGTGGTACAAGTGAAAAAAAACATACTGCAGGAAATTGAAGAGTGGATAAGCAGTGCCATAGAATTTGTAACCGTCGATATCTGGCGCATTCGGCTTGAAGATCTGCCTTTCGGAAAATCCTTCCTGATTAAGCAGCTCAGAATCTTTATTCTGACCGTGCGCGGCTTTGACGAAGACAAGTGTTTTACCCGGGCCTCATCTCTGACCTTTTACACCTTGCTTTCCATTGTTCCGGTGGTGGCGATGCTGTTCGGAGTCGCCAAAGGGTTTGGTTTTGAGACTATCCTTGAAACTGAGATCAGGGGACTGGTCGCAAAAATACCCGGACAGGAAGAAGTCCTGAATAAAGTAATTCAGTATGCCCAATCTCTGCTTGAAACCACCAAAGGCGGTGTCATTGCCGGGATCGGCCTGGTTTTACTTTTCTGGTCGGTGATCAAAGTGCTTAGCAATGTAGAAAGCTCATTAAACGATATCTGGGAGATAAAAGAGCCGCGTACCTGGGGAAGAAAATTTAGCGATTATCTTGCCGTTATGCTAATCAGTCCGTTGCTGATTTTGGTATCCAGCGGCGCAACCGTCTTCATAACAACCCAGATCACCCAACTGACCGCTAAAATCGAATTGCTGGGAATGATCAGCCCCTTCATCTTTTTGAGTTTCAAGCTGATTCCCTATCTGCTGATCTGGGTCCTTTTTACGGTCATATACGTTTTGATGCCGAATACCAAAGTCAACCTGAAAGCCGGTCTGGTGGCCGGTATTATTGCCGGAACCATTTTTCAGATTGTCCAGTGGGGCTACATCAGTTTTCAGGTCGGGACTGCGAGATACAACGCTATCTACGGAAGTTTTGCCGCGCTGCCCCTGTTTTTGATGTGGGTGCAGATCAGCTGGTGGGTGGTTCTTTTCGGTGCCGAGCTGTCTTTTGCCAACCAGAATGTGAGAACCTACGAATATGAGCCCGACAGCAGCAAGGTTAGCCCTGCTTTTAAAAAAGTGCTTACCCTGCAAATCGCCCACCTGTTGATAAAAAATTTTGCCAGCGGGGAAAGAGCGTTAACCGATGTCGAAATCGGTGCACGGCTCAAAATTCCCATTCGTCTTGTGCACAAAATCTTGTACGATCTCGTCCAAAGCCGGGTGATTTCTGAAACCACAACCAGGCAAGATCGTCGATTCGGCTATCAGCCGGCCCGCGATATCAATACCCTTACCATCAAGTATGTTATTGATGCCATTGATCAAAACGGATCCAACAATATCCCGGTTGCAAGGACCGAAGAATTCGCTGCCCTCTCCGAGGCGATTGACAAATTCAGGGAGGAGATGGAAGCCTCACCGGCGAATAAGCTGTTGAAGGATATATAGGTGCTGGCCTCTGGTCTCTGGTGGCTGGCTGCTTGTCGCTCGTTTTTGGTCGCTGGATGCTCGATGCTGGGCTCGTGTTACGAGTTACGGGTTGCGCGGTGAATAACAGACAATCTGAAATCTGAAATCCACAAATCGGATGAATCCGAAATCCTTCTTAGGAGATCCTATTTTGCCAATCCCCGGAAACCTGCTGACCACCGCCATGGCGGTGATGCCCCATACCGACGCCGAGGCAGCGCTTGACGCTGCCCTGTCGCTGGACATTCCGTTCTGGCCGCAGCTTCCACGCTTGAACTATTATGAAGATATGTATGTCCAGGCATCCGAGCATTTTCCCGGGATCGTGCTGGATATGGACAAACAAACCCTGGCCTTTTCCATGGACAAGTTTGTCGGCGAACTGGAGGAGACCCTGGCCCACTTTGAGGAACCGGATTATTTTGACATCAGCACTCAATATTCCGATGTCTATCACCGCTTTCTGGATTTGGATTTTTCCGACCGGCCCGCCATCCGGGGGCAACTGGAGGGGCCCATCAGTTTTGGATTGAACGTGTTGGACCAGGACAAGCGCCCGATTATCTTTGACGACACCGTACGGCCCTTTATGTATGAATTCATGGCCAGGCGGATCAATGTCCAATTGGAACGCCTGAAAAAATTAAATGCCAATGCCTTTATGTTCATTGACGAGCCGGGTCTGCAATTTTTATTCAGTGCGCTGTCCGGATACGACAGCAACGCCGCCCGCCAGGACATGGAAGAATTTCTTGCCCTGCTTGAACGCCCGTGCGGGGTGCACCTGTGCGGCAACCCGGATTGGGATTTTTTACTCAACCAGGACATGGACATCCTGTCCATGGACGTTTATCTGAACGCCGAAATTTTTGCCACCTATGCCCAATCAATTAAACGCTTTGTGGATCGGGGCGGCGTGATTGTCTGGGGCATCGTTCCGACCAATTTCGAACCCTTTGAAGCTGAAACAAATGACACCCTTGCAGACCGGCTTGAACACATATGGGATATTCTTGAACAAAAGGGAATCGAAAAAGAATACCTTCTTTCCAGAAGCCTGATATCTCCCGCCACCTGCTGCCTGGTTAATCCGGATGGTGAAAAAACCGTTGAAAAGGCCTTTGGGGTCGTTCAAAATCTTTCCCAAAGGCTCCGTGAAAAATATTCTCTGACCTAAATTTCTGCATGATAACGTTGTCATGCAATCCAATGGGACCATCAGGATGGCGGTAAATTTTGCTGGCGGAATTGGTTGGCCATAAAAGAAGCAATTCTAATAAAAAACAGGACGATTGTTTTAATCACGTCGCCAATCTCGGGCAACAGCCGGGCCGAAAATTTGAAGCAATAGGTGAAAACACACAGGGTGGGTACAATGGTTAGGGGTATGACGGCTGCCGCCCTTGTCAGCCTTGCCAATGGCACTGTGCAGCAGGCTATCGGTGCGTCTTCAATGGCCCTGCAAAATATCTTGGGGTTGGTGTGTGATCCGGTTGCCAACCGGGTTGAGGTCCCCTGCCTGGGCAAAAATGTGCTGGCGGTCAGCAATGCCCTGTCTGCAGCCAACATGGCGCTGGCCGGATTTGACCAGGTGATTCCGCTGGATGAAGTCATCGCGGCCATGGATGCGGTCGGCCGCAGCATTCCCTGCGAGCTGCGATGCACGGCCCTGGGCGGCCTGTCCGTTTCGCAGACATCTAAAGCAATCGAGAAGCACCTCAAGGCCTCAGGATAATGTGAGCTGCCGGGATTGGGCGGTTTACTTCCCTACCCCAACCTGCCCGGCAAAAAAACAGGCGGCAAAATGCCCTGAATTGACTTCATTGAGTGGGGGGTCCTTTTGCCTGCAGGTATCCCGGGCATACAGACAACGCGGATGAAAGCTGCATCCCGGCGGAGGATCGATCGGACTGGGGACATCGCCTTTTAAGATTATCCGGTTAGCCCTTGGCACTGAAGGATCGGGTATGGGTACGGCGGACAGGAGCGCCTGGGTATAGGGGTGCAGGGGATTCTTGTAAAGGGTCTTTGCTGTGGCGCAATTTCCACGATTTTTCCCAGATACATGACGGCCACCCGGTCGCTGACATGTTCGACCACGCTAAGGTCATGGGAGATGAATAAATACGTCAGCCCGAAATCGTCCTGAAGCTCTTTGAGCAGGTTAATGACCTGGGCCTGAATCGATACGTCCAGGGCCGATACGGCCTCATCACACACAACCAGTTTGGGGTGCAGCGCCAGGGCCCGGGCGACCCCGATGCGTTGGCGCTGGCCGCCGGAAAATTGATGGGGATAACGGCGCATATTTTCTTTGCGCAGCCCGACAACGCGCAAAAGGTCTAATACTCTTTCATCTCTTTCAGCGCGATTCTTGACACCATGGATAAGCAGGGGTTCACCGACGATGTGGGAGACTGTTTTGCGCGGGTTGAGGGACGAAAAGGGGTCCTGGAAAATAATCTGCATTTTTTTGCGCAGGGCCCGCATTTGGCTTTTATCGTAGGCCAAAATATTTTGGCCTTCAAAATAAACCTCACCGGCAGTGGGCTCCTCCAGCCGCATAATGGCCCGTCCGAAGGTGGTTTTGCCGCAGCCGGATTCACCGACCAGGCCAAGGGTCTCACCCTCTTTGATACTAAGACTGACATTTTCCACAGCTTTAACCGATGCAATTTCCTTTAAAAAGAGGCCACCTCTTATCGGAAAATACTTGACGATGTTTTTGGCCTCAAGCAGGGCCTCACCGGTATGTCGGCCATCAGGCATATTTTAAGCACCTCACGAAATGATTGTTTGCGACCCGGTACATATCGGGTTCAACCCGCCGGCAGTCGTCAAAAACATCCTGGCAGCGATCACTGAAAAGACAACCCGGGGGTAAATTCAGCAGTGAGGGAACGACACCCGAAATGGTTTGCAGTTGCTTATCCCCTGTTTGTCTGCCCAGAACCGGGATGGACTGCAGCAGGCCAACCGTATAAGGATTCTTGGGGTTGGCGAAAACGGTTTTGACATCCGAGTATTCCATAATCTTGCCGGCATACATAACCGCCACAAATTGTGCCATTTCCGCGATGACACCCAGATCGTGGGTGATAAAAAGGATGGCCGCACCCGTCTCGGATTTGAGTTTGTTCATCAGGTCCAGGATTTGGGCCTGAATGGTGACATCCAGAGCGGTGGTGGGTTCATCGGCGATCATCAGCTTGGGGTTGCATGCCAGGGCCATGGCGATCATCACCCTCTGGCGCATGCCGCCGCTCATCTGGTGAGGATAATCGTCCAGGCGCGATTCGGCCGCCGGAATTCCCACCAGCTGAAATGCATCCAGCACGCGCTCACGGGTCTCCCTGCGGGACAGCCTTTTGTGGAGACGGATGACTTCTCCCACCTGGTCGCCCACCGTAAATACCGGATTCAGCGAGGTCATGGGCTCCTGGAAGATCATTGAAATCTGATTGCCGCGAATTTTTCGCATCTGGGCTTCGGATACTTTCAACAGATCCTGGTTTTCGAAAAATATCTCCCCACCTTCAATCCTGCCGGGAGGATCGGGTATCAGGCGCATGATGGAATGGGCCGTGACACTTTTGCCGCAGCCCGACTCGCCCACCAGTCCCAATGTCTGGCCGGATTGAATCTTCAGGCTGACATTGTCCAATGCCTTGGCCGTATAGCCGCGGACATAGAAGTGGGTTTGGAGATTCTTTATTTCTAACAGGTTGTTTTTTGGCATTGCCTATCCAAGGTTAACCGAAACATAGACGACTATGTTTACAATATATTGTAGTACAATCATAAAATTTCTATGCATTTTGAATATCGATTATCGAACAAGGAATGTCGAATGTCGAAGTAAGGGATCGCTTCGCTCTTTCTATTAATATGGTTATAAATGACCGTTCGATCCCGATTCTTTTTATGGTCAGAACACTCTACTTCGACATTCATTATTCAAAATTCGATATTCGATATTTAATTCTTTAACCTATTCTCTAGTCCCGAAGCCTGGGATCCAACGCGTCTCTCAGTCCATCTCCCAACAGATTGAATCCCAGCACGGCAAATAAAATGGCCAGGCCCGGAAAAGTCATGACCCATGAAGCTCTCAGAATCAACCCACGGCTCTGGGCGATCATGGCACCCCATTCAGGGGTTGGCGGCTGGGCACCCAAACCGAGGAAACTGAGGGCCGCCGCATCCAGGATTGCCGATGCGCAACTCAGGGTGGTTTGAACAATCAACGGTCCGAGGCAGTTGGGTAAAATCGCAATAAAAATAATTCGCCAATCTCTGGCACCGATGGCGCGCGCAGAAGTGACATAGTCTTTTTCGCATTCTTCCAGGACGCTGCCGCGCACGATGCGGGCAAACCGAGGAACGTAGGTAATGCCGATGGCAATCATGGCGTTTCGCAGGCTTGGCCCCAGATAGGCGACGACCACAATGGCCAGCAGGATATAGGGAAAGGACAGAATCATGTCCATGATGCGCATGATGATGCTGTCGAGAAATCCTTTGTAATAGCCGGATATGCAGCCCAGCAGGGTCCCAAAGAAGAAGGCCAGGCCGACGCTGATTACGGCGACGGCCAGTGAGACCCGGGCCCCGTAAATCAGCCGGGAGAGGATATCCCGGCCCAGGTCATCGGTGCCAAGGATATTTTTCCAGGTGCCGGTTGCATGCCACAGCGGTGGTTTGATCTGGTCATAGAGGGAAGTCTCGAGGGGATCGTGCGGACTGAGATAGGGTGCAAAAATGCCGCATAGGATAAAGATGGTAATAATGATCAGGCCGGCCACCGCCGTCTTATTGCGCCACAGCTGGCTGAGCTGGTCGATAAACGGATGGCGGTCTTCCGGATTTTTTTTAGGCTTTTCAGGGTTCATTATTGGACTTTAATTCTGGGATTGATAACAGCGTACAGCACGTCGACACACAGGTTAATCACAATAAAGATAGCCGCCAGAAACAGCGTGCCACCGCGGATAACCATATAATCGCGCTGCATCACGGCGTCATATATCCATTTGCCCACCCCGGGCCAGGCAAAAATCGTTTCCGTCAGGATCGCCCCGCACAACAGCACCCCGAACTGCAGTCCGATGGTGGTGACCACCGGAATCATGGCGTTACGCAAGGCGTGTTTGAAAACCACTTTAAACTGGGACAGGCCCTTGGCTTTGGCAGTCTTGATATAATCCTGGCGCAGCACCTCCAGCATGGACGAGCGGGTCATACGGGCAATAATGGCGGTCGGGATCGTGCTGAGGGTAAAAGCCGGCATGATGATGTGCCAGAGGGCGTCTCTGAAAGCTTCCCAGTTGCCGGTCAGGATGGCATCCAATACATAAAAATTGGTAATGGTTTCGAGCTCGATACCAATGCTCAGGCGGCCTGACATCGGCAGCCATCCCAGATTGAGGGAAAAAATCAGCATAAATACCAATCCCAGCCAGAAGATGGGCATACTGACCCCGATCAGCGCTCCGAGCATACTGAAGTAGTCAAAAAGCGAATACTGTTTGGTGGCGGAAATAATGCCGAGAAGCATACCCAGAACACAGCTGATAAAAAGGGCCACAACCGACAGCTCAATGGTGGCCGGGAAGCGTTGTTTGACTTCGATCCAGACCTTTTGCCGGGTCCAGATGGTTTCTCCCAGATCTCCATGCAGCAGCTGTTTCAGGAATATACCATATTGGACGTAAACCGGCTTATTCAGACCGAGATGTTCCCTGATATCCTGCAGGGCTTCCTCCGATGCCCGTTCACCCATCAACAGCTCGGCCGGATCCCCCGGGGTGAGGTGCAGCATGAAAAACACGATGACGGACACCCCCAGCAGGGTGGGTATCATGATGAATATGCGCCTGATGATGTAAACCAGCATGGTTCCAGTGGTATAATAAATTCGGGTGCGTGTAAATAAAAAAAGGGAAAGCGGCCGGGCCCCTTTCCCTTTTTTGGCAGTTAATGATGCATCAGGCTCTTATTTCAGCCAGACGTTTTTCATCCTGACCGAGCCGGTGGGATGAAGTTTGAAGTCCATGACCGGATTGCGAGTCGGCCAGATGACCGTGGAATGGGCGATGGCAATCGCCGGCGCCTCGTCGTAGAAGACCCTCAGGGCTTTCATGTAAATTTCAGCGCGTTTGGCCTGATCAACGGTTTGTTTGCCGTCCAGGATCAACTGGTGGTATTCTTTGTTCTGCCACTGGGTCCGGATCGAAGATGAGGCCATGCCATCAAAAAGAACGGCCAGGAAGTTATCCGGGTCGCCATTGTCCCCGGTCCAGCCCAGCTGGAAAAGATCCATGTCTTCGGGCTGCTCACGTTGACGTTTCAGATAGGTTCCCCATTCGTAACTGACGATGCGGGCCCTGATGCCGACCTTGGCCAGGTCGGCCGACATGGCCACCCCGATTTTCAACCCGTCGGGGTTATAGGGTCTGGGAACCGGCATAGACCACAGGGTAATTTCAGGCAACCCCTTGCCTTCGGGATACCCGGCGGCGGCCAGCTCTTTTTTGGCCATGGCGGGATCATAGACGTAGCCGGGAATGGCCTTGTTGTACCCCCACATGGTGGGCGGAATCGGGTTTTTGGCAACCTGACCCATGCCCTGGTAGATGTTGTCGACATAGGCCTTGCGGTTCAGGGCATAGCCAATGGCTTTGCGCAGATGCCGGTTGCTCTTCCAGGGCTCTTTGGTGTGGTTAAAAGACAGGTAGCCAATGTTCATGCCGGGCTGCGAGATCAGTTTGATGTTTTTGTCCTGGCGGGCCAGATCGATATCGGCCGGGTTGGGGAACTGGCAGATATGGATGCCGCCGGATTTCAGTTCCAAAAAGCGCACCGAATTTTCCGGGATCGAGCGAAATACGACTTGATCCAGGTAGGGCCCGCCGGTCTTATCCCAGTAATCCGAGTTTTTGGCCAGGATGATGCGATCGTCCTTGACCCATTTGACAAATCTAAACGGGCCGGTCCCAACAGGATTTCTCAGAAATTCCTTGGGGTTTATCATAAAGGCCGTCGGGCTGATGATGTCGGCAAAGTCCATGCCCATATTGGCCAGAAACGGCGCCTCGACTCTTTTGAGTTTGAAAACCACCGTGTACTCGTCGGTCGCTTCGATGGAGCCGATGGTATCATCCATTTCCATGGAGACCCAGTATTCGGGCACCCGCTCCTGGGCGGGAATATCCCAGCCTTTGCCGAAGAACTTCAACTGGCGGTCCTTCATCATGCGTCCAATGGAAAAAACCACCGCATCGGCGTTGAAAGGCGTGCCGTCATGGAATTTGACCCCCTTTCGCAGATTAAAGGTGTAAGTTTTTCCATCCGTTGAAATCGTCCAGGACTTGGCCAGGCCGGGTTCCAGGGCGGTGGACTCATCCTGATAGGCAACCAGGGCTTCAAAGATGTTGTCGCAGATCATGAAGGAGTTGCCATCCGTTTCATAGGCCGGATCAAGTCCGACACTGTCGCCCCCACGGCCGAATACCAGCGTTCCCCCCTGCTTGGGCGCTGCCAGTGCCGTGCCGGCGCATAGAAAAACAATCAAAGTCAAAATTACACCGATTTTTTTCAGCATAGGTCATTCCTCCTTATATGATTGGTTAACGATTTGCGGGAACTTCTTCCCCTATCATTTCTTTTGACGATCTTTCTAAATATCAGAAGGTAATGGAGATGTCAAAAGATAAAGACTTATAGTGGGGAAACGTCATTTATGCTGATATTAAACTGAAAATAACAATTTTACTAGCTTAAAGAAATTGTGAAAATTCCAAGCATCAAAAAGCAAATATCAAACAAATCCCAATGACCCAAATTCAAAGTTCCAAACAAGCATATGTGACAAACGCTACATCTCCCTGCAAAACAGGCATCACGCGGCAATACTCGCTAATTGCAGCAATTGTTTTGGTCAGTGGTAATTGAATTTTGAGATTTATTTGGAATTTGGTGCTTGGGATTTGGAATTTTAAGGTCCAATAAGACATTTGGGCTCATATGGCCGATAATTTACTTTTACGTTTCCCGGGTTTTATAACCTACCTTCTTCTACCCCGTGACAGGCAACCTGGCTGCCTGAATCCAATTGGATCAGCTCGGGGATCTCACGGATGCAGCGCTCATTGGCATAAAGACAGCGGCCGTGGAAAACGCAACCGGTGGGAAGGTCGATGGGGGTGGGAACCTCACCTTTTAACTTTATGTGTTTGGCCTTCTGGCGGCCGAGCTCCGGAATGGCGCTTAGCAGCGCCTGGGTGTAAGGGTGGCGGGGGGATTCGTATAGCTCCCCGGTTGCGGCCAGTTCACAGATCCTGCCGAGGTACATAACCGCGACCCGGGTGCTGAAATGCTCCACAACGGATAAGTCATGGGTAATGAAAAGATAGGTCAGGCCTCTTTTTTCCTGGGCCTCCATCAGCAGATTGAGAATTTGAGCCTGAATGGAAACATCCAGGGCTGATACCGGTTCATCGGCAACAATAAATTCAGGGTCCACCATCAAAGCCCGGGCGATACTGATGCGCTGCCTCTGGCCGCCGGAAAATTCGTGGGGGTAACGCGTGGCCCAGCTGGGTTCAACCCCGACCTGCTGCATGACTTCCTCCACCTTGTCCTGTACATCCCGGGACGTGGGTGATGGGTTGTGAAAGAGAAACGGTTCCTCTAACATTCTTTTTACGGTCATGCGGGGATTCAGGGAGGCATAGGGGTCCTGAAAAATCATCTGCATTTTTTTCCGAAAGGGCAGCATCCGGTGGGAGGTTAAATTGTCAATGCGGCTGTTCTGATAATATATTTTACCGCTGTCGGGCGGATACAACCCCAGCACCGCACGGGCCAGGGTTGACTTGCCGCATCCGCTTTCCCCAACGACACCAAGGATTTCCCCTCGTAAAATGGAGAAGCTGACATCATTGACGGCTTTGACCGTTGTCTTGCGGCGCACGATCCGCCAGCCTTCCCAGGTCAGCTGTTCCAATAAGCCGCCGGATATATCGAAATGCTTCACCAGGTTTTTGACAGTCAATAAACTGTCCATATTTTTTTCCAAATAGTGCTGTTAATTTTAGGTTTTTATTTGATAATATGTGAAATTCGAATATCGAAATCCGAAATTCGAAACAATTCCCAATGACCTAAATTAAAAATTCTAAACGATCATAAAACTGAGCGGGACTAAAGGGATTAATTACCTCTTATTGTTTTGAGCGTTGGAGCATTCGATATTCGGATTTGTTTCGTATTTCGTGCTTCGCATTTCGAATTTATGGCACGTTTTTAACTTATTCGATGACTTTAATATTGCATAATTTTGCATGGACCATAATTATCCGCCTACCATATGACATGCCGTCATACGATCAGCGTCTCGCCTGCTGATCAGCGGCGGCATTTCCTTCCGGCACACCGCCTCACCGATGGTGCAGCGGGGATGAAAAGCGCATCCCGGCGGGATATCGGTTAAGGTTGGCATCATGCCGGGGATCTGGTTTAACCGGGATCCCGGCTGGAGGCTGCCGGGCAAAGCTTTGATCAATCCCCGGGTATAGGGGTGCTCGGGGTCGTGGATGACCGCCTGGGTGGATCCGATTTCCACGATTTTGCCCGCATACATGACAGCGATTCTCTCGGTAACCTGGGACACAACCCCCAGATCATGGGTGATCAGGATCAAACCCATTTTTTCGGATTCGCACAACTCCTGGAGCAAATCCATAATTTCGGCCTGAATGGTAACATCCAGGGCGGTGGTCGGTTCATCGGCAATGATCAAGGCCGGGTTGGTCAGCAGGGCGATGGCAACCACGATGCGCTGCCGCATCCCGCCCGAGCACTCATGGGGGTACTGGTTAATCCTTTTTTCCGGCGACGGTATGTGAACCTTTCTTAATTTGTCCAGCGCAATATCGACGGCTGTGGCCTGGCTCACATTTTCATGGGCCAGCACGGTTTCGACCATCTGGGTTCTGATCGTCAGAACCGGGTTAAGGGTCATCATGGGGTCCTGGAAGATCATACTGATGCGGTTGCCGCGGATTTTGCGCATGTCTTCTTCCGGCAGCCGGTTTAATTCCTGACCTTCGAAGAGCACCTGGCCGGCGGATATATAACCGGGTTTGCTCAATAAATTGATGATGGCAAAACCGGTCACCGACTTTCCGGCCCCGCTTTCTCCGACAATACCCAGCCGTTCCCCTCTGTCCAGGGCGAAGTTGACGCCGTTGATGGCGGTCAAGTCGCCAAATCGCAGGGCAAATTTTACTTCCAGATCTTTGACTTCCAGTAGATGGTTCATGTTGTCGGTGTTTGGTATTTAGTATTTTGTGTATGGTGTTTGGTAAATGTTCAACTCCATAGGCTCAGCCTACGCCAGCTCATAGTTCATAGCTCACAGCTCGTAGAAAAAAGGACTTTTATCATTTAGACTATCAGCTATCAGGAGGGTCGGCCACAGTGCCGACCTCTATCCGTCGCTCAGACTATCAGCTATGAGCTATCAGCTGTGAACTATGAGCTTTATCCCTTATACAATTTCGGGTTCAGCACATCTCGCAGCCAGTCCCCCAGCAGGAGGATCACCAGTATTAAAATGACCAGCAACATTCCCGGAAAGAAGGTGATCCACCACGATCCGCTGAAAATATATTCGAATCCGGAGTGGATCAGAGTCCCCAGCGAGGGTTTGGTAACCGGCATGCCGAGTCCCAAAAACGACAGCGCGGCCTCACTCATGACCGCTTCGGCAACCTGGATGGTGGAAATAACCAGCACGGGGGTCAGGGTGTTGGGCAGGACATGCCGATACATGATTTGCCAGCGGTTGATGCCGATCACCCGGGCCGCTTCCACATACTCCTTATTTCTCTCCCCCAGCACTGACGCCCGCACGGTTCGGGCATATTTGGGCCATTCCGACATCCCGATAATAATGATCAGCAACGGTACGGCCAGTTCGGCATAGCGTCCGACGCCAAAGGCCAGCTTAAATATGGCACTGGTAAAAATCGCGACAATCAGGTAGGGAATCGAAAACTGAATATCGGCGATTCGCATCAAAAAAGCATCCAGTTTGCCTCCCAGGTAACCGGATAGCAGGCCGACCAGGATACCCACCAAAGCCTGGAACAATACCGCTCCCACGCCGATCAGAAGAGATACTCTCAAGCCGTAAATCATGGTGCTCAAAAGATCCCGGCCCTGGATGTCGGTTCCCAGTATAAACCGCTCATCGCCGCCTTCCATCCATGCGGGCGGGATCTCGGCATCCATGATATCAATCGTTGCCCTATCATAGGTATTGTGGGGCGCAATCACCGGTGCCAGAATGCTGATAACCACCAGTACCGAAAGTACGCCAAAGCTTAAAATAGCGACGGGATCGCGTTTAAAGCTGTGCAAAAGATAGGAATTTTTAAATCGATTCCAGGTATTTCATTTGGTTCCCGCAATTCTTACCATGGGGTTAACAAACCCGTAGACGATATCAACGATGGTATTGACGACCACGAAAATGACCCCCACCACCACCAGGTAGGCCACCAGAAGGGTGGTATCCGAACGTTCCACCGCCTCCAGAAACATAAACCCCATTCCCTGCCAATTGAAAACAGTTTCCGTCAGAATGGTAAAGGCAAACAGAATTCCCAGCTGAACGCCGAATACGGTGATCACCGGCAGCAGGGTATTTTTAAAGGCATGAATGTACCAGACCCGCTGGCGGTGAAGCCCCTTGGCCCAGGCAAATTTGATATACTCGGTTTCCAAAACCTCCATCATCTCGGCGCGCACCAGACGAATAAAAAGCGGCAGCATGATCGATGAGAGGGATACGCAGGGTAAAACCAGGTGTTTTAACCCGTCCCAGGTGAAAAAGCCGCTTTCCCATCCCCAGATATTAACGGTTTCGCCCCGGCCATAGGATGGCAGCCAGTTTAATTCCACCCCGAAAATATAGATCAGGGCGATGGCCGTCAGAAATACGGGGATGGCCACCCCGATGGTGCTGAGCGCCATGATGAAGCGTGAGAACCAGCTTTTAGGATAAATGGCGGAATAGATACCTGCCGGAATGGAGATCACGATCAGGAGAAGGGCGGTGACAATGACCAGCTCGATGGTTGCCGGCGCCTTGGCAGCGATGACCTCCAGGGCCGGTTTTTTGTAGAAAAAGGACAGCCCCAGGTCGCCTTTGAGGGCATTTTTTACAAAGCGCACATACTGGACATAGAAGGGGTCATTTAAGCCCAGCTGATCCCGGATAACTTCGCGCTCGGCCGGTGTGACGCGCTCGCCCACCAGATCCCGTACCGGATCACCGATCTGGTTCTGGATCACGAATCCCACCAGGCCGATGACCAGCATGACGATAAGGGCTTGAATGATCCGTCTGACGATAAATGCGAACATGGCTGTTGGGTTCCGCGTTGCGGGTTGCGTGTTACGGGTTACGGGTTGCGGGTTACGGGTTGCGTGTTACGGGTTGCGTGGTGAACAACAGACAATCCGATATCCGCTTTACTTAATCCTGCATTCCGCATTCCCAATTCCGAATTCAAGAACTCTGTCTTCTGTCCTGCGTCATCTGGACACTGACACCTAAACCATCTAAAACTTAATTTTAGCTAATTCGGTTTATTGAAATATTACCCCGTGGGACACAAATATGGGGCAGGGGCGTTACGTGTAATAACGCGCGCCTGCCCCATTTTTGCGAATCAATGGTTCCACGTTCGACGGAACCACGAAATACTGACATCCTGACTACTTATACACCAGATCTCCGAAATACGGGAAGTTCAGGGTGTTGACGATCTTCCTGATGCCGACCTTGTTTTTACCGGCATAGGAATGGTTCTGCCAGTGAAAGGGCACAAAGGCGGCGTCATTGTACAGGATTCTTTCAATTCCCTGCAAAATCGCCGTCCGCTTTTTCATATCGGTCTCGGACTGGGCGGCAATGGTCAGCTCATCGATTTTGGGATTGCAGTAATTGCCGCTGTTATACTGCCCGTAGCCGGTTTCCTTGTTGGGGCACATTCTCAGAAACTCGGTGAAATTGCCGGAATCTTCCGTGTCCGAGTGCCAGCCGATCATCTGCATATCGGCCACCTGGGCATCGAATTCATCCCAGTACTGGGCTTTGGGCATGGTCTTCAGGTTGACTTTGATGTTGATCTTGGCCAGCATGGAAACCATCGCTTCGGCAATTTTTTCGTCGTTGACGTAGCGGTTGTTGGGGGCAATCATGGTGCACTCAAATCCGTTTTCCAGCCCGGCTTCCTTCATCAGGGCCTTGGCCTTTTTGAGGTCATAGCGCGGTGTTAGGTTCGCGGTGTATCCCATATACCCCTTGGGGCCCTGTTGCCCGGCCGCTGTGGCCGTGCCTTTCATGATCTTTTGGGCAATGCCCACATTGTTGACGGCGTGGACAATGGCCTGGCGGACGCGTTTATCCTTGAACTCGGCCCGCCGTTTCTGGTTCATCTGAACGGTGATGATCCGGCCGCCGGACCAGGTTACCAGTTTGACGTTTTTATCTTTGCGGATGCGCTCAAAATCCTGGGGCGGTACCGGAGAAATAAAATCCACATCGCCGGAAAGGAGAGCCGCCACCCGGGTGGCATCTTCTTTGATGGGCGTCAGGACAATCTTGTCCACATTGCCGGGAGAGTTCTTGTCCCAGTAATCGGCAAACCTTTCAAAAACATACTTGGCGCCTTGCTCCCATTCGACAACCTTGTAAGCACCGGTGCCGGACGAGTTTTTGAGGGCAAAGGAAGGTCCGATTTTTACGACCGCATCTTTGGGCTGCCCGGTGTCATCCTTGCCGGAATAAAATTTGCTGTCCATGGGGAAAATATAGGTCGCCATGTTGATCAGCAGGGCATAGGGTTTCTTGGTCTTGATGTCGACCGTGTGGTCATCGACGATGGTGCAGCCTTCAAACGGTGTGAAGAGTCCCTTGAAATCCGGGCTTGCGTAAAAGCGTTCAAAGGTAAATTTGACGTCCTTGGCCGTAAACGGGTTTCCGCTGTGGAACTTGACCCCTTTGCGCAGATAAAAGCGCATGGTCAAATCATCGAGGCGTTCCCATTTTTCGGCCAGGCGGGGTTCAAAACTCATGTCCTGGGCATAGCGCACCAGGGGGTCGAAGACCCAGTGGGAATACTGGAGCATGCCGCCTGACAACTGGACCTGGGGGTCCTGGGATACGGGGCCCGCATCCAGACCCACCTTCAAGGTTTTGGCGCCTGCGATGGCCCCAAAGGAAAACAGCATTAAAAGAGTCAAACATAGAACAATTAGCTTTTTCATACGTCCCTCCTTTCTCTTCCTCTGTTATGATTAAAAAGTCCCCCGATTATTCCAAACTGCATCTGATCTGAGGCATCATTCAGGGCCTGATGCCCAAATTTGAATAGCCTTAAAATGGGCCTAAACCTTAAACCCCACAGTTATAATTAATATACTATTTGTGGTCAAGTAAGATTTTATATGCTGCCCGACCAGTTCAGTTTGTCCGGAATCACATCCATCAATCGCCGAACCGGTTTGCGAAGATCAAAGGGAAATTCAGGAATTATCCCCCAGCTTTGCCATAACGGCCCCGATAACCGCCTCCACTGCAGCATCGATACTGATTTTGCCGGTGTTAATGGTCAGGTCGTAGTGGATGGGATTGGAGATATCGGCATTAAAGGAATGCCTGACAAATGCCTTGCGCCGTGATTCCCGCTGGATTACCCGCCGTTTGGCTTCTTCGGTGGCGCCCCGTGGGTCAGGGCAACTTCGCGGATCCTTTTCTTCAATGGGGCAATCACCCTCACGGCGAAAATATCTTCGGCCGGCAAGAATAAAATTGGCCCCCCGGCCCACGATGACGGCCCGTCCGTGTTTGGCAATCGTACTGATGACTACCAGAAGATGTTTGAGGTAGGTGTCGGGATGAATATATTGATCTTCCATCAGGGAGGATACGAAATCCTTTACCCCGCTAAGGCGCTCTTTTTCCAGGGAGTTGATCACCGCACCGCGTATTTTGGCCGTTTTGGCGATTTTTTCCACGATGTCGCGGTGAAACCAATCAAATTCAAACCGGTCGGCAATTCTTTGCGCGACAATACTTCCCCCGCTGCCGGGCTCCATGGACACGGTGATTACCGGAATCTGTGTTTGGGGTTGGGCTTTTTTGCCGGCAAACTGGTCCTCCCATTTTTTTATCTGCTTTTTGACAACTTGATCTATCGAGACTTCTTTCTTGGTCATGATTTTTTCCTATCTTAATTTTCTTTTAAAAATTTTGAGAACTAAAATCTGTATACTGAAAGTCTATATCACACTGTCAGCTTAAAAAAAATAGCCCGCTGGACTTCGCGGGCATCGGAATAAAATTTTGAGACAGCTGCCTATTGATTTTATTGAACGGTTCGGATTTGATGTGATCCCTGGTCGCCTCCGGCGCCGCCAAAGGCGGGTAAACCTTGAACCCCTGAACGGTTGCGTTTTATTTTGAAGACGCACTGGACATAAAGGCATCGATAAATTTCTGGTTGTCCTCCTCCGTAATTTTTTCCGGCAACAATTTTGTGGCCAGTGCGATAGCGGCGTCAACAATCTCTGATTTGAGCATCTGGCTGGCTTCTACGATGCGGTTGTTGATTTTCTGCTGGGCACTTTCGAGCATCATTTTACTTTCTTGCTCTGCGTTTCAATAATCATTTGCCGGTTTTTTTCGCCCTCTGCGATAATTCTCTTTTTTAATTTTGATAGACGATCGTGGCTGTTTTCAAGCTGTTTTTTACTTTCTTCAATTTGGCGAAGCATCTCTTCTTTGTCAGCCTCCAGACCCTCGATTTCATCGGCGATATCCTGTTTCTTGCCGTCAAAAAATTTCTTAATGGGAGCCCTGGAAAATTTTATCAACAGGAAGGCCAGAATTAGAAAATTAATCCATCGCATGGCCAGGTCGAATATGGGGCGCCAATCGCCTGAATTATCTGCCGCCAGGACCTCAAAGGCCGACAGATGAAGTATGATTAGACAGGTTAAAAACCAGCTGCCTATCAGCAATGTTTTTTGCATACTATTTCACTGGTGCGGCCTCCGGTCTAAAATTTTTTCAATGATATTCAGAGCCAGGGCTTCCGATTCTTTTTTCACGGCCTTTCTTTCTTCCGCTATCCGGACCTCAATTTCTTGTGTAACCTTTTCCCTGTTAGCGGCGATCTCCTTTTTGACCGATTCAAAAATCTCCTGGGCCTGCTGACTGCCGTTGGCTTCAAGGTCGTCCTTGAGCGCCAAGGCCTCTTTTCTGTTGGCGGTTTCCTGCTCCTGGATTTGGCTGGAAATGGATGCTACTTCTTTTTGGCCCTGGGTGATATCCCGTTGGACTCGTTCAATATGAATACTCCGGTCAGACATCACATTTTGCAGGGGACGAAACATGATCCGATTGATCACAAATAAAAAAATCAGAAAGCCGACCACCTGAACAATCAGGGTTTCATTAATGCTGATAAGCGCAATGTTGCTGATGATTTCCATGGGAAACGTTCCGCGTTTAGTTGAATAGTTGAATAGTTGAATAGTTGATTAGAAAAATAGTCTGATAGTCAGATAGATTGAAATCCGATCTCCCTGTTTGACTATTCTCTATTTGACTATTTAACTAATATCACACGACAAACAACAGTAGCAGCGCGATAACCAGGGAGTAGATCCCGGTAGATTCCGAAACCGCCTGCCCCACCAGCATGGTCCTGGTTAGCAGTCCGGCCTCTTTGGGGTTTTTACCAATGGCTTCACAGGCCTTGGCGGCCACCATGCCTTCACCGACCCCAGGTCCTATGGCGCCCAGCCCCATTGAAATACCCGCACCGATAAATGCTGCAGCTTTTACAATATCTACACCTTCAATTGCCATAATCAACCTCCAATATCGCTAAAATTAATTTTTATTGGTACGATACAAAATAGAATTATTATCTATATTTACGAAATTTTCCCGGTTGATAAATTCGAAAACCGAAATTCGGATTTATAATTGTAAGACAGCTGTACTTTTCAACGAAGTAATATAGTTAGTTAAACTACAAATATCAGAACAAGGCTCACCACCATGGCATAAATCGCCGTTGATTGTGAGACCGCCTGGCCGACCAGCATAATTCGCATCATGTCGCCCGCGTTTTCGACATTTCTGGCGACCCACCGCACAGCTCCTTCGGCGGCCATGCCGTTGCCGATCCCCGGGCCGATACCGCCAAATCCCATGCAGATTCCGGCGCTCAGCAGTGCCATGGAAGCGCTCAGGGCGGTTGATTCCGGATATGATTTGAACATCAATATAAAGCTTACCAGCAGTCCGAAAATGGCAGGTGTCTGGGAGACTGCCTGTCCGACCAGCATGATGGTCGTCACATTGGTTGCGGTTTTTGGCTGCCTGGCAATGCCTTCGCAGCTGGCCCCGGCCGCCAGTCCGCCTCCGTACCCTGAACCGATGGCCGCCAGTCCCATACTCAACCCGGCGCCAAGATAGGCGGCCCAGGTCGGATAAAGCGGGGCATTGCCAAAATCCATGAACATCAGCATCAGGGACACCACCATGGCGAAGATGGCCGGCGTCTGGCATACCGCCGATCCGATGAGCATATTGGTGGTCAACTGGGAGGTTACGGCCGGCTGTCTGGCAATTCCAGTACAGGCCTGACCGCCCGGGTACCCCGATCCGACCCCCGATCCGATGGCACCCAACCCCATACAGATGCCGGCCCCTAACAGGGCGGCCGCCTTCAAAAGAGTGGGCACGGTAACATCCAGAAAAAGCAGCAGGATGGCGATGACCAGGGCAAAGATTGAGGCCGATTCGGCCACGGCCTGGCCCACCAGCATATTTTTGAAAATATCGGCTGAAATTTTGGGGTTGCGTGAAACCGCCGCATTGGCCTCGGCCGCTGTATAGCCCTCGCCGATGGCCGCACCGATAGCGCCAAGCCCCATGGCCAGGCCGCCTCCGGTGTAAGCAGCCACTTTCACCATTATTTCGATTTCAAATGCCATGTATTATTTTACCTGAACTGAAATATATACAACCGTGAGCATGGTAAACACAAAGGCCTGAATGGTTCCAACAAAAAGACCGAAAAATGCGTTTAAGAACGGCGGCAGAACAAGGTTGTAGGTCAAATAGGATACCACCAGGATAATGATGGATCCCCCCATGATGTTGCCGAACAGCCGAAATGAGATGGACACAATTTTGGCCAGTTCTCCAATCAAGTTGAGCGGCATCATGAAAAATATCGGTTGGAAATATTCTTTGGCATAAGCCTTAAATCCCTTGGATTTTATTCCGGCATAATGGGCAATCACAAATCCCATAAGCCCCAGTCCCAGGGTTGTATTCAGATCCTTGGTGGGTTCCTCCAGATGAGGAATAATTCCCAACCAGTTGGAAACAAGCAAAAACATAAACAGGGCACATACCAGGGGTGCATACTTCTGGGCATAATCCTCACCCAGAGCATCCTCGGTCAAGCCCATAAAGCAGATGACACAATCAGTTCTCCCATGGCTTGGAGTGGTCTGGGCACGATGCGCTTTGTTTCTGGCTGGAAAACACCCCAGCGCAATGAACAGCACGAAAACAATCCAGGTCATGACAATGACTTCCAGATTTATCGTGATATTGTGTCCGAAAAAAGGAATGATCAGCTGATGTAATTTACCTAATTCACCCATGCTCGTTTCTCCAGCGCGCCTAAATCTCTTTTTTCCCCTTTGATGAAACCAGTTTTAGAATATGATCGGCCAGGATTACAAACTGGATCATGAAAAGTCCAATGATGGCTCCTACCAGATCAAACTGCTCAAACTTGACGGCCACGACAATCGGAACCGCCATTAATATGTATCTGCAAAATATGGAACCCAGGGAAAAGAAAATAGTTTTTCCTTTGGATTTGCCGATTCGCAGGGGAAGGGCCTGGCCGATAAGGACAAAATTGATCACACTGAAAATAGTACCCAAAACCAACGCTTTGCCCACCGGTTTGTATCCGGCCAGAAAAAAACATAGCCCGACAATAATTGCGATCCAAATTGCCCGGGACCCGTATTTTTTCTGTGTTTGCTTAACGGACTCCATTACTCCGATTTTCTCGGTCGTTGTCCTTGTCTTCGATAACCTCCATAATTTGACGATAGACCGTGACACCACCGCCGATGACGCCTAAAATAGTAAAGATGGTTACAAATATTCCTCTGGTTCCGGCCCATTTGTCTAAATACAGCCCGATGAAAAAACAAAAGACAATGCATCCGGCCATGGTCAATCCGATTTGCATGACAATCGTCAGATTTTCGGCCCAGGCTCGATTTTTTTTATAATTTAAAAACATCTCTGTGTGACTAAATTTTTATCCTGAACCATTCCTTTAGGAAAAATGGAAAACTCCGTCGTTTAACAAATATTGTTTCCGAATGTCAAGGGAGAATATGAGTCCAAAAATTTACGAATTAACCAGGTTGGCTACAAGGTCAAGCGCTTTTCCAGATGAATCCGGTTCATGTTGAGTACCAGATGATAGAGGTCGGGGTTGTCATAGTCCGTTTTACCCAGTTTTTTGTAAAGATTGGAGCGGCGCTTATCTTCGTTTTTGACAACCTGGGTTGCGCGGCCTTGTGACAGGTCATAGTGTTTTTTCATGAACCTCACCCGGTTTTCAAATGTATCGATGAGCAGTATGTGGCTGGCGTCCGGATGATCATTTAATATGTATTGACTCCCGCGGCCCAGAATGACGACATTCCCGTCATCGGCCATCTGAGCGATGATTAAAACAAGATAATCCAGATATATTTCTTCGTCAATATAGCCGCGTTCGTCCTTCAGGATACGCTCCACCAGCGGTTTGGAAACCGTTTTTGAAATAAATTTCGAGAATTTGCCGCCGGCCTCCTTCTCCACCGTCTCCACGAAATGGGTCGAGACGTTGGCCATTTCAGCGACCATTTTGATGATATCAGTGTCGGCAAAGGTATAACCGAATTTTTCGGCGATCATTTTCCCGAGGGTGATCCCGCCGGCTCCAAATTGTCTTGATATCGTGATTACGGCCATCGAAGCCTCCTATTTTTGATAGCTACACACCCCCAAATTCGGGTGCAAATTAAAAAGGTCACCTATAAAAGCTGCTTATCTGAAGAATGGAAATTCGAAATCCGAATCTCGAAATCTCAATATTATCTTACCAGTAATGATAATCCCTAAAGGGAGTTCTGGGCGTTAATTCAATGGCGTCACTTCTTCTCCGGTGGTATCAAAAGGGTCGGATAGATTGATTCTTCCGCATATTTTTGCGGTGTGCTCCCCAGCCATTTCTCCACCCAGGCCGACTTGGCGGAAGATCCCAGAACGATCATGGTTGCCTGGCAATCTCGGGCGGCCTTTTCAATCTCATCATCCGGATCACCGATGTAAACATGGGCCCTGGCATCAATTCCCGCGGATTCGAATAGGGTGCATATTTCTTCGAGTTTTTGCAGTGTTTCCTTGCGGGTTTTTTGGACTTGCATCGCGGACGAACCCTTTAAATCCTTTTCACTGGCGACATGCACGACACTGATTGCACTGACCACATCGCCCAATCCTTTCAGGTATTCCACGGCCCTTAAACTGGCGGGTGACCAGTCGATTGCCAGCAACGGCCGGTCGAAAGGTTTTTCAATCGAAATCGCGGTTTCCGACAGGTGTTTGTACACAAGCACGGGAGTAGCCGCCCTGCGCAGCAATTCGGTAACGTCCGAGCCCGAATATAAATGCTCGAGCATGCCTTTGTGCGAGCGTCCGATGACAATCAGGTCGGTTTCTTCCTTTTGCGCGGCTTTGATCACCTCGCCCACCAGGGTTCCGACCACGATATAGACACCGACCTCGAGGCCCTGCTCAAACAGGTTTTCAGACCAGTCAATAAACCGGATATTGGCCGCCTCCCGCAACCGGATTTCTTCATCCTTGCGGTATCCCACCCGGCTCATGGCAAATCGATCCCGTTCGATGACATTGATGAAAACAACATGGTTCAGATCCGCCCTGGTCAGGCTAAGCAGCGATCGAACAGCATCAAAACCCAGTTCTTCAAACTTGGTGACAAAAAGTAGTTTTTCAATCTTCATGATGTCTGCCATTCTCCGTTATTATTGCCTGAAAACCCTCTTAGCATCAGCTTAATGCTTTTTCAATCGCCGCGGCCAGGACTTCGGGTTCAACCGGCTTTTCCAGATAGGTTTTGGGTTCCGGTACTTCTTTACCGCCAAATTCAGTCAGGGCTTTTTGGGATCGCAGAAACGTTTTCTTGGCTATTCCGGAAAGGATGATCACCTCGATGTTCTTCAAAGATTTGTCGGTCTTTAGTTCACGGTATAGCCTGATTCCACTTTGCCGGGGCATAAGAACATCAAGGATGATCAAATCGGGCCTGTTTTCTTTGATCATTTTGAGGCCCTCTTCGCCATTGGCTGCTTCCAGAGGTGTATACCCGTGTTCTTCCAAAACCGTTACACTGAACAACCTGACATCGGGATCATCATCTACAACCAGCACTGTTTTACCCATGATATATCCTCCTTTATGTCGTGCGGGCTTGATTCAAAAGATGAACGTCGAATATCGAACGCCCAACGTCGAACATCGAATAATGATGTCGCTCCGCTCCGCAATTTCATTCCAATAATTTACAGTTTATTAAGTTTCCTTCCAGCCGTTTGGATCCTTGCAACAGAAATATTTATTATTCTGCTACTTCATCTTTTCACATTCAACGTTCGATGTTCAATGTTCGTATTTTTAGTGTTCGATGTTCATCTTTATAGTTCCCCTTTCACAAAAGCCACCAATGCCATATGGGGTTTATCCTCGCCCGGCCAGCATCATCCGTCACTTGCGCTACTGTAAGGGAGATAAAAACTAAATGTGGTTCCCTTGCCCGGTTGGGAATCAACCTTTATCTCCCCCTGTGTTCCTCGATGAGTTTTCGGGTAACCATCAAACCGAGGCCGGTGCCGCGGTGGCCTTTGGTGCTGAAAAACGAAGTAAAGAGTTTTTGCATGACGTCTTCATCCATGCCCGCCCCGTTGTCGGTAACCTCAAATTTAATGCGGTTCGCCCTTTGGTCTTTGTTGTTGCCAGCCGGACCTGCCAATTTTTGTCCATATTTTCATCAAACAGGCAGGCATCGACGGCATTGGACATCAGGTTCAACAAAACCTCATGCAGGCTATTGGGATCCATTGAAACTTCACCGATGGTATTATCAAATTCCTTTAGGATTGCAACATTGTTTTCCCGGGCCTTATCCTGCACCAGGCTGCAAACGTCTTCTGCGATTTGATTGGGGTCGCAAATTTCATACTGGGGCTCTCTTTCTTTGGCATAGGAAAGCAAATCCATCACCAGATTCGATGTCCGGCCGACATTGCGCTTTATCATCTCCCAGCCTTTTTTTAGCTTAACGGAATCCTCCTTGTTGATTCCGATATCAACCAGGTAGCTGCCGCCTTTGAGTCCGTGCAGGATGTTTTTGATGCCGTGTGCCAGACCGGCGACCGTTTGGCCGACGGCTGCCAGCCGCTCGGATTTGACCAGTTCCTTTTCCAGGCGTTTGATTTCCCTCAAATCCTGGAAAAAGGCTACGGTGCCCATCTGCTCGTTTTTTTCCAACAGGACGGTTCCTGAAAAGCGCACGGGAATCTGCTCGCCGGTCTTGGATTGGATAGCGACTTCTTGCCAGGGCAAATCCTTCATATCTGTTTTGCCGGCCAGGGCATCGTTGAAGGTCTGGCTAAGTTCGGCGGGGAATAATTCCGGGGCTGACTTCTTGTTGATCACTTCGGATGGCGCGTAGCCGAAAATTATTTCGGCTTCAGGATTAAAAATAACGATATTAAGCTTTTTATCGGTGGCAACGATGCCATCGTTTGAGCTGCGGATAAGTTTGATTTGAAAATTTGAGCGCCTGGCTATCTCCCGGGTTGCCTCTGCAATTTTATTCTCCAGATCAAGGGTATATTCTTTCAGCTGTCTTTTAATTTCCAGTTTTTCCTGGGCTCTTTTCAGCGCAATGGAAAGGGCTTCATCTCTGACCGGCTTGTTAATGAAATCGGATGCACCGTATTGCAGGGCTTCAATGGTATTGTCGATATCGCCGTGACCGGTAATAATAATCACTTCCGACTGGGGATGGATGGATTTTACTTTTTTTAGAACCTCGATACCGTCCATTCCGGGCATTTTAATATCGGTAAGGACAATATCCGGCCTTTCTTTCTCAAAGATCTCTATGCCTTCAACCCCGCTGTGGGCCGGGATGACGTCATACCCGTCGGCCTTCAACGACATGGATAGAACCCTGACAATATCCGGTTCATCGTCTATGAGTAATATTTTGTTCATAAGCTTCTTGGATATTTCACTATGAGCCTGTTTGGGCTAGGTTATCTAATACTATAGAAATGCCTAAAATGTCTCAAGTTGCCTAAGATGTCAGGGTAATGCTGATCATTTAGAATTCCTGTCCAGCCGCCAGAGACCAGGGACCAGAAACCAAGAGACCAGCCACCGGTGACCAGAGACCAATCAACGCTAGTTATGCACTGACAGCCGGAAATGTCAGTTTAAATGTCGTGCCCTTGCCGACCTCACTTTCAATTTCGATGTTGCCGTCATAGTCTTTGACAATTCCGTAGCTGATACTGACCCCCAGTCCGGTTCCCTTGCCGACCTTTTTGGTGGTAAAAAAAGGCTCAAAAAGTTTGGCCTGGACCTCTTCGCGACATGCCGGTACCGGTATCCGAGACATACACAGTCACCATGCCATCTTCTAAAATCGATTTGATGGTGAGCTTCTTGTTGTTGTCCGGGTTATCCGGATGATTGCCTTTTTCATCCATGGCGTCAATGGCATTGGATACCAGGTTGATAAAAACCTGTTCCAGGCGGTTGTGCTCCGCCAAGATTTCCGGAAGGTCGGGATCCAGATCGAGTGTAACGTCAATTTCGTGAACTTTCAACTGATGCCCGAGGACTTTAAATACATCCTCAATCGGATCGTTGATGTTAACTTTGCTGCGCACCGGTTCGGATTGCCGGGCAAAATCCCGAACATGTTTGATAACGCCGGTGGCCCGCTCCACATTGGCAACAATATCGTTGGCCATGGACCGCAAATCGTCATCTTCGATCTTGGCCCCGCGTTTTAACATTTTCAGGAAAAAATCAGCACATACCTGGATGACATTCAGCGGCTGGTTGATTTCATGGGCCATGCCGGCTGCCATTACACCCAGGGTGGTCATTTTGCCGGCCTGGATAAGCTGGGTTTCTTTCTCCACCACTTCGGTGATGTCGGTGGTGGTGGCGATAATGACGTGACCGACCCCATATTTGGCCAGGCTGACATTCACATTGACGAAAAACGGTTTGCCCCCCTTGCGGTGGTGCCGCTTTTTGGTGAACAAAGGGGATTGATCTTCGGTCAGATTTTGCAGGCCTGCGGTCAGCTCTTCATCGCTTTCATCTCCCAGCTGCAGAAAGGTCAATTGCCTCAATTCCTTGCGAGAATACCCGTAGTCGTCCTGGGCCCGCTTATTCATATCCAGAATTTTAAAGGTTTTGCTGTCGAGAATAAAAATCGGATGGGGGTCACTGTTAAACAGGGTGCGGTATTTTTCCTCGGATTTAATATACTGTTCCTGCAGCATGGCGTTTTCGATGGCCAATCCGATGCGGTTGCCGATCAATTCCAGAACATTTTTCTGCTCGAGGCTGAAAAAGGTCGGTTTTTTGCTGCCGATACGAATGACACCGAGTGTTTTCTTTTCCTTGCTGCTGATGGGAACATAGGCCAGGGAGGCAATCTTTTCTTCTTCCAGCAGACAGATTTCATCCAGACAACCGTCCGGCAAATTTTCATAGATCGTAAATTCGTTGTTTTGAGCAACCCGGTGAATAATGCTTTTTTCGTCCAGAACGTTGACTTTTTTGCAGGCGTCATCAGACAGGCCCTGGCTGTGGCGCAGGGAGTATTGACCGTTTTTATCCAGCATATAGATGCAGATGCCGTCGGCGGATAAGAAATTTAACAGCTCCCGTACCGCCTGGTCGATTCTTGATTCCAGATCGGCCGGTGCATTCAGGGCGCTGTAAATAGAGTTCAGGGTGCTCAGTTCCCTGGTACGATACTCCCGTTCTTCTTCGGCCTTTTTATCTTCGGTTTTGTCCCAGAGGGTTTCAATGGCGCCCACAATGGTGCCGTCATGGCCCTTGATGGGTGCGGCGGTAAACCAGCACCATTTTCCGTTTTCTCCCAGCCGGGGAAAAAAAACCTCAGCCTCGTAAGCTTCTTCGATGAGCACGGATTCGCGCCACTTTTCACCGTATAATTTTTTGATTTCATCTTTGCCGATCTGATCCAGGATCACATCCGCCATGGTGGGGCGTTCTTCGCCCCAGAAGGGTGTAGACTGCCGGGTGGTGCCGACCATTGCTTCGGCCTTTGCACCGGTCAGGTTTTCCATGGCCCTATTCCAGTGGGTAACGACATGGTCTTTGTTTATGACAAAGGTGGGTATGGTGCTGCCCTCGATAATTTGGGACAGGGCGATTTCACTTTCGATCGACTCACGTTCTATTTCCACATAGCGGTTGCTTCGCTGGATAATCACGCTACCCAGCCGGTTGGCGAATTGTTCAAAGAATTCATTGATGTCGGCCGTGCTGTCCTTTTTCTGGCGCAGCAATTTTAAGGCTTTGCGTTTTTCGGTCTCAACCTGCAGTGAGGTCCATATGGTTCTGGAATCAACGTGATCAAAAAATTTTACACCCAGGGGTTTGGTCATCTTGATTATCACGCCCAGCTTCACATTGCCGGTTAGCTCCATTAAAATTTGAAGGTTTTCAAGCTGGTAAAGATCTCTATAATCAGCGGTGGTGAAAATTCCCAACTTTTGGGCGTAAAGTAAGCCTTCGGCGCGGTCGTTTTTATCTGCAACAGCTAAAATTGTGGGATGCTGATCCTTAAATTGCTCGCTGAAAAGCAGCTGGAGAAGTTGCTTGCAAAAATTTCCGCCGCCCACCATGGCGATATTTGAATTAAGCAGCTTGTCAAGCACGTGAATCACCTTCCTATGAATGACGAATGACAATTGTTCAAAAAAACACCAGCGTTACCACCACAAAGGTCGGGATCAAATAAATCAATGAATATTTCAATATATAGCCGAAAAAGCTGGGCATCGGCGTTCCGGCTTCTTCGGAAATGGATCGGACCATAAAATTCGGTGCGTTGCCGATATAGCTGCAGGCCCCGAAAAATACGGCACCAGCGGAAACGGCCTTCAGATAGATGGCCTTTTCCGTCATGAGCAAAGGAACCGCACCGGCCTCCGGCATTCCGGCATAGAAACTACCCAGGGCCGTGTTAAAAAAGGTGAGGTAGGTTGGCGCATTGTCCAGAAATGCCGACAGCCCACCGGTCACCCAGAAGTAGTGCGCCGGCTGGGTTACACCGTTGACCAGGAAGGCCAGGGCACCCTCGGAACCCGCCTTTAATATGAGCAGGCAGGGGATCATGGTGATGAATATTCCGATAAAAAGATAGGCCACCTCGATGATGGGAAACCAGGTAAAGTCGTTGTCTTCGCGCAGGCTTACGGAAGTAGTTACCAGCGACAGAATTCCCATGACGATCAGCAGCCCGTCACGAACCCAGTCCTGCACCGCCCGGTGCACCCCGAATGTATTAAATTCGCCCCAGTCCACCATGCCGCTCATCAATACGGAGCCGACAATACCCGCCAGAAAGATAAAGTTGTGCACGCCTTCCAGCTTCAAGGGTTGTTTGACCCCGTCATCGGCAGGCGCTACGACCCCCTCCTTGCGGTAATGATAGGTATCCAGAAAAAAGTAAATTACCAACAGGATAATGGCAACCGTCGCCATGTGGGGCAGGATATTGAAGGTCCAAAAAAAAGATACGCCGTGTAAAAATCCTAAAAAGAGGGGCGGGTCACCCAGGGGGGTTAACGATCCGCCGGCGTTGGCAACCAGGAATATGAAAAATACCACCATAAAAGTTCTGTTTTTGCGATGACTGTTGGCGCGCAGGAAGGGGCGAATTAACAGCATGGCCGCGCCGGTGGTGCCCATCCAGGAAGCCAGGATGGTGCCGATGATGAGAATGACAACATTGACGACGGGCGTTCCCCTCAGGGTCCCGCGCAGTAAAATGCCTCCGGAAACCGTGTACAGCGACCATAGCAGAATAATAAAGGGCACATAGTCTGCCAGAATTATATGGAGAATTTCATAAAGCGCATCACCCTTGAAGGCGATCAAAAACGGTATGCCCAGGACGGCGGCCCAGAAAGCTGAGATTTTTCCGAAATGGTGATGCCAGAAATCAGGCATCAGCAGGGGCCATAACGCTATGGACAAAAGCATGCAGGCAAATGGAATGCAACTCCACAGGGGCAGGACCGGGCCCAGATCCGGATGGCCCTGGCCGTGGCCGGTTCCGGCATGCTCGGTGTCTTCGCTTTCAGTTCCATGGGCGGCTGATTCGGCAGAGGCCGTTTCAGATGACTGACTCGCAGATGCCAGGCTTAGTGCTGGCTGGTGGGAGGTGGTCTTGTCCGAGGCGAAAACCGATACAGAAAATGCCATTATTGCCACCGCTAAAACCGTCACAGCGAGTCTCATACGTCTCATGGATGCGCTCCCTCAGCTCTTAGGTGTTATCAAGTCGGCTACTATTTTATCGCGCCTGGCGCTAAAACCTGGATGCCGCATCGCACATTACCAGAGATGGGATTGGTTTTCAATGTTAGAATTTATATTTGACCCGGCACTGATATTGCCATATATTATTCAAAACCAGCCGACATCGATCCATGAGATGCCCTGCGCCAATTGTGTAGCTTGCTGTGCATAACAAATTATTACCTTAATCGCCCTTTGCCTGAGTAGCTTACTGCTGAAAAATTGCTGACCACCGCTGGTCGTTGCTGGGACGGCTGAGTGGCGCAACCCGATAATCGATGCCCTTCAGAGACCATTTAGACGGCATTTCTTCTCTCCGGGTCGGTTTTTTTGTCTTTCAAAAAGGAGGTTCTGATATGAAGCCCGCGTTAATAATATTTCTGGCAGTGACAGCCATGGTTGGAATTTTCATTATCCCCGGTGTTGGGGGAGCCGAAACCAAGCCGCCGGCTGAAGGTGGGGTTTTGCCTTCGATTGATTTGGGTGTCCCACAGAGCCCGGAATACCAGCAATATTTGGGTATCACCGGGAAAAAATCCTTTACGATACCCGAGATAAAAGCCGAAGTCGTTCTGATTGAGATATTCAGCATGTACTGACCCTTCTGCCAGAAGGAGGCTCCTTCTGTGAATGAAATGTACCGCAAGATTGAAGGTGATGCCAAGCTGAAGGGAAAGGTCAAACTGATCGGTATCGGTGTGGGCAACTCGGCCTTTGAAGTCAATCACTTTAAAAAGGCCTACAAAATCCCGTTTCCGCTTTTCCCGGATGGTGATTTTGTGATCCACAAAAAGCTGGGTGAGGTCCGGACACCGTATTTTATAGGCGTAAAGATTCTGCGCGGATGGCAGCCACCGGGTTTATTACTCGAGACTGGGTGGGGCCAAAGACGCTGATGCACTGCTGCAAAAGCTTTTAAAGGAATCCGGATTGAAGTGATCGCGTTGCGGGGTGCGGGTTACGGGTTACGAGTTGCGAGATGGGGGCATGCATAGTTGATTGAGTTGATTGCATGAATGTCGGTTAGTCAAATAGACTGAAATCCTATAACCAAATCAACTATTTAACCAGTCAACTATTCAACTAATCAACTTATTTTCCATTCAACTAATCAACCAATATACGAGTGGGGTAGCAGCCATGAAAAAATCAATTGAGATAATTTTAATGGCAGGCCTGATGGGGTTATTTCTTTTCACGCCGGCTTTTGGTGCGTCGGCAGCTTACAAGGACAACATTTATAACCCGGGATTATTAAAACCCGTGGACAGCAAACTAAAGGTAAGTGTCGGTGAATCCGCACCCGATTTCACCCTTCCCTCCGTGGCCGGAAAAGATGTTACCCTGAGCCAGTTTAGAGGGAAAAAAAATGTTGTAATATCCTTTGTACCGGCAGCCTGGACACCGGTTTGCTCCGACCAGTGGCCGGGATACAACATCGCCAGAGATATGTTTGACGAAAACGATGCTGTTCTTCTGGGTATCACCGTGGACAATATCCCGACCCTATACGCCTGGACCAAGCAGATGGGAAAACTGTGGTTTTCGGTGCTGTCGGATTTTTGGCCCCACGGGGCGGTTGCGGATCGATACGGTGTATTGCGGTCCGATGGCGTTTCCGAGCGGGCGCTGATATTTATTGATAAAAATGGCATTATTCGAGATATCCAGGTAAACGACATCAACAAGCGGCCGGACCTGGAAAGCTGTGCGATTAATCTGGAGAAGATGAATAAGTAAGCGTTGCGGGTTACGAGTTGCGCGTTGCGGGCTGCGGATTGCAGGTAAGAGAATTCGGGACTATCCGGAAATTGGAAGCAGGAATGAGGAAGGCGGAAATTATGAAAATCAGACATTCAACCATTTCCGCATTCCGCATTCCGCATTCCGCTTTCATTTGCCTCTGCTTCACTACGCTTTTATGCATTTGCTTTTTTACACTTACGGCCTCGCGTGCTGAAGCCGGTGTTACCGTGCAGCCGATCGAGGAGGCGACCCTTGACGCGCTGATAAAGGATAAGGGCAACCCGCTGGTTGTCAGTTTCATGGCGGCCTGGTGCGGACCCTGTATCGACGAACTGCCGGTGTTGAATAACCTGTACCGAAAATATAAAGACCAGGGTTTAAAGGTGATCGGCATCAGCATCGATCTCGAGGGCGCTATCGCCATGCAGCCGGTTGTAGATAAACTGAAAATTGAGTTTCCCGTCTACTGGTTCGGCGATAAGGCCATTCAAAAGTTTAACCTGACAGCCATACCGTTGGTGTTGGTTATTAAGCAGGGAAAAGTAGTCGAACGGCTACCCGGGCGGCGATCCGAGAAATTTTTGGATGGGAAGTTCCAAGCCCTAATTGAGCGATAAAAGCTAAATTGGGATAACGCTCAAAATGCAACGCAAAAAAAGACACAGCTTTTTAGCTTTTATCACCCTTTGGTTTCTGGCTGGGACCTGCTGTGCTGCGCAACCGACTGTTAAACCGGCGGCGCAACCTGATGCTGGAGGACACATCCCTTATCAGGGTGAACGTCCACCAACTGGTGGTCGATCCTTTGAGCCGGCAACCCGTCGTGACCCTATCTGATTCAGATGAAAAGCGGGCTCTATTCATATGGATCGGCCTTCCCGAGGCCCGTGCCATTTACTCGGAGCTCGAAGGCGTCGAACATCAGCGCCCGCTCACCCACGATTTACTGGAAACAATTATCCTGAAAAACAAAGGGCAGATCCACCGCATTGTGATCACCCACTCCCGCGAGAATGTCTATTATGCAACCATCGTTTTGCAAAGCCAGGACAACCTTATTGAAATCGATGCCAGGCCCAGCGACGCACTTGTCATGGCCCTGAAATTCAATGCCTCTGTTTACGTAGCCCGGGATCTGTTTGAAAAAATGTCCCTGCCGCTGGAATCCCGGACAGATACCGAAGAATCCTACGGCCTTTCCCTGCAAGAGCTGACCCCGGACCTTGCGAAGTACCTGTCGTATGAATCAAAGAAGGGGGTCATGGTTTCCGGTGTTCGCAGGGGGAGCCAGGCAGAGATAGACGGGCTCAGGACAGGGGATATAATTGTGGAGATCGACGGCCGGGTCGCGGAGGATTTATCGGTTTTTCTGCAAACCCTGGCAGAAATGAAAGGTCCCCTGAAAACCAAAGTATATCGAAATGGCCGTTTTCTATCAATTACGGTTCATCCTGAGTAGAACTGAATTACTTCCAATCTCATCAAACGGGTGATGAAGAAAAACAATACGGATGACACCCTGGTGTCCTTTGTCGGCAGCCTGAGTTATGCTGCCCTGCTGGCCTTTGTTATCATTGCCGCCTTGAATAAGCTGGGTATCCAAACGACTTCTTTTAATGCCATACTGGGGGTCGCCGGTCTGGCCATTGGTCTGGCGCTGCAGGGATCACTGGCCAATTTCGCGGCCGGCGAACTGATGATAATATTCAAGCCTTTTTCGGATTGCGGATTTTAGATTGTCTGCCATTCAGCATTCAATCCGAAATCCGCAATCCCAAATCCGAAATCGAAAGGCCAGCTTCAGGAAGGCGATTTGGAGCCTTCCAGGGCTTTCATGACGGCTTCGTAGACCTGGTCGGCGGTGTAAAAATCACTTTTGAAGAGTTGTTTTCCGTTGGGTGAAAAGATAACCAGCAGCGGGATTGTCAGAGTTCCAACTTCTTTGAGCTTTGCCTTTCCCGCCGGGTTGTTTCCTGTAATATCCACCTTCATCGGCACAATGCCGTCTTTTGCAAAAAGAGCGGCAATCTTCGGGTCTTTAAATATCCCTTGCTCCAGCGCCTTGCAGTTTAAACACCATTCCGCTGTAAAAACCATTACGATCACCCTGTTTTCACCGGATGCCTCTGAAAACCGCTCCGGGGTGTAGTACACCCAGTCAACCGGGCCCGGGTCGGTGAGTTGCACGGCCCCCCAGACCGAAAGGGTCATGATCATCACACCGATGCCGGCGTAAATAGTTCTCTGCTTTATTCTGGCCGTCATCTGAAACGTGCGGTAGGCCAGCCAACCGCCGGCAGCAACGCAAAACAACGCTACCGGCCACCAGTATATTTTTGTTGCTGGATTTGGCGGATTGGAAAAGACTGCCGCCAGGCCGACGCCGATAAAATATACTGCTGCTGCCAGCATGAACAATCCCATGGTCTGCTTGATCAAATTGCTGGCCGGTCCCGTTTTCGGCATTTTTTCGACCCAGGTCGGCTTGGCGGAAAGCACGAGATAGGGCAGGGCCATGCCCGCGCCGATGGCTGCAAAGGTGGCCAGGGTGGTAGTCGGTGGCTGGGTGGCTGCCCAGGCAGCAGCAGCTCCCATAAACGGCGCGGTACAGGGAGTTGATAATACGGCTGCCAAAATTCCCAGACCAAAAGAACCCTTAAGGGTATCCTGCTCGGGGTTGATCATGTATATAAAATTGGGCAGCCGGACATTAAAAAAGCCGAACATTCCGGTTGCCATCATTCCGATGAGAAGCCCCACCAGGATGGTAAATACAGGATACTGGAACAACTGATTGGTGGCACTGAAGTCACTGACCAGAGCAATCAGCACGCCCAGCACCACCCAGAAGACCAAAACCCCCAGAAACATCGCCAACCCCAGCATAAAGCACTGTTTGCGGTTCTGGGCCACATGGGCCAGGCTGATGATCTTGATCGGAATCAGCGGCAAAACGCAAGGGGTTAAGTTGAGGAGCATACCGCCCAGGCCGGCGGTAATCAGCAACAGGATCAGCCCGAATGTCGATGACACGTCTATGGCAAAGGTCCAACCGAACAGGTCAAAATCGACTTCCCCGGAGGCGGCGGCTGCCGAACCTCGATCAAACCCGGCAAACAATTCTTCATTTGTTTTTGACACACCGGTTCCGGGCTTGACAACCGCAAGGGAGCCCTCAAGATTGATCTTGGCGGGGAACAAACAGTAGGTGTCCGAGCAAGCCTGGTATTCGAACACCAGCTTGATCACCTGGCGGCCGGGCCCAATCGTTTCTTCCAGCTTGATCGGCAGATAGATGACCGTACGCCCTTCAAAGGACATCAGGTCCCCGGCGGCATACTCCACCTTGATCGGGACCGCCTGCGGGTAGCGGGGGGATTCTATGGTTAGACCGTCGCTGGCATCGGCGACCGCGACCTTGGTCGGGTAAGGCTTGAAATTTTCAAAGGGTTTAACCTGTTGGGCATCGGCATTGATGTGAATGCCTTTTTTGATGTCGGCGATGATCGCCAGGATGATAGAATCGCCGGGGCGCGCACGATCCACCGACCAGGCGGTGGCCACTTTGACAACCTGACCGTCGGCAGGCTGCAGATTTGACGTCGCCCTGGATTGAGGGTCTAAAACAGCGGAGACGAGAACCGTCAGAATAAAAAACCCAAATAAGCGTTTGTTCAAATATGCCATTGAAGAGAGGTCTTATTTTTTCAGTTCTAACGAACTTGTTCAGATTTGAGGTGAACCCTGAACCATTGAACCCGGAACGGGCAATTCTTACACCTGCATAAACAGACGAATCCCCGGTTCGAATCCCATTTCCTGTGCTTTAATATCAAGGTGCAGGGTGGATATTTGTTCCAGCGGCGGATAAATCAATCTTGCCATATTTCTGGTGTCACAGGTTTTAATATATTTTTTGCAATTTTCACACAAATCGACCCGGCTGTCTTTTTCTTCCTCACTGTAAAAATAATGCAGGTCTTTGTTTTGGGAACTGTCGCAATAGGGACAGTGAACCCTTTTAGCAGACCATGAATGCCAGCAGAAACTGCAAACCAACGCCCGCCGACCTTCTTTTTCAAGTATCGATAGGATGGGCGCGCTGCCGCAAATAGGGCAATAGCCCTGCAGCCAGGGTTCGTCGGGATTCAAATATACCGCAAGCTGGTCGGCGCATGCACCCAGGGAGGGTTTCAAGCTGTTGTAAGTAAAAAAACCGAGCACCGGCTTTTCGATTTCCAGTTCACCGGCCACATTTTCAAATAAAGCTTCATTGCCGTTAAGAAGGCCTGAAAATAGCTTGTCAGGCTTTATCGTTGTTTCAACAGCCCTTAAGATCGCCCCTGCGGCAGCAGACAACGTTGGGTTGGCCTCCCGGGCAAGGTGACACAGGGTCAGAAACAGGTTTGCGGATTCGTCAGCATCATATATAAATTCATCAATCCCAATAAGCGGCAATTTTTCGCGTGCTTTGGCGCTCTGCAACTCTTCGGAGATTTCAAGTGGTTCGATCTGAAGGCGACCTTTACAGTCTTCCTGGGCATCAAAAACCCCGGCGTAAAAGCCGAGGATTTCGGCATAAACCGGTTTGCTTTTGATAACTGCTTCAACCGTCTTTTTCACCTGTTCGGGTGTGAGGGCGAGATATGAAGTCATTGGATACCCCTTTAACTGTTTTGTGGAACTGGTTACGCATTACGCGTTTCGAGTTGCGGGTTACGCGTTGCGTGTTACGGGTTGCGCGTTACGAGGTTCGGCATCAAGTAACAGGATGTAGGGTTAATAATCGTCGATTTTGCATTTAATCGGCACAGAGGCCGACTCTATGATTTCCAATCGGCAATCGTCAAGGGTTGGGCACTTCGCCGACTAAACTGGTTCCCCGCACCTCGTAACTCGCGACGCGCACCACGCAACCCGAACCGCGCAACCCGCAACCCGCAACCCATATTTACCACATGTCATCCATATAAGAAAGGGGAGACGGCTTTCGCCTTCTCCCCTTCCAGGTTGGAATTTAACTTGGGGCTGTTGTTATCCTAAATGTGAAACCATACCGGCAAACGGGCGCAGCATTTTGCGCAAGGCAGCCTGCCGGGAGATGCCGTAATCAGTGGCAGATGCCACCGCATATTCATGGTAAAGGTTGGGATCAAAACCCACCAGGAATACCACCCGGACATCATCCGGATCCAGCAGCGTGGCATTGGGGAATTTTTTCTGCGCCGCGGCCAGGTGTGTTTGGGCCAGCTTCAGGATGTCCTCCCGATCGCCGAAATTCATAGCTCCGGTGGGACACACCTTGACGCAGGCCGGTTCCAGCCCGTTTTCAACCCGGTCGCTGCACATATCGCATTTGGCCAGGGTGCCGTCCTTGGCCTGGCGCGGTATGTCATAGGGACAGGATTGGCGGATTTCACCGGCATCCAGCCCACGCGTGTTGGCGGTGTAAATGACCGCCCCGGAAGCCGCGTTGGTGAAAATGGCCGACGGTTCTCCGGCGGTGTCCTGACAGGGTGGTTCCAGGCAGTGCCGGCATTGATCCGGGAAAAATAGCCAGCGCAGCTTGCCGTCGACGACCCTTTCGTTCATGCGAACCAGCTTGTAGGTGTCAAAGGAGAGATCGGCCGGGTTCTGGTAGCTGCCCCGGTTGACGGTTTTTTCTGCCGGAAGATCGTGCCATTGCTTGCAGGCCACCTGGCACCCTCGGCAGGCGGTGCACAGCGTGGTATCAACTAAAAAGGATTTACTCATTGCGATCACCTCCTTTTAAATTTTGGCTACGTTGACCATAAAGGCTTTGGTTTCTGGAATGCGGGTATTTGGATCGCCGGTTGCCGGGGTCAGCAGGTTGGCACTCTCCTCCTGGCCGTTGACCGGCTTGACCCATCCAAAATGCCAGGGAATACCCACCTGGTGAACCGCAGCACCTCCGATTTGAAAGGGTTGAAACCGCTTGGTGACGATGGCGGTGCACTGGAGTTTGCCCCGCGGTGATGATACCATGACGCGTTCCCCGTTCTTGATCCCTTTTAACTCTGCCAGCTGTTCGCTCATTTCCACAAAGACCTGGGGCTGCATCTCCAGCAGCCAGGGCTGCCAGCGGGTCATCACGCCGGTCTGCCAGTGTTCCACCACGCGGTAGGTGGTGGCCACGTAAGGATAACGCGGATCACAGCTGGCCCACTCGTCGGCCCCGGTATCATAGATCGGGGCGGTGGGATTGATGCGCTGGGCGTTCATGAGGTTCTTTTCAATGGGACATTCCAGCGGTTCGTAATGCTCCGGAAACGGGCCGTCGGCCCGGCCGGGCCCGAAGATCTGTCCGTGCCCGTGCTTGCGCATGATAAAGGCGTATTTGGAATCCTCCCGCATCGATCCGTCGGGGTTCTGCAGCGGGTACCAGCCGCCGTCGGGCACGTCTCCCTGCCAGCGACTGCTGACGTATTTGCCGTCCTTAACGTCCCCGTCGAACTTGATGACCCAGTCTTTGAGGTCCCAGGGTTTGCCCTTGAGATCCACCGAGGCACGGTTGTAGATGATGCGTCGATTGACCGGCCAGCACCAGGCAAATTGCGGATACAGACCGATGCGGTTGGGTGCGTCTTTGGTGCTGCGCCGTGCGGCCATATTGCCTTTTTCGGTATAGCTGTTGCAATACAGCCAGTTAGCCGATGAGGTCGACCCGTCGGCCTGCAGGAAGGCAAAACTGGGCACCAGGGTGCCTTTTTTGTAGGTCTTGCCCTTGATGGTAACATCCTTGAGGAAATAGCCGTTGATTTCCTTGGCCACCTTATGGGGGTCGTATTCACGTTTGGTCAGATAGTCCCATTTGAGGTTGGCGATGGGTTCCGGAAAAGTGCCGCCCTTTTGGTATTCGGCTTTGATCCGGTTGCCCAGCTCCATGATGATCTGACCATCGGGCAAGCTGTTGCCCATGGGTTTGGGCCCCTGGTAGCGCCACTGACTCCAGCGGCCGCTGTTGGTGATGCTGCCTTCTTTTTCCACCGATACGGCCGCCGGCAGGAAGAACACCTCGGTTTTGATGCTGGCCGGATTCACCCCCGGCCCCTTCCAGAAAGAGCCGGTCTCGTTGTCAAAGAGATTGACATTGACCATCCAGTCCAGCTTGGCAAGGGCCTGACGGGTTTTATCGGCATTGGCGCCGCTGCAGGCCGGGTTCTGGCCCCAGGCGAAAAATCCCTTGAAGGTTCCTTTGTACATTTCGTCAAACAAAGACAACCAGGAGTAATCTTTGCCGTCATCCACTTTGGGCAGCCAGTCATAGCCGAAATCGTTGCCGGCGTTGGCATTCTCGCCGAAAAACGACTTGAGCAGGCTGACCGAATACTTGGGATAGTTTTGCCACCAGTTGGCGCTTAACGGATCCTTGCTCTGGGGGGTCCACTTTTCGTTGTAGGCCGCCAGCGATACATTCGAAGCCCTGGGGGTTTTCAGGTAGCCGGGCCAGATGTGCCACAGCAGGCAGTGGTCGGTGGATCCCTGGACGTTGGACTCCCCGCGCAGGGCGTTGACCCCGCCGCCGGCAACGCCCATGTTGCCCAGCAGCAGCTGGATCATCGCCATGGTGCGGATATTCTGAACACCGGTGGTGTGCTGGGTCCAGCCCATGGCGTACATGATGGTGCCCGCCATGCCCGCTTTACCGGTGGCCGTGTAGGTCTTGTAAATCTCCAAAAGCTCTTTTTGCGGGGTTCCGGTAATTTCCGATACTATTTTGGGATTATAGCGGGAGAAATGCTTTTTCAACAGCTGAAACACGCTGCGCGGATTTTTCAAGCTGCGATCCATCTTGGGCACGCCGTTTTCATCCATCTGAAAGGCCCACTGGCTCTTGTCGTACGTGCGGGTTTTCTCGTCATAGCCGGAAAACAGGCCGTCTTTGAACTTGAAGGATTTGCTCACCAGAAAGGGTGCATTGGTGTAGTGCTGCACGTATTCCTTGTGGTAGAGGTTATTGTCCAGGAGGTATTTGATCATCCCGCCTAAAAAGGCGATGTCGGTTCCGGATCGAATGGGGGCATAGATATCCGCCTTGGAAGAGGTCCGCGTGAAACGGGGATCGACACTGATGAGCTTGGTGCCCCTTGCCTGGGCTTCGGTAACGAACTTGAAGGAGATGGGATGATTTTCAGCAGCATTGCTGCCCATGATCAAAATGCAATCACTGTTTTTGATGTCGATCCAGTGATTGGTCATCGCGCCGCGTCCGAACGACTCTGCCAGAGCCGCAACAGTGGCGCTATGTCAGATACGGGCCTGATGTTCGATATAGGTAACGCCGATGGCACGAATCAGGGCCTGGTAGATCCAGCACTCTTCATTGTCCAGGGCCGCGCTGCCGACCGAGGCGATGCCGCCGGTCCGATTGACAACCTGTCCCTTGGCATTGGTAGCCTCAAAGGTGGCATCCCGGGTGGCTTTGACCCGTTTGGCGATCTGGGTCAGGGCCCAGTCCCACGACACTTTTTCCCATATTTGGGAATGGGGTGCCCGGTACATCGGTTCGGTGATGCGATTGGCGTTTTCCACCAGCTGTGTCAGGGCGGCGCCCTTGGAACACAGCGAACCCCGATTGATCACATGGTCCGGATCGCCCTCGATGTTGATGACCCTTCCGTCACCCTTGCGGCTGGTATGCACAATGGCCCCACACCCCACCGCACAATAAGGGCAGATGGTGGTGGTCTCCTTGGCATATTTGGTCTTGAGCATCTGGGCATGGACTTTGACCGGGCGCAGGTCAAATCCCAGGCCGCTGACGGCAAGACCGGCTGCCGTGGCGCCGGTGATCTGGATAAACTCCCGTCGGTTTATCTTCATAATGCCTCCTCCTTCTTGGGGTTTGGGTTTAGGATTATAAAGCCAACAATTGCTGCCTGTAAGATGTGCTATGAGGGTAACGATGATACTGTTGTTGTGGTTAGAAATCTGGAACCCGATGTGTGCGCCGATTATGATAGTCCGCTGCAAGGCGGTTATGAGATAGTTAGCAGGTAGAGTGGTTATTCAAACTGAACATATTGACCTATAAACCCTACTTGAAGGAATTTCAAGAAAAAATAGGGTGAATACGGTATTTTTTAATTAGTAACACAGTATTTTTAAAAATGGGGATTCCCTCCGGGCCGCAGGCCCTAAAGGCCTGCGGCCCGGAGGGAACACAGAACCTGGAACGGTTACCCGTTTATCTGTCTATTGACATACTCAAATTGCTGATTTACAATTATATTTTTATATTTTAACTCAAATGATTCAAGGAGATGCTTAATGGCAAATGAAAGCTACTATTTTACCTCCGAGTCAGTGACCGAGGGGCATCCGGACAAGGTGGCGGATGCCATATCCGATTCCATTTTGGACAGCATCATGGCCCAGGACAAGAATTGCCGGGTCGCCTGTGAGACCCTGGTTACTACCGGGTTGGCCTTTATTGCCGGGGAAATTACGACCGAATGCTACGTGGACATGCCCCAGATCGTCCGGGATACCATCCGCGACATTGGCTATTCTTCCTCCCGGATGGGGTTTGACTACCAGACCTGCTCGGTCATAACCTCCATTGATCACCAATCGCCGGATATCTCCCAGGGGGTTACCGCGGGCGAAGGCCTCTACAAAGACCAGGGCGCCGGTGATCAGGGGTTGATGTTCGGATTCGCTTCCGATGAAACCCCCGAGTTGATGCCCATGCCGATAACCTATGCCCATAAGCTCTGCAGGCGCTTGAGCACGGTTCGCAAGAACGGATCTCTCGATTTTTTACGGCCGGACGGAAAGTCCCAGGTTACCATCGAGTATGAAAACAGTACACCCAAACGGGTGGATGCCGTTGTGGTATCAGCCCAGCATAAAGATGATGTAACCTACGAGGATTTAAGAGAGGCATTGATCGAAGAAGTTATTAAAAAGACAATCCCTCCGGAAATGACCGACGGCGATACCCGCTATTTTATCAACCCCACCGGTCGATTTGTCATCGGCGGTCCCATGGGAGACTGTGGGTTAACCGGTCGCAAAATCATCGTCGACACCTATGGCGGCCAGGGAAGCCACGGGGGGGGGTGTTTTTCAGGCAAGGACCCCTCCAAGGTGGACCGCAGCGCCTCCTACATGGGCCGGCATATCGCCAAAAATGTCGTTGCCGCAGGGGTTGCTAAAAAATGCGAAATCCAAATCGCCTACGCCATCGGTGTGGCTGAACCGGTCTCGGTCATGGTCGATCTGATGGGTACCGGTGCTGTTCCCAAACAGCGGATCGAAGAAATCGTCAAAGAAGTATTTGATTTAAGACCAGCAGCCATCATTGAATATCTTGATTTACTGCGGCCTATCTATCGGATGACTTCCGCATACGGTCATTTCGGTCGCAGTGAAGCCGAACTGACCTGGGAACATACAAACAAGGCCGACACTATCCGGGAGATGGCGGGACTTTAGGGCCAATAGCCTTGAGTAACTTTTTTGCAGCCGCTGCTGTCTGAGGTCCTTTTGTGACATAAAACGGTTGGACCGGAAATTCGAAATACGAAATTCGAAATGCGAAACAATATCTAAATTCGAATTTGTTTCGGATTTCGATTTTTTTTTCGAGGTTATAAAACGATTATATTCAAAGATTAAATACTAATTTCACCAAAGAGGGAGATTTTTAAATTATGAACTATGACGTTAAGGATATCAAGGCCGCCAAAGAAGGTGCGTTGCGCATCGAATGGGCCAACCAGAATATGCCGGTTTTAAACCGCATCCAGAAACGGTTTAAAAAGGAAAAGCCGTTAAAGGGGATTCGGATTGCCGCCTGTCTGCACGTGACCACCGAGACAGCCTCTCTTATGAAAACCCTGAAAGCAGGAGGTGCCAAAGTGGCCTTGTGCGCATCGAATCCGCTCAGCACCCAGGATGATGTTGCCGCCTCCCTGGCCAAAAACGATAAAATACCCGTTTATGCAATTAAAGGGGAAAACCACAAAACGTATTATGCCCACATCAATGCGGTTCTTGATACCCGCCCTCAATTTACCATGGATGATGGCGCCGATCTGGTCTCGGTACTGCACACCAAACGCACCCAGCTTATTGCCGGGGTTTTGGGCGGAACCGAAGAGACCACCACCGGCATTATTCGGCTGCGAAGTATGGCTGCCGACGGTGTCCTGCAGTACCCGATTGTTGCAGTCAACGATGCCCAGACCAAGCATTTTTTTGATAACCGCTACGGTACCGGTCAAAGCACCATCGACGGCATGATCCGGGCAACCAATCGCCTGGTGGCCGGATCCCATTTTGTGGTCTGCGGCTATGGCTGGTGCGGCCGGGGCCTGGCCATGCGAGCCCGGGGCATGGGCGCCAACGTTATTGTAACCGAGGTTGATCCGCTGCCGGCCCTTGAGGCTGTCATGGATGGCTATACGGTCCTGCCGATCCGCAAGGCCGCCAGAATCGGAGATTTTTTCTGCACCCTGACCGGTGACATCAATGTCATCCGCAAAGAGCATTTTCAGATCATGAAAGACGGTGCCATTGTGGCCAATTCCGGTCACTTTAATGTCGAACTCGATCTTGAAGGGCTAAAAAAGATAGCCAAATCAAGACGTGTTATCCGGCCTTTCGTGGAGGAATTTGTACTCAAAGATGGACGCCGGATCAATATTCTGGGAGAAGGCAGGCTGATTAATCTGGCTGCAGCCGAAGGGCATCCGTCCAGCGTTATGGATATGAGTTTTGCCAATCAGGCCTTGAGCATCGAATATATGGCCAAACTCAAAAAGCCGTTGCAAAAGGATGTGTATCCCGTTCCTGAAAGAATAGATAAGATGATTGCCAAAGAAAAACTGGCTGCCATGGGGGTCTCCATTGACCGATTGACGCCGGAACAAAAGCAGTACCTGGCGTCCTGGCAGCTCGGCACTTAGCGATGCAGATGCATTATAGGTCCTATAGGACCTATAACGCCAGCTTATTTCCACCCAAAAGAACTCGCAGCTTTCCATCCGTTGTTGCTTTTAAAGCGGATCCAGTACGATGATGACCCGGCATTCCTTTAGAAATTTGAGGTGCTCTGAGGCGCTTTTGAGCTTGGCGGCGTCTGCATTGCTGATGATAAAATCGCAGCGTCCCGGCCAAAGAACTTTCAGGGCTTTGGCGATCAGGGGATTATCGGAGACCCGTGTATCAAATTTCGCCTTCCAGATATCCGTTGTATACCGGGCCACGCCATGTTGGACGGCAAATTCGCGACTGGCATAGGTCGGTCCGAATACTTCCTCCAAATTTTCATCCAAAATCCTGGGTGCCAGAACGGGTACGGCCCGCATAGCCCTGGCATCCACGACCAGGCCGCTAAAAACCTGCGATGACCGTGGCCGGGATTGCATCTTGCTATAATTGGGAGAGGCCAAGACCTGTTTAATGGATTCGATATGCCTGATCTCCGGCGGCAGGATGAGTTGAGAAAAGCCGCCGTTGAGTTTCATCTGTGACCAGACTTCCACCGCACCGTCGTACTGATATTGCCTCCGTTTTTCAACTTCCGACGCCGTTTTCACCATGCCTCGCAGCTGAGCCATAATGGAGGGGTAGGTTTCGACAATGTCGATCACGCGGGTTTCGGAATTAATCCGCAGGTTGACAATCGTTTCCAACAAATTATGCTGCGCTTTTTTGGTGGCCTGGAAAAGGATTTTTTGCTGGTGGGACTGCGGCTTGGCGGAGTAAGTGTATGTCGGGGGAACAGCGGTGCCCTTGGCTTCAACGACGCCGGCGGTCCAATCAATGGAACCGCTTTCTTTGAATTCGATCAACGCGCGCAAATCAGCGCCGTATCCGTTGCCGGATGCAACGTTCAGGGCGGTTATTAGCAACACTGCGATCAGCCGCCTTTTCATCATATGGTTGACCATTGCCGTTTTTATATTGTAAGAGTGGCCATAAGTCAATAATCGACAGTTTTGTCCCAGGTTAATGTGAATTGGCATCGCACGAATCAAAGCTTATATTGTTTCTCGCAAAGACGCTAAGCTTTTTTAGTCTTTCTTTGCGCCTTTGCGGGAGAATCTATTAAATCCGCCAAAATAATTTATTATCAATATTTTTTTAAGGATTGTCGATAATCGTTAACTTTGAAAGGAGGCACTCATATGCCCGACGTGGACGAACTCAAAGAGGCCAAAAAGTTTTATACCGATACACCCCAAAAGACCGAAGGTTTTTTTCTCAAAGGATCCGATTCATTGGACTGGGGAATGAAAAACAGGTTCTGCCGCATATTCAATCCCGAAAGCGGCCGGACGGTCATGCTGGCCATCGATCACGGGTACTTTCAGGGGCCGACCACCGGGCTGGAAAGGATGGACCTCAACATCGTGCCCCTGGTTCCCTATGCGGACACCCTGATGCTGACCCGGGGAATTCTGAGAAGCATTGTCCCCCCTCCACATCCCCATTGTGCTTCGGGTGACGGGCGGGCACCAGCATCCTCAAGGAACTTTCCAACGAGGAGATTGCCGTGGATATCGAGGACTCGATCCGCCTCAATGTTTGCGCCATGGCCGTGCAGGTGTATATCGGCGGTGAATATGAAAAGGAATCCATCATAAATATGACCAAAATGGTGGATCTTGGAACCCGGTACGGCATTCCGACCCTGGCAGTCACCGCGGTCGGCAAGGACATGGTCCGGGATGCCCGCTATTTTCGACTGGCCACCCGGATCTGCGCCGAACTGGGGGCCCATTATGTCAAAACCTATTACATCGCTGAAGGTTTTGAGACGGTTGCGCTTCCTGCCCCGTGCCCATCGTGATGGCGGGCGGAAAAAAAATTCCCGAACTGGATGCCCTGACCATGGCCTATAAGGCGGTCCAGCAGGGGGCCAGCGGCGTGGATATGGGCCGCAACATCTTCCAGTCTGAAGACCCGGTTGCCATGATACAGGCCGTCAAGGCGGTGGTCCACGAAAACGAGACGCCGGAAAAGGCCCTCGATCTTTACAATACGTTGAAGAATCAAAAATAAGGACTGAACGACCGAGATAGGTCTCATAAGCCCTATAGGTCCTATATTAAAGAGATATCCCCATGAAAGTCGCGAAATGGTACAACAACCAGGATATCCGGATCGAAGAAGTGCCGACTCCGACGCCCGGTCCCGATGAGATGCTGGTCAAAGTGATGGCCTGCGGCATTTGTGGCAGCGATATCGTGGAGTGGTACCGCCTGCCCAGGGCACCCCTGGTGCCGGGGCATGAAATTGGCGCCGAGGTTGTTGGGGTCGGCCAGGGGGTCAGTAAGTATAATCCCGGAGACCGGGTGTTTATTGCGCCTAAAGTACCCTGCATGCAATGCGGTTATTGTAAAAACGGACATTACCCTGCCTGTACCGGCATCAAAGAAAGGCTTCCGGGCGGATTTGCCGAATATGTGCTGGTCCCCAATACGCTGGTTGAGTATGGCACCTACCGTTTGCCGGATACCATCAGCTATGAACAAAGCACTTTTATTGAGCCGTTGGCCTGTGTCGTCAGGGCGCAGCGGCTTGCCGGAGTGCAGCAAGGCCAAACGGTCATGGTGTTTGGTTGTGGCATGTCCGGGTTGCTGCATATCAAGCTGGCCAAAGCAAAAAACTGTCCGGTGATTGCCACCGATATAAACGCCCGACGGCTGAAACTGGCTGCCATGCTGGAAGCGGATATTACGATCGATGCCGCCAAAAATGTTGTTGAACGCCTGGCGGATGCAAATGATAAAAAGGCCGATGTCGTCATCCTGAGCACATCGGCCATGCCCGCAATTGATCAGGCCTGGAAATGTGTGGACAAAGGCGGTACCATCGTTTTTTTTGCGGTGCCCGGTCCGGACAAGCAAGTTTCCATACCGCTGAATGATTTCTGGACCAAAGAAATCAAGGTGCTCACGTCCTACTATTGCGGACCCCCAGATATAATTGATGCCATTGATCTGATCGAATCCGGTACCGTCAGTGTGGATGACCTGGTGACCCACAGGCTCCCCTTGAAAGATACCGCCCGGGGGTTTCAACTGGTGCTGGATGGGAAGGAGTCGCTGAAGGTCATTATTAATCCTAATATGTGAATTCGGACTGCGGACTGCGGAATTTAGGATAGGAATTCCTGTCATTTAAATATTGTTTAGGGGCTACTCATGATTCTGAGACATGTTGGACTTACCTGCGGTTCGGAAGAAAATTCGGACATATTTTATAAAGATCTGCTGGGCTTGACCAAATCAGAGCCCAAAGCCCTTCCCCTTGAGCTTTCAAAGGCCATTTTCAACGTTGACAGTGAACTGGTGATGATCAACTATCGGGATGAACAGGTCCATTTTGAGATATTTGTTACCGGTCCCGATGGCGATAACAGCCGAAAGATTGCCCACACATGCCTGGAAGTTGATAATTTGGAAGTATTCCTTGAAAATTGTAGCCGCCTGAACGTCGATGTCGCCCGAATTCCCAAAGGCGATAAAACCCTTATATTTATCTCGGATTTTGATGGTAATTTGTTTGAAATAAAAGGTGGATAAGAATTAAGGGATTCTTGAATGCGGAATGCGGAATTTGGAACAATGACAAAGATTGGAAATTAAGGGATTCAGGGGCCTGGTAATTTAGGAATTCAAGGATTTAGGAGTTGGGGAATTAACTGCGGACTTGAGAACAAGCGCTGACATATTTAATTCTTATTTTTACCAGTTGTGGGAGCGGCTTCCAGCCGCGATCAACGCCGCTGCGATGAGAATCGAATCGCGGCTGGAAGCCGCTCCCACAATAAATAAAAATTTTTGCCTCAAGCGAAGCGATCCTCAAGCCACGCGAAAGCGGGGCGAACCTTAAGGCCCCCCTGGGGCCGCTCCTCAAACGAAGTGGTCCACCAGGCCCGCAGGGCCGCTCCTCAAGCGGCGTGTCTTGGCTTTAGACGCGACCTCCGGACCACCTCAGCTTGGCCTTCAACACATCAAAATAATGCTGTCCCGGCAGGGTGATCATATTGAGGGGGTGGGGGGCCTTTTGGACAATGATGGTATCTTTATGGGTGATATCAAGCCCTTCCTGCCCGTCAAAGGTCAACATGATATCGGCGGCCTTTTTTTCAAGCTTGAGCCTGATCCTTATCGAATCCGGGATAATCAACGGACGGTTGGTCAGGGTAAAGGCGCAGATCGGTGTGATAATGATTCCGGGAACATCCGGATGGATGACCGGACCGCCGGCGCCCAGTGAATAGGCGGTTGACCCGGTAGGGGTAGCAACAATCAGGCCATCGGCCTTGAAGGTGGTCAAATAATGATCATTGATGTAGGCTTCGATGTTGGCCAGTCTTGCCAGGGCCCCCCGGTTGATCACAATATCATTTAATACGGTATCACTGACAATCGTCTCACCATCCCGCACCACCTGCACGTCGAGACGCATGCGACGGCTGATGTTGTACTCATTATTCAGAATTTTTTCCGCCGCCGAAATCAAATTTTTAGCGGCTGTTTCGGCCAGAAAGCCGATTTCTCCGAATTTAATGCCCAGCACCGGGATGTTGAGATTTCCTATCCAGCGAGCAGCACTTAAAAAAGTGCCGTCACCACCCAAGACGAACAGGCAGGACAGATCCCGGGGTGCCGACTTATTGTTATTGGCCGGTGAATGAATTTCCGGCGGCGAACTTTCTTTTCTAACTACTTCAATCTTTTTGTTTTTCAACCAGGATTCAAATTCATCCGCCTTTTTAGCCGCTTTTTTATCTTTTTTTACGAATAATCCAACTTTTTTCAAGATATTATTCCGCTTTGATTCTTATTTAATCCAATAGGTTATACCGCATGTTGTGCATTAATAACAGCGCTGATGGGGTATTCATACAGGTATCAAGGTCGAACAGCAAGCAATTTCTCAGTTAAAAAAATGAAAATTGGTTGACTCGATGTAATCATCTATTATAAATACTATTTTTGGGTAACTACGCCCGCGCAACTAAAATCTAAAAGGAGGGATAGTCATGAGAAACAAATGGACATTTTTGTTAATGGGGCTGATCCTGGGTCTGGCTTTTGTCTTTGGTTTAACTTCAGGAGCCATGGCCGGCAACATCAGGATCGGTGTCGCTTCACCCTTCACCGGAGATTTGGCTGCCTATGGTGACAATATCAAAGCCGGCGTCACGCTTAAGCTCAAGGAGATTAACGATGCCGGCGGCATCAACGGTCAGATGGTAGAGCTTGTCTGGGGCGACGACCTCTGCGCGCCAAAGGATGCCGGCACAGTCGGCTCCAAATTCGCAGCGGACAAAAGCATATCGGCCGTCATTGGCCACCTGTGCTCATCGGCCACCCTGGCTGCCATGCCGATCTACGTGCGCGCAGGACTTCCCGCCATTTCGCCCACCTCAACCAACCCCACCATCGGCGATGTCGGCAAGGGCTGGTTTTTCCGCAACTGCTACACCGACGACTTTCAGGGCAAATACCTGGCCTCGTATGTTGTTCCCAAGCTGCTGGGCAAGAATTCGGTAGCCATCTTTTATGAGAACAACGACTATGCCATTGGGCTCAAAGACGCTTTCATGGCAGGCGCCAAAAGCGGCGGTATCAAGGTTACCGGTGCCGAGGCTTACGTTGCCAAGACCACCGACTTTACTCCACAGCTGACCAAGCTCTTGCGCGATAAGCCGGATACGATCTTCCTGTGCGGCTATCATCCGGAAGGTGCCCTGATCGCCGGTCAGGCCCGTAAGCTGGGCTTTAACGGACCGCTTTTCGGTGCCGACGGGATTGACAACGAAGACTATATAAAAATCGGCGGCAAGGCTACCGACAATACGTATTTGACCGTACCCTTCCTGGCAGCCTCGGCAGGCCCGGAAGGCCAGGCCTTTGCCAAACGATTCAAGGCCGCCTATGGCCGTGACGTGGATTGGATGAGCGCCAATGCCTATGACTGTTTGGGGATCCTGGCCCAGGTGATCGCCAAAACCGGTCCCGACCGCAAGAAAATCCGTGACGGGCTGGCTGCAATTAACTCAGAGGCCAATGGTTACAAAGGTATCACCGGTTTGACCTATTTTGATAAGAAGGGAGATACTACCAAACCCGCCTTCGTTAAAATGGTCAAGAATGGTAAATTCGTATCGGCCGAATAGTTGCTCAAATAATTTGAGATACTATAATAAAGACGCCGGAATTTCTGGATTCCGGCGTCTTTCCAGGCGTCAAGGGGGGGATGTTTGTTTCTACAGCAGCTTGTCAACGGACTCACCATCGGTGGCATATACGCCATGATCGCGGTGGGATACACCATGATTTACGGTGTTATCCAACTTATTAATTTTGCTCACGGCGAAATCTACATGCTGGGTGCCTTTTTCGCCGTTACATTTATCAGTGTCCTGGGACTCCCTTTTTATGCCGCCTTTCCCCTTGCCATGGCCTGTTGCGCTGTCTGTGGTGTATTGTTGGATATTTTTGCTTATCGGCCTTTGAGGCAGTCACCTCGTTTGGCCGCGCTGATCACCGCCATCGGAATGTCGATTTTTCTTCAAAATCTGGCCATGATCATCTGGGGTTCCAGACCCAAGCCCTTCCCCCACGGGACCTTGCCCACCTATTTTGAAAAAATAGCCGTCAGCTTCGAGGGAGTCAATCTCTCATGGTTTCATCTCTTCATATTTGGTCTGACGATTGGCATGATGGTTGGGCTCAATCTTATCATCAAGAAAACCAGGTGGGGTAAGGCGATGAGGGCCGTGGCCCAGAATAAAACCATGGCCGCCCTCACAGGGATCAACGTCAACCGGGTGATCTCCTATACCTTCGCTCTGGCAGGAGCTTTGGGCGGGGCCGCCGGCATCATGGTGGGTGCCTACTACAACTCGATCTACCCAACCATGGGTTACGTCGCCGGGGTTAAGGCATTTGCCGCGGCCGTTCTAGGCGGCATTGGCTCGGTGCCCGGTGCCATGCTAGGTGGGGTAGTGCTGGGTGTGGCTGAGGCCTTTGGGGCGGGTTATTTAAGCTCGCTCTACCGGGACGGTATCTCTTACGCCGTCATGATCATTGTTATAATCCTGATACCTGCGGGCTTGTTCGGCCGGGTGCTCAAAGAAACCAAAAAGAGTATGTGAGATGGCTAAATTTGTACCACCGACCCTGACGTTTGGCGCTAAAATACGAATCGGCCTGTTGGTTTTTGTCCTGATTCTCCCGTTTTTACCCTTTATGACAGATTACCTGCTCCATATTGCCATCCTCATTTTTCTTTACATGATTCTGGCCCTGGGGTTAAACATCGTACCCGGCTTCAATGGACTTCTGGACCTGGGTTATGTCGGATTTTATGGCATCGGTGCCTACACGTCGGGTCTCCTTACTTATCACTTCGGCCTTTCATACTGGGTAATTATCCCCCTGGCCTTTATCAATGGCGCTATCTGGGGCATCCTGCTGGGGGCGCCAACGCTTAGGCTTACCGGTGACTATTTTGCCATTGTGACCTTCGGCTTTTCAGAGCTGGTGGTACTCTTTTTGACCAACGAGATCTGGCTCACCCGGGGGCCACTTGGTCTGCCCGGGATTGATTTGGTGTCGATCGATCTCACGCTCTTTGGCGGCCCTAAATGGGAGTTCGTGGGCGAATTGCCGTATTATTATCTTGCCATCGTCATGGTGCTGGCGACCGTCTTTGTCATGTACCGCATCCAGGACTCCCGCTTGGGAAGGGCCTGGTTTGCCATTCGTGATGACGAGGTAGCCGCCGTCTCCTGCGGCATCAAGCTGCTGGCTTATAAGGTCATCGCTTTTGCCATCAGTGCTGCCTTCGGCGCTGTGGGCGGCAGCTTTTTTGCCAGGTGGATGACCTTCCTGTCACCGGACATGTTCAAGTTTTGGGAGTCCTTTTTGATTTTGTGCATGATTGTGCTTGGCGGCATGGGCAACATATGGGGCGTTATGATCGGAGCCGTCATACTGGTTTCATTGAGTGAGATCCTTCGTGAAGTACTGCCTCTGCTGGGTCTGCCGGTCGAGGGACGCTTCCTGGCATTTGGTCTTATTATGGTTCTCATGATGCGCTACCGTCCGGCCGGTATGATGCCCATTGCGGCAGTCGCCGCTCAGATGCGAGCCGGCCGGATGAAAAGAAGAAAAACCAAGCCTGCGGCAGGCATAAAAAAATGACACCCATATTAGAAATAAAGAAACTCTACAAAAGCTTTGGGGGCCTGGAGGCCCTTAAGGATATCACCTTTAACATTGACCGGGGAGAAATTATTGGCCTGATAGGGCCGAACGGTGCCGGGAAAACGACGCTCTTTAATTGCGTGGCCGGTATTGAGAAGCCCACCGCGGGCCAGATTTTATTTACCAACGGGGGGCGCACCATTTCCATGGGCGGCAAGAAGCCCGAGGCGGTGACAGGTTTGGGAATCGCTCGCACATTTCAAAATATCCGGCTATTTGACAACCTGACCGTAATCGATAACGTCAAAATAGGCCGTCACTGTCGCACCAAATCAACCTTTTTTGGCGCTGTAATCCGTCACCGGTTCCAGCAGGCAGAAGAAAAGATGATAGCCGAGAGCGCCAACCAGTTCCTCGAATTTGTCGGGCTCAAGGGCCGTGGCCAGGAAATCGCCAGCTCTATGCCATACGGCGATCAGCGCCGCCTCGAAATTGCCAGGGCGCTGGCTACCGAACCCCACCTGCTGATGCTTGACGAGCCGGCCGCCGGAATGAACCCCCAGGAGTCCCGTGATCTTATGGATCTGATCCGCCGCATCAGGGATAAAGGCCTGACGGTTTTGCTGATCGAACACGACATGAAAGTGGTAATGGGCGTGTGTGAACGGGTGGTGGTGATCAATCACGGTGAATGGCTGGCCGAAGGGCTGCCTCAGGACGTCCAAAACAATCCGAAAGTGATTGAGGCCTATTTGGGCACAGGAGCTGCCGATGCTGCTTGAGTTGGATAATGTCAAGACCTATTACGGAAATATTCGGGCCTTAAAAGGTATTTCCATCGAAGTTAATGAGGGTGAGATCGTCTGTCTCATCGGGGGCAACGGCGCCGGCAAATCCACCACCTTAATGACGATCAGCGGGATTCTCACTCCACAAGAGGGCAACATTATCTATCAAGGCCAGTCAATCATCTCTGTGCGTCCTGACAACATCGTCCAGATGGGCATCTGCCAGGTTCCGGAAGGGCGTATGATTTTTCCGATGCTCACTGTCATGGAGAACCTCGACCTGGGTGCGTATTTGAGAAGGGACAAAGCCGGCATCAAAGAGGATATTAATCAGATATTCGGACTCTTCCCGGTATTGCGTGAGCGTTGTAACCAGGCCGGGGGCACCCTCTCAGGCGGTGAACAGCAGATGCTGGCCATCGGCCGGGCGTTGATGGCTCACCCCAAGCTGCTGCTGCTTGACGAGCCATCCCTGGGGCTGGCTCCAATCCTTGTGGATGCCATCTTCAAGATCATCCGCCAGATCAACAAACAGGGCACTACCATTTTGCTGGTAGAGCAAAATGCCCAGCTCGCCTTGCAGTATTCCCACCGCGGGTATGTACTTGAAACCGGTGAGATCGCACTTACCGACACCTCAGCGGAACTGCTTAAAAACGAACAGGTAAAAAAGGCCTATTTGGGGGAATAAGAGCACAGAAGTCAGAACAAAGAGAACCGAAGTCAAAGAACAGATTTGGCCCCGTCCTCTAACTTTTTTCCCGGAGCCTTGCCAACCTCATCCAAGATGTCCCCGCCCTCAAATCCAAAGGGAAACCCAAACAGTTGTTCAACATAAAAATAAAAATTGAACCTTGACTCGATCTGAACATTCTATTATAAAGGCGCATTTTGGGGCAATTGTGCTCAACATCCTAAGATTCTAAAAGGAGGAATGGACTATTATGAAAAGTCAAATCGTAAAACTGTTAGTGTTGTCTGTTATTGGGTTGTTTGTGTTTGCTGTTTCTGGGCCTGCTATTGCTGCGGATACGATAAAACTGGGCGTTGCCGGACCCCATAGCGGCGACCTGGCATCATACGGCATTCCCACCATTAAGGCGGCTGAGTTGGTTGTGAAAAAAGTCAATGCCGGCGGCGGTGTTCTTGGCAAACAAGTTGAGCTTCTGGTTGAAGATGATGTCTGTAAACCGGAAGTGGCCACCAACACGGCTACCAAACTGATTTCCAGTAAGGTTGATGTGGTTTTGGGGCATATCTGCAGTGGCGCCACCAAAGCAGCGCTTGGTATCTACAAAGATTCCAAAATTATTGCCATGTCTCCCTCGGCCACCAACCCGGGATTGACCCAGAGCGGTGACTACCCCAATTTTTACCGGACCATCGCTTCCGATGATGCCCAGGCCAAACTCGAAGTCGACTTTGCGCTCGATGTCCTGAAGCTGAAGAAAATCGCCGTGCTGCACGATAAAGGCGATTACGGTAAAGGTCTGGCCGAATTCGCCAAGGGGTTCCTAGAAAAAGATTCGCGGGGCGAGGTTGTCCTGTATGAAGGAATTACCCCCGGCGCGGTCGATTATTCGGCTGTGGTTCAAAAGATTAAACGTTCCGGCGCCGAAGCGGTCATTTTCGGTGGCTATCATCCCGAAGCATCCAAGATTGTCAGCCAGATGCGTAAAAAGCGGATGGAAACCATATTTATTTCCGATGACGGCGTCAAGGATGATACCTTCATTAAAGTCGCCAAAAAATACGCTGAAGGTGTCTATGCCACCGGCCCCATGGATGTTTCCAGTAACCCCATGGCTATCGCCGCCAATGAAGCCCACAAAAAAGCTTATGGTTCCGATCCGGGCGCATTTTTCTTAAATGCCTATGCCGCCGCTCTGGCACTGCTGAATGCCATCGAGCAGGCCGGTTCCACGGATTATGATGCCGTGGCCAAGGCCCTGAGAACCAAAGATGTGGCCACCCCTCTCGGAAGCATTCATTTTGACGAGCGCGGTGATGCCACCGGTGTCGGCTTCTCCATGTACCAGGTTCAAAATGGCGTTTATGTCGAACTGAAGTAACAGAAGTGTTGAAAAAATTCAGGGGCAAGCTCCGGGGGGGGCTTGCCCCCTGATTTATATTCGCATTTTATAATTCTTTGAGACTTTTGGTAAGATCTCTCACCGGGGGGGCTTTAGAATTAAATGGAATATTTCTTTGAACTCTTGTTAGGCGGTCTGACCCGGGGGAGCATTTATGCCCTGATTGCGCTCGGGTACACCATGGTGTACGGCATCATCCAGCTGATCAATTTTGCCCACGGTGAAGTATACATGATCGGGGCTTTCACGGCCCTGATTGTCGCCAGCATTCTTTCCATTCTGGGGTGGAACGAGATTGCCATCCTTTTCATAGCCTCGGTCGTTGCCGTCGTTTATTCCATGGCTTACGGGTATACGCTGGAGAAAGTGGCCTACAAACCGCTGCGGCACGCCCCGCGCCTGTCGGCCTTGATCAGCGCCATTGGCATGTCATTATTTTTACAGAATTATGTCCTGCTGGCCCAAACCTCTGATTTTATGCCGTTTCCCAGTCTTATCCCCGATCTTGAAATCCTGGAGCCCATCGCCACTCTTATCAGCACGCCGGAAGTCATTATTATTCTGACCACATCCATTGTTATGGTGCTGCTGACCTTTTTGATTAAATTCACCCGGGTCGGCAAAGCCATGCGGGCCACTGCCCAGGACCGTGAAATGGCCATGCTGGTGGGGGTGGATGTCAACCGGGTAATTTCCATTACCTTTATCGTGGGTTCGGCCACTGCCGCTCTCGGGGGCGTCTTGATAGCCTCTCATATCGGCCAGATTAATTTTTATATCGGCTTTATCGCCGGTATCAAAGCGTTTGTGGCTGCCGTTCTGGGCGGTATCGGCAGTATGCCGGGGGCGGTTCTGGGAAGTTTGGTCCTGGGCTGTGCCGAATCCTTTTTTACCGGCTTTGTTTCCAGTGATTATGAAGACGTTTTTGCATTTATTATTCTGGTCTTTATTTTGATCTTCAGGCCGGCCGGAATCCTGGGACGATCTGATACGCAAAAGGTGTAATCATTAACTATACTCCGAAGGTGTTTAATTGGTTGCATTTGATGAAATAAAAAAATCTTTTTTAGTATCCATTTGGTTTATGTTTTTGACCTTCCCGATAATGGTCATCCGGGTCAACACCGTTCAAAACATAGTGGAGTGGCGTTGGGAACGGATGTTTATGATTGGCATCGGCAGTTTTTTTCTCTCCTTTGTCTGGCGCTATATGCTGAAACGCAAGGAAAGCGGGCAAAAAGAAGCCGATCTCGGTGAAGCCGACGGCCTTTCCCGGATCCAGCGCATCGCCCGTCAACCGCGCTTTTACATTCCGGCCATGATCGGCGTCTGCGTTTTTGTCCTGGCCTTTCCGTTCATCTTCTCGCTATACCAGACCAATATTATGATTACGGCCTTGATTTATGTAATCACCGGTCTGGGGTTGAATATCGTGGTGGGGCTGGCGGGCTTGCTGGATCTGGGCTATGTCGCCTTTTATGCGGTGGGGGCATACAGCTATGCGCTTTTGAACTACCATTTCGGTCTCGGTTTCTGGGCGGCACTTCCCGTCGGTGCCGGGTTGGGCCTGATTTTCGGCATTCTTTTAGGATTTCCCGTGCTGCGTTTAAAGGGTGATTATCTGGCCATTGTTACCCTTGGCTTTGGCGAAATTATCCGACTGGTTTTGGAAAATTGGAATGAATTTTCGTTTGGCCCCAGCGGCATTGCCAATATCCCCCGCCCCGGATTATTTGGAATCGAGATGTCACTGCATGAAGCCACCATCTATTTGTATTTTTTGATGATCATCATGGCTCTGGGCACCATATTTGTTGTCCGACGGCTGCAGGACTCCCGGATCGGAAGGGCCTGGATTGCCTTGCGAGAGGATGAAGTGGCCTGCCAGGCTATGGGGATCGACAAAACCAGGACCAAGTTGAGTGCCTTTGCCATGGGCGCTACCTGGGCCGGTATGGCAGGGGTCGTGTTTGCTGCTAAAACCACTTTTATCAATCCCGCCAGTTTCACGCTGTGGGAATCGATCACCATCCTGTGCGTGGTGGTTTTAGGCGGTATGGGTTCTGTTATCGGGGTTATTTTCGGAGCCCTGACCCTGATCCTCCTGCCGGAGTATCTGCGTGTTTTTTCCGAATATCGCCTGCTGGTTTTCGGTGCTGTTCTGGTCGTGATGATGGTTTTTCGCCCCGGGGGGATCGTCAGCCAGGTGCGCCGGACATATCAATTTAAAGCTGCGGCTCCGGATAAACCCAAAACTGAAGCGGTTACGACAGGTTAACATCTGGTAATTTCTATCACACAATCGGTGTGCTAACGATAGGATAATTTAGAGGCCTGGGTTTTGGCCTTAAAAATGGAATAGTGGAAAGATGGAATAGTGAGTTTTCAAAGGATACAAGCTATTTTAGTCTTAATGGTCAAGCCAAATTTTGCCATTGACCCACTATCGCAGTATCGCAAGACTCATTTTTCCAATATTCCAGTATTCCACCATTCCAATTGGGGTGAAGTCCGAACTTGAATAGTGAGTGAAATATACGATGCCAAGTGAACCCATACTGCAAGTAAATAATTTAACAATGGATTTTGGGGGTCTAAGGGCTCTGGATAGCCTGGACCTGGAGATTCACCAGGGGGAAATCGTTGCTCTCATTGGTCCTAACGGAGCCGGCAAAACCACTTTTTTCAACTGCTTGACAGGCATATATGCGCCGACCAAAGGCGAGATGTTAGCCCTGCCCCCCGATCTGGAAACTAAGAAGCTCAACGGTTTAAAACCCAACTATGTCACCGCCGTCGGCCTGGCCCGAACCTTTCAAAATATCCGGTTGTTTCAAAACATGACGGTGCTGGAAAATGTCATGATTGGTCGCCACTGCCGAACTTCAGCCGGTATTGTCGGCGCGATTGCCAAGAACCGATCCACCCGCAAAGAAGAAAATAAGATCGTTGAGGACAGCTATGCGGTTCTGGAGAAAATAGGCCTGGCGGAATTTGTCAATGAATTTGCCAAGAACCTTCCCTACGGTGCCCAACGGCGTCTGGAAATCGCCCGGGCCATGGCCACCGATCCCTTTTTATTGCTGCTGGATGAACCGGCGGCCGGTATGAACCCGCTGGAAACCAGGGAGCTTGACGAGTTGATTGTCCGGATTCGTGATCAGGAGGGGATTACCATTTTACTGATCGAGCACGACATGAAACTGGTCATGAGCTTATCCGATCGTATCTATGTGGTTGATTACGGTAAAAAAATCGCCCAGGGCACTCCCGAAGAGATCAAAAATAATCCTGCAGTCATCAAAGCCTACCTCGGAGAAGATGCCGATGCTTGAGCTTAAAAATTTAAAAACCTATTACGGCAACATCCAGGCCTTGAAAGATGTCAGTATCCAGATATCCGAAGGTGAGATTATCACCCTGATTGGCGCCAACGGCGCCGGGAAATCCACCACCCTGATGTCGATCAGCGGTATCGTGCCGCCCCGCTCGGGTGAAGTCCTTTTTATGGGCAAGCCGATTCAGGATCTGCCCCCCAATGACATCGTTTCGCTGGGAATCAGCCAGGTACCGGAAGGCCGCCGCATATTTCCGTTTTTGAGCGTGGCGGAAAATTTGGATATGGGCGCTTTTTTAAGAAACGATAAGGATGAAATCAAGCGCGACATCGAGTATATTTACGAGCTTTTCCCGATTCTGGCCGACCGCCGCAATCAGGCCGGCGGCACCCTGAGCGGCGGTGAGCAGCAGATGCTGGCCATCTCCCGGGCGTTAATGGCCAAACCCCGGCTGCTTTTGATGGATGAGCCCTCTTTGGGGCTGGCCCCGCTGATTGTGAAGCAGATATTCGAGATTATCAAAAAAATCAACATCGAGAGTAAAACCACCATTTTCCTTGTGGAACAAAATGCCAACATGGCATTAAAATTGGCCCACCGGGGCTACGTTATGGAAACCGGCCGGGTGAGCATGGCCGATACGGCCGAAAACCTTCTGGCCAACGATGAGGTCCGCAAAGCTTATTTGGGAATCTGATGAGAATTCGGAATTTGGAATTCGGAATTCGGAATTTGATATGAGATTTCGGACTTGGGATATCGGATTTCGGATTGCTGATTTACAAGATGGATTCCTTCGAATTTAGGTATTCTAACCCCTCTGTCAACCTTTTAAACCTTCACAACACCACTTAATGAACTTATATTTAGAGGTGACCCGAAATAGCTGTAATGTTGAAATGTGTGCAAGGAAAAACCCATCTTAAAAATAATAGATTAAGTTTAAATTGAAAGTGGGGGATCACCATGTCAGGTTCGTTGATTACTAGTGAAAATACCGGTGTCATCGTTGTGGATGTTCAGGCTGATTTTACCGAGTTGAAATCCGGCGCCCTGGCAGTACCCGGGACCAATACCCAATACATAGACGCTGTTCAAACAACCACCCGGCGCCTTCAAAACCAGGGACTGCGGGTTTATTTCACCCAGGATTGGCATCCGGCGGGCCATGTCAGCTTTTTTACCAACAACCCGGGCACCGAGCCCCTGCAGGTCAAAGAAATCGATGGGCGACCCCAGGTCATGTGGCCGCCGCACTGCGTGCAGGATACCCCCGGTGCGGTGATTCTGATCACGGCAGATGGTCCTACCCAAACGGTTCGTAAAGGTATGGATCCGGAATTTGATTCCTACTCGGGCTTTGCCGATGACGGCGGGCATAAAACGGATTTGGACAATTTGTTACAGATGGATGGAATAAAAAAGGTGATAGTTTATGGACTGGCCGCCGATTACTGCGTCAAGGCCACTGCCCTGGACGCCATCGAAGCGGGCTACCGGGTCGATCTTATCCTTGACCTCTGCCGCGGGGTCAGCCCTGAAACCACCGCAAGCGCCCTGGAGGAGATGGAGGGAAAAGGGGTAGTAATCAAAAGGAATTAACTGTCAGCCCACCGCGGCCCCAAAAGACAGCCGATTCAGCCGAAAAAGAAACTTTCGCAATGAAATTTCAAATGAGGGTTAAACTAAAAAATGAACATCGAACATTGAACGTCCAACATCGAATAATGTATTCTGTCCATCGAGGGCCTCAGGGTCGAACGATCAATCTATAAAAAAGACTTAATACAACGAATATACTCTTCGAGATTTTGCGTTTAGCTTGTTTTAAAATAGTTTAAGCGCAGCGACATCAATATTGGACGTTCGATGTTGGATGTTCGATGTTCGACGTTCAATCTTTTCAACTTTCCGGCCAAGTGGAGTTTCATAACCTGCGCTTTGAGCTACCTAGAATTAACGGTTTCTAGCCTCGGATTCGGATTATACTTCCGGCCGACTTTGGCGCAGGGACTTCCGTTCAATAAAACAACATCGGCCGTAAAGGCATTGACCCCCCGCATCAGGTAGCTGCCGACCCCATAGGCATCTACGGGGACCTGCATTTTTTCAAATTTGGCAATCCGGTCCGGGTTAAATCCCCCCGACACAATAATTTTCACATGACCGTATCCGTTTTTGTCCAACGTTTTTCGCGTCAATTCCACAAGCTGAGGAGTGACCCCCACCGGTTTAAAATTTTGCATGACCGGCACCATGGACTTATCGACCAGGGTGTTGGAAGTGTCCAGCCTGACCCCCCAGAGCCTTTCACCCAGGGCCTCACAGCATTTTAAGGATGTCCCGACGCAGTCATTGTCAAAATCCACCAGCGCCACCAGATCCACATCCGGATAGGTTTCGCCGAAAAGGGTGATGGCTTTAACCGTGTCGCCGCCGACGGCGGCTATCAGTGCATGGGGCACCGTGCCGGATGCCTTGGCTCCCCACCATTGGGCCTGGGCATCGGTGGAAACCCCGGTGGCCCCGCCGATGTGGGCGGCGTATCCATCGCCGCCCTGCACGGCCCAGTGGTCGAAGCGTGCCGGGAAATAGAGAACTATTTTGCCGTTGGCCGCATCCACGACGCTGCGAACGTTGCTGGCAATTTTGGTACGGCGGGCCAGTATGCCCAGGTAAACGGTTTCCAGATGGGCAAACAGGCTGGCATCACCGCTGATGTGCATCACGGTTTCCCAGGGAGATATTCGATCACCATCGGACAATGCCTTGACCTCGAGTTCTTCGAATCCGCTTTGCCACATCTCATCCAGTTGGGCCGAGACTTCCATTTTTTGTTCGATGGCTTTTAAATACGCTTTGTGATTGCCGATAAATTGTTGACGGGCCTTACTCTTGTGCTCGATCAATTTATCGAACAACTTATAGGCCTTGTCGTAATCGGTGTATCTTCCAGCCGCTAATTTCAAAACCGCCACGGCTTCGTCCACACCGCACAGCACGGCATTTTTTTTCTGAAAGACCTGCATGGTGATGTCGGGGTGCAGATTGTGGTTTTCGAGGGTAATTTTCTCACGCCAGAAATAGATGTCGCTGCGATAGCCGCGGCGCAATTCCTGTACGGGCAAATCAAATATATGGGCATCCAGTCTTTTGGGCATGTTGGGATCCTTTATCTTCAGAGTTCAAAGGTTCAGGGTTTGGGGCTTCGCCCTTCGGGCTTCCGACTTCGCTCTTCGAGCTAAGGTGGGATAAGACGACCCCACAAGCAAGGTTGAGAGGTTCAGGGTTGCTTTGGATCACCACTGCTGGCCCTTCATTTCTGAACTCTAGTAAGGTTTCGCTTCAATGGGCGCGAGTATGACCAAAATAGAAAGGTCTGTCAAGTTGTGAGCACAGCCAATCAGGGTTCCCCCGATTTTGTTTGATTAATACCTTTTTGCTGACTATATTAGTTACGCATATAATCTTCTAAGCAAAGAGGGTGAATGTGAAAAGTTTGTAACCGATGAATTATGACAACAAGAAGGGATATTCCCATGGCCGAAAATCTGAGCTACAGCGAACTGGAGCGCAAAATCCAGAAATTGGAAAAAGAAGCGATTGAATATCTGCACAAGGAAAGAGAATTTAACAGGGAACGAAAACTGATTGATTACGGCCATATGAAGCGCACCCTTAGCTTGATCAGGATTAATGAGGAGCTGAACAGAGAGATTAAAGAAATCAAAAGTGCCGATAAAGAAAATCTTGAGAAGATATCCCGAAAACTTAGAGGAAGAATCAAGGAGCTAAACTGCCTCTACGATATATCGAGCTTTCGGGAGAGAAATGACTTTTCCCTGGACAGCATTCTTCAAGAAATGGTTGATTTCATTCCGCCGGCTTGTCAGTATCCTGAAATTACATGCGCGCGTATTATTTTTGAGGGTTATGAGTTTACAACAAATAATTTTAAAGACACCCGCTGGAAGCAATCATTTAACATCAAGGTAGAAAATAAACAGATTGGCGTTTTAGAAGTTTGTCACCTTGAAAAAAGCACAAAAATAAAGAAGGAACTATTCCTTGAAGAAGAAAAAAGCTTGATTACTGCTATTGCTGAAAGTATCGGCAGGCTCGTCGAACGTGAGTGGGCCGAAGCTGAAATACGAAAATGCCGGAACAAAATTGAAGAGCTCATCAAAGCAACTGAATGAATTTTACCTTTCGGTTTGATCCTTGACCAGGCGTCTTTTAGCCATCTCAAAAAGGCATATCGCTGATAATTAGGATCGCGCTTATCCCCCGGCATTTCTATGCCCCCACCAACCTATGTTCTAATTCAAAACCCTCGAAAATGACATCGGTTTGCTCCGCCTCTTTTTTGCTCCGAATGATTTCCGCTGCGGTTTGCCTTGCCACCGGGAGCGGCCTTCACCCTCAGATTTCGCTGGTCCGTAGTCAAAAGTTGATAAGATGCGCTGCTCGATTTTAGAGCCGATCATTCGATTGATGGCTCGCACCATATCTTTGTCTTCTCCGGTAACAAGGGTAAACGCTTCGCCGCTGAGAGTTGCCCGGCCGGTCCGCCCGATGCGGTGAATATAGGCCTCGGGGGTGGAAGGGATATCATAGTTGATGACATGCGAAATTTTAGTCACGTCAATGCCGCGAGCGGCGATATCGGTGGCCACCAGAATCTGAAATGTCCCGTCGCGAAAGCCGTCCAGTGCTGCCTGACGGCGTCTCTGGGAAAGGTTTCCCTGCAGGGAGGCTGATCGGTATCCGGCGGCAACAAGCTTTTTTCCCAGGCTCTTGGCGCGATGTTTGGTGCGGGTAAAGACCAGCACCCTCCTGGTATGGGTGTTGCCCAGCAGCTTTAGCAGCAGCGCCGTTTTTAATTGCTGGGTTACCGGGTAGAGCGCATGGCTGACAGTCTCGGCAGGTGCGGTGATCCCCACCTGGACGGTATCCGGATTTCGCAGGATATCTCCGGCCAATCGTCGAATTTCGGCGGGCATGGTAGCTGAGAAGACCAGGGTCTGGCGCTTCATGGGAATACTTTTTAATATTCGGCGAATATCCGGAATAAATCCCATGTCTAGCATCTGGTCGGCTTCATCCAAAACCAAAACCTCCAGACGGGAAAGATCGATAGTACGGCGCCCGATATGGTCAAGAAGCCGGCCCGGGCAGGCAACAACAATATCGGCCCGCTTCAGTTTTTGAATTTGCGGATTAATTCCCACGCCACCGTAGACAGCAACACTTCTCAGGCGCGTCTTGCATCCCAGGCTTTCAATAGCCTGATGAATTTGTTCGGCCAATTCGCGGGTAGGCGCGACGATCAGGGCGCGAACGCCACCGTATTTTCCCTCCACCAGCCGATTGAGTATCGGCAGAACGAATGCCGCAGTTTTACCGGTGCCGGTTTGGGCCAGGCCCATGATATCGCGACCTTTAAATATCTGCGGGATTGCCCGGGCCTGAATCGGGGTCGGGGTTTCATATCCTGCCGCTGCCACGCCGGCGGCAACCCAGGGGTGAAAATTAAATGTTTCAAAGTTCAATAAATACCTTCCTTCTGTGTTCCAATAAAAAAAGCCCCGGATTATTCCGGGGCTTACGTGATTTTTAGTTACAACCTGGAACACTGTAAATTTTAAGTGATCATACAGGCAGGTGGTCCGGGTGTCAAGTTAAATATCTAATATTTTGAATAAAAATAAAACAGCAGATCTTTATAAGAAGAACTCCGCCGTTGAAAGTGAGCATCATTCTCCAGTGAGTGACTCTCTGGACTCTCTTTTGGTTTTACAGTCGATGCAAAATGATGTGACCGGTCTGGCCTTCAGTCGTTTAATGGAGATATCTTCGCCGCAATCCTCACAGATACCATACTCTTCGCTTTCTATGGCTGCCAGGGCATTTCTGATTTTTTTGATCAGCATGCTTTCTCTGTCCCGAATTCGAAGCGTCCAGTTTCTGTCCGATTCAGCAGAAGCCCGATCCAGCGGGTCCGGCAATTGCTCACGCGCTTCCAACAGCCCTTCAACAGTATCATCGGCATGACCTGACAGTTCTTCCATCCACTGGGTGAGAAGGTGTCTGAAAAATTCTAAATCCTTTTCTTTCATAATGGGGCTTCCAATTTTTCAACAATAAAAAGGGCATCCCCCTCTATTGGAAGAATGCCCTTTAGGTTCGGAAATAAAAGTTAAATCACAGTAACATTTGCAGCGGCAGGACCTTTTTGGCCTTGCTCTATGTCAAAGGAAACCTGGTCGCCTTCATTGAGGGATTTAAAACCGCTTGCGTTGATTGCCGAATGATGAACAAACACATCCGGCCCGTCTTCCTGCTCAATGAATCCAAAACCTTTGCTGTCATTAAACCATTTAACAGTTCCAGTAGTCATAATAGCATTCTCCTTTCAAAAAATTTTCAATGTTGCAAACTGGAGGATGCCACTTTGACAAATGGATTTTTCCTTCAGAAAGTAACCATCCCGGTTTGATGCGGGACTTAATTGATTGGGTAGAAAATAACCTTTCTTTAAGCCAATAGCAAGCAAATTATTGAGTTTTTTAGAAGCAATACTGCCATCGATTTGCGTTGATGCATTCTGCTTATTCATTCCTCCCAAAACAGATGCTATGTGTTTCAGGCAGTTAAACATAAAAGAAAACCGATATAAAATGACAAAAACTACCAGTTAAAACGAGCACATGGAAGATGGCGTGATTAAATTTTATCCTTCCGATGCTGTATAAAATTGCACCGATTGTGTAAGATATGCCTCCTGCTACCAGCCAGAGTAAACCTTCCAGGGGAAGATTATTAATTAATGGCTTTATGGCGAAAACAATAATCCAACCCATAAATACATACATGATAGTCGAAATCAGATCATATTTTCCTGTAAAGAAAAGCTTCAAAATTATTCCGGTTAAAGCCAATCCCCAGGAAGTACCGAAAATCACCCAACCGATTGTGCCCTTCAGCGTGACCAGCGTGAAAGGGGTGTAGGTTCCGGCAATAAGAACATAAATAGATGCGTGGTCAAGGATGTTCAACCTATTTCTTAACTCTGCCCTTTTAGCGCTGTGGTACAAAGTAGAGGCGGCATACAATACAATTAAACTTGATCCAAAAATGCTAAAGCTAACTATATGCCAAACGTCTCCATCCAGAATTGCATACCGTAACTAAAAGGACCAGGGCAACAATGCTTAAAATGAAACCGATGGCATGGGAAATGATGTTAATTTTTTCTTCTATTGACGAGTAATGTTTTATTTCTTCGATATCTTTCATTTGAAAACTAGAATAGGGAAGTTTATTTTTATAGATCGAATTGGAATTGTCTATTAGAGGTAAGTTTTAGGCGGTTTTATATAAACTTCATTTTCCGGGTCATTCGGTGGTGAAAATTTTCTGCCCGTCGCACCTTGTCCTTGAGACAAGGACGGGCCTGTCGCGTCTTAGTCGCACCACAGTCTGACAAAGACAGGTCATCTGTTTTCTGTCTTCTGAAAGCTGTCCTCTGTTATCTGTCCTTTTTATTCCCCGAGATAGGCTTTCTTCACCTGCTCGTTTTCAAGCAGGGCTGAGGCCTGGTCCGTTAACACGATGCGGCCGGTTTCCATGACGAAACCGGTGTTGGAAATGGTCAGGGCCATGTGGGCGTTTTGTTCCACCAGGAAGATGGTGACGCCGCTCTTGTTGATTTTTATGATGGTTTCAAATATTTTTTCCACCAGTTTGGGGGCCAGGCCCAGCGAGGGTTCGTCCAGCAGCAATAACTGGGGACGGGACATCAGGGCGCGACCGATGGCCAGCATTTGCTGCTCACCGCCGCTGAGCGTACCGCCCAGTTGATGCACACGGTCTTTTAACACCGGAAACAGTTCGAAAACCTGCTCCAGGTCGTTGGCCACCTCGTCTTTATCTTTGCGCAGGAAAGCCCCCATCTCCAGGTTTTCCCGACAACTCATTTTGGGAAAAATCTGGCGGCCTTCCGGGGCCTGGGATACTCCCCGGGCAGCCACCTGTTCGGGGCGGAGGTGCTGGATCGGCTCTCCCTTGAATCGGATTTCCCCCCGGAAGGCGCGCTCCACGCCAAAAATCGTCATGAGGGTGGTTGACTTGCCGGCGCCGTTGGCACCGATTAAACAGGCGATTTCTCCCTGCGGGATGGCGCAGGAAATTCCTTTTAGCGCATGGATATTACCGTAATAGGTATGGACGTCGGAAAGTTCCAGTATGGGCTGTGGGTCTGTCATTTAATCAATCCTTGGGTTTGGTCTCTTCGGCTTCATGCAGTTCGCGTCGGCGTCGTGAAGCCGGGATGAGCCCTTCAGGCTTAATAATCATCATGGTGGTCATAATCGCGCCAAAAGCCAGCATGCGGTAGCCTTCCAACTCCCGGAAAACTTCCGGGGCCCCAATCAGGACAAAGGCGGCCACGACGATACCGGGGATGCTGCCCACACCGCCGAGCACCACGATGCATAGGACAATGCAGGATTCCATGAACAGGAAGAAATTCGGGTTGGTGTAGCTCAGTTTGGCCGCGAAAAAGGCCCCGGCAACCGAGGCAAAGGCGGCCCCTAATGCATAGGCCAGCAGTTTGATCCAGGTGGTCGGCACACCGGACAATTCGGCCGCCACTTCATCTTCACGGATGGCGATCCAGGCACGACCGATGCGGGAATTGTCCAGCCGCCGGACACCGATGATGACCAGAATGGCAATGATAAATATTAAATAATAAAGTGCCGGCAAGGATTTAAGATAATAGGTGGCCCAGGTGAATCCGCTCTCCTCGAAACTGGGAAAGTACAACGCCGGCCGCTTCATGCCGAAAAGCCCGTTGGGGCCGGCAGTCAGGGTGTCCCAGTTGTTGAGCACCAGGCGCACAATTTCGCCAAAGCCCAGGGTGACGATGGCCAGATAGTCCCCGCGCATCTTCAAAGTCGGGTAGCCGATGATGCAGCCCACGACCATGCCCAGGACAATGCCGATGGGCAGGGCGGCCCAGAAGGATAGCCCGAAGGTCAGGTTCAGCAGGGAATAGCTGTAGGCCCCGACGGCATAAAAGGCGATATAGCCCAGATCCAGAAGTCCGCACAGGCCAACGACGATATTCAATCCCAGCCCAAGACAGACGTAGATCAGGCAGGTAATCCCCACATCGATCATATAATTGTTGGCAACCAGGGGGAAAATACCGGCCAGGACGATCAGCCCGCCCAGGGTGTATATTTTCGGGATTTGATTGATCCAGGCCCCCGCACGTTCGGTAAAAGGGGTTTTTTGCACGTCCCCGGTCTTGCGGCTGCTGCGGATCAGCTTAACGATAAAATTAAAAATAAGAATGGCCACAAACACACCCAGGGTTTTAAAAACCCGGCCGGGCTGGAAGGTAGGGGTTTTGAATCCCAGCATGGGGATAAACAAAATGGCCAGAAAAAATGTATAAACGACGATTTTTTTGAGTTCCTGGCGTACTATCATACGCGCACCTCCGTCGTACCTTCACCCAGCAGACCGCTTGGTTTCAAATAGAGGACCAGGATCAAGACTGTAAAAGTGGTGACATCCTTCCAGGCGCTGGGCAGAAACGCGGCCCAGAATACTTCGATGCCCCCGATAATCAGGCCGCCGATCATGGCACCGGGAATGGACCCGATTCCCCCCAAAATAGCGGCGGCAAAGGCTTTGATCATGAAAATAAACCCCATGTCAAACCGCACCGCACCGTAGTGCAGCCCCACCATAACGCCGGCGGCGGCCCCCAGGGCCGGGCCGATCATAAAGGTGATGCGGATGGTTTGATCAATATCGATCCCCAGGATGCGGGCCATGGTTTTGTTCTGGGCCGTGGCGCGCATGGCCTTGCCCAGGCGGGTGCGGTGAACGAACAGCTGCAGTCCGACCATGAGGGCAAAGGCCAGCAGGATGATGAATATCTGGCCGTTGGAAATGCGGGCTCCCATGATTTCTATGCCCTCGATACCAAAGACCTGGGGATAGGCTCGATCAGAAACCCCCTGGCTGAGCATCATGCCGTTGGACAGAAAGATGGACATGCCCAAAGCGCTTAAAAGGGCCGCCAGCCGGGAGGACGTGCGCAGCGGTTTATAGGCAATATGCTCCACGGCCACACCCAGAACGGCGACATAAGCCATGGCCATCCCAAAGACGATGATCATGGTGAGGACAAAGTGGGTTTCCACCCAGCCCATTTGCTGCAGGGCGGTCAAAACGATGACCCCGATAAAGGCTCCGGCCGTAAACAATTCGCCATGGGCAAAATTGATCAATTCAATGATGCCGTAAACCATGGTGTAGCCCAGGGCAATCAGGGAGTAGATGCTGCCAAGAAATATCGCGTTGACAAATTGCTGCAATAAAAATGAGGACAGATCCATGTGGTTAGTTTTCCTTCTATATGTTCAAAAGACAGTCGTCAGAGGATAGCGGACAGACGACAAAAGTTAGAAGTCAGATGACAGATGACAGTTGACAGAAGGCGGAATACAGATGACAGCGGTTAAATCTTCCGGTCCCCTGCTTTCCGTTCTCTGTCCTCTGTAATCTGTCCTCTGTCTTCTAAAAAAAGGGACCGGGCGGTTTTCGCCCGGTCCATATTTTTTTACAGGTCCTTGCCTGTCAACGGATCCCAGTAAGGTACAAACTGGTTGCCCTTGACGAGCCAGACGATGTGAGCCAGTTTACGATCACCATGCTTGTCAAACTTGATGTCGCCGCTGACCCCCGTCCAGGTGTTGCCGCGCAGGGTTTTTTGCAGCGCGTCAGCCTTGTACGTTCCGGCTTTTTCAATGGCAGCCAGGGCCATCATGCCGGCATCATAAGCATAATAGGCATAGGATCCGACTGCCTTGGCTTTCCACATGGCCTTGTAGGTTTTGATAAACTGCTGTCTTTCCGGGGTGTCCGGCGCCTGGGCAAAGGTCAGGTAAACGCCCTCGGCAGATTCTCCGGCAATCTCCAGGAACTTGGGGTGAAAAACCGCGTCTTCGCTGACGAAATCTGATTTCATGCCCAGTTTACGGGCCTGCTGGATCATTTTGGAGCCTTCAGGCTGGTAAACGCTCATATAGATCACGTCCGGGTTGACTCTCTTCAGTTTGGTGAGAACCGCGGTGAAGTCACTGTCGCCGGGGGTGATGTATTCATGGGCAACGATTTTTACCTTGCCGCTCTCTTTGGCAAACTTGGTAATGTTAGCGGTCAATCCGGCGGTGTATGTCTGCTTGTCATCGATCAGCGCCAGGGTTTTGGCTTTTAATTTCTTCTCCAGAAACTGCACCGTCGACCAGGCCTGGACGTCATCCCGGGGAGGCATGCGGAAGAAATAATCATAGCCTTTGGCAGTCAGGCGCTCGTTGGTGGAAGCCGGTGTGATCTGTACGATCCCCGCATCCATGATCGGGATTTGGGCCGGTTCGGTGGCCGAAGAACAATAGGCGCCGATGACCACGTTCACACCCTGGTTGATCAGCTTGTTGGCGGCCATGGTGGCTTTGCCGCCGTCGCAGGCGCTGTCACCGGGAAACACCTCGACCTTGTCATAACCCTTGAGAGGTCCGTAGACGGCTACTGCTGTTTTGACGCCTTGCAGGATGTCAGTGCCGTCCTGGGCGTAGGGCCCCGTCAAGGGGCTCAAGGTACCGATTTTCAGGGTTTCGGCCGCAGCCAATCCCTGAAATCCAATAATAAAGGCTAAACATAGAACCAGAATTCCAACTTTTTTCATGATGCTACCTCCTTTTTGGTTATAGGTGATTTAGACTTCCTTACATTCATAGACCCTGACAACTTCAATTTTGGGGAATCCCAATAATTTGGTTTCAGGTGTCAGCAATCATTAATTGAGGAATTGCGAATTTAGGAATTTAGGTATTATGGGTATTCTGTCGATTGAATTCACCGATACAAGAATTCCTCAATTCCTGAATCCCTTAATTCCTAAATCATTGAATTCCTGAAACCAAATAGCCGCCCCTTTAAAATCCAAAATAATTTTGTATAAAAAGAGAAACCAAAGGCAACCCGCTAATTATTTGTCTTGGCCCCCGTTCCCAGGTATGCCTCAATAACGGTTTCGTTTTGCTGAATCTCCCTGGGGGTGCCTTCGGCAATTTTTTGGCCGTAGTCGAGCACCGTTACGAGTTCAGATATTCCCATCACCAGCCGCATATCATGCTCCACCAGGAAAATGGTCAAGCCGGTATCACGCAGCTTGATGATAAGTTCCATCAACTCGGCCGTCTCTCTGGGGTTCATGCCGGCTGCCGGCTCATCTAAAAGTAACACTTCCGGCTGGGTGGCCAGGGCCCGGGCGATTTCCAGCCGTCGCTGTTCGCCATAAGGCAGATTGGAGGCGTAATCGTTTTGGTGGGCGATCAAGCCGATAAAATCCAATAGCTCCTGGGATTTAGCGACTATTTCTTTTTCTTCCCGCTTTTCAAACCCGGTTTTCAACAATGCCCGGACGGGTCCGCTCTGGGTCCGGCAGTGCATGCCCACCTGAACATTTTCAAGCACGGTCATCGATTTAAACAGGCGGATATTTTGAAAGGTCCGGGCGATACCCCGGGCGATGATGCGGTTGCTTCTCAAACCGTTTAGCTTGTTATCGCCATAGGAGATGTTGCCCTCGGTGGGCGGGTAAACCCCGGTGATCATATTGAAGACAGTGGTTTTTCCGGCGCCATTGGGCCCGATCAGGCTTAAGATTTTGCCTTGGGGAACGTTTAGGTCCAGGTTGTTGACCGCCAGCAGGCCGCCGAATCGTTTCGAAACATTTTCTAATCTTAGTTCAGCCATAACAATCAAACCGCCTCAGGTTCCAGAAGCTATCTCAAAAATGCATCTTACCCACCTGAGGCGGGCAAGCGTCCAATGGCTGCGTTGAGGCATACCTTAATCTATAAAGATTAGAGATGTCATCCCGCTATGCGGGGCCCTTGAACGTAAGCTACTATTTTTGAGATAGCTTCTAAATATATTTTGCTGCGCAGGAAATGGCATATCTGCCGAAGCTGGATTTAAGCTCGACTCTTGCGATAAGTGGTCTTTATAAACAATTATTCGCCCGAATGTCAACTCACTTTCCATTCAAACCAATCCGACTTCACCCAGGGGCCTGTTGTCCAGGATCCGTTGGGGTCCGAATATTGACAGATCCAGCGTAACCGGAAGCTTGAGAACAAGTTCGGCCAGGTAGCGGCCCACAGCCGGTGCCTGCTGCAGACCGTGGCCCGAAAATCCGTTGGCTAAAAAGAAGCCCTGGAGCTCGGGCCATTCACCGAGAACGGCGTTGCCGTCCAGGGTATTGACGGCGTAAAGCCCGGCCCAGCCCCGCACCAGTTTGAGCCGGTCAAAAGCCGGCACAAATTCGGCCAACTCGGGCCAGAGGATCTCCATAAAGCGCTTATCATCCCAGCTGAATTCAAATCCGGTGGCGTCTTCCGCCATGGACTTGCCCAGCAGGATAACCCCGCCGGTTTCGGTGCGAAAATATAACCCCGAAGGTAAAACGGTCAGCGGCAGGGGCCCCTGGGGCTTGACAGCCGTATCCAGCGTGAAAACCTGTCGTTTGACCGGTACGATCGGCAGGTTACACCTGCAGTTGCGGCCACCTGGGCCGCCCAGGCGCCCGCGCAGTTGATGACAAAGCGGGTTGCGAGGGATTCTGTGGAAGCCAGCCCGACACCGGTGACACGGCCGCTGCGGGTCGCAATTTTATGGACGTCGCTTTTCAAGTATTCAACCCCCAGGGACCTGGCTTTGGCCTTATAACCCATCAAGGCGGCATAGGCATCAAAGTGGCCGTCATCGGGGCCGTAGGTGCCGCCTGTAAAACTGCCGGTTTCATACAATGGAAAGGCGGCTTTTATTTTCTGCGGCGCCCACCACTCAATTCGGCATCCCAGGCTTTTCTGCAGCTCATAAGCCCGCCTGGACTGGGTCTCATTTTTTTCATCTACCAAAAAAAGGTTGCCTTCGCGATGGTAATAAATTTTTGGTTTATTGCCATCGACGGCCATCTCATCTTCGAATCGATCCAGAACTTCAAATGCATACTGGGAGATTTGAATGTTTTCTTTAAGACTGAATTGGATCCGAACATTGCTCATGGAAAGCGTGGTCGACGCCCGGGCATAGGTCGGGTCCCGTTCGACCACGGCCACTTTAAGGGTCGGGTCGGTTTTTGCCAGATAGTAGGCGGTGGCACTGCCCATGATGCCGCCGCCGACAATTATTACATCGTATGTTTTTTTGTTCATATGCTCCTGTCGGGGCGTTCAATTTTAGGGTATGGAAAGCACCATGTAGTTGATTAAGACATAATGATTGCCACTAAGCAAGTTAGCAGGCAGTGACCCGCAAAAAACTATCATGGTCTCCGACGAGCATTTTTTAGGGCCCATTCTCGCCCATGATAATTTTTGCTAGCTGCCTGGCAAAAAAAAACCTGCCTTCCTTGTAAACGTGGGTTATGTAAAGGAAGCTGTTAACCCTCAACACAGAGCCATAACCAAGGAGGCAGGTCATGAACACTGTAAAATTTATTGGTCTGGATGTCCACAAAAAAACGATCACCATTGCCATGGCCGATCAGGGTCGTGAACACAACGCCAGAAGTTACGGCGCCATTGCCAACGATCTGGACGCCCTGGACAAATTTTGTCGTAAAATGGTCTCCACCGCAAGCCGGCTGTATTTTGTTTATGAAGCCGGCCCCTGCGGCTACGGCATTTACCGGCACTTAACCGCCAAAGGATTTGACTGCATGGTGGCAGCGCCTTCTCTGATCCCCAAAAAAAGCGGGGATCGTGTCAAAACCGATCGACGCGATGCGGTCAAGCTGGCCAGTTTGCACCGTGCCGGGGAACTGAGCGCTGTCTATGTCCCGGATCCGGCCGACGAAGCCATGCGTGATCTGAGCCGCGCCCGGCAGGATGCGGTCAATGCCACCAAAAAAGCCAAACAGCGCCTGAAGGCGTTTTTGCTCAGAAACAGCATCGTTTACAGCGGCCGCTCGGCATGGTCCAAAGCCTACTTTAGATGGCTGGCCGATATCTCCATGGCCTATCCGGCCCAACAGGTGGCCCTGCAGGAATATATCGACGCGGTCCATGAGGGCCTGCAGCGTGTCGAGCGCTTGACCGATCAAATCAGACAGCTGGTGCCCGGCTGGCGGTTGGCGCCGGCTGTCGCAGCCCTGCAGGCCGCTCGCGGTGTGTCTTTGATCGTGGCGGTCACACTGCTGGCGGAGCTCGGAGATCTGAGTCGTTTCCAGAGGCCATCGCAATTGATGGCTCACCTGGGTCTGGTACCCTCAGAGCACTCCAGCGGTGAGAGCACCAAAAGAGGCGGCATCACCAAAACCGGTAACAGTCATGCTCGCAGAGCATTGGTCGAGGCCGCCTGGGCCTATCGGATGCCGGCCCGGGTCAGTCGCTTGCTGCTAAAGCGCCAGCAGGATGTGCCCGAGCCGGTGTGCCAGATTGCATGGAAAGCTCAGCTGCGCTTATGCACCCGTTTCCGCAGACTGGTGGCCAGAGGCAAACTCAAGCAAAAGGTGGTCACGGCCATCGCTCGTGAATTGAGTGCCTTTCTATGGGCCATGGCCAAGCAGGTACAACCGGTCGCCTGAGAAAACAACGCAAATAAATCGTTACCAAGAACTTATAAAAGGAGCCTAATTTACAAAGAACAACTAATTTACTTCCAGCTCATTGATAGGGGCGCGATCACGGTCAAGGAGAACCCTCGATTCAACTTTGGGATATGGCCGATGACCTAACTCCCGATTTAAGACCGAGGCAGCTCCACGACGAAGCCATGAAATGCGGTAACCAACCCGCGAATATCAGAATGATCAACCGTCGTTTCAATGATCCCGCCTCTAACAATGAGCTGGAAATTATCGCTTAACAAACTTCCTTCGAAATAATAAAGTGTGAAGGAAGGCGGAAGATCTTTTTGCTATTGACAAGTTGCAATCATATCAGTTGATTGAGTTGATTTAGTTGATTGATAGAGATTTGGATAGTCAATCAGATTGAAATCCTTCAACCTAATCAACTCAATCAACTAATCAACTATTCAACTTAAAGATTCAACCAAGTGCCGATTCCCTTCTCCACCGCCTTTTGATAAATAAGCGGCGCCACCGCCATATCATCCAGGGCCAGCCCCAGATTGGCGGTCATCGTGCGCTGGGCGGGTGTCTGGCGGCCCGGTTTTTGGCCGGTGACCAGCTCTCCCAGATCGGCCTGCAGATCCGGAATATCTTTGAAATAGCCGGCCTGCTGTACGGCGCGAAACTGGTTTGTATCATCGGTGCAAAAAATGTCCGTCTCCCGCATGGCTGCCGGTTGCCAGTAGGAGTCATAATCCACCAGGGAGGCAAAGGCGCCTTCATCCAGCCAGCCGGGCTGGATGGTGGCATGAGGAGGTTGCACCATCGGACCGGCTGTCACCACGATGTCGCAGCCGGTTACCGCCTCCTGCGGTGTTTGGACCGGCACGACCTCCAATTCGAATTTGGCGCTGATTTCCTCGGCGTATTGGTTGCGGGCATCCTCGCTGGCGTCATAGGCCATTACCTTTTTAAGGGGAAATTGCACCTTCAATGCCTCTACATGGCTGCGGCCCTGGACGCCGCACCCCAACATGCCCATGACGGATGATTCCGGTCGTGCCAGATAGCGGGCGGAAATCGCCGAGGCGGCTCCGGTTCGTTTGGCCGTCATCCATACGCCGTCCATCACTGAAAGCGGCAGTCCGGTCTGCACATCGTTGAAAATCAACAGGCCGGAAATATAGGGTAAACCCTTGGCTGGATTTTCCGGAAACCCGCTGACCCATTTGATCCCCGCGGAATTCAGATCGGGAATGGAGGCCGGCATGGCATGGATAAAACTGTCTCCAGCACCGGGGTGTATCCCTGGCTTCGGCGGCATCTCGGTGCGGCCTTCGCCTTTGGCGTGAAACATTTTCTCCATCGATTCTATTATTTCGGGCATTGTTAAATCGACATCAACAACATCCTGGTATGACAGGTAGAGCAGGCGATTTTTTCCCATGATTCCTCCGTGTAATTCCGTGTCCCTCCGTGGTTTGATATATTATGACTTGATCCCGACGGTGACTTCCGTTAGATACAGGTTCAGTTATAGCGGTTGTCATAAGTATGTTCCGTTTTCTATATTTTTTTAATAGCCGGCAATGCAATTTGTAACGGCTTGAAATTATAATAAACATGACAACCGCTATATTATTTTTTTATTGAAAAAAATCTATACTTTTACAGAACAATGATCGGCATGCCCCGTAATTGGTACAGCTGATCGATGAGCCCCAACAAGCGCAACGAAGCTTTAGGACCGCCAGGACAATGCCTCATGGCACAAACGCAAAACCACCCATTGGCACAACGGGCAACCGATGTATCTGCCTGTCGCCCTATTCGCCCGATTTCAATTCCATAGAGCGCATCTGGCTGACGATCAAAGCTCGCTGGTTCAACAACCATGTTTGTAAAAATGAAGAAAAACTATTAGAGCGTTTGGATTAGGCCATATTGGACGTTATCGACACCCCCAAAAGACTAAAAAACCACCGCTAGCGGAACGTTATTTTGACAAACGCTATAGTTTCGAGCTATAGCGGGAGCAGGGGACAGCTGTCAAGGGAATACAGCGTCAGGATACCCTCGCCTTTGGGCTGCAAAACAGGACATGTTAAGAAGGAGAATACTGCAATGGCAGATTTTTATCAATTCCTGGCCGATAATGAAATTGATTACGAACGCCATGACCACCCACCGGTATTTACGGTGGCCGATGTTGAGCGCCTGGTGCCGACTCTGCCGGCCGTTAAAACCAAGAACCTCTTTTTGCGAGACAAAAAGGGGCGGCGGCACTTTCTGGTGGCTGTTCCGGCTCAAAAGCGGGTAAATATAAAAGCCCTGGGCGCGGTGATCGGCTCCGGCCATCTGAGTTTTGGCTCACCGGACCGGCTGAAGAAATATCTGGGAGTTGATCCCGGGTCGGTGACGGTTCTGGCAACCGTCAATGATCCGGGCCATGCGGTGGAATTAATTTTTGATGCGGTTTTGTGGGAGGAGGAGACCTTTCAATTTCACCCCCTGGTCAACACCAGCACCCTGGTGATAACCCGTGAGAATCTGCAGCGGTTTTTTGAACTAACGGGGCACGAGGTGAGGCTTATCGAGGTTCCGTCGCCGGAGTGATAAGGCTCCGGGTTCAGATATTGAAGGTTTCAGGCGTATGATACCGTTGCGGGTTGCGCGTTGCGCGGTGAACAGCGGACAATCCGAAATTCGCAACCTCCAACCCGTAACGCGTAACCCGCAACGCAACCCGCAACACATCAAGATATTTGCTTCACTGAATTATGCCTATAATGACGAGTAGAGAACGCAATCGTGGGATGAGACTACAGGCCAAAACTCCTGATTCGATCCAGGCGGCTGGTGATTTCGGTGACCCGAATGCCGTATTTTTCCTTTTGAACAACAACCTCTCCTCTGGCGATCAGGGTCTCATTGGCGAGGATATCCACCGGTTCACCCTCCAGTTTGATCAGTTTGACTGCTGATCCCGGTGCGAGGTTGAGCAATTCCTGGATCTGTATTTTAGCGCGACCTAACTCGACCTTGATTTCCAAAGGGATATCGAGCAATAAATCGAGATCAACATCCTCGGGGGATTTTGATCCAGGCGTTTCCGGCGAAGATTGGTCCGCTTGCGATGCTGGCGGGGGGGAGCTTGGAGGTTCCGGTGGGGCCTGATCCGCCTGCGGTGCCGGCGGGGGAGAACCTGGCGGCTCCTGTGCTTCCGGGGCGTTAGCTGCGGCCAGGGCTGCATCGATCTCGGATTGGGATACGGTGCTGGAATCTGATTCTACCTTGTCTGCTGCTGTTTCCGGTTCAACTTCCTCCGGGGCCGAGGTCACCTGTTCTTCCGGGCTGTTCTCATTTACCGAATAATGGATATCCTTGCCCTGCTGACCGGCCACCTGGGCTTTTATATCAATGGCATTAACTTTTTCAATATCAACATCTTTGAGCTGGCCCATTGCGTCCGTAGCCGAGAGTCCCCCGCCTTCTTCGGCTCCCTGCTGTGTTTTGATACCGACCTCAACGATAATTCCGTCCTGCTGGTGCATGAAAACCAATCGCTCAAACCGTTCCATGTTCAAGGATTGGATGGTGAAATCGCCCCCGTAGGTCATAGAAGGCGTTGAAAGCACGCAGGTGAGACCAGCATCGTTTAATGCGGATTTCAGGTTGCCGCTGACGATATTGCTGATTTCGGAGAGCAGATCCTTCATCTCTCCATCGCCTTCGAGTTCCTCAGGCTCCATGTCAAGCATATTGGCGGTCATCAGGCGGGCCAACTCGGCGGTCACCTGAATATTCAAGATGCCGGCAATATTGCCGGCGAAATTTACGCTTGCCACCACACGGCTGACACCCTTGGTAGCCTCAGGTTCAGAATCGGAGGGCACGATTTCCATCGACACCATTGTATCGAATACTTCGACAATGGACTCGATGACATGGGACTTAATATCAAAGTTTTCTAGATCACTCATTCAACGTTCCGAAGTAATTTTTGTTTTTGCCAGAAGGCATATTGGGTTTGTCATGAAGCTGAAAATAGCATATTGTATAATCAAATTGGTTAGAAAGGTTGAGATTGCAATATTTATTCCATAAATTTGGTCTGATACCCACGGAGAGCCGAGATGGACCGGGATGTATAATTTTATCAATATTTAAAGATGGTTATCGAACTATTAAAATTATATCAGCAGCGAAAAAGCGACCGATGGTAGCTGCCGGTTCCTGTAAAATGGAACATCTTGGCGTCGGGGGTGTTGATGATATGACGGTGTTCTGGTCTCTGGCCCCTGGTTTCTGGTCACTGGATACTGGTTAACTCGGTTCCTGGTCTCTGACGGGTGGCTGCTGCTGTCTAAGTATCGACAGTTAATATGGAGCCAGTGACAAGTAACAAGTGACCAGCGACCAGTCACCAGAAGCCAGTGACCAGTGACCAGAAGCCAGAGACAATTTTCCAGCGTCGTTTAACCCCAAACCTATAACCCTTTATCCAGAACCCCAAACCTTATGAAACAAACCCTGATCGGCATCATGGCCGACAGCCACGGACAGGTCGCCACCATTCGTGATGCCCTTGCCGTATTCGATGATACGGGCTGCCGTTCTATGTATCATCTGGGTGACGTCTGTGATTCCAACCATCCGGAAACGGCCAACGCCTGCATGCGACTTTTGCAGAACCGGCGGGTGCAAACCATTAAAGGCAACAATGATCAGGCGATTGTCGCCAATCACATTGACCGGGAAAAATCACCGGTACCGCTGGAGGTTTTGCGGGCAATCAAAAAGCTTGAACTGGTAAAATATGATCAAAAAGCGATGTTTATTCATTCACTGCCGTTTATCCGGGAACTGGGTCTATCCAGTATGATCGGTGCCATGGGCCCGATGGAAATCCGTCGGTTTTGCAATGATTTCCCGGGAAAGATCCTGTTTCGGGGACACAGTCATAATCCGGAAATAGCCTGGCTGCAGCGGCAACAGGTAAAAGCGCAATCCCTGGCTGCCGGTCTTAGATTAAATCTGTCGGGAAAAATTCCCTGTGTGGTGACCTGCGGGGCTTTGACGCGGGGCCTGTGTATGATCTGGAATCCGGAAGAAGAATGGATTGAAAGTATTTCATTTATTTAATTCTTCTTCCCGCAGAACTTTTCTCAATATTTTGCCGACATCGGATTTGGGCAGATCTTCTCTGAATTCAAATCCGGTTGGCAGTTTATAGTCAGCCAGTCGGGTTTGGCAGTATTCGATCAATTCTCCAGACGTAACGGATTCGCCTTCCACTGCTACCACAAAAGCTTTAATCTGCTCACCGCGGCTTGGATGGGGAAGGCCGATGGCGCAGGCTTCTTTAATTTTAGGATGGCTGTACAGCACTTCATCAATTTCGCGCGGGTAGACATTGTGACCGCCGGTGATGACCATGTCTTTTTTGCGGTCCACGATATAGAAATATCCGCCCTCATCCATGCGGGCAATATCACCGGTGAACAGCCAGCCGTCTTTGAGGGCCCTTGCGGTCTCCTGGGCGTTGTTCCAGTAGCCTTTCATTACCTGGGGGCCTCTGATCAGCAGTTCTCCTGTTTCTCCCACCGGGACATCGCTGGTGCCGTTTTTGAGATCCACAATCCGGCATTCGGTATCTGGAAAGGGAAGGCCCACACTCCCCACTTTTCGTACGCCGTTAAAGGGGTTTGCATGGGTAATGGGCGCAGCTTCGGTCAAACCAAAACCCTCTGAAATAGCGGCTCCGGTCAATCCTTCAAATTTTCTGATCACCTCCAGGGGCAATGGCGCGCTGCCTGAAAAGCAGCCTTTAATGCATGTCATGGAGGTCTTGCGGATACTTGGATGATTGAGCAGGTCAATATACATGGTCGGAACCAGCGGTGCAAAAGTGGGCCGATATTTGCGAATAGCGGTCAGCAGCTTTTCCGGTTTGGGGCTGGGAATCAGGACATTGGTCCAGCCGGCAAAAATGGCATTGTTCATGGCGCAGGTCAAACCAAAAGAATGAAAGAAGGGAAGGGCGCCCAGGATAATTTCATCCTGGCCGGCAAATTGCGGAAACCAGGCATCGATTTGCTGGGTCTGAAAGCTTAGATTGGCGTGGGTCAGCATAACGCCTTTGGCAACACCGGTGGTGCCTCCGGTATATTGAATCATGGCGACATCATCCATAGATATGCCGGTGCGATGATGGTTGGCCGAATAGGTGGAAAGTACATTTTTCCAGCGGTAAACATTTTCAGCAGGTTGAACCCGGGTTGTCAGGCCTTTCCGGCCGCCAAACAGCCGGAATAATAAGCTTGCGGCCAGGGGGAGGTAGTCGCCGAAAGATGTATGGACAATCTGTTTGAGTTCGGTTTGCGGTCTCAAGGAAATCATGCGGTTGGCCAGAAGATCCATGGTGATCAGAACGGTGGCGGCCGAGTCCTGGAACTGAAATAGCAGTTCGCGATCGGTATGCTGGGGGTTGCACATGACCGCAATGGCCCCGATTTTAAGTGTGGCGTAATAGCTGATAACACAGGGGATTACATTCGGCAGGAGGATGGCCACCCGATCCCCCTTGCCGGCACCCAGGGCACTGAGGCAGGCGGCAAAACGATTGGTCATCTCGTTGAGCCGGCGGTAGGAGATTTTGAATCCTTCACAAATTATGGCGGTTCTTTCCGGATGCTGGCGCGCTGATTTTTCAAGGTATGCGCTTAGGGTAATTTGTTCATAGTCAATGTTTTCAGGCACACCTCTTTCATAATGGGCCAGCCATGGTTTGTCTTCATATTTGATTTGAGCTGCCATATTCCACCTGCCGGTGGCGGTTTATTGGTTAAATAGTATCATCAAGTATGCTGTCGTTCAACTATTTAACTTATCAACCAATCAACTAATATCAACTATAGTTGGGCGCTCGCGCCCGGCTATGGTGCGATTTCCTCCAGTATTTCTCCATCCGCATTTAACATGAATATAAAAAAGCCATGCTGGGCGGCATCTTTGACCAGTTCTTCAAACAGGATCGCCTGGGCTTCGTATTTCGTTCCTTTTTCAGTTATCAATTTGCCAATGGCTTGCTGGGCAATGTCCTTTTCGTAAAAGGCCGGTATAAAGGAAACATCCTTTTTTTCATCATGTTGCCCCAGAAACTGCTCATTTCCGCTGGGATCCTGGACAATCACCCAGATCCAGGTATCAGGCTTCAGTTTGTCGGTCATTCTGTTACTCCTTTTAAATTATCTGTGATTGATAGTCTGCAGGATTGAAATCCTTTTCCTATGAGCCATGTGCCCTAGACTATGAGCTTAAATTGCTTTGCCTTTGTGCGTGGCCTCAATTTTGCCTGACTTAACCAGGGTTTTGACGCCCCTTCTTAATATCGAATAAAAGCAATTTGATCCCCGGGTAGCCTGGTGAGTTCCCCCTGAAGATCGGTTTGCATATTTTCTTTTATTACTTCCGGTGTCAGGTTGCGGCTGAAGAGATAGACCATTTTTGTCAGGGCGGCTTCCACCGTCATATCATAGCCACTGATAACACCGGCTCCGGCAAGGGCTGCGCCGGTGGCATAGTCGTCCATGTTAACCCGGCCTTTAAAGCACTGGGTACAATTGACGATTACCACACCCCGATCGGTTGCCGCTTTGAGTGCATTCAGGAGCCCGGCGTCCTCCGGACCGTTGCCGATCCCGTAAGACTCTAAAACCAGTCCCTTAATTGGCGGCTGCAGAACATTGCTGACGATATCAGCGGGAATACCCGGAAACAGCCTCAACACCGCCACTCGCGAATCCCGCATGGGTTTGACCGCTATGGATTTGGCTCTTCGAGAAGGGGGTTTTACAAGGTCCCAGTTGATTTTTATCTCAATCCCGACGGTCCCGAGGGCTGGAAAGTTGGGCGAGTCAAAGGCATCAAATCCTTCGGCGTCAGCTTTTACTGCCCGGTTGCCTCGCAACAATTTACTGCCAAAGCAAAGACAGACCTCCGGGATCGCAAAATTGGCCGCAATCAGCATGGCTGTAATCAGGTTTTCGCGGGCGTCGTTTCGCACTTCACACAGGGGAATCTGAGCACCGGTGATAATGACCGGTTTTTGAATACCCTGCAGCATGAACGGCAGGGCCGAGGCGGTGTAGGCCATGGTATCGGTGCCATGTAACACCACAAACCCGTCGTAGCTGTCATAATGGGTGGCGACGTCCTGGGCGATTTTCAACCAATCGTCCGGAGTCATATTCGATGAATCCAGCAACGGCACATATTCCTGGATATCATACAGGGGCATGATACTGCGCTTTAACTCCGGAAGGGCCGACATCATGGTTTGCAGATAGCCCGGAACCGGCTTGTACCCACCCGCGGCCTTTTGCATGCCGATGGTGCCACCCGTATAAGCTATGTAGACCCGTTTGCGCATAAATATATGAGGTTGAAGGGTTCAGGCAAATTTAAAAAGGCTTGAAATCCCAGGCCGATCTCTCTTTGTCGACCGACCCGGCATCCGAGCCTTGAAAGTCAACAGTGGCAACGGTTTCGCACAGCGCCTTTATTTTTTTCAACACCGGCAGGTGATGCCGATGCTCCTGATAACGCGTAAGGGCTATGTCATTGGCGAATAGTGACACCAGGGCAAAATCAAAAGATTTTTGGGAATGGATCACGTTCCGGCCGAATTCATATGCATGAATTTCGGTGATCTTGTTGGGCAGATCATCCAGCATTTTTTCGAGTTCTTCAATATCTGTTTCCTCGACGCCGGATTTGAATTTCAACATGACAACGTGGTTGAGCATAAATTTCCTCTTTTTTAACCGGGTGCGTATGTCAGCAGTAAATCAACAATGATTGCCCCTTGAAAAATAGATGTGATAAGAGTTGCTGTCAAGATAAGTTTGGAGATTGGGTCGGCATGGAATCAGGAATCTTTTTCAGCCGCTTTTGCTTTTTTGGCGTTTTTGCGCTGCCAATCGATTTGATTTTTGATTTCGCTGAGTATAAATGAACTTATTAAGCTTTTTGAAAGGATGTCGGCGCTGGGTTCGGCCCCGATGGTTTTTACCATAAAATCATTGGTTACCTGAATAGCGTCCAGGATACAATTTTGAAATATACCCGCTCGGGCAAGAACGTTTTTACCCGGGCCGCTTTTTAAGTTTAACGTCCAGACAGGATTTTTTATTTCGACTTGATTCTCTTTTTTTCCCTTGGCCGCTTTTTTGAGCTGATACTTGACCTGATTGCTGACTTCATTGAGAATGAAATAGGATTTGAGCATCTCGGCTATTTCATCCTGGCTCGGCTCCACTCCGGTATTAACTTTTACAAATTTCATTATGGTCAGGATAGCATCTTTAATGCTATCCTCCAACCGAACAAATACGGCCAAATTCAACTCCTTTGCACTCGGGTCATTACTATAAAAAATATAAGAATTTTAAATAGTTGTCAAGTATCAGCTCTATCTTCCTAATTTTGTTGGGGATTCGTCCTGGCCTGGTCCGCTGCTTGAGCTACCGGGCGCCCAGCTTGCCGACAGTCTGACCCCTTTATTTATAAATAATCCAAAGCCCGGAGTTAACGCCCGGGCTTCTCCTTTTCCGTCAAGTCGACAATCGGCTGAACAAACTGGGACTCCGTATCCCAGGGAAACAGGATCCAGGTGTCCTGGCTGACTTCGGTGATAAACGTATCCACGATCGGGCGACCGGCGGGTTTGGCATAAACGGTGGCAAAATGAGCCTTGGGAAGCAGGTTTCTGACGATTCGGGCCGTGTTGCCGGTGTCTACCAGGTCATCGATTAACAGCCAGCCTTCGCCGTCGGTTTCAGGGGTTTTCAGGACTTTGGTTTCTCCTTGCTGTTTGAAATCGTAGCTGGAAATGCAGATGGTATCCACCAGCCGAATTTCCAGTTCCCGTGCGATTATCGAGGCCGGTACCAAGCCTCCGCGGGTAATGGCGACGATCCCTTGCCAGGCCTTTATTTCCAGTAATCTCCAGGCCAGCGCTTTTGAATCCCGGTGGAGTTGCTCCCAGGAGATGGGGTAGGTTTTCTGGTAGCGGTCATTGTCTTGGGGCATGAAATAAGTTTTTCCCTCTATAATGGTCTTTCAGTTTATGATGGAATATAATTGGTCTTAAGGTCTCTGGTCACTGGTCACTGGCAACTGCGAATTTCTGAAGTGCAGCCAAAAACCAGTCACCAGAAACCAGCGATCAGCAGTCAGAGACCAGGGACCAGAAACCAGTCACCAGAAACCAGCGACCAGCAACCAGAGACCAGCTATCAGCGACCGGACGGCTATTTCGTACCGAATATCTTGTCGCCGGCATCACCCAGGCCGGGCAAAATATATCCAATGTCATTAAGTTTTTCATCAATGGCGGCTACCCAGACTTCCACATCGGGATGGGCGGCGGTCAGCTTTTCGATACCCTCCGGGGCAGCAACCATAAAAATACCCTTTATCTGTTTACAGCCTGATTCCTTGATCAGATCGATGGTTGCGATCAGCGAGCCGCCTGTCGCCAGCATGGGATCGATGATCAGCGCAATTCGTTCATCCATTGCTCCGGTCATTTTGACATAATACCTGACCGGCTCCAGGGTCTCTTCATTGCGGTATAACCCCACCACGCTTACTCTGGCGGATGGTATCAGGTCAAGGACCCCGGGCATCATACCCAGGCCGGCTCTGAGTATGGGGACAACGGTTATCTTTTTGCCCTTTATTTTTTCAACTTGAACGGCTCCGGCCCACCCTTGAATGGTCTTTGTTTCCGTCTCCAGATCCTTGGTTGCTTCATAAGTCAGTAAAGTGGCCAACTCGGAAGCAAGGTCTCTGAAATCTTTGGTGCTAACATCGTCTTCTCGCATTAAGGCGAGTTTGTGTCTGATCAGGGGGTGATCCACTACATGTACAGTCACAGCGACCTCCTTTTTAAGCGTGTTGGTAGTTATCGAAAGGGTAGCAAAATGATATACAACGGGAGCAAAATTCCAAATCGGTCTGCAACGGATGTCGGGATCCATGGCCACAAATTCATAGCCAAACCTATCGTTGCCAGTCATATTCAAAATAGGTTGTTGTGTCAAGATGATTGAAGGCGGTTACATGAATTGACAGGGAAGGGCGGTGTCGATTAGGTTCATGGTTCAGAGTTTCAGGGTTCAAGGTTGCCGTGTTTCAATAACAACAATTCTATATCTTTTGTTAATGACTGATTATTAAGATATTATAGGGCGACAACCCACATTTGACGAGTCCCTGACCTCATGGTTTTTAACCTTTGAACCCCTGAACCCAGAACCCTGAAACTCTATTTATAGGAATTTTGCAGGGCCGAACTACCGATTCTGTAAACTGACGGCCACAAAATATGAGAAGCCATCTCAAAAAACATTTCCAGCATAGCTGGATGACGCATCGATCTTAATTTTCAGAGGTGCGCCTCCCGGCATAGCTGGATGACGCATCGATCTTAATTTTCAGAGGTGCGCCTTTTGAGATGGCTTCTAAACACTAAACCCGATATGGTGGCTGTTTGGGTGGCTATCAAAATTATCTTGAAATCAGCGCTTGGAAAAATCACCTAACGGCCTTGAGAAGGTGTAAGCTGCGGGGTCTTTGACAAGGGCTTGGGTAGCTTCGTCGGTATTGTCCCCTAAGGCTGAAAAAGGAAGTGAGATGACCCAAAAAACCGAGCCGACGGCCGTTGCCACAATCCCGACCGGTCGAACCAGGCACATATCATAAATCATCATACCGCCGCTCGGGTCTTCCCTTTCGAAATAGTCTTCGGCCAGGGCAGTTGAAGCACAGGGCGCGATCAACAAAATTGAAATCATAAATATGATCAGGGATTTTTTGACAATACGAAACATTATTTTTTCCTCCATAATCCGATCGTTTTTTTCGATTTTAAGGTGGATTTTTTTCTTTGCTTGAGAGGTGAAATTGTTATTTCAGTCCAACTCAAAGCTATTATAACCTTTTTTAACAGTAAATTTCAATAAAATTGTTAGAAGCTGTTTCAAAATACAATAAGCCTCCGTTCGTCTGCCGGATATTTTTAGTTGAGACGCCATTAGCACCATAACCCTTATCGGCATAACTGAGAGAATTCTTTAAAATTGGATATTGACGATTGACGATTTAAGGATTCTATTCATTTTGTTTATATGATATCAGGGGGACACGCGGCGCACTCGTCACGCGGGCGCCTGCGCTGCGCGAGCGACATCCTTCAATAGCCAATTATCAATCGTCAGTATAAAATGCACCCAGACACCGGACACATAGAAGTGGCAGTTGCCATACCCGTTTTTCAAACTTTTACCTATAGCGTCCCCGAATCCCTTGCCGACTACGTTACCCCCGGGAAAAGAGTGCTGGTGCCCTTTGGACGGCGTCGGCTTACCGGCTATGTTCTGGGTCCCGGCCAGGACGTTGATCATAAAGAAGTCAAATCGGTGCTGGATGTCCTTGATGAGCAGCCGCTCTTTCCGGCGATCATGGTGTCGTTTTTCAGATGGATCTCGGATTACTATAAATATCCCCTCGGTGAAGTTATTAAGAATGCCCTGCCCGGTGGCCTGAATATTCGCGACACCGTTCTGTTGTCCATTACCCCTGATGGCCAGGATGCCCTGGAAAGCGGGAATTTAAATCCGATCTCGCAACAAATCCTGGGCCATATTCAGTCCGGGCCCTGCCAGGCGAAAGAGCTGTATAAAAAAATTGATCAAAACATACCCGGGGCCCTGTTGTACTCCCTTGAACAGCAGGGCTTGATTTTACGGAAATGGGAGCTGAGTAAAGCCAGGGCCCGGGCCAGGCTCGAACGGTATGTGCGACAGGCCGACATCCGGCCGGACGCCGGCCGGTTAACCCGGGCCAGGGCAAAGATTATTGAGGCCTTAGCCGGGTCCGCTGAAATTTCCGTTAGACAACTCAAAGAGATCGTTCCGACTGCCGCTGCTTTAATTAAACCGCTTGAGAAAGCCGGCTATCTTACCGTTCACTACAAAAGGGTATTGCGGGACCCTTTCGGTGAATCCATCAAACCCGACAGTGCTCCCGCCTTAAACCCGGAGCAAGCCAAAGCAGTTGCCAGTATCTGTGGTAATTTTTCAAAAGGCTATAAGACATTTCTTTTGAGAGGCGTCACCGGAAGCGGCAAGACCGAAGTCTACATGCAGGTTGCCGACCAGGTATTGAAGGGCGGACGCTGCGTCCTGGTCCTCGTGCCGGAAATTGCATTGATTACTCAGATGGAGAGGCGGTTCCGGGCCCGTTTTGGTGACTGTGTCGGTGTGCTGCACTCCGGCCTGTCAGCCGGCGAGCGCTACGACCAGTGGACCCGTATTCTGCAGGGCGAAGCAACAATTGTCATCGGTGCGCGCTCCGCCATCTTTGCCCCTTTTGAAAATGTCGGCATCATTATTGTCGATGAAGAACACGATTCGTCTTACAAGCAGGAAGGCAAATTGAGATACAATGCCCGGGATCTGACGATGGTCAGGGCCAAACAATATGACTGTCTGGCCCTGTTGGGGTCGGCCACGCCGTCGATCCAATCTTACTACAATACGGTGACTGGGAAGTTCAGTGAGTTGACCTTGACCAAGCGGGTCGAGCAGCGTTCCCTGCCTGAAATCAGTATCGTTGATCTTCGCGAAACCCGAGATACCAGAGGTATTGGACGCTTTATTTCTCCCCAACTCCTGCAGGCCATGCAAGAAACCCTTAATCGCCAGGAGCAGGTGCTGCTTTTCTTAAACCGCCGCGGATATGCCAGTTTTCCGGTTTGCAGCGCATGCGGCCAGCCCATGCGCTGCAAGCACTGTGATATTTCCCTAACCCTGCACCAGCGTTCCAACTCCTACCGCTGTCATTACTGCGGGTTCAGCCGGTCGGCCGTGTCCGCATGTGATGTTTGCGGATCAGACAAAATCAAGCACCTGGGGCTTGGTACCGAAAAGCTGGAAGGCATGGTAGCAAAGCTTTTCCCCCATGCCCGGCTGGCCCGCATGGACCGTGACACGACCACGCGCAAAGGGTCGGTTATTAAGCTGTTAAAGGGGCTCAGGGATAAAACAACCGATATACTCGTGGGTACCCAAATGGTGGCCAAAGGGCACGATTTTCCCAATATCACCCTGGTTGGGATCATCTGTGCCGACCTGTCTTTGAGCTTTCCTGATTTCCGTGCCGGGGAGCGAACCTTTCAGCTGCTGGCCCAGGTGGCCGGAAGGGCCGGGCGCGGCGATAGGCCCGGAAGGGTAATATTACAAACTTACAATCCTGATCACTTCAGCATTGATGCCGCCCGGCAGCAGGATTTTTTATCTTTTTACGACCAGGAGATCGGTTTCCGCAATGCCCTTAAATACCCACCGTTTTCCAGGCTCGTTCAACTCAAAATTTCAGGCAGGGATCCCCGGGAAACTAAAAACCACGCACACATATTGGGAGACTTATGCCAATCCTTGAAAGCGGGCCAGAGTCCTTTGTATCAGAGCGTGGATATTTTAGGGCCCATTGAAGCATCATTAACCAGAATCGCCCGGCGTTACCGCTGGCAGATTCTTTTGAAAGGAACACATACCCGGGTGCTGCACCAATTCATTGATCAGTTGATGAGCGGTCACGCCCCGGTTTTCAGCCGTCATCAGGTCCAGGTTGCCATCGATGTGGATCCTTTTTTTATGATGTAGTCCGGGGTGCGGGTTTCGTGTTGCGGGTTACACGGTGCGGGTTACGGGTTACGGGTTACGCGGTGCGGGTTACGGGGTGCGAGTTGGGGGAAACCTGTGTTTAGTTGATTAAGTTGAATAGTTGATTGGTTGATTAAGTAGAAGATCCGAAAGCTCTGAAGCTCCAACTTAATCAACCATTTAACTAATCCCGGTTCCAGCTTGACATTAGATGGCATGCATCATAAAATTTTTTAAGATTCAACGAATAGGTGGAAGGAGCCTTAAATGAAATATTGTTCTCGATTGGTGGCAATTGTTGCCCTATTGATTGCCTTTTCAAGTGCAGTTTGCTTTGGCGCCGAGAAAGATGCCACCGCGTCTGTTTTTTTCCCGGAATCGCAATATGAATTCTCCCCGGTACTGGACGGTACCCAAGTTGTGCACGACTTTGTTGTTCAAAACAAGGGTAATGCGACCCTAACGGTGGATCGCGTAAAAACCGGCTGAGGGTGCACGGCTGTCTCGTATACGAGGCAAATCCCCGCCGGCGGCGAGGGGAAAATTACCCTGAAAGTCAATACCAAAGGATATGGCGGCAGAAAAATGAGGAAAACCGCCAGCGTTTATACCAATGACAAAAATCGATCACGGATCGATCTGGCAATATCCGGCCAGGTAGAAAAGTTTGTCACCATACGGCCCCAGCATGTCAATTTAAGGGGTTATACGGGAGATTCCATAAAAGCGCTGGTGACCATCATTCCCGAAAAAAAATACCCCTTCAAAATTATAAAAGTCAGTGCCAAGGACGGCAAAAACATCAAATTTCAGCTGGATGAAGTCGAGTCCTCAGCCAATGGGGCCTATGCGTTGAAGGTAGAAAATCTGAAAACGGACACCGGCCGCTATTACGACACGATTTTTCTGGAAACGGACAGTAAAATCCGGCCAAAGATCAGTGTCAGGATATACGGGAATCTGCGCCCGCGTGAAAAGCAATAAATGCATGGAGGCTCGAAAGCCAGAAAGCCGGGAGGCCCGGAACCCGAGTTTTCAGGCATTATAGATTCCAAGCTTGCCAGCTACCCAGCCCCTAATATCGAATATCTATTCTATTGGGAGAAGGGTAGTTACAATCAACGCACTTATGTGCTTCGGATACAGTTTTAATGACACTTAAACATATCAAACTGGTTGCCTTTGACTGTGACGGTGTGATGTTCGACACCGAACAGGCCAACCGGTTTTATTACAGCGACATTTTGCAGCATTTCGGCCGGCCGGCGATAACCGAAGAACAGTTTGGCTTTGTGCATATGCACACGGTCCATGAATCCATGGCCTATTTGTTCCCGGATGAAAATCTTCTGGAAGCTGCCCAGGCTTTTCGGAAAACCATGGATTATCGGAAGTATCTCGGTTATCACACCATGGAGCCACAGCTCGTGTCCCTGCTCGAGAAGCTTAGGCCGCAAATAAAAACCGCCGTTGCTACGAACCGAACCGACACCATGGATAAGCTGCTGGCTGAATTTAACTTAGATGGATACTTCGACCTGGTTGTTACATCCAGTGATGTCAAACGCCCCAAACCCCATCCTGATGCGCTGCTGAAAATTTTAGACCATTTTGGTCTGGCGCCCCATCAGGCAATCTATATCGGTGATTCCCAGGTAGATGAACTGGCCGCCAAAGCCGCAAACATGCCGCTGGCGGCTTATCGCAACCGGGACTTGACGGCCGACTTCTACATTGACAGCCTTGGGGAGATTGAAAAATTGCTCAACATTTGAGTATTTTGTATTTGTAAATTGGTGCTTGTGTTTTGAGATTTTTTTACGATAATAAAGAAAATTGTTAATACATTTTTGCATTGGAGCTTGAAAGATGGAAACTGAAATACCGAACGAGGATGAACAGGAAACCTACCAATCGGATACCGATTGGGATAGCCGAACATTATGCAGCGACGGCAACTGCATCGGCGTGATCGGCCCGGACGGTCACTGCAAAGAGTGCGGAAAAAAATATGAAGGCACCCTGCCGGAAACGATTGTTGCCGATAATGAAAGCCGGTCCGAGGGGGAAGATGAGCCCTGGGCTGGTGCCGATATCGAAGCCCAACCCTCCGCGGATACCACATTCCGGGAGGAACCCGGGGCCGACGATTGGGCCCATCGCCAACTTTGCAGTGACGGCAATTGTATCGGCGTGATCGGGTCGGACGGCCGGTGCAAGGAATGCGGGAAACCTGCTGAATGAAGAATGACAAATGACGAATGAAGAAAAGGAATGACGATTGATGGAAGTCGCTGCGCTCTGTCTTTATTATCAAATTTAAATGATAGAATACCCTAATTGGATATTCGTCAATCGACATTCGACATTTATTGGGTTTGGGTAGATTCCTTTATGCCCTTCAAACCTATTGGTAAAAAGCGACCCTGCCCTGGAGCTTCTGCCATGCCATTATTAAACTTCATCCCCACCCCCACCTGGCGAGATCTGATTGACATCCTTTTTCTGACCCTTGTGGCCTATCAACTCTACGAGTGGTTTAGGGAGACCCGGGCACTTAGAGTCCTGATCGGCTTGGTTGTCCTGGGCGGAATTTATTCGGTGGCCAAGCTGTGGGGACTTTTCTTAACCACCTGGGTTTTCCAAATCCTGTGGCAGGTTTTGCTGATTCTGCTGCTGATCTTATTTCAGTCTGAAATCCGCCAGGTTCTGGAAAAAGTCAGCCCGCTGCGGTATTTGAGGTCACGCCGCCGCGACTATGGCGGAACTTTCGCTGCCAACTTGACCGGGGTCCTGTTTGACCTGGCGGCGGAAAAAACCGGTGCGCTGGTGGTGCTGACCAGGGATGACAATCCCTCCCAGCTTATCCATGCCGGCCAACAAATAATGGCCATCCCTGATCCCATGCTGATTAAAAGCATTTTCAACCATCATGCGCCGGCCCATGATGGGGCGGTGATCATAACCCAGGATCGCCTGACCCATATGGGGTGTATCCTGCCCTTGTCTGAAAGCCAGGATTTGCCGGAGCAATATGGAACCCGCCACCGTGCCGCCCTGGGCCTTTCAGAGGTGACCGATGCTGTTTGCCTGGTGGTCTCTGAAGAAAGATCCGAGGTGGCCAGCATTGTCGAAGGAAATATTGAGCTCTGGAACCAACCGGAGGCTTTGCAGGAGCAGCTCAAAGAATGGTTGGGCGGCCCTGAAATTCAGGTGCCGACCGTCCAGCGGTTTCTGGAGGATTTTTTTATTAACAACTGGAAAAGGAAATTGGTCGCCTTTGCCCTCATTTCGACCTGCTGGCTGGTTTTGGCCAGTCATCAGGATGTAGACAGAGGACAGAATACAGAGGACAGAAGTCAGAGGACAGAGGACAGAAAACAGATGACGGATGACATGAAACCAATTAAATAGTTGACTCGTTGATTAGGTTCGGTTTGTTGATTGAGTTGATTGTGTTTATTAGTTGATTAAGTTGGCGCTTCAGAGCCTTCAGATCTTCCACTTAATCAACCAATCAACCAATCAACTATTCAACTTAATCAACTAAACACAGGTTTCCCACACTCCGTAACACGCAACGCGTAACTCGCACCCCGCAACGGATACCAGACACCTTTTTGGCAATACCTTGATAGATAAAAATCCCTGAAGGCTTATGAAATCTGCCCTATCGGCAATCTGATCGTAAACGCCGCCCCGCCTTCCGGTGCGTTTTTGACCGTGATCGTGCCTTGATGGTCTTCGATGATACCGTGGCAAATGGAGAGTCCGATCCCCATGCCCATCTTCTTTTTACGGGTGAAAAAAGGATCAAATAAATATTTCAGATCGTGACTGGATATGCCGGGGCCGTTGTCTTTTACGGTTATGACAATTTCTTCGTCCAGGCAGTTGGTGTCGATGGCGATCTTCCCCCCTGTAGACCCGGTCTGCTTTAACTTATTGTTGAACTCAGGCGCATGGATGATGGCCTCCACCGCGTTGTTCACCAGGTTCATGATCACCTGGCCGATTTGCTGGGGGGAGGCATTGATATGGGATGTTTTTGCCGCCAGATTCAGCTTGATGTCGACCATGTTTTTTTTCAGATGGCTGGTCATCAAGGCCACCGTGTCTCCAATCACCTGGTTGACATCCATGGGCTGCTTTTTTTCTTTGCCCGGACGGTTAAGATCGATGAGATTGCGCACGGTGTTGCGGATGCTTACAAACGCGTTTTTGATCAGGTCTAATTTATTTAAAAGGTCTTCATCCTTCTCATGGTGCATCTGAATAACACTCAGCAGGGCCGTTATGCCCTGCAGGGGGGAATTGATTTCATGGGCAATGGATGCCGCCAACTGGCCGGTGGCAGCCAGCCGTTCGGAGCGCAGGAGCTGATTTTGAAGCAATTTTGTTTCGGTTATGTCCCTGGCCACGGCTAAAAAGCAGGGTTGGCCCAGATATGAAATATAGCGGCAATTGATTTCATTGGGGATAATGTCGCCATTTTTGGTTTTAATATTGATCTCAAATCGGGCTTCTTCATCCTGGCTGACCTTGGTCAGCATTTCTTCGATGTACGAAATCTGATCGGTTTCTACGATTTTGGTGATATTCAGTCCTAATAACTCCCCTTTGGCATACCCGGTACTTTCGAATACCCGGTTGTTGGATTCGATGAATCTGCCTTTGCGGTTGAAAAGAAACACACCTTCGGTGACATTATCGAACAATTCCTTAAATCGCCTCAGCTCTTCTGCCTGTTTGAATTCAGTGGTGTTCGATGAGATGATGGTGGCGGCGATGACCTGCCGGCCCAGCCTCAAGGCACCAACACGGTAAGTGTACCAGGTCGGGTGGCGCCGGGCTCCCATGCGAACTTCGAAGCTTTCCGACTCGCCGGTTTCAAAGACGCTTTCAATGCTTTCCCTGGCCAGGGAACGGTATTTTTCAGGAAGAATTTTGTAAATACTTTTGCCGACAGCCTTTTCCCGGGGAAGTTGCAATATATCCTGGTTTACAAATCGAATAATTCCTTTCTGGTCCACAGCCGTAATTACGTCCGGTGCCGTTGCTACCAGGGACCGCCACAACTCTTCGGATTCATTAAGTTTTTGCTTGGCTTCTTTGAGTTTGTTGATAATCGATTGGGCGTGGGAGCCGAACATGACAAACAGGCATAAGACAATCACACGCAAATAAACATCATATAGATCCGGACCGATGATCTCGGCAATAAGATTGAATTTATTGTCAAAAAATATGTTTAAGACAGAATCCAGCATCCAGTAAATGCAGGCAATAAAGATGACGGCCAGCACCATTGAATCCGAAAATCCGGTCCTGGCATCCGTTTCCGCTGTGGTATGAAATTTAGGTTTCTTTTTTGATTTCAGAGGACTGAGACCGAAAGGCGGTTTGGTCCATTTCAATGTCGAAGCATTCATAAAATTCACCCAAAGGTTGGTCGGTTAAACATGCTGCTGTTTATGGCAGCCGATCCGGTACCGCTTGAATGCCGATGTGTTCGGATGTAGATCAGCTGTTTGCCGGCATAAAAATTATTTAGAAGCCATCTAAAAAAAAGGATTTTGGTCCAAGATCGCGGCGGGGCCGAGTTTTTAACCGGAGGAATACTTTGAGTATTTCGAGGATTAAAAACGAGGCTCCAACACAGAGGTTGGGCCAAAAGACTTTCCCAGCATAGCTGGATGACGCACCGAATCTTAATTATTGAGGCGCGCCTTTTGAGATAGCTTCTAATAGGATTCTTGTACCATATCCAGATCAAATTGATAAGACAAAAAAGGTCAATGTGACATTAACAGGTATCAAAGATTACAATAATTGTCAGTATTAATCATCCGGACTCAGACTGGTTTTTTATAACTATCTGTAAATAGGGTTAAAACATTAAAAGATGCATGTTGGCATAAATATTGTAGTGAATCCCAGGTGGGGAATACCTGCCATTGAACCACCAATCAGTTTGGGCGGTAAAATAGGTTTCGGGGGATGCCATGCCGCTCGAATAAAATTCGAATTCCGAAGGCAGGTAACTGTGGTTGGGAAAAACGTTCAAATACCGCAGCGTTTTTAACAACCGCAATTTGAAAAGGAGCATTTATGGAACAATTTGAGGAAGATATTTCATCCCATCCGTTTTCTGATCGACTGGAATACCAGGGTGTTGAAGAATTGGAAAGTGAAGCTTTCAATCGCGGATTACCGGAGAAGGGCATGATACCGCTGCCGGCCAGCGAACATGGATTTTCTGACTCCGGGAAATTGGAGGCCGATGATTTCGAACCGGTTGCACCCGCAAAGACATCTCCGGTCATTCTTCTTATTGATGATGAAAAGCCTTTTCGAGATGTCCTTAAGCAGGTTTTGTCAAAAGCCGGCTACGATGTTGTGGAGGCGGACAATGGGGCGGAGGGGATTGACCGGTTTTATGAAAACCCCGCCGATCTGATTATAACCGATATTATTATGCCGGAGAAGGAAGGCATTGAAACAATTATCGAGTTGAAAAAGGTGTATCCCGAGATCAAGCTTATTGTCATGTCGGGCGGCGGCTGGTATGGTACCGACATCGATTTTGATATGGCCAAAAAATTGGGGGCCCGAACCCTGGACAAACCCTTTGCGCTGGGGGAATTGCTGGATGCGGTCGCTGAATTGTTGAACTATCCTATTTTCCTAGGAAAATGATTAAAAATGATATCACTTCCGCAGAGTCGACAAGATGCCAAATCAGGTGTTTTAGGCGACGATATAATGGTGGGAGCGGCTTTACAGCCGCGAGCTGAACTGCTGGTGTTAGAGCAATTCGCGGCTGGAAAACCGCTCCCACAAAGGTATTTCAAATTTTAATGATTCAATCTGCAACCCATTTTTGTATATATTCGTACACAGATTTTTATCAGCTCCGCTGCAATACACCGAGTTTTGTATTTATATATACAATAATCCGCTTGTGATCTGGCAAACTCCTGCCATGATGCTTCAATATGTCAACACCTTTTTCACAGTTGCATTTTCTGCCCAACCCTTTGCTTGTCATTGATAAATTTATTGTTACCTTAATTTAATCATTCATTTTTGCCACTTTCATCATGAAAAAACATGCGACAATCATCATTATATTGGTGTCTTTAACGGCCTGCGGACCCCGGCTTGTATACCAGCACCTGGACTGGCTGATACCCTGGTATGTCAGCGACTTTATATCCCTTGACAGTGACCAGAAGAATATGCTCGAAAAGCGGTTGTCCGATGCTTTTAGACTGGCATTGCCGCACCCAGCTTCCCGCCTACGCGGTGACCCTGCGAGCGTTGGGCCGGGATCTGGCCAACAGCGCCGACCCGGTCGACGCTGGCCACCCTTCAGGCCTATCATATTAGAATACTAGCGCTGTGGCAGGAACTATTGCAGCAGATCAGCCCCGATATTACCGATATTCTATCACTGGCATCCGATGATCAAATCAGTGAGCTTTTTGACAATCTGGAAAAGCAAAACCAAACGTTCCGGAAAAAATACATCGATTTACCGCCTGACGAATTAATCCAAAATCGTCAGGAACGCATGATCAAGCGACTGACCTACTGGATTTCGGATCTGAATGCGGAGCAGAGACAGGTGGTGTCGGATTGGAGCAAGCAGCTCACACCGATTGCCGAGCAATGGGTGCAAAACCGTGAAGCGATCCAGGCCGAGGCCCGCAGATTGCTATCCCGGAGAGATAGCAACCCTGAATTTCGGTCGGATATGCAGGGGCTTATCATCCATCCTGAAAACATGCGATCTGCTGCATATCAGCGTAAAATCGATATCAATATTGGGATCACCCTTAAATTACTGGTGCAACTGGATCAGATGCTGACAGAGGATCAACGGTCCCATTTGCTATACCGGATTGAATCGCTGGCCGCCGATTTCGATACCCTCAGCTGTGACCCTGAAACCCTTCCGAAACCGAAATTTAATTAGCAACCGGTTCTTGGGGCACCCCCGCCAGGACCTTGTGATCCGTTGCAAATACCACTTCACCAGCTGTTCGGTAGCTGCTGAGGCGTTCCGGGGGTATGGTTCGGGTGAACCGGCAGTCTTCGCGCCAGTCGATATAAATGGGTCGGGGCCGCAGGAGATGGGGATCGATTTGTAAATCCCGGCAGAGCAAGTCGGCCAGCCAGAGCTTTTTGGAATATCTGGCAGTCCGGCGCGAAAATGGGACCTGGCGGGCCGTCAGGATCCGGTCCATAATTCCCTCATCCAGGGTCTCCAGGACCTGGATCAGGGTGGCGTATGCCGGCCTGTTATTAGTCCTGGGCGCTTCCAAAGAGATGATGCTGTATCCCTGTTGATAATTGGTCAAATTCACCACCCGTGAGTTGCCGGGGATGATGCGTTGATTCCGTTGGGCGATTTCAGTCAGCGAGGGATAGAACTGCGGTTCGGGAAAAATTTGATTCAACCGCCGGGCCAGGGCTTCATAGGTGGGTGAATAATTGCCCGATGGATTCCAGACCGACCAGCTGGCCGTCCCCGTCCTGGCAAGACCGTTTAACTGGGCATTGATTTGCCCGGGCGTGTACCAGAATCCCTGAATCCAGGGACGAATTGTTTTATCGGTGCGTTTTTGGATGCGGTTGAGGCTGGCTTCCATAATCTCAAGGGGATAATCTCCGGGTTTCTGTTGGCCCAAAAATCCCGGGGGAAAATGGGAAGGATAGAGCATCGGGCAGATGACATCCACATGGGGGGCAATGGACTCTATCAACTGTCCGACGCCGAAGTCCTCCGTCTTCCAGGCCACCAGCCCGAATAAATCCACCGAGATAGTAACCCCCAAAGGATGCAGGCTGCCATAGGCGGAAGCAAGGAATTTACCAATGCACTGGGTCTTGCTCACCTGTTCGGGTTTTTGGGGATAATGTATGCTGGCAAGATCTCCTTCACTTGGAAAGCGGATGTAATCAAATTGAATTTCGTCAAAACCAAGCTCAACGAGTTCCCGGGCCAGGGCGATATTGTACTCCCATACAGTTTGATTATACGGATTTGTCCAGCCCAGTCCCTGTTGATCCAGCCACTGCTCCCCGGTGCAGGTATCGACAATTCCCATTTCGGGACGCCGGCTCACCAGGCGATGATCGACGAAGAGGTCCAGCTTGGCAATGGTCCAGAAACCCTGAGCCTTGAGTTTTTTCAGCGCGAACTCGACCCGCCCGTTGGCGGCAACTGCGCCGATTTCTAAAGCCAGGGCATTGTCGGATTTCCATCTGATCCAGCCGTGGGGGTCTTTAACATGCAGCACGGCAGCATTTACACCGGCCAGCCTGGAATAATGGGTAAATTCGCTGATTTTGCGTTCGGTAAAGCAGTGGGATGGCAAATAGAGTGCCTTGACGTTTGCAGGCAATGCGGCTAGGCTATCAGTAGGTGGAAGGATACTGACCATTAAAAAAGCACAAATTAAGAAAGATATCAGTCTGGCTTTTACTTCTGGCCTTATGGTTGACACAGTAAATTTTCTCTTATAATTGGATTTACATCAATCGCATGGCATTTGCCATGGTTCAATCCTGCTGCCGATTTGATTTATTCGGATCTGATTAACGAATATATCGGCCCATTTGCGATACTCTTGAGTAGGCGAGCAACTGGAAAAGAAGATTAGGTGGAAATGACACTGTTTTTAAGGTGAGTTGACTAAATGATACCGTACAAAAAAAGCTTTTTATTCGGGTGCCTGTTGCTGGTCATAAATCTCGGCCTGACGGCCCACTCAGGTTGGTCACAGTCTTCGCCTTTAATTGCCTGCGATGCCGGTCGGGTCCGGTGGTCCGACCTTTCGTTTGGTGCCAAAAATATCCTGGCAGCTGTAGATGTCATCGTCCACCTGGGTTCGTCTCCTGAAACCGAGGTTCAGACAGCCTTGCCGGCAAGCCCCAGAGGTGTGCCGGTGCAGTCTTCATCCTCAATGGTTTATCATTTGTCCCTTAGCAATAGCGTCGATCCCATCTTTCGTCCGGCTGTAAAAAGCTCGAATCTGGTTTGGTTCGATCCGCAACAGGGAGCGGTTCTCGGCCGGATCAGATTTCGTCGGGGAAAAGATGATTTTGAGAAAAAATACAGATTTACCGATCAAGGCGTTTTCAGACATCGGCGGGAGCCCAAAAATAAAATGGAAGTCAAACTCCCACCTGAACAATGGACCGATACCAAAGATACTTTCTATCCCCATGATCCGAATCATCTGGGTTGTGACTATATTTCCGAACGCTTAGTCTTGATTTATCTCGTATCTGCCGCCGCCCTTACCCCAAACACCGAACCGCTTTCGTTGTGTGTTTTTGGTATCCGGCAGCTGCACCGGGTGAGCCTGCGCGCCCAGGGTTTACATTCGTTGAAAGTCAATTACATTGAAAAAGATCAACAGAATGAAACCCGGCGAAAAGGCACGGTCGAGGCGCTAAAAATTGAGATTGAAGCCCGGCCGATGGTATCAAATCTGAGTGATTCGGAAGATTTTTCTATTTTGGGTTTGCACAAAGACATCGCCATTTTTATCGATCCCAGATCACGCATACCACTTCAGATAAGTGGCTATATTCCAGGTGTGGGCAAAGCGGATTTAAAACTTAATGAAGTTAGGGTTAGGCGCGGCAGCCCTGAGAAAAGTCAGGCCCATGAAAAGTCTGAAAGCATTAAAAAGAGCTCCGATTAGGGAGAGCTATCCACAGATGTAATAGCTCCCTTGGACAACTGTTCGACAGCTTCTATAAATATGGGCGTGCATTCACGGTCCAGGCCATGGGGACGAACAAAGCCCTGGATGAATTGCCGGATGCGTGCCGGTATGATTCGCGGTTGGCTAACAAAACGCGTTCGCTGGCAGGGCTCAGCCAAGAGGTGGGAAAATTTTCGTTTCTGGGGTTAAACTGAGACTTTGATACCTATCTTGATAAAACATCAAGAATTCCTGTCCAGGTGAGTGGCGGAATTGCCCCGTTTCGAAATGTGGACATCAGGACGCAAACGGTTAATTTGAAGCTAAAAAGAAATTGAACAGGTGTATAAATAATTACCTAAATCCTACATGAAAATAAATTAAACGATGAAAGCCTTAGACTTCTGCAATATTTTTCCTTCCGACAAGTTATTTATATCACTTAAGCTTTTCCCTATCAGCGATCTTAATCAGGTGCGGCCCGTCGCAGGATAAGATACAATATATATTCTCGGTTGATTTCTAAATCGGATAATTCTTTTTAATATTTTTGCAGATTTCATAAATATCTGACTTATCAAAGCTTATGGATGTCATAACCAAATGACCGAAAATCTTCTTTATAAAAATTCCGGATAATTTTTTTGGTTTCTTCACAATAATAACTTGAGTAGTGTTTGTGAGTCGTAATATTGTGATGCGGCAGCTTTGTCGGAGGCAATTTTAAACTCATTCAGGATCATATTAAAATCTTTTTCAAGTGATTCAAATTTCCCGATAAAATCAATTTTCATGTTCTGTATCCAGCGCACCTGGGGGTTGCAGTGACTCCATCTATTTAAATTATAAAGTCCGATATCTTCGCATCCATGGTCATTTAGCTGACGGCAAAATTCAAGGAAAGACAGGTTTTGGGGGACTCTATCAATATTTTTTAGGTAAAAAAATAAGGAAACAGCGCGATCATAGGGATTTCTGGAAAAGCAAAATTTATAGGCCGATTGGTCAAATTTTTTGGATACATATCCGTTCTTTATCAACTCGGGGTAATCCATGTGACCAAATGTGATCAAGCCTTTCTGGGGGAAGTAGTACTTGACGATGTGGATCTTCTTGAGTTTCGAGCATCCATAATTGCTGAGGGCACTAAACACGCTCGTTCCAGCCGATTTCGGAATCCAGAGGAAACAGCATTCCTCGACCCTAAAGCATGCAGGTAGTTGTGGATTATTGCCAGTCGGGTGCGCTCATAAAAAATACGGGTAAACTTTTTCTTTAGTTTTTTACCAATCGACTTGCTTTGAGGTTTAGATCTTTGCATTTAGACAACTGAATTGAGTTGGCGACGATAAAATTTCTTTAAGGTGATTAAAAATGATTTCCTGACTGTAATGCTGTTTCCACTTTTTCTTCTGGCAGCATATTGCAGAGAATTTCTTAAAGAATCATTATGTGATCAAATTTAAAACAGGATCAATAAATACATCCTCGACATTTGGGTCGGGTACGAAGATAACCTCATCTTTTGAATAATGCTCCATTTGCGCCCTTCATGATCGGCCGCGATACAGGGCAATCCGCTCGCCGCAGCCTCCAGAAGCGTATTGGCCATACCTTCCGGATGCAAAGTCGGAAATACATATATATCGGCTGCCTGGTAGCACATGTGGGCATCACTTTGGTTTACAGCACCCTGAATTCGGACTTTTTCAGATATATCCAGAATGCTGACCATTTTTTCAAGATATTGTCGGTATTCCGAGTCTCCTCCGCCAACAATCCACAAAAAAGCATTTGGTGCTTCGGATAAAATTTTGGGCCACGAGTGAAGCAGCAAATGGGCTCCTTTTTTTGGGACCTGTCGGCTCAACAGGAGAACGACAAATTGTTTTTCAGGGAGATTCCATTTTGTACGCAGGTTGCGCTTTACTTCAGGGGATACCGGCCGGAATTTATGTACGTCCACAGCATTGGGTATTACCTTAACCAGCGGCTCATAGCGGTCTGCGCGCGCCTTATCGAATCGATAAGCAGATCGGGTTTGGGTCCAGATAGTGTCATAGGCTTCAAGGCTGCAATGCCTTTTGAATTCGCTCTTTTCCAGGAAGTGCGAGAAGCGCCGTTGGGCCAGTACAAATTTGCAGGGCCAGTTGATAACCTTACGCAGTTCTTTGCCCATTTTGTACTGTTCGTAAAAAATAATCATTTTCGGTTTTAATTCAGGTAACAGCTTTGCAATCTGCCAGAGGTAGACCAGTTTATCGCCTCCTGTAATCCTTTTGAATAACAAAGCTTTGTAGCGGTTAGGCAGGCTAAGATATAGCTTTTGATAGAGATTTAACCCTTTTTTGTTAACTAAAATAAAGGCGTCTTTTATATCACGCTCATCCAAATTGGATTTTTCTTTATCCCAATAACTTATCATTACCTGACGAAACTCATCGAGTTGTCGGATTTGTTCGTAAATAAAACGATTAAAGGAACCGGTCACAAAATGGGGTTTCTTTGACAAATGTAATATGTCGACATTGTGAATCATATCTTTCCTATAATATAAGGACTGCAGAGGCCTTCTGTTCTTCCTATAAAAAGAACGCCCCCTGTTATGTCCGACCCACAAAGCGCTTGGCGATGGGGCCTATGTATTGTTGGAAGACATTTTTAGTCGCCTTGCGAGCCAGATTTTTCATATAGACCGAGGAATACTGGGGCTCAATGACCGGATTTTCAGCAAGATGCCAGTCGTCACGGTTATATCCGATTAATTTCATGTACGGTGTGTAGGCCGGCTTCAGCAGGCTGATATCCTCTTCTAAAAACCAGTGACGCCAATCTCCGGTGGATTTCTTGCGTATCACCTTGGCTTTGCCGGTTGACTGCGGAACTTCCGCCTCATCAAGGACATTAAAGCCGAGATACGCGTTTAGACCCGCAAAATTTTTTGCGACCATATCCTCATAGGTGAAAAAGAACCAATCCTCATCCAGGCACTTTACGAAATCGTGCATCCGCTGATAGCGGACCTGTTCTTCCTCAAAAACCGCATCCAAAGAAAGCGGCCATTGATTGAATCGCGCGTATCGGTAAATTTCGCTAAACGAAACGGATCGAGGATCATTTTCTTTTTTTAAGACCAGATTCAGATGTGCCAGGTATTGATCCTTTTGTCCTTTATTTCCCTTTTGCCAGCGGTACAGCATGCGGCTGACCGCAACATCGCGAGGATCACGTGCGATCCATATTTTGCGGTCATAATGTTCTTCTTTTAAGTGGTTCAGGTATAATTCAAAACTCTTCCCCTTACTTTCTTCATAGGTGTGCTTGTAAACAGCGTTTTCATAGTCACCTATATATTTACCAGGCTGGCCGCCTGAAAAAGCATGACAGTTCGGAAGTCCGCCCGCCACTTTGTATACCAAAGCAGTGGTTCCTGACTTGCCGGTGCCTAAAATAAAAATTTTCATACTCAATCTCCCTAAAAATTCGAGGAATAACCTGAGTGGGTTTATGATTATTCTGAATTCCTGGTTTAATCAAAAGTACTAATCAACAAATTTTGGAAATCGTTAACCTGCGCTTATGCGGTAGAACTGGTTGAAAATTTTTTCAACCTTCAGTTCGGTGTGATCATCCAACACCAGCTGAAAATGGTTTAACCTTGAATACACTTCTTGAAGTGAAATCTTGGGATAGCGATGACGCAAATAATCCGGACGGTTATGGGATAAATTGGCACGGTAACCTCTGATCCGTTTTTTGAATCGGCGCCTGGACGCCCAGTACCAGCCTTGAAGTCGACGTTTTAGACCCGGATTAGAGGAGTCGAACGAGTTATGTGCCATTTCTTCGAAAATATCGACCATACGCTCACAGGCCAAAGGGCCGTCTTGCGCTGCCAAATATCTATTTATGAGCGTTTTGCGCCGGTCCATATCGGCGGTTTCAAAATTGTTGGATAAAATATTGTCCAGTGTTTTTCGAAGTTGCTCCCAATTGAAGCACTGGTAACTGAGCTGGTTGGCTAAATGGTGAAAAGCCTCATCAAACCGCTCATTGACCGATGCCCTGTAAGATATTGCAGGCGTATCAACTGCAAATGCTTCCACTCCGGTAGTGCATCCATTGTGGATTAGCGCTTTCGCAGCCAGGAGCCAGGGGACGACGTTGCCCTCGTTTGTCACCTCAACGCGTTTACATTTAGCCGCAATATTATGATAAATCTGTTGATTCTCAGATGGATGAGGCCTGACAATAATATTGTAGCCTGGAAAGGCTTTTTCCAATTCCGGTATGAGTTGTTGAAAATCTTCAAAGATAGCATATTTGTGATTATGCAATTCTTCGGCACTCTCGCGGTTCAATCCCAGGCTGATTACCTTGCGACCCAATCCGCCTTCTTTACCTTCTGGGGGAGCTGGGGGGATTAGATTCATGTCCGCATGAAAAGCATTAACCAAACCAAAATTTGTGTTGATAAGGATGAAATCGCCGTACCTTTCGCAGATTTTCTTCCTTTCGGTATCATAGTACACCCGAATTTCAGGTCTTAATAAATCTCCCCGGGGATTTCCAGTAATCGTGATTTTAAGCGGCCGTTCTGAGGGAAATTCCGGATATTGACGCCACAATTCAACGTTATCCTCGCCCCAGGCTAACAGATGCGAAACATATCCCAATGAAATTGGAGAGAGACGGTGCCTGTAATAGGTCTCAGGTGGCAGATGAACCAGAGCTTCTTCATCCCAGGCCACTATTCGATGGCCAAGTCGGTGCAATGTTCGAAATACACCTCGGCTTCCTTTGGTCGCACTCTTTGATAAATATATGCTGGGAGGAAATGAGGGAATATGAAAATGCATCTCCCTGCGAGGCCCGATTATTGATGCAAATCCTCGTCGCGCCGCAACGCAGGCCAGCAGCAGCTTGGGGTCAAGCTCACGAGCCTGACTTTCAACCGGTATTAGGAGGGTTGTTTTTGAAGTCGCCATTTTTGTTATTTCTACACCCAAATGATAACCATTTGAAATTTTTTAAAATATGTTAGAATCCGATGCGATATCATGAATTGATCTTTAGTCTAAATGAGCCGTATTTATGATCTAACTCACCTTAATAACTGATTGTTTTTTGAGGACTGATATGCTCGATTTGATGCAGGATTTCAGCAATTTTTATCCCCGCATCTCCCTTGCCGTAAATTTGTTCACCTTTAAAGCGTTTTGAATTAGTTTGCTGCTGAACCGCATCGACTATTGCGCTTCGATCATAATCCACGTCAATGACATTCTTGCCCCTTGTTCTCATGTTTTGTCGGTTTCCGACATTAACAGCCGGTGTTCCGATAAAAGATCCCTCTCTAATAGCGCTGCTGGAATTTCCAATCATGCATGCAGCCAGGTCCATTAGCTTTACATAAACTGGTATGGGGAGATTCAAAAAGAGATGCAACCACTCAGGTTTATGAATTTCCCTGAAATGTCGAATTCCTTTAGAGATTTCATCGGATCCGGCATCCGCATTCGGCCATATCATGATGGTGGGCATTTGCAGTTCTTTTAAGGCATAAAGGGTTTCATTGATGGAGCTTAGATTCCGGCCGTATTCGGTTGTGACCGGGTGCTGAGATACCAGCAGAAACGGCTTTTTTTCGATATCGAATTTCCCGCCGACGCCCTTATATGTTGCGAAAAAAGATTCCTGGTCTATTCTATCTCCATTGCGATGGTTTCCAAGTTGTTCTTTAACTATATCGATTCGGGGGCACCCTACATTGAAAATCATCTTTTCATGTTCACCGAGCCTAATAATCCTTTGTTTGGCCTCCTCATTAGCAGGGAAATGAATGTGCGCCAATTTAGTTATAGCATGTCTGATGCTTTCATCAATGGTACCGGATACTTCGCCCCCCATGGTATGCGCTATAAGAATGTTCATAAAAGAGGCAGCTATAGCCGGTGCCATGACATCGAATCTGTCTCCAACAAGGACAACAATATCGGGTTGTAAATTGTTGAAGATCATGCTGCATTCAATCATTCCCAGCCCTGTTGATTTGGCCATTGTGATGGGATTTTCTCCCTCAACAATCATATAAAATTTGCTGTCAATTTTAAATCCATCTTCTCTGACAAGTTGCTCAATATTTCCAAAGCGGTCCAAAATAGCAGCACCGCCCAGTATGACTTGAAGCGTGAGCCCCGGATGGTTTTGAATTGCTCGCATTATTGATATACATGACGAATAGTTTGCACGTGATCCAACAAACACACAGATTTTTTTCATTTGTTCCTCTGGCTACAGTATGGGTGAATTAATTCAATTTCATTGACGACAAAATCAATTCACATAGCTTTAAATCAAAAAGGTCATCAACGTCTATGGAGCAGTCCTTTGCCATTAAGTAGGGTAATATTTTTTCACCATAGATGCTGTTTTTTTCATTAGACAATTATAGGTAAAGGCATAAATGGCTGCTCCGTTGCGGGCATAATAAACAGGTTTTAATTGGCGGAGGTGAAAATTCTCATCCGATGGGAGATAGGATGACAGATATTTTCCCTCTAATTTCATAATCGAATTCGGGGTACAGTTATGGGGTGCCTCAACGACACTGACCACCGAGTCTGCATCTGAATTTAATAATTTGGCAAGAGCCTCATCTATGTGTTTCTCGGTTCTCAAAGGAGAAGTAGGCTGAAGCAGAATTATATAATCAGCTCTATAATTGTCATTTTCTTCCAACCATTGGACGGCATGTTTGATGACGGGAAGCGCCGGTGTGTCATCCTGGGCCAGCTCGGCAGGTCGAACAAAAGGGGCTTCCAATCCATAATCTGCTGATAGATTAAGGATCTCTTCAGAATCAGAACTCAGAATAGCCCGGGTTATCATTTTGCTTTTTTGTACCGCTTTGATCGTATAATAAATTAAAGGCTTGTTGCAAAGCGGATAAATATTTTTTTGCGGTATGCCTTTTGACCCACCCCGGGCGGGAACAATCGCTAAAATTTTCATTTGACCTCTATCCATTCTTTTTAGATGACAGCATGTTCCAATCTATCATTTGATTCTTCTGAATTTTTTTTATAGTTTTTTTCCCGATTAGATCTTTAAAGCGATTTGCCGGGATACCGGTACCTGGCTTTTTAAAGGCCAAATGATGCTCGGCTATTATGGTACCGGCTGTTATTTCTGATTTTGCGACAACGCTTTTTTGAAAGGTATCTCTCATGGTTCTGAGGGATGTGGCTTTTTGGTCTTTATCAATTTCCGTGGCTAATGCTGCCTCAACATCCCGTATGCCTTCCACCATCATTTTAAATTCAGATGGTGTCATGGAAAATTTTGCATCCGGCCCATACATTTGTTTGCTGAGGGTAAAATGCTTCTCAATCACGCTGGCCCCCATAGCCACGGCAGCTATTGAAACCGCACTGCCGATTGTGTGATCGGAAAGTCCGACCGGTAAATCATAACGCTTTTTCAGATCCGACAATACATTTAATCCCGTTGCTTCCGGCGGGCAGGGATACTCAGAGGTGCACTGAAGAATGACTAAATCCCGGCAGCCAAAATTAATCAGAGTCTCTACGGCCTCGTCCAGTTCAGACCAGGAACTCATGCCGCTGGATAGGAGAACGGATTTACCGGTACCGGCTATTTTAGTCAGGAGCGGAAGGTTGGTAACTTCTCCTGACGCAATTTTATAGGCCTTTACACCGATTGATTCCAATAAATCCACTGCTTCGAGCGAAAAAGGTGAAGATAAAAAATCTACTTTACATTCTTTTTCCGCATAGACCTTAAGTTTTTGCCATGTCTCCTGATTAAAACCAACCCGATCAAAGTACTCCTGACGGGTCTCGTCTGAAAAGTACGGTGGGTTGGGAGCATCCGGCAAACTTTCGGCTTCAAAAATATGGGTCTGAAACTTAACCGCATCTATCCCGCAATCGGCCGCAGCTTGTATGAAACACTTGGCCAAACCCAAAGATCCCTCATGGGTATTTCCAATTTCTGCAATAATTTTCGTCCGTGATTTCATATTTAGAAACCTCATCGGCTTTTTATAGTGCCCCTGTGGCCTCAATCACGGGTGTTTGTCCTTTCACTGCCCAAGTTTTGCTGGAATGAAAGTCCGACCGAATTCCGCTTTCGTCTTGAAAATAAATTGTTGCACCAACTCTTTTCGCTTTTTTTTTGATTTCAGGAAATACTTTTTCTTTCCATTGCTCAACAGCTTCCGGATTTTGTTGATAGGCACGATACAGTGGCTTTTGGCAGCTCAAGCCCAATTGTCTAAGCAGTCGCCCCACAGAACTCTCGCTGAGCTTGATTCCATATTTGCGATTAATCACAATAGCTACCATAGAGCGTGTCCAAAGGGCGAAGTGGAATTTCATTTGAAGCGGGTCTTTGTCTACAACCGTCTTGTAAATCCAGGCTATCTGTTTGCCACCAAGTTTTTTGGGACGACCCGTTCGGCTACCAGTTTTCAGTGCGTGCCATCCACCGGCGCGGTATCGCGCAAGCCAGTTGTAGATACATGCCCGAGAAAAACCCAAGGTTTTGATGAAAATAATTTTAACTACCGCATAACTGCCTGAAAAAGTCTTCTGTCACGGCAAAGCCGCATACTGTAATTTTGCCACTCGGTTCAACATAGCGCTGAACTGCCAGTGGGACCAATTGGGATTTTTTAAACAACAGGCAAAGTGTCGCCGGATCGAACAAATAAAAGTGAAGTGATCCAAGGATATTGTCATCAGGCTCTCTGTAACGGACTGTCTGTTTATCCGGAACTTCAACATAAAGTAATCCATAATCAGAAAGGCAGTCTTTAACGTTTCTCAGCAAGTCAACCGGATCCTGGATGTGTTCAAGTACTTTATTTAGAGTAATGAGCTCCTGTGACTCCTCAACAACTGATGTTGAAAAATAATTTTCGATAACTATGAATTTTTCAAGTGCCCGCAGGTGTTCGCAAGCATAGTGATTCGGTTCCACAGCGCTCGCGTTCCAATCGGGGGCATTTTCGAGGAATCGATACAAAAATATACCCGTTCCGGATCCTATATCCAGTATGCGCTTGTTCAGATCAGCGGGTATCACATTGCTGTAAGTCGAATAAAAATCGGTTAAAAAACTGAGTATGCGTTTCACCCGATAATGATTATCCGACGTCTTGGGCGGCAGCGCCAGAATGCGGCTAAAGCGCTCTGACACACTTTCCTTTTCGATTTCCGCACTATAATATTGGTCATTGTATAAATAGGAAATATCTTTCCGATCATAGCAATCAATCAGCAATCCGCAGCCGGCACACGCAATCCATTCGCGTTGGTAATCTTTGACTGGTATTCCTGCTGCCTGTTCAAATCTATCGGGTCTGGTAATTTCTAAAACAGTTTCACCCGTTGTTGGACCACATAATGGGCATTCAATTTGCTTCAATTAACTAACTCCCTTCGACCAGATCTCACAGGGCTTTTGAAGTCTGTGTGCTGGTCACCAACACTTAAAATCTTGAGACCGCTTTAGTTCTGATACCACCTGGTGTTATTTTACCAGACGCTGGACGATGGGATCCAGGTATCTCAGGATGCTGTTTTTAGT